>NZ_JAPNJY010000031.1:0-540548 GCF_026626625.1 Corallococcus sp. BB11-1 | reverse complement strand
GACTTCGAGAAGCCCTCGCTGGACGTGTCCGGCAGGTCGAAGTCCTCCGAGGGCCTGGAGGCGCTGGAGCTGTACGACTATCCCGGCGGGTACGTGGCGACGGGCACGGGCAAGGCGGCGGCCCGGGTGCGCATCCAGGAGGCCACGCAGGCGTCCCTGACGCTCGAAGGGGAGGGCGTCTGTCCGCGCCTCACCTCCGGGCACCTGTTGCAGGTGGAGGACGACGGCACGCACGAGGGGCGCTACGTCGTGGTGAAGGTGGTGCACCACGGCGGCCAGCCGGAGACCCACGGGGGCCGCGAGGCGCTGGGCGGGCTGTACCGCAACCAGTTCCAGCTGATGCCCGCGAGCGTGCCCTTCCGGCCCCGGCGGCTCACGCCCCGGCACCGCATCACCGGCCTCCAGACGGCGCAGGTGGTGGGCCCGGCGGGCGAGGAGATCCACACCGACGCGCACGGCCGCATCAAGGTCCAGTTCCACTGGGACCGGGAGGGCCAGCGGGACGACAAGGCGTCCTGCTGGGTGCGCACCAGCCAGGCGCTGGGCGGCCCCGCGTGGGGCGCGCTCGTCCTGCCGCGCATCGGGCAGGAGGTGGTGGTGCGCTTCCTGGAGGGCGACCCCGACCGGCCGCTGGTCGCGGGCTCCGTCTACAACGGCGCCAACGCGACGCCCTACGCGCTGCCGGACGAGAAGACGAAGAGCACCCACAAGAGCGCCTCCAGCAAGGGCAGCGACGGCTTCAACGAGCTGCGCTTCGAGGACGCCAAGGGCCAGGAGGAGGTCTTCCACCACGCGCAGAAGGACCAGGACCTGGTCACGGAGAACGACAAGGACCAGGAGGTGCGGGCCTTCGAGGACCTGCTGGTGAAGAAGGACCGGGCGCGCACCGTGGAGGGGCACCAGCGATTGGACGTCTATCGCGATGACGTGAGCGTCATTGAAGGTGACCAGACCCTGCGGGTACAGGGGCACCGCGACACGGTCACGACGGCGCTCCATGACGAGTCGGTCGAAGGCCATCAGTCCGTGACCGTGGGCCGGGGCAGGGGCCTCTTTGTCACCTACGGCGTCATGGAGAGCGTGGGGGCGGTGAAAGCGGTCACCATTGGTGGGGGGCTCCTGCTCAACGTGGGCCTGGCCAGCAACGAGGCAACGGGAGGCATGAAGACCGTGGAGGTAGGCGGTGCCCTCACCGAGGATGTCGTCGGCAGCCGCCAGGAAACGGTCTCAGGGGACAAGCAGCGCAAGGTGGGCGATGAGGAGCGGATGAGGATTGACGGTCACTGGACGAACACGACCGGCAAGGACCTCACGGAAAAGGTAGGCGCCCTGACGGACATCACGGTCAAGGGCAATGCGACCTGGATGGCGAAGACATTCGAACTCAAGGCCGAAACGTTGACGGTCAGCGTCAACAACAAGCTGGCCATTCGCCTGAAGAAGTCCGGCAGCGTCGAGTTCTTTGGCAAGACCATCACCCTCGAAGAATCCTGAGCCAAGGCGAAGCCCTGGAGGGAGTCTCATGAAGCTGAAGGCGAGTGGGAAGATCCGCAAGGAGTCCGCGGGTGCTTCGCCCGACACCGCGAAGCGGAAGAAGGTCAAGCAGGAGGAGCCGCAACACACACGGCTCTCCATCGAGGAAATCCGCTTCGTTGGAAACAATCCCCTTGATAAGGATACAGAGGGCCCTTTTCGCGAGCCGGAGTGGCAGCGAGGCCGCTCCGCCAGAAAACAGTCGCCCATCTGCTACACCCGTAAGGAGGCGGCGCGTCTGGTCTGCACCTTCCGTGTGACCAAGGCTCCCAGTCAGGAAGAGTTTGTCGAAATCAAGGGGACGTGCAGCCCGGGAGGTGTGCAACTCGAGTGGGTGGCTCAAATCGCTGTCCGTCCCGCGGACAAGACCGTCAGCACGGCTCCCCTCAACAGCAGCGTGGAACTGCCGGACATCATTGCCTGCTTCGATCCCCTGGAAATCACCTGGCAGGCCCAGGCAGAAGGGCAGGGCTGGGAGCCCGCCGGCAGTAGCAGTCACCTGCTCTATCTGGTGCTCGCGCCTCCGATGGTCGCCCCCCTGTATTGGTCGCTGGTGGATATCTCCTGCCGAAGTGCGCATGGAAAGAAGACGGCGGACGAACTGGCCGACGTCATCTTCACGCCCTTCCGCAGCATGAGCGTGCGACGCAAGCGGGATGGCAAGTCCCTCACCTATTGGAATCCTGAAACCACGACGGCCACCAATACCCGGCAGTTGTTGAGTCAGCAAGATGGCAGCGGCCAGTGTGGCTCCTGGGCTGAATTCCTGGTGGACATGTTCAAGGCGCACGGGCTCCAGGATGCGTCCAAGGTCCTCGTGGTTTGTGACTTGGACCGTTCGGACAAGAGTCTGCAGGGCTTCCTAGTCAAGCATTGGGCCTTCACGGGGGCGGGCTCCCTGCGTGGTCGGACCGCTCAACTGGATCCAAAGCTCTACGGCGCCCATACCGCCAGCTATACACACGAGATGAACGATGACTGTACACAGTTGATGGGGGCGGCAGGCCAGGGAAATCCTGAACCGCCTCCCGCCTTCTATAACCACTTCATCGTGGTCCGCGGAAATCGCTTCTATGACCCGTCCTATGGCACGACCTTCACCACCCAGCGGCTCTGGGAGGAGGGCTCCATTGATGGCCTGTACATCAGCTTTCGCGTGAACTGGTGCAGTCGTTTGGGGTTGGAGCGGCTGGAATTCTGGAACCTGAGGACCCAGACGCGCATCTAGGTGGAACCGGAAGAGATGAATGCTGGTTGACGGAAATAAGCGATGGATGCTGTTCGCGGGGCTGTTGATGGCCACCGCCCTGCTGGGCTGCCACGGAAGGGGCAAGATGTCCGCCAACGAAGTGAAACTATCGACGGTCCCCGTCAAACTCGATGCGCCACTCCAAGATGCCCGGCTTGTCAACGCCGGCTCACGTGTGCGGTTGCTGCTGTCCACCACGAAGAAGCTCAACCCCATGCGCAGCGAGACTGCGCTTCATTCCATGGCGCCGGAAGGATCGGGTGAGCCGCTTGCTCCGTTCATGGTCATCCCTCAGTTGCTCCCTGTCCCTCCGAACTGGGATGTCTCCTGGGCTGCAGGGGAGGGCTATCGCATCGCGTACCAGATGGCGGGCGGCGCTCTGGATTCCATTCAGATGAGGAAGGAGCACGAGGAGGGGGTCATGGCGCTCACGGACAGCGCTCCGCTCACAGGCTTCAGCCGTCCCCGCTTCTTTCGGGGAGATGCCCAGGCCCCCCAACGGATTTCCATGATCGCGGACAATGAGCATGCCGTCGCTTTCGATATTCCCCCGGCCCCTAGACCCCGTGGTGCACGGAAGTTGGGGGCCTGCGAGAACGCAGTGGCGATTGCGCTGGTGAAGGGCTTCGGTTTGTTTTGCAAGGCGCCCGGATCGGGGGGGGCGCGCAATGACACGATTCCCGGGACGCTCCAATACGTGCGCTTGGGAGCGGAATGGGAGGCGTCGGCGCCCACGCAGGACCTGCTCACCGGCCAGCCTGTGTTCGAGTTCGACGCCGAGCGATTGGATGATGCGCGGCTGATGGTCTTCGCCTTGACCCAGGCGGGCCCCGTGCTGCTGGTGCTCTCCACCGCGGGGGTCCCCGAGCGCCTGTCGCGGGTCGCCGTGGATGCGAATTTCGTGCAACTGAGTCGCCCCTCCATCTTGATGGCGGACGGTAAAATCCATTTTTCGCTCTTGGAGAATCCTGGCTCGAAGGCCGTGCGCGTCCACACGGGACAGGTGCTCACGACGGCGATCCCGTGATGCTTGATGGACGGGGGGCGGACCGCGGAGCAGGTGACGGGCGGCTCCTTCGCGCGGACGGACTCAGTGCCGCAGCGCGAGGAGGATGAACGTCGGCACCGCGGCGACGAGCACGCCCGCTCCGAGCGCGAGCATCTTCTGGACGAAGAACAGGTCCTCCAGCGTCGCCACCAGCGCGCCCTCCAGCCGGTCGATGGCCAGCGTCTCCAGCTCCCGCACCGCGGAGGGGACGTCCGGCGCCGTCAGCACCGCGCGCAGGGCGCGGCCCAGGCGGAAGTCCATCATCTTCAAGAGCACGGCCGCGACCGGCTGTGAGCCCTCACCACTCATTGGGATGCCCCCTCGCGTCCAGTCTGGAAGCGATGTGGATGGGACGAAAGAGGCGTCCATTCCAGGGGGAGCGGGACTTCCTGGAGATGAAGGGTGCAGACTGCGTTCGTCGTCCCCCATTCCCTCCAAGCAGGAGACACACCATGAAGCATTGTCTGGGTATGTTCGCGGCGCTGATCCTCACGGGGCTGGTGGCCTGTGGCGGTGTGGAGTCTGGCCAGGCGCAGGAGGAGATGGGGCAGCAGTCGAGCGCCCTCACCTGTACGGCGAACTGCCCCACGGGAGCGATCACCTGTCAGGGCGCCAGCTGCTCCGCGGTCGACGGCTCCCACGTGCAGTGTGGCACCGTTATCCAGTACTGCCAGCCGCTGATCTGCTCGAAGCCCACGGCGTGCGAGAACCTCAATGGCAAGGCGTGTTCGCCCTCGGGCTCCTCGCGCGGCTGTTGCCTGGGCGGGCAGCCCACGGGCGGTTGTTACTGCACCGTCAACGGCACATGGACGTGCATGCAGTCGCCCGGGGACCCGTAGGCGGCTCCGGTCCCCGGCACCTTCCGCGTGTCGGGGACCGTTCGGATCCGCGAGAACGTTGCTTGGCTCGGGGCGCGAGGAGTGCTTGCTTCGGGGCTTCCCTTCACCTGGAAAGGAACTCCCATGCGGAACCTCATCGCTGTGTCCCTGTCCCTCTTCTCGCTCACGATGGTCGGCTGTGGCACCCCGGCCCCCGAGCCCACCCCCGCGCCTGCCCAGCAGGAGCAGGGCCTCAACGCCGTGGGCCAGGGCTGCTCCTCGGACTCCGCGTGTACGACGGGTCTGTGCTGGACCGAGTCGGACTCGTACCCCGAGTACAACCCGTACTGGATCCGCGCCGACCAGTGCACCGAGGAGTGCGGTGGCCCGGGCGACACGTACTGCCAGCAGCTCGCCGCCGAGTTCAATGCCCCCTACCCCACCCAGGCCCGCTGCATCCCGGCCCGGGGGGTGTATGACAACAACCCGTACGACCACTCGGTCTACGTGTGCGACCTGATCCCCGCCGGTCTGGGGAAGATCCACTGGGTGGAGTAGCCCCTCGCCTCATCGGATGACCCGCGCCGTCCGGAGGGCACTGCCCCCTGGGCGGCGCGGGGTGACATGCGGGCACCGTCAGTCGTTCACGTTGCTGCTGTACAGGTTGCCGCCGCCCGTGCGGACGTCATTGCTCGCGGTGGTGCCCGTCGTGGCGCTGGTGGCGAACACGACGTAGCCAGGGGAGTCGTCCAGGTCGACGACGTTGCCAGAGAAGGCGTTGTTCTCACCTGTCGCGTAACCGGTGCCGTGCGTGCGGACCTGGAAGGCATCCAGGACCTTGGGATTGCCCTGGCGGTAGCCCCGGTTGTTCCGCACCAGGGTGTTGACGCCCTTGACGTCCACGAAGCTGTCGGCGCTGTTCTCTCCAGAGATGCCCGCGCCCTGGAAGGTGCAGCCCTCCACCCGCGTGCCGTCCGCGCCCTCCTTGATGTCGATGTGCTCCGCGGTGATGCCCCCGGCGAACACCGTGGTCCGGACGACGTTGCCCACCACGACGTGCTCGTACGGGCTGCTGACGTCGGAGCCGACGTAGACGCCCTCGCCGTACTTCGCCTGATACAGGCCCGTGTCGTGGATCAGGGAGGCCTCCAGCGTGTTGTAGGAGCTGCCGTCCCGGAAGTGGATCGCCTCGTCACCCACGGAGTGGACCTCCACGGTGTGCAGCAGGTTGTGATGGCCGTTGTCGATGATGATGCCCTTCTGCGCGGTGGTGACGCGCAGGTCGCGGACCTGCCAGGAGTCGCCCGTCAGGTGCAGCCCGTAGGAGCCATCCTTGACCGAGCCGCCCTTGAGGGTGGCCGGGTTGCTGGGGTCACAGCTCTTCAGGACGATGGGGTTGGCGGGCGTGCCGCTCTGGCCCGAATAGAACAGGCCCTGGCCGCCGGGGTCGCCGCTGGTGGAGCGGTTGCCGACGTAGGTGCCGGGTGCGAGGAGGATGACGGTGCCGGGGCCCGCGGTCTTCAGGGCCGCCTGGATGGCGGCGGTCGAGGCCAGGGCATTCGCGCATGAGGACGTCCCGCCGCCGCTCAGGGTCGTCGCGGTGACGGTGACACTGCTGCCGGACGCATTGCCCGCCGCGTCCAGCGCCTGGACCGCGTAGCTGTAGGGCGTGGAAGCGGAGAGGCCGGTGTCGCTGGTGGACGTGCCGCTGACGTTCTTCAGGAACACGTTGTTTCGATGGAGCGCATAGCCGGTGACGCCCACGTTGTCGGAGGACGCGCTCCAGCCCAGGTTGATCTGACTGCTGGAGACCCCGGTGGCCGTCAGGTTCATGGGCACCGTCGGCGGCTGCGTGTCGCCCGTGCCCCCTCCGCTGGGGATGAGCTCCAGGCGGGGCCCGGTCGCGCTGCCCTCGCTGCTGACCAGCGTGGTGTACTTGCCCACGGTCTCCCGCAGTACGAAGGACACCGTTCCGTCCCCGGCCGCCTGCGCGTTCACGTAGGCCGTGACGTCGAGCGCATGGTCCATGGCGGCCGTGCCGAGCGCCACGGAGCCCACGAGGCTGCCCGCGGCGGGTTGGTTGCTCCAGGTGAGGGAGGACTCCGTCCAGCCATCCGCGGTCTGGAAGGCCTGGAGCGTCGTGTTCGAGGACGCGCTTCCGTGGACCCGCAGCAGGGCGCTCGTGACACCGGCAATCCCTGTCAGCTTGAACTTCACGAAGGCATACCGGCTCGCCCCCGTGTCTGTCTTGAGGAACAACGAGGCGGCCGAGCCGTAATTGGAGCTGGCATTGGCCTCATGGACGTAGGCGTCCTCCGTCGCCGTCAACGTCGTGAGCGCCTGCCGCTGCGCGCCCTGGGGAGGGGCCTCCTCTTCCCGCTCCGCCCCGCAGCCCGCGAACGTCAGCGCCAGTCCCGTGAGCAGCCACCGCCGGGTCCCAAGCCCCTGCGTCATTCTCCGCGTGTCCGTGCGCATGCGTCCCACCGTCCCTTTCCAGGTGAAATCAGTTTAAGCTGATTCAACCCGTGTTCGTGGAGTCCTCCTTCCTGGAGGGCGACGCGCTGTCACGGCGAGAGAGGGGACGACATGCGGCTCGATATCTTTTCGGAGATGCAGCACCCGAAGGAGCACTGGACGGGACCGGACCACGAACACCGGTTGATCCAGGAGACGCTGGAGCAGGCGCGGCTGGCGGATGAGCTGGGGTACGGCGTCTGGTGGCAGGTGGAGCACCACGGCGCGGTGGAGTTCAGCTACAGCTCGGCGCCGGAGATCATGCTCACGGCCATCGCCACGAGCACGAAGAACATCCACGTGGGCCACTCGTCGGTGCTGGCGCCGACGCGCTTCAACCACCCCATCCGCATCGCGGAGCGGTCGGCCTTCATCGACCACCTGAGCGGTGGGCGCTTCCAACTGGGGCTGGCGCGCAGCACCATCCCGGAGTGGCGCACCTTCAACATCGAGCCGGACTCCACGCGCGGGCAGATGCAGCAGTCCTTTGAGTTGCTGCCGAAGCTGTGGACGCAGGACCGCGTCTCCTGGAACAGCCCCGACATCCAGCTCAACGACGTCACCGTCATCCCGAAGCCGTACCGCAAGCCGCACCCGCCGCTGTGGCAGGCGTGCTCCAGCCCTGCCTCGTTCGAGCAGGCGGGGCGCAACGGCGTGGGGGCGCTCGGGGTGACGCTCTGGGCCTCGCCGGAGCAGGTCGCGGAGATGATCCACATCTACCGCGAGGCGCAGCGCACCCGCTGTGAGCCGGTGGGCGAGTTCGTCAACAACCAGGTCGCCTTCTTCACCTTCGTCCACTGCGCGGACAGCGAGCGCGAGGCGATGGAGAACGGCGCCGCGAAGGCCGCGGCCTGGTACACGGCGGGCTCCTTCACCTTCTTCGAAGCCAAGGACGCCTTCGTCAAGACGGCCGCGGAGCTGGAGGCGCTGGCGAAGGACCCCGCGGGCGGCGGGCTGACCGGGCAGTACGTGCGCAGCAAGAACCCGAACGCGCCCCAGTCCCAGGCGCAGCGCCTGCTGGGCCGCATCATGTCCGGCGAGAGCGTGCCGGACGAGCAGGTGTGGGAGGTGTTGAGCGGGCAGGACTCGCTCATCGTCGGGACCCAGGACCAGGTGCGCACGCGGCTGAAGCGCTACGAGGCGCTGGGCATCGACGCGCTCATGTCCTTCCACCAGGTCGGCGCCCTGACGCACGACAAGGTCATGAAGAGCATCCGCCTCACGGGGGCGCTCATCCCGGAGTTCAGGACACCTGCGGCGCCGTAGGGACGGGCGTGGGGGGCCGGGCAGCCGGGCCCTCCGTGAGAGCAGGCAGGAGAGGGTGGACCGCCCACACCCACGCCCCGCGCGGCTTCACTGTCGCGCCGGGGAGGTGCAAGCTGTTCCTTGTGTCGCGCCGCTCCCAGCTGTTCCTCCTGCTCGTGGTGTCGGTGCTGCTGCACGCGGCGCTGTTCGCCGCGCTGTCGCGCATCCCGCCCCCGGAGCGGCGCGCGGTGGCCACGAGGCCCATTGAATGGGAGGTCGTGCCTCCGGCGGAGCGGCCGGTGCCTCCTCCTCCCGCTCAGCCGCCCGAGCCCACGAACCCAGCGCCGCCCCGGCGGGCGGAGCGACCGCGGCCTTCCCCTCCGCCCCCGTTGGCGCAGGGGCCCGCCCAGCGCGCGGAGCCGCCCACGTCGCCGGAGGAGGCTCCGGCCGGCTCCGCGGAGCGACCGTCGGGGGCGGATGCGCCGGTGGCCTCCCCGCCGCTGGCCCGGGATGTTCCCCGTGCCTCGCCGCCGGACCTCATGCCTCCGGGACTCATGGGAGGCGGGCTCTTGAAGGGGCCTCCTTCGACGGGGCGCACCCTTCGCAACGACCCCGGTGAGGCTCCCGACCCGAAGGCGCTGGTGGAGCGTGAGGCGGCGGAGGTGCGTCAGCGGGTGGACGGCTGGGCCAGGGATGCGGCCGCGACGGCGCGGGCCTCGGGCGGCGCGGTGCACCCGTACTTCGCGACCCTCCAGAAGGGCTTCGCGAAGCTGTTGGTGGGGCCTCCGCCGCTGGACATGAAGCGGCTCGCCTCGCGGATGAAGCGCGAACAGGTGGACGCCATCCAGCGCTTCGGGAAGACGGGCAGCCCCATGGCCCCCGAGTCCCGGGACCTGCGCCTCGAAACGCGCAACCGCATGCAGGCGGCCGTGGAGGCCGGGCGCGCGGCGAACATGTACATGGTGGACGTCACCACGCCGGTACTCGCGCTCGCCGCCATCGTGGAGGTCCGGCAGGCGCGCGACGGCAAGCTGCTGGACCTCAAGCTGCTGGAGGGCTCAGGCGACCCGAAGTTCGACGTCTGGGCCGTGTCCCAGCTCAAGGAGGCGCTCGCCGTGGCCGACCCGCCACGGGAAGGCGCCCGGGGCGCGGGCCTCCACGAGGACGGGATGTCCAGCCGGTGGCGGCTGGAGGAGTACCTGGGCAACCCCCGCGTGCAGATCCACCTGATTGGCGTCTACTGACGCGTCCCTCCCCGCCGTCACCAGCGTCCGAGCGTGCCGACCAGGTTGCCCGTGCTGGCCTCGAACACGTCCAGCCACGTCCAGTGCGGCACGTAGACGCGGTCGCCGTGGGCCCAGATGACGGGCGGCGCGCTGCCGTCCTTGGAGCGGGGGATGGCCACGTCCCAGGTCATGGCGCCGGTGCCCAGGTCGCGCCGCACCAGCCGCACGCCGCCCTGTTCCAGTTCATAGGCGATGTAGAAGGCGTCATCGGTCAGCTCGGCGACCTCCGGGGTCTGGTCCTGGAGGGTGAGGGGATCCGTGTCCGCGACGACGCCGTGCCACAAGGGCTTCCTCGAACCCTTCTGGAACAGCGCCGCCATGGGCACGGACGTCCCGGGGCGCCGGGTGCCCGTCACGAGGATGGCGTTCTTGTTGCGGTAGATGAACGAGGGGGAGAAGCCCCGGATGTCGGAGGGCGGGTAGCTGGAGCGCTCGCAGGTGGTGGTGAGCTCCACGGGGCGGCCCAGGGAGCAGGTCTGCGGGCTCAACGGCGGCGTCGCGCAGCGCGGCGGGGCGCGGGGTGCGGGGCGGGCGGTGGCCGTCCGGGTGTTGAGGAGCAGGTGCTGTCCGTCCACCACCTCGATCCAGACCGACTCGGTGTCTCCCGGCGGAATGCAGAGCCGGCGCGGCGAATCCGACAAGGGCACGCGCCCGAGCCGCTTCCCGGTCTCCGCCTCCAGCAGGTTCACCACCCGCTGTTCGCTCATCACCAGCCGGCCTCCCTGGGCGATGACCTTCGTCGTCCGGGACGTGTCCGGCCCTTCCGCGGGCGGCGTCTCCCAGAGCTGCTCAAGCGTCCTGCCGTCGAACGCGGCCACCAGGTCCATCCCCTTGGAGGCCTCCAGCCGGCGCACGTGCCCGATGATGTCATCCGTCCCGTCCCCATTGACGTCCATGAACGCGGGAGCGGTCCTGCTGGCCCACTGGAAGTCCGGCTTGGGAGCACTCCGCTCAGCTGGCGGAGGGACCGGGGGCGGGGCCGGTGGGGCGACGGGGGGCACGACTGGCGCACGGGCCGCTTGGGAGGGCGGCGGGGGCGCCGATTCAGGCGGTGCCTTCATGATGAAGACCGCGGCCGTGCTCATGAGGAGGACCATGACCCCCGCGAGCACCACGATCACCGGGGCCGACGGCGGCGGCTTCCCCTGGGGGCCCGGAGGCAGGGAGACGGGCGGCTTCGTCTGCGCGGCTCCCAGGTCGAAGGCGATGCCGCAGTAGCCGCAGGTGTAGTGCGTCTGCCCGGGCTTGAGGGCGAAGGGCGCGTTGCAGTCTGGGCAGCGAGGCGATCTGGGTCCGGTCCGGGCCATGGGGCTGGGTCTACCATCCGCGTGGCACGGGTTGGCCCGTTGAAACACAGAAGCCCCCTTCCTCCAGCGTGGAGGAAGGGGGCTTCCGGAACTCACTTGGAGGGGTGGGTTTCAGCGACTACGGGACGGTGGCCTTGACGGACACGCCCGAGAACGCGCTGTAGCCGCGCACGGAGACGTACCAGGTGCCCGCGGCGGGGTTGTTCAGGGTGCACGTCTCCGCGTTGCCGCTCGCGTACGGACGGCAGTTGTAGGCGCTGGTGGTGGGCTGCGAGCCCTGGCGCACGTAGAGGTCCGCGTCGCCCGTGCCACCCGACTGCTCCACGGTCAGCGTGGTGGCGCCGGCGGGGACGGTGATGGCGTAGTGCACGAAGGAGTTGGACGCGCCGGACAGGCCCGTCTTGTCGAGCAGCGTCGTGCCCGGAGGAGGCGTCGTGCCGTTGATGGTGCTGTTGATCCACGACTCGAAGGACGACACGCGGCCGTACATGCCCGGGTAGCGCGAGTCCGCGCAGCCGTAGCCCCAGCTCACGATGCCCGCGAGGACGCGGGTGTTGCCCTTCATGACGGTGAGGGGACCGCCGCTGTCACCCTGGCAGGAGTCCTTGCCCGGGGAGGCCGCGGCCAGCTGGTCCGCGGAGATGACCTCGCTGGGGTACTTCGCCTGCGCCTGGGCGTTGGTCATCAGCGCCACGTCGACCGTCTGGAGCGTGGTCGGCAGCGACGAGGAGCCGCTGCTCAGCGAGCCCCAGCCCGTGACGCGCGCGATGACGCCCTCGCCCGTCACGCCCGCGGCGGCGTCCGCCGCCGTGACGATGGGGATGGCCTTCGCGTTCGCGCCGCTCAGGTCCAGCGGCGTGGACAGGCGCAGCAGCGCCGCGTCCTTGCCCACGTTGGCGTCCACGTAGCCCGGGACCACGACGACCTGGGCGACCGTGCGGACCTGCCCGTTGGTGGCCGTGCGGCTGGTGACACCCGCGACGACGCGGCCCGGCTTGCTGATGCTGCTGCCCGACTTCACGCAGTGCTGCGCGGTCAGGATCCAGTTCTCATTGAGGATGCTGCCGCCGCAGAAGTGGCTGCCGCTGGTGCTCTGCAGGGACACCTGCCACGGGTTCGCCGCGATGGTCGTCGCCGAGCCGCCGACGATCTCCTGCGTGGCGGCGGCGGGGGCCTCCTCCTTCGGGGCCTGCTCCTCACTCGCCTGCGGACCGCAACCAATGACCAGCAGCGACATCACGCTCGCGGTAGCCCAGCCACGCATGATCCGACCAGAAAGCATGTGAACCTCGTTTAAAAGGGATTTTTTGGAACGGGCGCATTCTGGAGGAGCCAGGAGCTGCTTGTAAACTCCCCAAGACGTTTTTTTATCGCAACCCAATGACTACAGTATGTTTCATCAGGTCTCATCCGTTGACGCTGCTCGGTCACTTCCAGGATGGAATCCTGGAGAGGGTTTTGACTCGGAGGTCTGGTGGCACCCGGATCCGGGGCTCACGCGGAGGGCGGCAGCAGGTCCAGCGGCTGCGTGACGACCTCTCCTCGCAGCTCCACCCAGGCGCCGAAGGCGGCCCGGCCTTCACGGAGGGCGCGCTGTTCGGCCTGGAGGGCGCGCTCCATCAAGTGCTCTTCCTGGAGGACCGCGAGCACCTCGGCGGAGGCGTGGTAGTCGGCGGCCGTGCCTCCGGCCGTCGTCAGCCCGAGGTTCGGGATGCGCAGGAAGTCGTTCCCGTCGCGAGGCAGGAAGGCGATGCCGTGCTGGGGCAGGCCTCCGTAGACGACGTAGTCCGGCTCCAGGGCCGTGCGCTGGAACGCGAAGAAGGTGCCGGCGCGGCCTCCCGCCGTGTCCAGCTCATCCGCGATGAGCGGCAGCCGGAGCTCATCCGCGAGCGCCCTCAACCGGCGCAGGAACTCCGGGCGGTAGACGCGCAGCTCGCGTCCGGTCCGGAGCGACTCCAGGTAGACGGCCCCCAGCGGATGCTCCGGATGGCTCGCCAGGTGGCGGATCCGTGCGAGCGCGGCGTGCTCGTCCGCCTCCATCCGCGACGACGCCCGTTCGTCGTGGAGGTCGGCGGGGCGGAGCGTGACGTCCGGAAGCGCGTAGGCGGCCAGGGAGGCGGCGCCGGCCCGCAGCGCGTGCGCCTCCGAGCGGAGCGCGGCGCCGGGACCCCGTCCCGCGCCCCTGCTCCCCAGGAAGAACGCGGGCCGGGGCTCTCCGGCGGCGCCCGCGCCCATCCGGCGGAGGCCCAGCTCGCGCGCGATTTCAAACATGCACCGCAGCGCCTCTGCTGAATCGTTGGCGGGCTCCACGGGGTGCAGCCCCGGCACGGCGTCCCGGAGCGCCTTCTCGAAGCGGGTCCTCGCCCGGGAGGGTGAGTCTTCTCCCAGCGCGAGGGAGCGGTTCTGCCCCGCGTCCAGCAGCGCCTGGAGCGTGAACGCGCCGCGACGAAACGCGGGATGCTCGGCGTGGAGCACCGGCACATGGCCCCGGGGCGGCGCGGGCCGCACCACGCCCTTCGCGACCACGGCCGCGAGCGACTCCAGCGCCCCCGTCATGGCCTGCCTTCCCAGGGCTCGCACCAGACGGTAGGCCAGCACCTCCGCCTCTCGCGTGAAGGGCAGGTTCGCTCCTGTCTGGCGGAGCTGTTCGACCCAGGGGCGCAGCCGCGGGTCCAGGTCCCCGGCGGACAAGCCCCCCCGCACCATCAGCGTGGCGAGCGCGACCTGCCGGGCATCGAAGTCGACGGGGCCGGGCTCCAGGTGGGGTTGTTCCTCGCTCAGGTCGAAGGGCTCCCCCAGGACGTTCGCGAGCAGCTCCACCGGAGGGACACCTCCACCAACCTCCTGCCACCGGCTGGCGACCCAGAACATCCGCGCGAGCGCATCCGCCGTGATGTCGAGCGCGAAGTGCATGCGCTCACGCACCAGGGGCTCGCGCTCCCCGAACGGGATGGGCGAGTCGGGATTCTTGATGATCAGGTAGGTGACTTCCGGGGGGCGGCGCCAGTTCAGCATCGCTCCGGCGACGCCCACCTCGCGGGGGTGGCCATGCCATTGCTGGATGGTCCCCAGCAGCTGGGAGACCCGCCGCCCCACCACCGTGGCGCGCTCCACCAGCCGCTCCTCCTCCAGGACGCGGAGGACCCGCGCTGCCTTCAGGAAGTCCACCGGGTGCGCGACGCCGACGTCATCCCCCAGGCTGTCGATGCGCTGGGCTTCCTGCTGTCCCGGCCGCTCCACCGCCGCGATGCCGTTGACCTGGAGGCCCTTGGCGAACGTGACGAAGTCGGGGACGAAGTCGAAGTGTTCGTACGCGAAGAAGCGGCCCGTGCGCCCGCCACAGGTGAGGACCTCGTCCGCGATGATGGGCACCGCCAGGGCGTCCGCCAGGGTCCGGAGGCGCCGCAGGAAGTCCGCGCGAAAGGTCAGCACGCCGCCAGGCCCCTGCGTGACCTCGATCAGGATGGCACCCAGCGGCGTCCTCGCATCCGAGGCCAGCTCGCGGATCCGCTCCAGGGCCTGCTCCTCCAGGGCGTGGACCTCCCGCAGGCGCGCTTCCGTGGGCTCGGAGCCGTCCAGCGCGGGCGACGTCATCCGGTACGGCGAGGGCCCGACCTTGCGGAGGTCCGGCCACCCCATGAAGTTCATCTCCCGCGACGGCCCCCGGCCTCCTCCATAAGAGCGCGTGAAGAAGGCCACCCCCGGGCTGGGGGCTTCTCCCGTGCCGCGAGCGTGGGGCTGGAGCCGCTTCTCGCCGCAGCGCCGGGCAATCTCATACACCGCGTTGACGGCGTCGCTTCCGCTGCCGGTATAGGTGAGGACCCGGAGGCTCGGCGCGAAGCGAGCGAGCGCCGCCTCGAAGCGCGCCCGCGTCGCGTCAGGGGCTTCCCCAACGTCCACCTGCCGTGCCGCGGGACCGGAGACCGCGAGCTGCTCCAGCAGGAACCGCCCTTCGCTGAAGGCGCGGTGGCCGTGGGTCAGGAGCGAGAGGCCCCATTCGCGGTGCGCGTCGTACGCGTCGCGGCTGAGGTCCTTTCGCGGCCTGCCGTCGTCCAGCAGCTCACCCACCAGCGCGCTGTCGGCCGCCAGGCCCAGGTCCCGCAGCGCGGTCGCCAATCCTTCCAGGGCGGCGCGGACGCCTGCCTCTCCCAGGACCTCCGCGACCCGCGCATACGCGGAGCCCGGACCGTCCGAACGACGGACGAGCGGAAGGAGCCCCCGCACCGCCTCCCTGAGCGGCGGGGCCAGCGACTCCAGGGACACGCCTCCTTCGACCGCCAGGAGCCCGCGCGCGGCGGCCTCGGCGGAAACCCCGTCTGGCATTGCCTGCCCCAAGCCCATTGCCGACACCATCCCCGCTGCTCGTGGATGCGTCGCACCGGTCCCATCCCCGGTGAAACACGCGGAACGCGACCGTGTTCATATCACCCGCGACGTGCTCCCGGCTCCAGGCGCCTCCCCCGCCTCCCCAGTGGCCGGACGTGCGGACGGACTGGTCGCGTGAACGAGCGGCCCCTTATAGTCGCCTGGCTCGCGTGTCCGAGCCTGAGCCCGAGAACCCCCGTCGGCGCGGAGCCCGCATGTTCGACATCCTCCCGGTCCAGACGACCGCCGAGCGCGGCCGGTACGTGGCCGTCCGCAACCAGATCCACCCCGACACGCCCATCTCGCTGGAGGAGCACTTCTCCGACTCGCGTCAGGACGACCGCATCGACCTGCTCGCGGTGCGGGACGGAATCCCCGTGGGGACGGCCACCGCCCGGCGCTACCACGACAACCGCGACGCCCAGGTCGCCTTCGTGAGCGTCCGCGTGCTGAGGCCGCACCGCCGCCACGGCGTCGGCTCGGCGCTGTTCGCCGCCGTGTCGGAGCACGCGGCGCGGATTGGCCGGACCGGGCTCTACACCCTCGTGCGACGCGATGACGCCGACTCCCAGGCCTTCCTTTTCAAGCGCGGCTTCGATGAGGCGCTCCGCGTGGAGGAGGTGGCGCTCGTGCTCGAACAGGCGCGGGTGGAGGCCTCCGTTCCGCAAGGCGTGCGGCTGGTGCCCCTGACTCCGGCGCTGGACGCCGTCGTGCACCCGGTCGCCACGGCCATCGACCCGGACATCCCGAGCGCGGAGCCTGTCGCGGCGCTCCCGCTGGACGCCTGGCGGCGGCGGATGTTCGGTCCCGGCGCGCGGCGCGACCTGTCCTTCGTCGCGTTCGCGGGCGAGGAGGTGGTCGGCTACGCGCTCCTGTCCGAGTCCGGGCCGGGCGTCGCCGAGCACCTCATCACCGGCGTGCGGCGGGACTGGCGCCGGCGCGGCGTGGGACAGGCGCTCAAGGCCGCGCAGCTCCGGGGCGCACAGGCCGCCGGGTTCCGGGAGCTCCACGCGGAGGTGGAGTCGGAGAATGCCGCCATGCGGCGGCTGTACGCGCGGCTGGGCTACACGCCGCGATTGACGTGGTTGCACCTGCGCGGCCCCCTGGTGCGCGCGCGAGGAGACGCTCGTCCATGACGACCATTGATGGGCTCGCGCTCGCGCGGGAGTTCGGGACGCCGCTGCACGTCATCGACCGCGAGGCGCTCCTCCAGAATGCCCGCACCCTGAAGCAGGCCTTCGAGCGCGGCTACGCGCCGACGGAGGTCTACGTCTCCTTCAAGACCAACCCCGTCCCCCAGGTGCTGGGGCTCCTGTACGCGGAGGGCATTGGCGCGGAGGTGGTCTCCGCGTTCGAGCTGTGGCTCGCCGGGGAGCTGGGCATCCCGACGGCACGGACCGTGGTCAACGGTCCCGGCAAGCGGCCGGAGTTCATCGACCGCTGCGCGGCCACGGGCGTCCGGTTGTTCAACGTGGACTCGCTCGGTGAAGTCGACCGGGTGGGGGAGGCCGCCGCCCGGCATGGCCGCGAGCTGCGGCTGGGGTGCAGGGTCCGCCCGACGCGGGGCTGGAAGAATCAGTTCGGCCTGGAGCCGGCGCAGGTGCTGGTCGCGGCATCGCGGATCCGCCAGCACCCGCTGCTGCGCTTCGAGGCGCTCCAGGTGCAGGTGGGGAGCAACCTCGCCGATGCGCGCTCCTACGTGCAGGCCATCCGGGACCTGGCGGCGCTCGCGTCCCAGCTGCGGCGCGAAGCTGGCGTCACGCTGTCCACGCTGGACCTGGGCGGCGGCTTCGGCGTGCCCTCCGTGGAGCGCATGACGCGCTGGGAGGCGGCCTACAGCTTCCTCATCCCGGGTGAGACGCCCCACTTCCTGCGGACGCCGCCGGTCCAGCCCATCGACGCCGTGGCGGGAATCATCGGTGAGGCCCTGCGCAAGGAGTTCAGCGCCCACTCCCTGCCCCTGCCCACCCTCGTCGTCGAGCCGGGGCGCGCGTTGCTGGGCGAGGCGCAGACGCTGCTCATCGAGGTCCTGGACGTGAAGGCGTTCGAGGGCAGCACCTACGCCATCACGACCTGCGGCCCTTCGACGGGGGCCCGTCCGCTGCTGGGCGAGCGTCATCCCATCTCGCTGCTCGGGGAGCCCCGGGCCCGCCGCCGCCGCTACACCCTGGCGGGCCCCCTCTGCACGCCAGCCGACGTGTTCGCGGAAGGCGTGGAGCTGCCCGAACTGAAGGTGGGCGACGTGCTGGCGATCGCGGGGGCGGGGGCCTACTTCCTGTCGTATGAGAGCGCCTGGGCCTTCCCCCGCTCCGCCGTCGTCATGGTCGATGCGCAGGGCGAGGCCCGGTTGATTCGCAGGCCCGAGTCCTTCGAGGAGATGGTGGCCCGCGACCTTCCGGGTCGCTCGAAGCCATGACCGCCTCCCCCCAGGGTGGCCCCGAGGTGCCCACGTCGGGCGGGCTCCTGTCCCGCGCCGTGGTGGGGCTCTGGCTGTCCATGCTGACGAGCTGGTTTGGCGGCGCGGTGCTCACGTTCGCCATCGGCGTCGCGCTCTATGAGCGGACCGGCCAGGTGACGCCGGTGGTGCTCACGCAGCTCTTCGCCATCGCGCCCGGGCTCATCCTGTCGCCCATCGCGGGCCACCTGACGGACCGGGTGGGGCCGCGGCGGCTGATGGGGCTGGAGCGGGTTTCGTGGTCGGCGTTCAGCCTGATGCTGGCGTTCGTGTTCCTGGAGTCGGAGGTGGCGCTCTGGGCCATGTACCTGGCCGTCGCCGGGCACTCCGCCTTCGAGTTCATCCAGTCCCCGCCGTTGATGGCGCTGCTGGCGCACGGGGCCCCGTCCCGGGAGCTGACGCGGCGCAACGGGGCGATGCAGGTCGCCATCGCGCTCAGCGAAATCCTGGGGCCGCTCACCTGCGGCTTCCTGCTCGCGCCCCTGGGGCTGACGGCGCTGGTCTGGATGAACTTCGGCCTGAGCCTGACGGCGGTCGCCGCGCTGGCGATGGTGCCCCGGACGAAGGTCCCCATCCCCCCCGCCGTGGCGGCGCCGCGAAGGCTCGCGAGCTTCCGTGACCTGGGCCACACCTGGAGCTTCCTGGGGGGGCTGCCGGGGCTGCGCTCCTTCCTGGCGCTGGAGCTGGCGTGCAACGCCGCGATGAACCTGCTGGTGGGCTTGATTGGCCCCATGGTCCTCTCGCTGGCCAGCGCGTCCGTGCTGGGCCGCGTGGTGGCGGCGGCGGGCGTGGGCGCGCTGGTCGCGAGCGTGGGCATGGTCGCGGTGGAGGGCCCGTCACGGCGGGTCCGGCCCGTCCAGGTGATGTGCATCCTGTCGGGGCTCGTCCTGGTGCTCACCGGCTGGACGAAGAGCCCGTGGCTCATCGGGGCCGCCGCGTTCACGCTGCTGGCCCTGCGCACCCTCTCCGTCGCCTATGGCCAGAGCGTGTGGCAGCAGCTCATCCCACCGGACCGGCAGGGGCGGGTGTTCGCGGCGCGGCAGACCGTCTTCATCTTCGCGGGGCTGCTGACCTATGCGGCCATGGGGCCCCTGGTGGATTGGGTCTTCGAGCCGCTGCTGATGCCCGGGGGGGCGTGGGCCTCCACCGTGGGAGGTGTCATCGGGGTGGGGCCCGGACGGGGCATCAGCGTGCTGGTGCTGCTGATTGGCGTGGGCATCGCGCTGGTGGGCGGGGTGTCGCTGTTCGTGCCCCGACTCCAGCACCTCGACCAGGCATCCGAGGCACGCCCCGCGTCACCGGGCGCGGTTTGAAGTCGCGCGCGGCGGTACGGTAGGTTTCAGCCCCGTTCCCTCCGACACAGGTGCCGGCCCCGTGACCCTTCCTGTCGAGCCTCCGAACCGCCCCGCCACCGCTCCGGCCGCCCCGCGCTACACGCCCGCGGAGGGCTTCTGGGAGCACTTCCTGAAGGAGCACTGGGGCCAGAAGCCCGGGGTGTTCCGGGACGTGCTGCCCGGACTCATCGCCACGCCCGACGAGGTGTTCGAAGGCATCCGCGCCTCCTGGGCCCGGCGGGAGACGGACGTGCGCAGCGTCTACGTCAACGGCCGCAGGTGCACGCCCGCGGAGTCCTTCACCTTCGCGCCGAAGCCCGAGGAGACGTTCGAGCCCTACCTGTCCCGCATCACGGCCGAGCAGGAGGTGACGTTCGTCATCTACGGGATGCAGGTCCACGCGCCAGAGCTGTGGGTGCGCACCCGGGAGTTCATCAGCGGGTTCATCGCCCGGCTGGGGGTGCCCATCGACGTGGAGCTGGAGCTGTTCTCCGGCAAGTACCGCGCGACGCCCCGGGGGCCGCACCGCGACGACGCGAGCAACCTGAGCTGGATCCTCCACGGCGAGAAGACGATGTTGGTGTGGCCGCCGGACTTCTTCGAGAAGCGCGGCGTCCCGACCGCGACGCAGCGGGGACAGACCTGGGGGCGCGACCTGTGCGACCCGGAGGTCTACAAGCAGTACCAGGACGAGGCCGTCGTCCTCCACGCGAAGGAGGGGGAGCTCCTGTACTGGCCCTACACCTGGTGGCACATGGCGGTGGCGGACAAGCACGACGCGCCCATGATGCTGAACACCTGCGTGTACAATCGGCCGAAGGCGGACGCGCTGGGCGTGATGCTCATGGGGCTGATGCGGCAGATGGAGCTGGGCCGCATCGACAACTTCGGCAGGTTCGACCCCGCCGTGGGCGGTGACTCGCCGGCCCCGGCGGACATCGTCGCGACGCTGGCGCACCTGGGCGGGCTGTGCGCGTCCGAGCAGATGCGCGGGGTGCTGGCCGAGCGGTTCGTGAAGCACGCCTCCTCCAGCGGCTTCACCGACGTGCCCGCGCGAGCGCCGAAGGCGCTTCCGGCCGACGTGGGCACGGTCCACATCGACGCGCGCTTCCCCATCGCCTTCCGCCAGGACGGCGAGGCGCTGCGCGTGTGGAGCAACGGGCACGCCATCACGCTGCCCGCGACGCCCCAGCAGGTGGAGCTGCTCACCCGGCTGAACGCGGGCACCCCGGTGCCGGTGGACCTGGGCCGGGATGCCGCGCTGCGCCCGCTGCTGGAGGAGCTGCAGTCCACGCGCGTGCTGTCCTGGGGCGCGCCGGCCTGAGCCTCAGGCGTCGAGCCGCCCCAGGGAGATGACCCGCACGCGCCGCAGGGTCCCCAGCAGGCGCGTGAGGCGGCGCTCGTCGAAGCCCTCCGGTTCGAGCGCCGCCAGCAACTGGCGGCCCGTCGTCCCCGGGCCCACCCGCTTCAGGACGTGGGCCACCTCCGGCTTGAAGAGCTGGAGCGTCGGGCCCCAGGGCGTGGTGGTGCGGAAGCGGACGTGGGGGAACATCCGGGAGAGGGGATGCGCGTCGATCATCGCCGCGCCGTCCAGGTGGGTCCCGAAGGGCACGGGGATGGGGATGTCGCCGCCCACCTCCGCCAGCTCCGTGGGCAGGACGCCCTGCGTGATGGGGAACTCCATGGAGAAGGTGTCGGCGGTGAGGCGGATCTCCAGGTCCAGGATGGAGCGGAAGCCGGACTCCTTGCCGACGATGCGGTCCTCGAAGACGACCGCGTCCAGGCCGGTGAACAGCAGACACCCGAGCGCGTCCTCCGGCGTCTCCACGATGGGCTCACCCGCGACGTTGAAGGACGTGTTGAGCAGGACGGGGCAGCCGGTCCGCTGCTCGAAGCGCTTCACCAACTGGTAGAGGCGGCCGTTGTTCTCGGCGGTGAGCGTCTGGAGGCGGCCGGTGCCGTCCACGTGCACCACCGCGGGCACCAGCGCGCGCTTCTCCGGACGGAAGTGCGCGATGCGCAGCATGAAGGGGCTCTCCTTCGACACGCCGTCCAGCTCGAACCACTCGGCCGCGTTCTCCAGCGGGAGGATGGGCGCGAAGGGACGGAAGCCCTCGCGGAACTTCACCTTGTGGTTGAGCACGTCCTTCATCTCCGCGCGGCGCGGGTCGCACAGGATGCTGCGCTGCCCGAGCGCGCGGGGGCCCAGCTCCGAGCGCCCCTCGAACCAGCCCAGGATCTTGCCGTCGATGAGCAGGTCCACCGCCTTCTCCAGCGTGTCGTCGCACGGCACCGCGCGGATGCCCGCCTGCGCGCGGGTCGCCGCCTGCACCTCCGCGGACGCGTACACCCGGCCCACCGCGTCGTGGTTCAGGCGCCGGCGCGCGTTCTTCCCGGTCAGCTTCCACAGCCCGTAGTAGGCGGCGCCCACGGAGGCGCCGCTGTCCTCCGCCGCGGGCATGACGAACAGCTCCTCGAAGCCCGACTCCCGGTGCAGCCGTTCATTGGCGACGCTGTTGAGCGCCACGCCCCCGGCGTAGCAGAGGCGCGCGTTGCCGCTCAGCGCCCGTGCGCGCTTCGCGAGGTGCAGCAGGGCCTCCTCGACGGCGTTCTGCGCGGAGGCGGCCAGGTCCGCGTACTCCTGCTCCCGCGCGGGCCAGCGGTCGTGGTGGCGGTAGCGGGCGGGGACGGTGTCCTTGAAGCGCAGGGCGTTCCCGTCGACTTCGAAGAAGTCCCCCGGCGGCGTGGTGGGGCGGCCATGGGGCGCCAGCCCCATCACCTTGCCGGGGCCGTCGTCCTCGGAGCCGAAGAGCTGCCAGCCCATCGCCTGGTACAGGTGCCCCAGCCCCCGGAACTCCCGCATGCCCGTGCGGCGCTGCTCCTGGAGCGCCTCCGGGCCGATGAGCTCCAGGACGTGCTTCTCCACGGGGCGCGCGGAGGTGCCGGACGCCACGTACAGCGACGCCCACTCCCGCACGCGCAGGCCCCGCGCCATCGCCGCGCGGATGCGCGCCTCGTCCGTGCCCTGGACCACCGCGCGCTCGTCGGGGGGCAGCTCGTCCCAGGAGCTGCCGCTGCCGTCCACCACCAGCACCGCCGCGTCCTCGAAGCCGGAGGTGGCGAAGGCGCCCAGCGCGTGTCCGAGGTGATGCGGGAGGGTGAAGATGGGGACCTGGTTGCGCACCAGCCGCAGCCGCCCGTTGAGCGCGAAGTCCGCCTCCACCGACTGGGACTCCGTCGTGGGACAGACGACGGCCGCGGAGAGGTCCTCCGCCTTGATGCCCGCCGCGTCCAGACAGTAGGTGACGGCCAGCGACCCCCACGCCGCGGAGAGCGCCGCGCGCTTCTGCCGCAGCAGGCGCTCCTCCTGCACCGCCACGACAATCTCATCGCCCCGCAGGAGGCAGGCACTCCCGTTGTGGGAATAGGACAGGCCAAGGATCCACGGCGCGTTCTTCTGGGACATGAAGGGGCCTTTCGTGGCCTCCAGGTTACTTCATGCCTCCCGCGCCCATCACCCCAGGCCCGGGCATGCGCGTGCCCGTGTGCCTGGTTTGAAGGAGGCGGAATGAGCCGCTAGCGTCCCCCTCCCGACGATGACCCACGCCGAGATCGACGACATCTACCCGCTGTCTCCCCTGCAACAGGGACTGCTCTTCCACGGCCTCTACGCGCCGGGCGGTGGGCAATACGTGTTGCAGATCGTCTGCACGCTGGAGGGACCGCTCGACCCCGCCGCCTTCCAGGCCACCTGGGCGCACCTGCTCGAACGACATGGGGCCCTGCGGGCCTCCTTCGCCTGGGAAGAGGTGGAGGAGCCGCTCCAGGTCGTCCACCGCGCCGTGACGCCCCCCGTCGAAGCGTTCGACTGGCGCTCCTTCAGCGATGACGCCTGGCGGCAGGAGCTGGCGGCGCACCTCAAGGCGGACCGGGAGCGGGGCTTCAATCTGGAGCAGCCTCCGCTGATGCGGCTGACGCTGGCCCGGACGGGGGACGCGCGGCACGTCTTCGTCTGGACCTGTCACCACCTGCTCACGGATGGCTGGTCGCTCGGTCTGCTGTTGAGGGAGTACCTGGCGACGTACCGCGCGCTGTCGGAGGGACGGGCGCCGCTGCTGCCTCCGGTGCGCCCGTACCGCGACTACATCGCCTGGGTGAAGGCGCAGCCCCGGGACGCGGCCGAGCGCTACTGGCGGGAGCGGCTGCGCGGCTTCACCTCCCCGACGCCGGTGCCCTTCGCGCGCTCGGCGCGGGCGGGGGACACGCCGCGCCACGCGCAGCGCACGCTCACCTTCTCGCGGGAGCACTCCGACGCCCTGCGCTCCCTGGCGCGGGAGCATGCCCTCACGCTCAACACCATCTTCCAGGGGGCCTGGGCCCTGCTGCTGTCGCGCTACACCCGGGAGCAGGACGTCGTCTTCGGCGCCACGGGCTCCGGCCGCCCGGCCACGCTCCCGGGCGCGGAGTCCATGGTGGGCATGTTCATCAACACGCTGCCCGTCCGCGTCGCCGTGGAGCCGGACGCCGTGCTCGTGCCCTGGCTGAAGCAGCTCCAGGCCACGCAGGCCGAAGCGCAGGCCCATGAGCACAGCTCGCTCACGGAGGTGCAGGGCTGGAGCGAGCTGCCGCGCGGACAGCCCCTCTTCGACACGCTGCTCGTCTTCGAGAACTTCCCGCGCACGCTCGCCGGGGACGCAGCGGGGGGCGGCCCGCGCATCGGGGACATCGACGTCATCGACTACACGCACTTCGCCCTGGACCTGGCCGTCATCCCCGGCGAGGCGCTGTCCCTGCTGTTGACCTACGACCTCCAGCGCTTCGAGGAGGCCCCCGTCTCCCGCCTGCTCTCGCACGTCCTCCACCTGCTGACGCGGATGGCCGCGAAGCCGCACGCGACCCTGGGCTCGCTGGACGTCCTCCCGGAGGAGGAGCGGCGCCGGTTGCTCACGGAGTGGAGTCAGCGCCCCGTGGCGCGTCCCATGGACCGGCCGGTCCAGGCCCTCATCCAGGAGCAGGCGGCCCGGACCCCGGAGCGCATCGCCGTCACGCACTGGGAGGCGTCCCTGACCTACGGGGAGCTGGACTCGCTGGCGAACCGCGCGGCGCACCGGCTCATCGCCGGGGGCGTGGACGCGGACGTGCTGGTGGCCATCCTGGCCGAACGCGACCTGCGCTTCCCCGCGGCGGTGCTGGGCGTGTTGAAGGCCGGGGGCGGCTACCTGCCGTTGGATCCGTCGCTGCCTCCCGAGCGCCTCGCGCGCATCCTGGAGCAGAGCCGGGTGCCGACGGTGGTCGTCTCCCCGGGCCAGCAGGCGCTGCTGGAGGAGGCGCTGGCGAAGCTGGGCGGCCCACGGCCGGCGGTGGTCGCGTCCGGGGAGCTCTTCGCGCAGGGCGGGCTGGAGACACCACCGCCCGTCCGCAACGCCGACGCGAGCCTCTTCTACGTCATCTACACCTCGGGCTCCACGGGCGTGCCCAAGGGGGCGATGCTCGACCACCGCGGGAAGCTCAACCACATCCTGTCGATGATCGACTTCATGAAGCTGGGTCCCGACGACGTGATGGCGGAGACGGCGACGCAGAGCTTCGACGTGTCGGTGTGGCAGTTCCTGGCGCCGTTGGTGGTGGGGGCGCGGGTCGAAATCTTCGACACGGAGCTGCAATACGACGCGCCCCGCTTCCTCGCGGAGGTGGAGCGCCGGGGCGTGACGGTGCTGGAGGTCGTCCCCTCGCTGCTGGCGAACCTGCTGGAGGAACTGGAGCGGCTGGGGGAACGGCGCCCTCCGCTCCAGGCGCTGCGCTGGCCCATGCCCACGGGCGAGGTGCTTCCGCCCGCGCACTGCCGCCGCTGGTTGCGGATGTATCCGCACAAGCCGCTGCTCAACGGCTATGGCCCCACGGAGGTCTGTGACGACACGAACCTCTTCGTCATCGAGCACCCGCCCGCCGAGGACGCGGAGCGCGTGCCCATCGGCTTCCCGTTGGACAACCTGGAGATGTACGTGCTGGACCGGCGCATGCTGCCGGTGCCGCAGGGGGTCCCCGGGGAGCTCTACATCGGCGGGGTGGGCGTGGCCCGGGGCTACCTGCACGACCCCGCGCGCACCGCCGCGGTGTTCCTGCCCAACCCCTTCGCGTCGCGGCCCGGCGCCCGCTTCTACAAGTCCGGGGACGTCTGCCGCTACCGCGAGGACGGCGCGCTGGAGTTCGTGGAGCGGGCGGACTTCCAGGTGAAGCTGCGCGGCTTCCGCATCGAGCCGGGGGAGATTGAGACGACGCTCCAGCGACACCCGCGCATCAAGCAGGCGGTGGTGCTGGTGCGCGAGCTGGGCGGCGGCAAGGAGCTGGTGGCCTACGTCTCGCTCCAGGACGCACCGGAGGGCGTCGCCGTGCCGTCGCGCGCGGACGTCGAGGCGGAGCTGCGCGGCTTCCTGCGGGAGCGGCTGCCGCACTACATGGTGCCGGCCGCGCTGGTCATCCTTCCGTTCCTGAAGCTGAACGCCAACGGGAAGATCGACCGCAAGGCCCTGCCCGCGCCGGACGCGGACCTGTTCGCGAAGCGGGTCGTGAAGGCGCCGGGGACGCCGATGCAGCAGGGGCTGGTGGCCATCTGGGAGGAGGTCCTGGGACGCGGCCCCATTGGCGTGGACGAGAACTTCTTTGAACTCGGCGGCCACTCGCTGCTCGCCATCCGGGTGCTCTCGCGGATGCGGGAGGCGCTGGGCGTGGACGTGCCGCTGCGGAGCCTCTTTGAGCTGGTGACGGTGGAGCAGCTCGCGAACAAGCTCGAAGCGCTCCGCTGGGCCGCCGAAGCGCCGCCCGCATCCGGCGCGGGCGACGACGAGCGCGAGGAGTTCGAGTTCTAGGTCACGCCACCGCCGGGGCGCGCTCGGCGGGGGGCGGCTGGGCTGTCCGCTCGCGCGACGCGGTGTCGTGGGCTTCGCGGATCCGCTTGGAGGCCATCTGCGGGGTGAAGGCCGGGGCCAGCGCCAGGAAGCGGCTGGCCTCGAACTTCTCGCCCTCGCGGTACAGCAGGCGCATCGCGTTCCAGCCTTCCAGCATCGCCTGGAGCCCGGAGGCGCTGGTGCGCCCGGTGTCGACGAAGCGCGCCTTCAGCTCCTCCCACTTCTTGATCTCCAGGCAGTCCAGATAGACGTCGCGCTCCAGGCCGCGCAGCACCGTGTTGCGCAGCTGGCCCGTGCGGGCATCGAAGATGCGCATGGACGTGCCCCCGTCCAGGTACGACAGCAGGTGCCGGTACTCCGTCGCCCGGGCCGCCGCGTACGCGCCGCTCCACAGCTTGCAGGCCTGGTAGACGCTGCTCCAGTCCGCGGGCTCGGTGGGGTTGTCGAAGGAGAGGTCCATCAGCTCCAGCCGCTCGTACACGGCCTCCGGCAGGCCCACGCGGTAGAAGTCCGCGTTGCGGAAGTTCGTGAGCCCGTACTCCTTGCGCAGGGCGTCCAGCGTGGAGCCCCGGCCCAGCCAGAAGGGGTTCGGGCTGAGCGGCTCGTAGGCCAGCGCGTACTCGAGGATGTTCCGCCGCGTCTCCTCCACCTCCTCGGCGGTGCCGCCGGGGAAGTGGGTCAGCAGGTTCGCGCCGTTCGTGATGCCCAGCTCGTGGCAGAGCTTCATCACCTGGAGGTTCGCGATGACGGACGTGCCCTTGCCGATGCGCTCCAGGTAGGTGGGTGACAGGCTCTCGATGCCGAACTGCACGAAGCGCAGGCCGGCCTCGTGCAGCAGGCCCAGCTCATGGGGCTTCACGTTCGCCCGCATCTCATAGAAGAGGATGAAGTCCTTGCGGGTGTCGATGAGGCCCTGGGCCAGCTCCTCGATGCCCTTGGCGCGGATGATGTTGTCCAGGAAGAAGAGGACGTTGTTGGCGTACCGCTCGTTGAGCGCGACCACCTCCGACACGACCCGCTCGGAGCGCTTCTGGCGGTAGCCGTTCCACTGCACGTTCAGGTTGCAGAAGTAGCAGGTGTTCTTGGGGTTTCCGGTGCGCTTGGTCCGGTCCCACCAGCACCCGCGCGAGCCCTCGATGGTGATGAGCCAGAGGAGGTTCGCCTGCTCCGCCTTCGCCGCGTATTCGTCGTAGTCCGGCAGCGGCAGGTCATCCATGTTGCCGACCTCCCACAGCTCCGCGCGGGCGCCGTTCGCGCGGGCCCCTTCGCGGGAGAGGATGCCCTTGAGGCCGGTCAGGTCGGGGTTGCCTTCCCGCAGCTGGTGGACCAGCGCCGCCAGCGGCCGCTCGCCTTCGCCCTGGATGATGTAGTCGAGGAAGTCGAACTCCTTCAGGAGCGACGGGCCCACCTTGTCGGAGACCGTCGAGCCGCCCAGCAGGATGCGCGTCCCCGGCGAGCGCCGCGCGAGCCGCTGGCTGAAGGCCAGGTTCGCGAAGAGCTGGCCGAAGCAGGTCGTCAGGCCCACCAGCGCATAGCGCCCGGCCATCGCCTCCACCACCCGGTCCAGGTGGGCGTCCAGTTGCCCGAGCACCCCGTCGAAGGCGGAGGCCCAGGTCGGCTCGGGGCCCCGGAGCGACGCCCCGATCAGCTCGCCTCCCGCGCCCTCGAACGGGCCGTCCCGTTCCTCCATGGTCTTGGCGAAGTACGCGCGGACGTGCTCGCGGCGCTCCGGGAACAGCAGCGCCGTGTAGAGCAGCTCTCCGAGCGCGAACGACTGCGAGATGCGGTCATACAGCGGGATGCCGATGGCCAGCGCGGCTTCCAGGAACTCCGAGCGGGTCTCGACCTCCACGCCCGGCTCCTGCTGTCGCAGGAAGGCGGAGAGTGTTCCCAGCGCGGCGGACGGGTGCCGGTACATGGACCAGGGCAGCGCGACGAGGCAGACCTTCATGGGCGGCTCCGGGACGTTCGTCATCACAGGACTTCCATCAGGGCCGCGAGTCGCTGCTCGGGCCCGTTCGCGAGAAGCGTCAGCAGCCGACGGAAGCGCTCCAGCAGGTGTCGCGCCTGCGCCGTGTCCACACGGTCGAGCCGGTGCCCCAGCTCCACCTTCAACTGCTCCCCCGGCACCACGATGAGCGCCAGCGGCGCAGGCCACCGGTCGATGACGCGCATCCGGTCGAAGCCGAACCCGAGCGACAGCCCGTCGGCGGAGAACTGCATGGGGTAGTTCTGGAAGCGGACGATGCTGTCGAACAGGGGCACGCCCTCCGGTGCGCCCATCCAGCGGCGCAGGGTGGAGAGGGGGACGTGCTCGAACGGGCGCTGCTCCTGCTGACGGGCCTGGAGCGCCGCGAGCCACACGGCGGCCGACGCCTCCGGCTCCCACCGCGCGCGCACCGGGAGCGTGTTGAGCAGGGGCCCGATGATGCCCTCGACGCCGGGCACCTCCGCGGGGCGGACCACGGACGTCGCGCCGAAGCAGACCTCCTGGCGCTGCCGCGCGTGCCCGAGCACCAGCGCCCAGGCGCCCTGGACCACGGTGTTCAGCGTGAGCCGGTGGCGGCGCGCCATGCGGGAGAGCGCCTCGGTGGTGTCCTTCGACAGCCGCGCCCGCTTCTCCGCCCAGCGCCACCCGGGACGTGCGCCCGTGGGCTCCGCGTGGGTCGGGAGCGCGAGTCCGGCCAGCTCGCGGCGCCAGTACGCCTCCGCCTTCGCCAGGTCCTGGCGCTCCAGCCAGCGGAGCACCTCCCGGAAGGGCGTTCGGGCGGGCAGGTCCACCGGGGCGCCGCGCGCGAGGGCGGCGTACACGGTGAAGACGTCCTGGAGCAGCAGGGACATGCACCAGCCATCCAGCATCCCGTGGTGGGTGCTCCAGACGAAGTGGTAGCGCTCCGGCCCGCGCTGGACGAGGGCGAGGCGCATCAGCGGCGCCCGCTCCAGATCGAAGCCGCGCAGCGTGTCCTGCTTGCGCCGCGCCAGCTCGGCGGGATGCTGCGCTGGCGGCAGCCTCGTCAGGTCGATTCGTTCGACGGTGAGACGGGCCTCGCGCTGGACCACCTGGTGGGGCACGGCCACGCCGTCGAACACCACCGCGCTGCGCAGCACCGGGTTGCGGTCGATGACGTGCTGGCAGGCCCGCTCGAAGGTCTCCGGTGAGAGGGTGCCGGTGATGCGCCCGGAGATTTGAATGGCGTAGGCCCAGGTTCCCGGCCGGGCGCGGCTCTCCTCGAACATCTCCTGCTGCGAGAGCGCCAGCGGGTAGACGTCCTCCACGGGCCCCCGGTTCGCCAGCAGCCGGTCCAGCCCCGCGCGGTCCACGCGCGCGAGCGGGAAGTCGGATGGCGACAGCCGCCGGGCGCCGTCGGTGCGGGCGAGCGCGACGAGCCGCCGCAGCGTCTGGAGGAAGTGCTCGGACAGCCGTGCGACGGTCTTCGTGAGGTGGAGCGCCGGGCTGTAGGTCCAGTTCACCCGCAGCCGTCCTTCATGCACGAGGCTGTTGACCTCCAGCAGGTGCGGGCGCAGCGCGTGCGGGCTGGACGTCGGTCCCACCGAGGCGTCGGATGGCTGGAAGAGCGCGTCGCCGGAGAAGACCTGGTCGAACTGGCCCAGGTAGTTGAAGACCAGCGACGGGTGGAGCTCCGGCACCGACTCCGGGCCGCCTTCGCGCAGGTAGCGCAGGATGCCGTAGTCGATGCCCCGGTTCGGGAGGCCGCGCAGCCGGGCCTTCACGGCGTGGAGCGTGTCGAGCAGGTCGTCGCCTTCGTGTTCGAGCACCACCGGGAACAGCGACGTGAACCAGCCCACCGTCCGCGACAGGTCCACGTCGTCGAAGAGCGGCTCGCGGCCGTGGCCCTCCAGGTCGATGAGGAAGCGGCTGCGCCCGGTCCACGAGGCGAGCGCGGAGGCGAGCGCGGTCAGCAGGACGTCGTTGATCTCACAGTGGAAGGCCTTGAGCACTTCGCGCAGGAGCGCCTGCGTCTCCTCCTGGCCCAGCGCCTGGGAGTGGGTGCGCGAGGTGCCCACCGTCCTGGAGTCGATGCCCGTGGCGGCGAGGTCCGCTGGCAGCAGGGGGGAGACCTCCGTCGGGAGGCCGCGCCAGTATTCCAGGGGGGGCGCGGACGTGCGCGCGTACTCCACGAGCCGCCGCGACCAGCGCTGGAAGGACGAAGTCTTGGCGGGGAGGTGGACGGCGCGCCCTTCACGCAGTTGCTGGTACGCGGTCTGGAGGTCCTCCAGCAGGATGCGCCAGGAGAGGCCATCCACCACCAGGTGGTGGGCGATGAGGAGCAGGTGCTCCGGTTCACCCTGGCCCGACGTGAAGCGCGCGACCCGCAGCAGCGGGCCCTGCTCCAGGTTCAGGCTTCCCTGGAGCCGGGTGGCGATGGCCTCCAGGGCGGCGGGTTGTTGTTCGGCGCGCAGGTGCGCCAGCTCGAAGTGCTCCACCGCCGTGAGGTCGTCGGGGGGCATGCAGCGCTGCGACCAGCCGGAGCCGGTTGACTCGAAGCGCATGCGGAGCGCGTCGTGGTGCCGCACGATGTGACGCACCGCCTGCTCCAGCCACTCGACGCGCAGGGGCTCCTTCGCGAGCAGGAGCACCGTCTGGTTGAAGTGGTGGGGCGCCTGGGGGCCCTGTGACAGGTACCAGCGCTGCACGGGGGTGAGCGGCACTTCGCCCGTGACGAACTCCGGCTCCGCCAGGGCGACGGGCGCGGAGCCCACCACCGGGGCCAGCTCCGCGAGCGTCTGGTGCGCGAACATCTGCCGGGCGGTGAGCCGCAGGCCGGCCTGGGTGGCGCGGGCGACGATCTGGACGCTCAGTATGGAGTCGCCCCCCAGGTCGAAGAAGTTGTCGTGGACGCTGACGCGCTCCCGCCGGAGCACCTGGGCCCAGATGGCGGCGAGGCGCGCCTCCACGTCGTTACGGGGGGCGACGAAGCCATCGTTCGGCCCCTGCCGGGTCGGCTCCGGCGCGGGCAGGGCCTTGCGGTCCACCTTGCCGTTGGGGTTGAGCGGCAGCGCGTCCAGCACGACGAACGCCGACGGGACCATGTAGGCCGGCAGTTGCCGCTGGAGGAAGTCGCGCAGCGTGGGGATGAGGGCGCGCGCGGCCTGCTCCCGGAGCGGGTCGTTGGCGTACGCGCTCCAGCCCGTGGGCGCGGCGCGGTCTTGCGCCGCGGCGGGACGAAGCACCTCGAAGTGCCGGCCCGGCCGGCGGTGGAAGACGGCGTTGAACGCCGCGTCCCGCCCCTCTCCCGCCCAGTCGATGATCACGTCGTAGCCCGCCGCGCGCGCGGCCTCCTGGAAGTCCTGGGGGTCTTCGGCGGAGGGGGACGCAAGGGAGGCCAGCGACCGCCGCAGCTCACCGACCGTGGCCGGGCCGCCGGGGGCCTTGAACAGGGCCAGGGCCTGCTGCTCGCGGGACAGGCGCGCGTTGGGCACGTTCGCCAGCGCCAGGAACTCCGGCGCCTTCCGGTCCAGCTCCGCGCGCACCTCCGCGAGCGTGAGCCTCCGGGTGCTCCAGTCGAGCCACTCCACCTCGCGCGGCGCGGCCCGGGGGCCATTCACCTGGAAGAAGACGTCGTACTTGAAGCGGGTCAGCTCGTTGCGGTGACGGCCTCCCTTGAGCTGCATCCACACCTGGCTCATGGCCGGGATGTGCTCGCGCACCGCGCGGAAGAACGCCGGGTCGATGCACAGGTCCTTGTCGCCCACCAGGTGCTCGCGCGCGGTGCGCTCGAAGGCCTCGCGGGTGACGTCCTCGCCGGCACGGTGGAGCTGCACCGACGCGTGGAACAGCTCCAGCAGGGGCAGCGGACGCACGCCGCCGATGAAGACGTGGCCACCCGGGCGCAGCAGCGGCACCAGCTTCTCCAGCACCTCCACGCAGTAGTCCAGCGAAGGGAAGTGCTGGCTCACCTCGTTGATGACGACGACGTCGAAGGGCTCCTCACGGAAGCGATCGGCTTCGTGCGCCGCGCCCTGTCTCAGCGAGACACCGGGGATGGCGGGGCGTCCGGCCAGCAGCGTGCGCAGCCGGTCCAGCGCCGTCTCGGAGAAGTCCACGCCCAGGTAGCGCTCGGTGCTGGGGGCGATGCGCAGGAGCAGCAGCCCGGTGCCCACCCCGATTTCGAGCACCCGCTTCGGCTTCAGCGCGAGGATGCGCTGGACCGTGTCGTCCACCACCTCGTGGATGACGTCCAGCGGGATGGGCTGGTGGTCGTAGGTGTCGATCCAGATGCGGTGGTTGATGGATGGATCCTCGCTGGAGAACCCCTCCGTGTGACCGTAGAGCTGGTCGTACATCGTCCGGAACTGCGAGACGCGGTCGAGCTGCGCATCGTCGATGGACGTGCCTTCGTGGCCCGTGGCGGCCCCGCCCGCGCGCGGGACGACGTACGCGACCAGCCGGGGGTTGCCCGGGAGGTCCTCGCGCACCGCGACGGCGTTGGCCTGGAGGGACGGGTGCTGCGCGAGCGCGGCCTCAATCTCCTCCAGCTCGATGCGGTAGCCCCGCACCTTCACCTGCTGGTCGATGCGGCCCAGGAACTCCAGCACGCCATCCGCGCGGAACCGCCCCAGGTCTCCGGTCCGGTAGAGCCGGGCTCCGGGCTCGCGGCTGAAGGGATCCGGCACGAAGCTTCGCGCTGACAGCTCCGGGCGCCCGTAGTAGCCGCGCGCCACGCCCGCGCCGCCCAGGAAGACCTCGCCCTTCACGCCGATGGGCACCGGCCGCATCCGCGCGTCCAGCACGTAGAGGGTGTTGTTCTCCACCGGCCGCCCCACCGGCACGCGGCCCCGGAGCCCGCCGGCCTCGTAGCGGTGGATGGTGGTGTAGACGGAGGACTCGGTCGCGCCGTACTCGGTGAAGAGGCCCGCCTGGGGGAAGCGCTCGACGTGCGTCTGGATGAGCTCGTGGGGCATCGTCTCGCCCGCGACGATGGCCACCTCCAGCGAGCGCATCCGCCCCGGCGGGGCCGCGTCCACGAGCTGCTGGTAGAAGGTCGGCACGCAGAGCAGGTGCGTGAGCGACAGCCGGTCCACGCAGCGCACCAGCTCCACCGTGTCCTGCTGGAGGTCCTCCTCCGGGAGCACCAGCATCCCGCCCTGGGTCAGCGTCCAGAAGATGCCCGCCACGGAGCTGTCGAAGGCGAACGACGACAGCAGCAGGTAGCGACGCGCGGGGGAACGGTAGAAGTGGAGCCGCGCCGTGTTGGAGATCTGCAGGCCCCGGTGCGAGATCATCACGCCCTTGGGCTGCCCCGTCGAACCCGACGTGTAGATGACGTAGACGAGGTTGTCCGGCGCGACGTTCCGCTCCAGCGGGGACGCGTCCCGGCGGGACAGCTGCTCCGCCTCCAGGTCCAGGCACACCACCCGGGTCTCCGCGCCCGGCGTCGGAAGGGCGCCGAGCAGGTCCTGCTGGGTGAGGAGCACGCGCGGCTGCGTGTCCTCGATGACGAACGCGAGCCGCTGTCCCGGGTACTGGGGGTCGAGCGGGACGTAGACGCCGCCCGCCTTGAGCACGGCGAGCATGGCCACGATGGCCTCCGGCGAGCGCCGGAAGCAGAGCGCCACCCGGACCTCCGGGCCCACGCCCAGGGTGCGCAGGTGGCGAGCGAGCTGGTTGGAGCGGGCGTCCAGTTCGCCGTAGGTGAGGGGCGGCAGGTCGGCCGCGCCGTGTCCCTCCGCGCGCGCCACCATGACGGCGGGGGCCGTGGGCGCCTTGACGGCCTGGGCCTCGATGAGCTCGTGGATGGGCGTGTCGGCCGGGAAGTCGGCCGTGGTCGCGTTCCAGTCGCGCAGCACCCGCTGCTCCTCCTCGGGCGGCAGGAGCGGGAGGTCCGTGAGGCGGATGCCGGGCGTGGCCACGGCGGCCTCGAACAGCCGCCGCAGGTGGTGGCCCATGCGGACGAGGGTGTCCGCGTCGAAGAGGTCGGAGTTGTACTTGAGCCGGCAGACGAGGTGGTCCTGCTGCTCCTCGAACTCGATGATGAGGTCGAAGTGCGCGACCCGGCTCTTCACGTCCATGGGTTCGAGCGTCAGGCCGGGCAGCGCCACGTCCCCGTCGCCGCCGGGCGCCATGCCGAACATGACCTGGAAGAGCGAACCGCGACTGAGGTCGCGCGTGTGCTGGAGCTTCTCCACCAGGGTCTCGTACGGCAGGTCCTGGTGCGCGTACGCGCCCAGCGACGCCTCCCGGAGGCCCTGGAGCAGCGCCTGGAACGTGCCCTGGGCCGGGGTGCGCGAGCGCAGCACCACCGTGTTGACGAAGAAGCCGAGCAGGCCCTCGGTCTCGACGTGATGGCGCCCGGCGATGGGCGAGCCGATGAGCAGGTCCTCCTGCCCGGTGTAGCGATGCAGCAGGGCCGCGAAGCCCGTCAGCAGCGTCATCGCCAGCGTGGTGTCCTCCCGCTGGGAGAGGGCGCGCAGTCCCCGGGTGAGGTCCGCGGACAGCTCGAAGGTGTGCCGGTCGCCCCGGTACGTCTGCGTGGGCGGGCGGGGACGGTCCGTGGGCAGCTCCAGCACCGTGGGCGCGTCCGCGAGCTGCTTGCGCCAGTAGTCGAGCTGCGCCTCCAGCACCTCGCCCTGCAGCCACTGCCGCTGCCAGAGCGCGAAGTCCGCGTACTGGATGGGCAGCGCCGGCAGGTCCGCGGCGGTGCCCGTGCGCGCCGCCGCGTAGAGCTGCGCCAGCTCGCGGTGGAGCACGAGGTCCGACCCCGCGTCCGTGACGATGTGGTGCAGCGTCATCAGGAGGATGTGGTGGTCCGGGGCCAGCCGCAGCAGCGTCGTGCGCAGCAGCGGCCCCCGCGACAGGGAGAAGGGCCGCCGGGCCTCTTCACCCGCGAGGCCGCGCGCCACCGCCTCGCGCTCCAACGGTGGATGGGACTCCAGCGAGACCACCGGCAGCGGATGCGGCCCGGGCGGCGCGATGACCTGGAAGGGGCGCCCCGCTTCGCTCTGGAAGGTGGTGCGCAGGACTTCGTGCCGCTCCACCAGCGCGGTGCACGCCGCCTGGAGCGCGCGCACGTCCAGGGTGCCCCGGAGGCGCAGGGCGCTGGCGATGTTGTAGACGGGGCTGTCGGGTTCGAGCTGGTCGAAGAACCAGAGGCGTTGCTGCGCGAAGGACAGGGGCAGCGCTCCGGTCCTCGGGGCCTTCGGGATGCGGGAGGGGGCCGCGCGGGTGGAGGCCCGGGCCTCGCGCAGCAGGCCGATGAGCTCCGCCTTCCGCGCGCCGATGGACGCGCGCAGCTCCCCGGTGAGCACGCCTCTGGGCGCGCTGCACTTCAACTGGTCCTGCTCCAGCCACAGCTTCACCTCCAGTTGGCGCAGCCGCGTCACGAACTCCAGGAGGGGCACCGCCGCTTCAGTCATGGCGGCCCTGCGGGTGGAGGGGCGCCAGGTCGAAGATGGCGCTGGAGGGGATGCCAATGTCGTGGACGCCGTTGCACCGCCAGCCGGCCTCCTCCAGCAGCGACAGCCACTCCTCGCGGGTGGGGATGTACTGGCCCATCACCGCGTGCGTGACGTGGAAGCCCAGCGTGAAGATGGGGACCCCGGCGCAGGAGGTGAATGGCTCCGCGCGGTACGTGTCGCACAGCAGGAAGCGGGTGACGTGGGGGAAGACCTGGCGCAGCCGCTGGAGGACCGCGAGGCACGCTTCGCGCGGCCACAGGTCGTGGCCGTTGAAGAAGCTGGTGAGCAGGTCCACCTGGGCGAAGCGGGGGGACGGCTCCAGCGTCCGCAGGTCGCCCAGCACCAGCCCGATTCGCTGCTCCAGGTCCGCGCCCTTCACGGCCTTCCCCGCCAGTTCGATGGCGCCCGCGTTCATGTCGATGCCGATGCCCTCGGCGGCACCGTGCCGCACCATGCCGATGAGCCGCTCCGCGCTGCCGCAGCCCAGGTCCGCCACCACGCGGAAGTCCTTCGTGCGCAGCACCTGGGCGAACTGCTCGTCCACGAACTGGCGGCCGTAGTCCCGCCCGCCCAGCGCGATGGCCGCGCCGTCCCGGTCGATGAAGCCCGCCCCCCGGCCCGCCAGCGGCACGGTGCTGCTGAGCTTCTGGAAGAGCCGCCCGTAGCCGGACGTGAGCCAGGTGAAGTAGCCCTTCGTGCGCAGGATGTCCGCGAAGTGCTTGCCCGGCCGGGCGTGGCCGTCCTCCGAACGGGTGACGATGTCGTAGAGGGACAGGACCTCCATCAGGCTGTCGACGGTCATCGCGTGGAGCTGGCGCTGCTCCACCCAGGTGGGCAGGTGCAGCGTGCCGGCGCGGTCGAGCTCGTCCAGCAGGCCCAGCTCGTTCAGGGCGGAGATGGCGACCGCGGCGAGGTGTCCGTTGAAGAGCTCGGCGCTGAGCAGTGGAGAAGGCATCGGGCAAGGGCTCCTGGGCCGAGGCGGGCGGCGTCGGGGGACTACTTCTTGAAACGGGACAGCAGCTTGTCGAGCTTCCGCTGATCAAGCCCCGCCAGTGGGAAGTCGGAGGGAGTGTAGGCCGGCGCGTCCGACACCGCGTCGCCGGCAATCAGGGCGCGCAGGACCTGCGCATGGCGTTCCGCGAGCGCTTCCATCGTGGACCGCTGGTACATCGCTTCGCTGAAGAACCAGGTGATGCGCAGCTGGCCCTCGGACAGGCCCGCGACGACGGCCAGCCGGTGCTGCCGCGTGGGGGCCTGGGGCTCCGCCGCGTCCAGCACGGTGAGCCAGGGGCTGCTCAGGTGGTACTGGCCCACGTAGCGGAAGAGCACCTGGGCGCGGGGCTGCGCGGCCAGCGCCCGGGCGTCGTCGCCGGTGCCCAGGTAGCGCAGCACCCCGTGGCCGATGCCCCGGTGGGGCACCGCGCGCAGCTGCTCCTTCACCGCCTTCACCGTCTCGCCCAGGTCGGGGCCGGGCGACGGCGTGAGCTGGACCGGGTAGAGCGACGCGAACCAGCCCACCGTCTGGGAGAGGTCCATCCCGTCGAACAGGTCCTCGCGGCCGTGGCCCTCCAGGTCCAGCCGCAGGTGCGGCTGGCCGGACCAGCCGCACAGCGTCTTCGCCAGCGCGGCGATCAGCAGCTCGCCAATCTCCGAGTGGTGCCGCTCCGGCAGCGTGTGGAGCAGCGCCCGGCTCTCCTCCGGCGTCAGGGTGAACGCGACGCGCTGGTCGAGCGTGAGCGGGAGGGCGGCCTCCACGCGGTCCACGGGAAGGAGCCCGGTGGGCGCGCCCGCGGTGCTCCAGTGCGCAAGCTCCTCGCGGGCCCCGGTGGTCGCGTGACGCTGGAGCGCCTCCACCCACGCCTTGAGCGAGCGCGTCCTCGGGGGCAGCTCGCAGCGCTCCTGCGTGAGGAGCTGCTCGTAGGCGGACTGGAGGTGCTCGAAGAGGATGCGCCAGGACACGCCGTCGACCACCAGCCGGTGCGCGGCGATGAGCACCCGGGCCGGGCGCCGGGCGCCGAAGTCGAGGAAGGCCGCCGCGACCACCGGGCCGGTGCTCAGGTGCAGCCCCTGCTGGAGTCGCTGCTCCACCTGACGGACTTGCGCCTCCACCGTGGCGTCCGGCTCCGCCGACAGGTCCACGCGCTCCAGCGGGAACGGGGCCCCCTGGGGCGCCACCGTCGCCTCCCAACCGGAAGGTCCCCGCACCGCGCGGAGCCGGAGCGCGTCGTGACGGTCGAGCAGGGCGCTCAGCGCCTGTTGGAGCCGCGCGACGTCCAGGGGCTGGCGCGCGTCGAGCGGCACCAGGATGCACCAGGCGTCCGGCTCCGGTGACTCCTGGTCGAAGAACCACCGCTGGATGGGCGTGAGCGGCAGGGGGCCCGTGAGGGGCGCCTCCACGATGGCGGGGACCGCGGGGGCTTCGGTGGCGACGCTGGCCAGCTCCGCGATGGTCTGGTGTTGGAAGAGCTGTCGCGGGGTGAGCCGCAGGCCGGCCTGATTGGCCTTCGAGATGACCTGGATGCAGAGGATGGAGTCGCCGCCCAGGCCGAAGAAGTTGTCGTGGACGCCGACGCCCTCCAGGTTGAGCACCTGGCTCCAGATGCGGGCCAGCGTGGCCTCCGACTCCGTGCGGGGCGGCACGCGCGCCTTGCGCTGCTTCTGCCGCGCCTGCTCGATGGAGGGCAGCGCGTCGTAGTGCGGCTTGCCGTTGAGGGTGAGCGGCAGCTTGCGCAGGTGGATGTAGAGGTTCGGCAGCACCTCGTCGATGAGGCGCTCCGCGAGGAAGGCCCGGAGCTCCTCCGGCTCCAGCTCCTGCCGCGCGACGTAGTAGGCGACCAGCACCTCGTTGCCGTTCGTGTCGTGCTTCAGCAGCACGACGCCATCGCGCACCTGGGGATGCTGGGTGAGCGCGTGGCGCAGCTCCGACAGCTCCACGCGATAGCCGTGGTACTTCACCTGGCTGTCCGCGCGGCCCAGGTGCTCCAGGGTGCCGTCGGAGAGGTGCCGCCCCAGGTCGCCGGTGCGGTACAGCCGGGCGCCCGGCGCGACGCTGAACGGATCCGGGATGAACGCCTGCGCCGTCAGCTCCGGCCGGCCCAGGTAGCCCCGCGCGAGCGCGGCCCCGCCGACGTACAGCTCACCGGATACGCCCACCGGCACCGGCCGCATCCGCGCGTCCAGGACGTACACCCGCGTGTTGTCGATGGGGCGCTCGAGGGGCAGCTGCGTCCGCGCGGCGAAGGGGCGCGCGGGGTCGAAGCGGAACGTCATCACGCCCACCGTGGTCTCGGTGGGGCCGTAGTGGTTGTGGATGCGGCAGTGCGGCGCCGCCTGCTGGAGCTGCTCCACCCACGCGCGGGGGCTGGCCTCGCCTCCAAGGATGAGCCGCTGCTTCGGCAACAGCGCCTGGGTGTCCCCGGCGCTCAAGAGGGCGCGCAGGTGGCTGGGGACCACCTTGAGCACGTCCACCGGATGCCGCCGCAGGTAGTCCGCCAGCCCGAGCGGATCCGACGCCCGGTCGGAGGAGATGACGTGCAGGCAGCTCCCGGTGCAGAGCGCGGGGAAGATGACCGTGTTGCCCAGGTCCGCCGCGAACGTGGAGACCGTGGCGTAGGTGGCGTCGCGGGGCAGCTCCAGGCGCTCCAGGATGCTCGCGACGTAGTTGTGGAGCTGGCGGTGCTCCACCACCACGCCCTTGGGGCGGCCCGTGGAGCCGGACGTGAACAGCACGTAGGCCGGGTGCTCCGGCGTGACGTCGCTTTCGGGCGCGTGCGTGGGTTCGTCCGACCACACCGCCTCACCGGGGTCCAGGCACAGCACCTCGCAGCCCTCCCGCGCGGGCACGTCCTTGAGCCGGCGGCGCTCCGTGAGGAGCACGGGGGCCTGGAGGTCCTCCAGCAGGGACTGCAAGCGCAGGCGGGGCTGGGAGGGATCCAACGGGACGTAGGCCGCGCCCGCCTTCATCACGCCCAGCATCCCCACCACGATTTCAAGGGAGCGGTCCAGCAGCAGCCCGACCCGTGACTCGGGGCCGACGCCGCGCTTGCGCAGCGCATGGGCCACCTGGTTGGCCCGGGCGTCGAGCTGCGCGTAGGTGAGGGACGCGTCCTCGTACACCACCGCGGTCCGCGCGGGGTGTTGGGCCGCGGCTTCGGCGATCCACGCATGGACACAGCGCGGGGACAGGCTGCGCTCCGTCGCGTTGAAGTCCACCAGCAGCCGCTCCCGCTCACGGGGGCCCAGCGGCTCCAGCGCGTCCAGGCGCGTCCCGGGCGCGCTCGCCGCCTGTTCGAGCAGCGCCTCCAACTGGCCGGCCAGGTGCCGCAGGTCCGCTCCGGTGAAGAAGCCCGGGTCGTACCGCAGCTCAAGGCCGAGTGCGCCGGACGCCACGGACTCGCGGGCGAGCGTCACCCTGGCGGGGTCCACGAAGGCCCGCACGGGGACGTCCCCGGGGGCCGGGGTGTCCCACTCGAAGCCGAAGGTCGGATGGTCGCGGCCCGCGACGGGCTCCTCGCCTTCGACGGGCCAGACGAAGTAGCGCTGCCATTCGAGCAGCTCCGCCCGGGCCTGCTGGACCTGCCGGGCCAGGGCGTCCAGGGCCCCGGTGGGCTCCAGGTCGCAGCGCAGCGGCAGCCACCGCGCCATGGGGCCGAAGGTCTCCGCCAGCTCCGGGTGTTCGCGGCCGTCACTCCACAGGCCCACGACGAGCTCCCCCTGGCCGGTGAGCCTGCCGAGCAGGGCCGCCCACGTGGCCAGCACCAGCGCTTCCACCGTGCACCCCGCGCCCCGGGCCGCGCCCTCCAGCGCCGCCACGACTTCACCCCTCAACGTGAAGGCGTGCCGCTCCGGCGCGAGGGAGGACACCGCGCCGCCCCGCTGCTCCATCGGCAGGGCGACCGGGGGGGACGCGCGGAAGTGCCGCTCCCACCAGGCCGCCGCGGGGCTGGCGGGGTCGGCGCGCTCGGCCACCAGCTCCCCCTGCCACTCGGAGAAGGAGAGGTAGGGCAGCGGCTCCGACGTGGCCGCGTCCGGGCCCGCCGCGTACGCCCGGCGCAGCTCGCGGAAGAGCAGGCGCAGGGTGGCCGCGTCCGCGCGCATCGCCGGGAGCACCAGCCCCAGCAGGTGCCGCCCCCCGTCCAGGGTCGCGAGCATCGCGCGCAGCGCGGGCCCGGAGTCGAGCGGGAAGGGATGGGCGCGGAGCTGCTCGAAGTGCTCCTTCGCGCGGCGCTCCCGCTCCTCCGGGGCGAAGGCGCCCAGGTCCAGCACGTCCCACGCCACCTCGCCGCGCGGGTTCACCGCCTGCGCCGGTTCGGTGCTCCCCGGTGGGGTGGGGAACGTGGTGCGCAGCACTTCGTGGCGGTCCACCAGCCGGTCCAGCGCGCGCTGGAGGTCATCCCGCCGGAGGGGCCCCTCCAGGTGCATCAGCCCATCGACGCACAGCGGCCCGCCGCGGCGCTGGAGCCGCCAGGAACGCTGCTGCTGGGGGGACAGGCGGAAGACGTCGATGCTCACGCTCGGCACTCCTGGATCCGGGTCGTCGCCATGTCGGCGCATCGCCGACCGGCCATCCTGCTAGCGCGCGGCCAGGGCGGGGGCGCCCCACTGGCGCACGTGGTCCCGCATCTGGCGCAGGTAGCCCTGCTGGAGCGAGCGCTTCTCCTGCGGCGGCACGTAGGCCACCTCCAGCGCGAGGAGCCGGTGGGCCAGCCGCATCAGCGCGTTGAACTGCTCCAGGCTCATGCCCCGGCCCACCATGTAGGGGATGATCCAGAAGTCGAACGACCACTGCGGCAGCCAGGTGGAGTCCTGGACGGTGAGGAACATCCGGTCGATGTGGTCCATCGCCTCCAGGCTCTCCATGGTGGCGTGGCGCCAGCTGAAGCCCTGGCCGGTGATGCCGTACTGCTCCCGCTTGCCTTCGATGGGCGTGCCCGGCTCGCAGTACCAGAGCTGCGCCCGGTAGTAGTCCGGCCGGGTCGTCTGGATGAAGTCCAGGGTCTCCTGCACGGTCGCGTCCGTCTCCCCCGGGAAGCCGACGATGAACGACGCGAACGTCAGGATGCCGTGGGACTTCAGCCACCTCATGCCGTTCGTGTACTTCTCCACGCTGGCGGCCTTGTTCATGTTCGTCAGGATGGTGGGCGAACCCGACTCGATGCCCAGGAACACGCCCCGACAGCCGCTGCGCGCCGCCAGCTCCACCGACTCCTCGTCCGCGTTGCTGCACCGGAAGTAGGAGAACCAGTTGAAGCCGTACTGGCGTTCAATCATCAGCCGGCACAGCTCCTTGAAGCGCTTGAGCGGCACGTTGAAGGTGTCGTCGATGAAGACGACGTTGCGCGCGCCCTGCGCGGCCATCGCGTCCAGCTCCCGCCCCACCGCGTCCAGGCTCGCCAGGGTCAGGCTGCCCGCGCGCATGGGGTAGGCGCAGAACGAACAACTGTAGGCGCAGCTGCGCGCCGTGCGCGTCTGGAGCGTGGGCCCCAGCGTCGCGTCCGACAGGCCATTCCAGTCGATGAGGTTCTCATCGAGCGGGTTGTTCTCCTCCTCGCGGGGGTTGATGCGATAGCGCCCCGCGCGCACCGGGCCCTTCGCATCCACGTACGCCAGGTTGGGCACCTGTGACAGGTCCCCGCCGTCGCGCAGCGTCTCCAGGATGCGCGCCAGGGTCAGCTCGCCCTGGCCCTCCACCACGTAGAGGTCCGCGCCCAGGTCGTCCAGCACCGTGGCCAGCTCATGGCCCTGGTAGCGCCGGAAGTGATTGGCGATGAGCGGACCGCCCACGATGATCCGCACGTCCGGGTTGTGCTGGCGGATGAACTTGACCATCTCGATCACCGGCTCGTTCAACACATAGAGCGTGGTGGTGAGGGCGATGGCGCGCGGGTTGGCCGCCAGGAGCTCCGCCAGGGGCTCCTTCTCATACTGGAAAAGATTGATGTAACGAGACTGGAGGCCCCGGCGTCGCAGGAAGCTGGTGAGGTAGACGGCCGCGAGGCTGGGCATGTCGCCGGAGAGGAATTCGCGGTGCGGCGTCCCGGGCTCCAGGGCCTCGCGATACACGCGATTGAGGAGGTCCGCGTAGTTGAGCCTGGCGTCGCCCAGGTCCACGAAGCTGAACTTGAGGTCCCGGTAGGCCTCCGAGTCCTCGCCGTAGCGACGCAGGGTGGCTTCGTACTCGACGAAGGGGGTCTCGTTGTAACCAACGACGACGCAGTCGAGACGCGTGGACTCCGACATGGTTGGGACCCGTGGGGGAGTGCGGGATGTGCCCGGACGGTGAGACAGGTTTCAGCAGGTACGGGGGGCGGAATCTGGCATGGATACCGACCTGCTTCAACGACGCGCGGCAGCATGCCTTGATTCCCTTTTGGCGGTTGCTACCGTGCCTTTTTCCACAGCGCTTCCTTCCTCGGAGCGAGGTCTGGCATGGCCCGGGTCACGACGAAACTGCCCCTCACCTATGAGCCCGCGAAGCTGCTTCAGGCCCTGGAGCAGATCTCCCGGTTCCAGATTCGCGAGGAGCCCACCTACAGCGACCCGCCCATCCACGCGCGCTGGGGCGGCGCGAGCCTGCATTCCATTGGCGGCCGGTGGAACGACGCCTCCCCCGGGGAGCCCGCGCTGGTGGGCTTCCAGGAGACCGAGCTCACGCAGGTCGCTCCGTACTTCAAGCAGGTGCTGGATTCGCTGCCGTGTCCCAAGCACAGCGTGCGCATCTCCGTCATCTGGCCGAACGGGCGCATCAACCCGCACAGCGACTGGTTCCTGGGCTTCGACAAGGGACTCATCCGCCTGCACATCCCCATCACCACGAACCCCGGGGTGGAGTTCGTCGTGGGGGACGAGCCGTGCCGCTGGCAGCCCGGCGAGCTGTGGTACGGCGACTTCAGCCTCACCCACCACGTCGCCAACCAGGGGCCGGTGCCGCGCGTCCACCTCATCGCGGACGTGTGTATCAATGACTTCATCGTGGGGCTGTTCCCGCCGGAGTTCGTCGCGCGGCAGCCCGGCGTGGCGAAGCACCAGGAGGCCATCACGCTGCCCCGCTCGGAGCTGGGGACGTACGCCTGCCGCTTCACCGTCTCCGGGTCGCTGGGGGACACGCCCCTGGCGGAGAACCTGCCGCTGGAGTGGGGCCTGAAGCGCGACTTCGACGGCGAGGTCCGCGTCGCCGGGGACCGGCTGGTGATGGCCATCAACGGCCAGGACCTCATCGGGCTGGAGCCGCTGGGGCAGGACGCGTTCCGGATGTTCGGCGTGCCCCCGGCCATCCTGCTGGTGCTCCAGCGCGAACAGGGGCGCGTCACGTCCGTGTCCCTGAAGACGCCGCTGGGTCAGCTCCCGTTCCCGCTGGCCTCCGACAGCAGGGCCTGAAGCGCTTCGAGCAGGCGCTGCATGCCCGCGGCGCGCGGCACGGTGATGCGCAGGTAGTCCCGCACGCCGTCCTTCTGGAAGTGGCGCACGGCGATGCGCCGGGCCTCCAGGCCCTGGTGCAGCGCGGCGGCGTCGCGGGTCGCGTGCTTCGCGAAGACGAAGCTCCCCCGGGGCGGTCGCACCTCGAAGCCCAGGGCCTCCAGCGCGGTGACCAGCCGGGCGCGGGCGGCGCGCAGCTCCCCGGCGAGCTGGACGAAGTGCTCCCGGCGCGCGAGCGCCTCCAGCGCGACGGCCTGGGAGAAGGCGCCCACGTTGAAGGCGTCCTTGCGCTGGAGCATCCGCGCCACCAGCGCGCGGTCGCCGATGCAGTAGCCCACCCGCGCCCCGGCGAGCGCGTAGAACTTGGAGAAGCTGCGCACGGTGACGACGTTGGGGCGCACCTCCCTGGGCAGCGTGTCGCCGGAAATCTCTCCGTAGGCGTTGTCCCAGACGAGGAACGCGCCGGGTGCGCGGGCCAGGGCGGCCAGGTCGTCCCCGGAGACGGCGTGGCCGGTGACGGCGTTGGGGGAGTCCACCACGGACAGACAGGGCCCGTCGGGAGCCGTCACGCGGCCCGTGGCGAAGGTGCTCCCGGGCAGCGTCTGGGGGCGGTAGCCCAGCCGGTCCGCGAGCACGCCGTGGATGACGTAGCCCACGTCCTGCATCCAGAGGGTGTCGTAGGACGGCCGCAGGAGGCGCAGCAGTTCGGAGAGCACCTCGTCGGAGCCGTTGCCCACGAAGACGTTCGCCGCGTCGACGCCGTGGACCTCCGCCAGCTTCTCCCGCAGCGGCAGGGAGGTCGGGTGCGGGTACGCGGAGAGCGTCACCTTCGACAGGGCGCTCCGGGCCATGTCGTCGAGCAGCGCGGGCTCCGCGAAGAGGTTCTCATTGCGGTGCAGCGCGAGCCAGCCATCGCCCGCGATGTGCACACCGGGGTCATAGGTCACGGTCATGGGAGGGGCCGCCTGGGTTCGGAGTGCATTTCAGTGTTCTTTGTCCTCGTCCCGGGGCGGGACGGGGAGCGGTCTGGGTTTGATGGTGCGCAGCCGCTCGAAGTCGGACGTCCTTCGCGTGGCCGGGGCCGGAGGGGGCGCCTGCTCCACGCGCCCCACGCGCGCTCCCGGGTCCGCGAGCAGCGCGTCCAACAGCCCTGCGTACTGCTGGTGCATCCGTGCGATGGTGGGCGCGTCGAAGAGGTCGGTGGCGTAGCTCCAGGTGACGGTGAGCGCGCCGCCCTGCTCCTGGACGATGACCACCAGGTCGAACTTCACCACGTCGAAGTTCGGCTCCACCTCGCTCAAGCTCAGGTCCCTGAGGCGCAGCGCGGACAGGGGCGCGTTCTGGAAGGCGAACAGGACCTGGAACACCGGGTTGTGGCTCAGGGAGCGTTCGCTGCCGAGCGCGTTGACCACGCGCTCGAAGGGCACGTCCTGGTGGTCGTGGGCCGCGAGCGCGAGCGTCCGCACCTGCTCCAGGAGCTGCGCGAAGCCCAGGTCCGCGCGCACCTGGCACCGCAGCGCCAGCGTGTTCACGAAGAAGCCGATGAGGTCCTCGGTAAAGGGATGCGTGCGGTTGGCCGTGGGCGTCCCCACCACGAGGTCCGAGGCGCCGGTGAGCCGGTGCAGCAGCGCGAAGAACGCCGCCAGCGTGGTCATGAACAGGGTGGCGCCAGTGCCGCGGCCCCACGCCTCCAGGGCGGAGGTCCGCGCCGCGTCGATGCGCCCCACCACGAGGCTCCCCCGGTGGCTGGGGATCTCCGGCGGCGGCCGGTCGAACGGCAGGCGGAGCCGGGGCGGCGCGCCCGTCAGGTGCCGCGTCCAGAACTGGAGCTGCTCCTCCAGCACCGGCCCCTGGAGCCACTCCCGCTGCCACCACGCGTAGTCCGCGTACTGGATGGGCAGGGGCGGCAGGGGGTTGTCGCGGCCGGCGGCGAAGGCCTCGTAGAGCGCCGTCACCTCCCGGAAGAGGACGCCCAGCGACCAGCCGTCGGAGACGATGTGGTGCAGCGTGAGCAGCAGCCGGTGCTCCCGGTCCTCCAGCCTCAGCAGGCGCACGCGCAGCAACGGGGGCGCGTCGAGCGCGAACGGTTGCTCCGCGTCACTGCGCTCCCAGTCGCGGGCCCGGGCCTGTCGCTCGGTGGGCGGCAGCGCGCGGAGGTCCTCGACGGGGAGGGTGAGGGTGAGCCGGGGGGCGACCTGCTGGATGGGGGTGCCGTCACGCGAGACGAACGCGGTGCGCAGCACTTCGTGCCGTTCCAGGAGCGTGTTGAAGCAGCGCTCCAGCAACGGCACGTCGACGTCGCCGGTCAGGTGCAGGGCTCCGGGGATGTGGTACGCGGCGCTCACCGGATCCAGCTGCGCGATGAACCACAGCCGCTGCTGCGCGAAGGACAGGGGCAGGGGGCCTTCGCGGGGCACCGGCGCGAGGGGCCGCGCGGAGGCGGAGGGCAGCGCGCTCCGGGCCGCGTCGATCCGCTCCGCCAGCGTGGCGAGGGTGGCCGCCTCGAAGAGCGTCTTCAGCCCCAGGGTGACGCCGGTGGCCTCGCGCACCCGGGACAGCAGCCGCATCGCCATCAGCGAGTGGCCTCCCAGCGCGAAGAAGTTCTCGTGCGGGCCGACGTGGGGAAGGCCGAGCAGCGAGGTCCAGAGCGCCGCGAGCAGGGCCTCGGTGCGCGTGCGGGGCGTGAGGGCCGCGGGGTCGGTGGCGCCTTCCGTGAGCAGGGTGGTGGCGAGGGCTCGCCGGTCGACCTTGCCGTTCGGGGTGAGGGGGAGCGCTTCATGGAGCGTCACCGCTCCCGGCACCAGGTGTTCGGGGAGCTTCTCCCCGAGGAAGGCGCGCAGGGCCTCCGGCGGGAGCGTGGCGGCGTCGCGGAGGACGACGTGCGCGACCAGCCGCCGGGTGTCCGCGCGTGCGCCCACCGCGACCACGGCGGCGTCGCGCACGTCCGGGTGTGACAGCAGGGCGGCTTCCACTTCGCCGGGCTCCACCCGGAAGCCGCGAACCTTCACCTGCTGGTCCACGCGCCCGAGGAAGTCGATGCGGCCGTCCTCGCGCCAGCGGGCCCGGTCCCCGGTGCGGTACATCCGCGTGCCCGGCTCCTGGCTGAACGGATCCGGCAGGAACCGCTCGGCGGTGAGGTCCGGCTGGCCCAGGTATCCGCGCGCGAGCCCGTCTCCCGCGCAGTACAGCTCGCCGGGGACCCCGACGGGCACGGGGGCGAGCATGGCGTCGAGCACGTGGACCCGCGTGCCGGTGATGGGCGCGCCGATGGGGACCGGCGACTCCACCTGCTCGGGAGAGGCCATCGGGTGGCAGCAGGTGAACGTGGTGTTCTCCGTGGGCCCATAGCCATTGATGACGCGCAGGGGATGGCGTTCGAGCACGCGGCGCACGTGCTCGGGCGACAGCACGTCACCGCCCGCGAGCAGCTGCCGCACGCCGGTGAGCGCTTCGGGGTGCTGGTCCACGACACCGTGGAAGAGGCCCGCCGTCAGCCACAGACAGGTGACGCGGTGCCGCGCCACGACCTGGCCCAGCGTTTCGAGCGCCGCCGCGCCGTGGCCGGGGAAGAGCACCAGCCGTCCTCCGTTGAGGAGCGGTGCCCAGACCTCCAGGGTCGCGGCGTCGAAGGAGGGCGGCGCGAGCTGGAGGAAGGCGTCCTCCGCCGTGAGCGTGAGGTAGTTGGGGTGCGTGACGAGGCGGAGCACCGCCCGGTGCGGCACGCAGACGGCCTTCGGGTGTCCGGTGGAGCCGGACGTGTGCATGACGTAGGCGAGGGTGTCCGCGTGGGGACTGGAGGCGAGGCGGCCCTCGGGTTGTCCCGGGACGGCCGGCCCCGACAAATCGATGGGACTCGCTCCGGCGTCGTCGCCCACGGGGGACAGCGCCGTCTGCGTGAGGACCCAGCGCGCGCCCGCGTTCGTGAGCAGCCGGGTCCGGCGCTCGGGGGGCTCCTGGGGGTCGAGCGGAAGGTAGGCACCGCCTGCCTTGAGGACTCCGAGCATCCCGATGATCAGCTCGAACGAACGGGAGAGGCAGAGGCCCACCGGCACGTCGGGCCCGACCCCCCGCGCGTGCAGGGTGTGCGCGAGTCGGTTCGCCTTCGCGTCCAGCTCCCGATACGTCAGGGATTGGCCGTCGCGCTCGACCGCGATGGCGTCGGGGGTACGGTCAGCCTGGGCCTCGAAGCGCCGGGGAATCGACGCGTCGCGGGGGACCGTCGGGCCAGTGTCGTTGGCCCGGGCGATGAGGGCCTGCTCCGCTTCGGTGAGCAGGGGCAGGTGCGCGAGCGGGGCGTCCGGTCGTGACAGCGCGACCGTGAGCAGGCGCTCGAAGTGTTCTGCCATCCGCCCGACCGTCACGCTGTCGAACCGCGCGGTGTCGAACTGCCAGCTCGCGTGCCAGCCATCTCCTCGGCGCGACAGCTCCAACAGCAGGTCGAACTTCGCCTGCGCCGGAGGCGGCTCCTCCAGGGTGGCCCGCAGTCCCGACAGGACGAGGTCCGCCCGGGGAGCGTCCTGGAGCGCGAACATGAACTGGAGGAAGGGGGGACGGCTGGAGGTGCGCGCCAGCTTCAGCGACTCCACCAGCTTCTCGAAGGGGAGATCCGGGTGGGAGAACGCGCCCAGGGCGTCCTCGCGGGCGCGTGCGAGGAGCTGACGGAACGAGCCGCCCTTCGGGACGTGGGTTCGCAGGACCAGCGTGTTGACGAAGAAGCCCACCAGCGCTTCGAGCGCGCCGTGCGTGCGGTGGGCCACGGGCGTGCCCACGAGGACGTCGTGTTCCCCGGTGTAGCGCTGGAGCAGGGCCTGGAACGTGGCCAGCAGGGCCATGAACGGCGTCACGCCTTCACGGCGGCAGAGCGCTTCGAGGGGCGCGCCCAGCGTGTGGGGGAGCGCGCGGTGGACGGTGCCGCTGGGGCCGGGCTCGGAGGTGCGCGCGCCCCGGGCGAAGGGCACGTCCCGTTCGGCCGGAGCGCCGTCCAGGACCTTGCGCCAGTACGTGAGCTGGCGCTCCAGCACGTCACCCTGGAGCCATCCGCGCTGCCACACCGCGAAGTCGGCGTATTGCACGGAGAGGACCGGGAGGGAGGCCGTGCGTCCATCCCGCCGCGCCTCGTACAGCGCGGCCAGGTCGTGGAAGAGGATGCCGAGCGAGCCGGCGTCGCAGACGATGTGGTGCAGGACCGCGACCAGCCGGTGCTCCTCGTCGCCCAGGCGCAGCAGGCGCATGCGCAGCAGGGGCGCCCGGTCCATCGCGAAGGGGCGCGCTGCTTCCTCATGGACGATGGCCGCGGCGCGGGCCTCCCGAGCCTCGGAGGAGAGTGAACGCAGGTCCTCCACCGGGAGCACGGCACGGGCCTCCCGCGCGGTGGACTGCTCGGGTGCTCGGTCATGCTCACCGAGGCGGTCGCGCGGAGGCTCGTGCGGGCGCGGGTTGGCGCCCGTGCCTTCCGGCGGGATGCCCTGGCTGGACGCTCCAGCGTGTCCACCGGAGCGGCCGTGCGGCAGTGCGTGCTGGCGCAGCAGGTCCGCTGCGGCTTGCTCCGGTTCGACGCGCTGGACGGGCGCTCCATCGTGTTCGACGACGCGGGTGCGCAGGACTTCGTGCCGGCGCAGCAGGTCGACCAGCGCCTCCGCCAGGGCGGTGGGGTCTAGCGGGCCCGAGAGGCGGAGCACGCCGGGCTCGTTGTAGGCGGAGCTGTCCGGCTCCATCCGCGCCAGCAACCAGAGCCGCTGCTGCGCGAAGGAGAGGGGAAGGGGACCCCCACCGCGTGCGACGGGCGCGGGCGGCGGGGGCAGGGCGGGACGTGCTCCCTCGCGGGCCTGTTCGAGCCGGATGGCGAGCGCCGCCACCGTGCCGTCCTCGAACAACGCGCGGAGCGGCAGCTCCACCCCGAACGCATCGCGGATCCGCGACAGGACCCGCATGGCCAGCAGCGAGTGTCCGCCCAGCTCGAAGAAGCCCTGGTCCACGCCGACACGGCCGACGCCCAGCACCTCCGCCCAGATGCCCGCCAGCCGTGCCTCCGCCTCCGTGCGGGGCGCCAGTCCCTCCTCGGAGGCTTCGGGCACGGGGAGCGCGCGTCGGTCCACCTTGCCGGAGGCGTTGGTGGGAAACGCGTCGAGCCGTACGAAGTGCGCGGGCACCATGTAGGGCGGCAGTCGCGCGGCCAGGTGCGCTCGCAGCGCGGGGACCGTCACCTCTGGCGGTGCGACCGCGTAGGCGACCAGCGCCCCCTCCGCGCCCCCGTGCGTGCCAGCGCGCAGCAGGACCAGCCCGTCGCGGACGCCCTCGCAGGTGCGCAGGACGGCCTCAATCTCCCCCAATTCGACGCGGAAGCCCCGGACCTTCACCTGCGCATCCGCGCGGCCCAGGAAGTCGAGCACCCCGTCGGCGCGGAAGCGGGCCAGGTCCCCGGTGCGGTAGAGGCGCTCGCCGGGCGTGGTGGCGTGCGGGTGGGGCCTGAAGCGCTCCGCCGTCAGCGCGGGCTCGGCCAGGTATCCGCGCGCCAGCCCCGCTCCCGCGAGCCACAGCTCTCCCACGCCGCCGGTCGGCACCGGCTCCAGGCGCGCGTCGAGCACGAAGGCGCCCATCGTCTTCGAGGCCCGCCCGATGGGCACGACCTCCAGGTCCCCGGAGGTCCGCGCCTCCAGGTCGAAGAACGTGGCGGCCACCGTCGCCTCGGTCGGGCCATAGGTGTTGAGGAGCCGGACGTCGGCGGAAGCGCGGCGATACCACTGCGCCACCCGCTCCGCGCGCGCCTGCTCACCGCCGATGATGACGCTCCGGAGCGACGCGGGCAGCGCGAGGTCCCGCTCCTCCAGCGCGGCCGTGAGCGAGTGCCAGAACGCCGTGGGCAGGTCCCACAGCGTGATGCCCCACCGCCGGGACCCTTCCAGGAACGCCTCCGGGGTCGCGAGCATGGCCGCGTCCCGGAGCACGAGCGTGGCGCCAGCGGTGAGCGTGAGGAAGAGCTCCTCCACGCTGGTGTCGAAGCTGAGCGAGTTGAACTGGAGGACCCGGTCCTCCGGCGTCAGTCCGACCAGGCCCCGCTCCGCGTGGATGAAGCTCGCGAGCGCGCGGTGGGAGACCATGACGCCCTTGGGCCTCCCCGTGGAGCCGGAGGTGTAGATGACGTAGGCGAGGTGTTCGGGGTCGAGCGCCACCGGAGGCGGTTCGCGCCGCGTCTCCCGCGCATCTCCCACCGTCACCGCCGTCACGCGGTGGGCCCCGGCGTCGAACCCAGGGCCGGTGATGACCACGCGGAGGTTCGCGTCCGCGAGGACGGTCTCCAGTCGCGCCGCGTTGAATTCGGGATCCAACGGGACATAGGCCCCACCGGCCTTGAGGACGCCGAGCACCGCGATGACCTGCTCCAGCGACCGCTCCAGGTAGAGGGCCACCGGCACGTCCGGCCCCACGCCCAGCGCGCACAGCCGCCACGCCAGCGCGTTGGCGCGCGCGTCCAGCTCCGCGTACGTGAGCGCCCCCGCAACGGACAGCACGGCGATGGCATCCGGGGCCTGCCGCGCCCGGGCTTCAATCCACGTCTGGACGCACGCCGGAGGAGGCGACTCCGCGGGGCGGCCCCAGTCCAGCAGGCGTGCGCGGTCCACTTCAGGGGCGATGGGCAACGCTCCCAGCGGCGCCTCCGGCTGGAGGACCGCGCCGGCCAGCAGGGTCTCATAGCGTTGCAGCAGCCGCTCCGCGGTCGCGGCGTCGAACAGGTCCGCGTTGTATTCGAGCGTCACGTGAAGCCGCCCGTCGACCTCCGCGACGGACAGGCTCAGGTCGAACTGGGAGGTGCCCAGGTCCAGCGCGATGGACTCCATGGCCAGCCCCGCCAGCGACAGCCGCGCGCCTCCCACGCCCAGCGCGAGCGCGGCCAGCCCTTCGTCGCCCCGGAGCGGGAGCTGCTGGAGCGCGAACATCGTCTGGAAGAGGGGCGAGCGGCCCGGGTCGCGCGCGGGGGCCAGCCGCTCCACGAGGACGCCGAGCGGAAGGGCCGCGTGCTCCAGCGCCTCGCGGACGCTCCTGCCCACGTCCGCCACCAGCGCGCGGAAGGGCAGCTCCGGCGTCAGCTCCACCCGGAGCACCACCGGGTTCACGAAGTAGCCGACCGTCCCCGCCTGCTCCACGCGCTCCCGCCCCGCGGTCGGGGTGCCCACCCAGAGCTCCCGCTGCCCGTTGTGCCGGTGCAGCAGCGTGGCGTAGCCCGCGAGCAACGCGGCGAAGACCGTCGTGCCCTCCAGACCCCCCAGCCGCTTCAGGCGCGAGGTGAGCTCCGGCGCAAGCCGCCGCTCCCGCCGTCCTCCGCGATACGTCTGCACGGAGGGACGACGGTGGTCCGCCAGCCGGTCCAGCACCGGCGCGGGCCCCGCGAGCTGCTGCTTCCAGTACGCCCAGGGGCCCGCCTGCGCCGCGTCCTCCCACTGGACGCGCTGCCAGCGGACGAAGTCCACGTAGGAGTGGGGCGCGTCGGACAGCTCCGCGCGCTCGCCGCGCAGCGCCGCCGGGTACGCCACGGACAGCTCACGGGCCAGTTGTCCCAGCGACCAGAGGTCCGCCACCAGGTGGTGCACCACCACGAGGAGCGCGTGCTCGCCGCCACCGCGCTGGAAGAGCCGCACCCGCAGCAGCGGACCGCGCTCCAGGTCGAAGGGCTTCAGCGCCTCCTCCCGCAGGGCCTGCTGGAGGTCTTCGGGGCTCCACCCGGTGGCCTCGCGCGACTCCAGGTCGAGCACGCCTGCCTCGTGGATCCGCTGGAAGGGTTCGCCACCGGCCGCGTGGAAGGTGGTGCGCAGGGCAGGGTGGTGCTCCACGAGCCGCAGCACCGCGCGCCGGAGCGCCTGCGCATCCAAGGGCTCCAGTACCCGGAGCGCGGCGGCGATGTGGTAGGCGGCGCTGCCGGGCGCCAGCTGGTGCAGGAACCACAGGGCCCGCTGCCCGTGGGAGAGGGGGAAGTCCCCCGTCGCCGGGCCGGTGGGCGTGAGCGTCGCCCCCGTGGCCCCTTGCCCTGCTCGGGCTGCTTCGACCTCGCAGACGAGCTGCGCGAGGCTCGCGCCGCTCAAGAGTCGCGAGAGGGGCACGTTCACCTGGAAGCGCGCCTGGAGCCGATGCTGGAGGTCCACGCTGGACAGCGAGTCGAACCACAGCGGCTCGCGGTCATCGCGCACGCCATGCGTCAGGACGCCCGTCACCTCCTCCAGCACCTCGCTCGCCAACGCGGAGGCCGGCGCCCACGCGGGGGCGCTCGCCGTCTCGCCGGGGCCGTCCTCCGCGCCCGGCGCACCGGACAGCGCGAAGCGCGCCAGGGGTTGCAGCTCTCCCGCGAGGAAGCCGGCGCGACAGGCGTGGCGTTGGATCTTCCCGCTCGACGTCTTGGGCACGGAGCCCGGTTCGAGCAGCTCCACCGCGTACACGGTCAGCTCGTGGTGCCGGGGCACCTCCCGGCGGATGGCCTCGATGACCGGGTCGAGCCCGTCGGGCGCGAGCTTCGCGGACACCTCGTACACGATGACGAGCCGCTCCTCACCGCCCGCCTCCACGGAGAACGCGGCCCCGGAGCCGGGACGCAGCGCAGGGTGGCTCCGCTCGACGGTGCGCTCCAGGTCCTGCGGGTAGTGATTGAGGCCGCGCAGGATGAGCAGGTCCTTGGCCCGTCCCGTCACGAAGAGCTCTTCGTCCCGCATGAACCCCAGGTCGCCGGTGCGCAGGAAGGGGCCCTCTCCGGACTCGCGCAGCGTGGCCTGGAACGTCTCCCGGGCGGCGTCCGGGCGGTTCCAGTACCCGCCCGCGACGGACGAGCCGGAGACCCAGATTTCGCCAATCGTCCCCTCGGGGAGCGGAGACCTCCGCTCCGGATCCACGATGAGCAACCGCCCATCCAGCGCGTTGCGACCGGAGCTCACCAGCGCCTGCGCGCCCTCGCGCCCGGCCTCCACCGCGACGGCCTGCCCGCGCTGGAGCGAGCCGCCATCGAAGGCCTCCACCCGGGTCGGGTGTCCTGCTTCGCCACCGGCCACCAGCAGGGTCGCTTCGGCCAGGCCGTAGCAGGGCAGGAACGTGTCGCGGCGGAAGCCGTACGGCCCGAACGTCCGTACGAAGCCCTCCAGCGTCTCCGGGCGGATGGGCTCGGCGCCGTTGAACGCCACGCGCCAGGAGGACAGGTCCAATCCCTCGCACTGCTCCGGCGTGGCCTTGCGCACGCACAGCGCATAGGCGAAGTCCGGCCCGCCGCTGGTGGTGGCGCCGTGGCGGGAGATGGTCCGTAGCCACCGCAGCGGTTGCAGGAGGAAGTCCGCGGGCGACATCATCACGGCCGGATAGCCCGTGTAGAGCGGCTGGAGCAGGCCGCCGATGAGCCCCATGTCGTGGTAGGGCGGCAGCCACGTCACCACCTTGCTGGCGCGCGTCTGCTGGAACCTCCGGCGGATGGCCTCCAGGTTCCGCAGGAGGTGTTGATGCGAGAGCATCACCCCCTTGGGCAGGCTGGTGGAGCCGGAGGTGTACTGGAAGAACGCCCGGTCCGCGCCGGTGAGCGCGGGCGGCGTCCACGCGTCCTCGCTGCCCACGGGGAGCGTGTCGGTGGCCCACCACGTCAACTGCTCCAGGTCGGGCGCGAGCGGGAAGAACTGGCGGAGCAGCTCCAGGTGCTCGGTCCGGATGAGGCCCGCGGTGGCCCGCGCGTCCTGCGCGATGGCCTGGAGCCGTGCGAGCGAGCGGTCGTGCCTTGGCGGGTAGACGGGCACCGCGACCACGCCAGCGTAGAGGCAGCCGAAGAACGCGGTGATGTAGTCGAGCCCCGGCGGATAGACGAGCAGCACGCGCTCACCGGGGGCCAGCCCGCGCAGCCCGGCGGCGATCCTCCGGGCGCGGCGGTCCAGCTCCGCGCACGTCAGCCGCTCCTCCTCGGCCTCGCCGTCCACCAGGAAGGTGTACAGCGCGAAGCCCGGCTCCTGACGGGCGCGCTCCCGCAGCAGACCCACGAGCGTGTCCGCGCCCCGGGCGGGATCCTGCGCGTCACCCTGGTTCAATCCGGCCCCGGTGGGGATGGCGTCCTCGGTCTCGCGCATGCGCATTTTCGTATCACCGGGGCCGCGTCAGGGTCCACGCGGCCCATGCGTGCGCTTCCTTGCTCCAGGACGAAGGGGAGGCTCGTGCCGCACTGCTTCCTGGAGGCCGGAGCGGATTAGACTCGCGGGCACTGGCGTGGCCGGGAGCGTCAGCAGGTGAGGGGATGATGGCGATGCGAAGAACGTGGGCGGTGGTGTCGTTGGTGGGCGGCTTGATGCTCGGGGGATGCGGGTCCTCCAACTCCCCGCAGGACGCGGGCCCCCTGGTCGACGCGGGGACTTCGGGTGACGCGGGCAGCCCGGATGGCGGACAGACCGCTGAAGCGTTGCCGTGTGAGCGCACGCTGGGCGTCTGCGCGGGAGCCCGGCGCGCCCAGGTGGATGGCGTCTACGAGCCGGTGTGCACGGCGCTGTCGTATGGCGCGGCATACGAGGCGCAGGAGACGCGCTGTGACGGCATGGACAACGACTGCGACGGGGTGACGGATCCACCCGCCCGGTGGGCGAAGGTCGCGTCGCTGACGGAAGCCAGCACCCGGGCCAATGTGAGCAGCCTCCGCGTGGCGGACGGGGTGTTGGTGGCGGCGTTCAGCTCGGCCGGGGTGGCCCGGATCATGCGGCTGGATGACGCCCTGACGCCGCTCGAAACCACGGAGGTGCCCGTGGCCGTGGTCACGCACGAGTCCTTCCGCACGATGTACAGCCAGTTGCTGGCCACCTCACGTGGGCCCGCGCTGTACTACGCCTCGTCGGACGGGCTGCCGGACAACACCCGGGGCTTCCTCCTCCCGCTCGACGCGCAGGGGCATCCCGGGCCCGGGCCGAAGGGGGGCACGGTCCTCTTCGACCACCCCGTGGCGCAGGTTCAGAGCCGGGTGGCCCTGTCGGCGGATGGCTCGCGGGTCTTCGCGGCCTGGCTGGACACCGCCACCCTGTCGAGGTCGGCCCGTGAGCTGATTGGCAAGGTCACCGACCTGGATGGACAGACGGTGTCCGGACCCCGGGTCCTGATGCGCGCCCAGCTGTCGGAGGAGTCCTGGCTGGGCCGCATGGACGTGCTGGCCCTTCGCGATGGTGGCTTCCTGGCGATGGTCATCGAGGAGGTGGGCCCCCTGGAGGGGGGACAGCTCCGGCTCCAGCGCTTCGACAGCGACCTGCAGCCCTTGGGGGCGGAGCGCTCCTTCTATCCGGGATCCGAAACCCAGACCGCGCTCGTGGACCTGGGCGCGGCGGCGGGGGGGCCTGACGCGTCCGTGGCCGTGGTGGTGCGCGAGCTGGACGGGGTGCACGCCACGCTGTCGGTGGTGAAGAACCCCTTCGCGGGAGGTGCTCCGGAGCTCCTGGCCAGGACCACCTCCAAGGAGGCCGCCTGGTTCAACGCCGCGATGACGTCTCGCGGGCTCCAGGTGGCCTGGCTCTCCGTCTACAGGCAGCCGCCTTCGGGCGGTGATGACCTGTTCGACTGGCGTGGCCACTTCTGGAGCCAGTCGCCCGGCGGTGCTCCCACGAATTGGACGCCCAGCCCCGGACCGCTGCCGCTGCACCGGTTCGCGCAGTGGGTCCTCCTGGAGGAACTCCCGGAGAACTGGATGGGGGCCTTCGTGATGACCTCCACGCCGGATCCGGAAGCGCACGAACTCCAGGCCATCCGCTACTGCGCGCCCTGAGCTTCGGGGCGCGCTACTCCGCGACGAAGGTGAAGCCCCCGGCCACCTCCAGCCGGTAGCCGGGGTCTTCGAACACCACCCGCGTGCCGGTGCCCTCCAGCATCTCGCGCACGTGGCTGACGTGCACGCGCAGCGAGTTGTCGTGCAGTCGCGGGTCGTAGTCCGCGTTCCACATGGCGCGCACGCAGTCCTCCTTCGACAGCGTGCGCCCCGGCTGCCGGGCCAGCGCGTACAGCAGCCTGCGCGGCAGGGCCCGCCGCTCCAGGGACACGACACGCCCCAGCGCCCGCAGCTCGTGGCGCTTCGCGTCCAGCACCACCGCGTCCGCCGCGCCGACCGGGGGCCCGGCGTCCGTCGCGGGCGTGGCCGTGAGGACGCGGGAGAGCTCCGGAATCAGCTCGGGGTCCACCTCGCCCTCCGCCGCCGTGCGCGCGGCCTGCTCCAGCGCCGCCTCCGCCTCCTTCGCCCGGCCCGCGTGCCGGTGGAGCGCCGCCCGGGCCAGGTGTCCCAGCGCACGCTCCAGCGCGAAGTCCGCCCCCGTCGCCATCGGCTCCAGCGCCGCGAGCAGGCCCGTGGCCCTCACGAAGTCCCCCTGCCGCGCCGCGCCCCACGCCGCGAGGGCGCGCTGGCGGGCCGCGATGCCCGGGCGCACCTCGCGCGGCTCCACGGTGACGGGGGGCTCCTGGGGCCCCGGCACGTCCAGGGTGCGCGCCACCTGCACGGCCCGCAGCAGCCCCAGCACGCCGCGCGTCCGCACCTCCGCCTCCACCGCGTCCAGCAGCGCCTGGCCCTCCGCGCGCCGGCCCAGCTCCAGCAACATCCGGCCAGCGCCCACCCGGCAGAGCAGCCGCACGAAGAGGTAGCCCGCGCGCTCCGCCCGGACCTCCGTCTCCCACAGCGCCGCGAGCGCGGCCCGGCGCTGCCCCAGCTCGCCCCGGACCCACGCGGCGATGCAGTCCAGCTCCAGCGCGAGCCGGGGCGCTCCCAGCTGCCCCAGCCGCTCCCGGGCGCTGGCGAGCGCGGCCTCCGCTTCGGTGAAGCGGCCCAGCCGGCTCAGGATGCCCGCGGACATGGCGGCCACCAGCGGGCCTCGCGAGTCGAGCGGCGCGTCCTCCAGCAGCGACACGCACTGGGCCAGCGGCTCCGCCAGCTCGCTGTCGCGGCCTTCAATCCACAGCATCAGCGCGCGGGCATAGGCACACCACCCCAGCACGCGCCGGTCCCCTCCGGACTCCGCGCCGCCGGACGCCGCCGCCGCGCCGTCCAGCATCGCCAGGGCTTCGTCCAGGCGCCCCTGGAAGAAGCGCAGCGCCGTCAGCGCCAGGAGCTGCTGGAGGAACACCTCCGCGCTGCCTGGCACCGGCATCGCCTCCAGCGTCCGCTCGCACGCCTCCGGCTCCAGTGAGAAGAGGGCCACCCGCACCAGCACCGTGCCCACGCCTTCGCGCAGGGCCTCGCTCCCCGGCGCGCCGTCCAGCGCCTCCAGCGACGCCCGCAGCGCCAGGAGCTCCGGGTAGGCCCGGCGCAGGTCGAGCAGCCGCACCCGCGCGCGGGCGTGCGCGAGCCGCACCTCCGGCGTGCGCAGCGCCTCTGGCAGCGAGTCCAGCAGGGACAGCAGCTCGTCCGCGGCGCCGTGGCGCACCAGCGCTTCGCCCTGGGCGACGATGAAGGCCGCGCGCGCTTCATGACGGCCCAAAGCCTGGAGGTGGCGGCAGACGGCGCGCACCCGCACCACCGCGGGCAGGGGCTCGCGCTCCAGCACCTCCAGCAGGGACGCGTGGGCGGCGTTCGCTTCCTCCGGGGTGAGCAGTGACACGAGCGCTTCGCGCACCAGGTCGTGGACGCCGTGCCGGCCCCGCGCGTCCGTCTCCACCAGCAGCCGCGCGCCCAGCCGTCGCAGCGACTCCTCCGCGGCGCTCCCGGGCAGCACGGCCGCGAGCGCGCCCGCGTCGAGCGGCATCTCGCTCAGGGCCAGCACCGCCGCCAGCCGCCGCTCGTCCGCGGGCAGCGCCGCGAGCGCCGCGCGCACCGGCTCCTCCCCGCCCGTGTCGCCCGCATGGGCACGGCGCAGCAGGAAGGGCAGCCCCCGCGAGCGGCTCCATGCCTCTTCGAAGCCGTCCCGATTCCCGTACAGCGAGCCCAGTTGACGCCACAGCAGGCGCGCTGCTTCTTCCGGCAGGCCATCCAGCCGCAGCTCGACGCGGTCCGGGCTGCTGGCGTGCCGGGGCACGGACTCGCGCGAGGTGGCCAGCAGCGCCCCCTTGCGCAGCCTGCCCCCCAGGTCCTCCACCAGCACCACGCGCTCCAGGGGCCCCAGCACGTGCAGGTCGTCCAGCACGCACATCGCGCGGTGCGCATCCAGCTCCCGTGCCAGGTCCTCCAGGCGGGACGCGTCCGACAGGGCCTGGGCCACCGGCGCTTCGCGCAGCAGGCGGCGCACGTCGTCCACCACCGTGTCCAGCGTGTCCCCGGGCAGGACGCGCCGGTGCACGACGGGGCCCCGGTGGCGCGCGGCCACGGCCGCCACCAGCGCGGACTTGCCCGCCCCCGGCAGGCCGTAGACGACCCCGGCATGCACGCGCCGGAGCATCTCCCCCAGTCGGCGCACCTCCTGGGCGCGGCCCACGAAGACGGCGGGTGGACCGAGCCCGGGGGTGGTTGGCGTGCGCATGGCGCCCGCCATTGTAGGGTCAGAACGGCCCCGGCCGGCAGCCTGTCGCTACTTCGCGCTGGCCGTGCCCGGCATGGGGCCGCCGTCGACGTCGCGCAGGAAGTTCGTCATGTAACTCACCCGGTTGGCCACCGTGGTGGTGTCGTAGTTCGCCGTGGGGGACATCAGCAGGGAGATGGCCTCCTCGGGCGTCGCCGCGTTGGCGATGTCCACCACCCACTCCGGCGCCACCTTGTCGAGGCTGTAGGGCGGAAAGCCGCTCACCTCGTCGTGGGCCGCGACCCAGTCCCGGGCGATCTGCTGGACCTGTTCGGCCTCCGCGTTCGTCCAGGTCATCGTCAGCGTCTCGCCGGTGCCCGTCATGCCCGCGAAGTTCTGCCGCATCCCCTCCACGCTGGCCGGGTCCACGCCGGACAGGGTGGCCTCGTAGGTCTGGCTGGACGGGTCGCCCACGGTGCCCGCGATGTCCAGCGTCACCGGGCCAATCTGCCCGGACCAGGTGAACTCCTTCCGGCCGTCGTCGTAGTCCGTGTACGTGTACGCGTCGCTCACCGGGGTGTTCTTCCCCAGCGAGACGCCCACCGTGAGCTCCGTGGACACCTCCCCGTTGACGTACCGCACGGTCGCGGCGTTGGTGGTGCCCTTCGCGGCGTCGTTGCCGGGCAGCTCGCCGGTGGCCATGAAGCGGTCATAGGCCGCCTGGCCTTCGGGGGTGGAGATGTCGAACTCCACCTGCCGCGCGGTCTGCTGGTCCACCGAGCCCGTGGTGGAGAGGCTGACCTCCACGCCCGCCACGCTGATGCCCAGCCCGTTGGTGCGCGACACCGCCTCCGTGGGGCCAATGGTCACCCGCACCGTGCTCTCGTCCACCTTGTTGATGGCGATGGACATGCCCTTGGCGCGCTCGACGCTCTCCTCCACCGACAGGTCGATGGCGTTGGCGATCTTCTTGAACGTCACCGACATGCCGGTCTCCATGAAGGCCTCGCCGTGCATCTCGATGGTGGTCCCCACCGGCAGGCTCTCCGGCGCGAAGGGGCTCAACTGCGCGGCGGCCTGCTCCGGCGTGGTGATGCCCGCGGCGGCCGCGGTGGGCAGCGACACCTGGTAGGAGCCGCGAGCGCCCGCGGCGCCCGTAACGGTGGCGTCCAGCAGCGGCGTCTCCACGCTGGCCTCCGCCTTGAGGCTGACCTCCGCCTCCACGCTGAAGGTGGTCATGTCGCCGTCGGTGCCCTGGCTGGACTCGACCTCCGTGTACGCCCCGACCTTCACCGAGAAGGCCCCGACGTCGCGCTCCAACTCCACCTGGGCGCTGCCCTCCACCGACACGCCGCCGGGGGTGACGGTGACGGAGGCCTCCCCGCCCACGCTCACGGAGGGCGGGCCCTTGGGGGCGGGCGCCGCCGGGGCCTGGAGGAAGGCGGGCGGGCTGAAGGGGTCCAGCACGGGGTTGCGCTGGGCGCTCCGGGGCGTCGCGGCCGTGAAGCCATCGCTGAAGAGGCTGGCGCCCTGGGGCCGCGGGGCCGGTGCCGCCGGTGCCGCCGGTGCCGCCGCCGGAGCGCTGGCCGCCCCCTGCGGCCTGCCGGCGTTCGGCTTCTGGATGAAGAGGCTGAAGGGCTTGTGGCCCTGGATGGATCCCGACATGTGCGTCCCCCTGATGTTTCCGCTGAGGGAGTTGTCGCCCAGGTCGTGGAGCGGGTGGCATTAAGCCGAGTTAAATCCGCGCCGCTCCGGCCTCAGGTGTCATCGAGGCTGAGCCCCCGCAGGTGGTTCACGTCCCCCCAGGTCACCAGCCGGAGCGCGCCGGCCTGCAGGTCGAACTGGTTCCAGCTCGCGTTGAGCACGGAGAAGGCGCGCGGCGTGGCTGGAGGGATGCCCAGGCAGTCGCGCAGGAGGCTGCTGAGCACGCCTCCGTGGGTGACCACCACCACGCGGGCGTCCGGGTGGCGGGCCCCGAGTTCTTCCAGGCACTGGCGCGCCAGGCGGAGGCGCCCGGCGCTGCTCTCTCCCTGGGGAATCACGTCGTCGGGTCCGCCGGCCGCGTACGTGGCGAAGACCTCCGGGTGGCGCTCGCGGGCCTCCGCGCGTGTCAGCCCCTCGAGGATGCCCAGCCCGCGCTCGCGCAGGCGCGGATCCTGACGGACGTCATGGCCCGTCCGGGTCGCGATGCGGGCCGCCGTCTGCACCGCCCGGTCCAGGTCGCTGCTGTAGAGCGCCTGGAAGGAGAGGGTGGCGAGGCGCGCGGAGAGCACGTCCGCCTGCCGCAGCCCTTCACGGCTCAGCGAGCTGTTCAGGTGCCCCTGCAAGCGCCCCAGGGCGTTCCACTCCGTCTCGCCGTGGCGCAGGAGGATGAACTCGGTCGTCATGGGCCGGAGCGTGGCGGGACACCCTGACATGGGCAAGTCACGGCCGGGGCATGTCACGGCTTTGGCGCATGCCCAGGCCCCCGTCCGGTCCGGTGGAGGGTCTCCACCAGGACACTCGACCTCCAGACGGCGAGGGCAGCCAGCCAGGCGCGCTCGGCAGGTTTTTCAGGAAAAACGCAGAAATTAGTTTAACCAGAAAACTTATGACGGTGGATCGCGCGAGCGGGACGGCTCCGGAGGGGGTGCGAAGCCGGCCCACGGGAGGGGAGGGGTGCTCACCGTGCTCCACGCGCCTCGTGCAGTGGGTCGAATGCACTTCGGGACGGCTTGGGAATGGGGGGCTAGCAGCCAACTCTTCCTCACGTTTCTGAACTGGTGCGCGCTTCCCTACGGACTTCGGGGGGGAAGCGGATTCATCCCCGCGCCAGGCCCAAAGGGGGAGGCCACATGAAGAGTTCCGCGAAGGTCGAAGGGTTGAGTTCCGCCGCTGGATCCACGCTGCCCGTCGAGGGCGTGACACGCAGTTCGCCCTGGCTCTGCTCGCTCAGGATGCTCCTGGTGGACGCGGTGCTCATCACCGGCGCGCTCTACTTCGCGGCGCTGCTGCGCTTCGACGGCGTGCTGCCGCCGGACGCCCGGGCCGCCCTGCCGCGCGCGCTGGCCCTGCTGCTGGTGGTGCGCGGGGTCGCGCTCGTCTGGCTGGGCCTGCACCGCTGGTCCTTCCGCCGCTCCGGCATCAACGAGGCGCTCCGGCTGGTGATGGCCAACGTCGCCGCCAGCATCGTGTTCGAATTCCTCCGCCTGGTGTTCTTCGTGGACTCGCTGCCAGGCCAGGTGGTCGCGCTCGAGTTCTTCGCCACCACCACGCTGCTGGGCATCCACCGCTTCGCGCCCCGGATGGCGCGGCAGTGGTACCTGGAGCAGCGCCGCGCGCGGGACGACGGCGCCCAGCGCACCCTCATCGTGGGCGCGGGCAGCGCGGGGGACCTGCTGCTGCGCGACCTGATGCGCGGCCCCTCCAGCCCCTGGCACGTCATTGGTCTGGTGGACGACGACCCCGGCAAGCAGGGCACGTTCCTCAATGGCAAGCCGGTGCTCGGCGTCCTGGACGCGCTCCCGGAGCTGATGAAGCGTCACCGGGTGACGCAGGTGCTCATCGCCATCCCGCGGCTGTCGCCGGAGCGCACCCGGCACCTGCTGAGCCTGTGCCGGCACCAGAGCGTCAGCTTCAAGATCATCCCCGCCTCGTTCGCCTACCTGGACGAGAAGATCACCGCCGCGATGCTGCACGACCTCAGCCCGGAGCACCTGCTGCCCCGCGACGCCGTCTCGTTCGACCGCGAGGAGGTCCACCGGCTGGTCACCGGCCGCCGCATCCTCGTCACCGGCGGCGCGGGCTCCATCGGCAGTGAAATCACGCGCCAGGTGGCGGGCCACTCCCCCGCCTCGCTGGTGGTGGTGGACATCAACGAGAACGAGCTCTACCTGCTCGTGCGCCAGCTCCAGTCGCGCTACCCGGGGCTGCCGGTGAGCTCCATCGTCGCGGACATCCGGGACCAGGACCGGATGATGCGCATCGGCCAGCAGTACCGGCCGCAGTACGTGTTCCACGCGGCCGCGCACAAGCACGTGCCGCTGATGGAGGACTCGCCCGAGGAGGCCATCAAGAACAACGTCTTCGGCACGCAGAACGTCGCGCGCATGGCGGACGCCTGCGGCGCGGAGCGCTTCGTCCTCATCTCCACGGACAAGGCCGTCATGCCCTCGTCGGTGATGGGCGCGTCCAAGCGGCTGGCGGAGATGGTCATCCGCAACATCGCCGCGAAGTCGCGCACCGTCTTCTGCGCCGTCCGCTTCGGCAACGTGCTGGGCTCCGCGGGCAGCGTGGTGCCCCTGTTCAAGCAGCAGATCCAGGCCGGCGGGCCCATCACCGTGACGCACCCGGATTGCACCCGCTACTTCATGATCATCCCGGAGGCCGTGGGCCTCGTGGTGCTGGCGGGGCTGGGCGGCTACGGCGAGCTGTGCATCCTGGACATGGGCGAGCCCGTGAGGATCGCCGAGCTGGCGGCGAACATGATCACCATGGCGGGCCTGGTGCCGGACAAGGACATCCCCATCGTCTACACGGGGCTGCGCCCGGGCGAGAAGCTGGAGGAGACGCTGCTGAGCGACGAGGAGGAGCTCACGCAGCAGGTCCGTGACCGCGTCAAGGTGGCGCGCAGCCCGGCGCCTCCCCCGGACTTCGAGCTGCAACTGCTGCGGCTGGACCGGGCGTCCCGGGTGGGGGACGTCCACGGCGTGAAGCTGGCCCTGCAGGACCTCATCCCCTCGTACACCCCGTCGAAGATGCCGGGGAGCGCCCCCGTGGAGGTCGTCCTCCCGAAGGCCGTCGTCCTCCCGCCGCAGGTGATGGGGGCGCGCGTCAGCTCCGTGCCCATGGGCGCCTGAGCCGGACGGGGCGCACCCGACCTTCCCAAGTGGCACCCGGGGCCCCGGTGCCCGCGCTCTCCGCCGCCGGAGCGCGGGGCGCCGGGGCCCTGGACGTTCCCGCCGCCCGTGTCCGCGCCGCTAGCTCCGGGGCGCGCGGTAGGCCGGAAAGAAGGTCCCGGCGGGCAGGCCCTCCGACAGGCTGGAGTACACCCCTGGCTCGCAGACGATCTCATGCGTGTGGAGGCGCGTGCTCGCGTTCGCGAAGCCCCGCTTGAAGTCCTCCAGGCCGTCGCCCGGCTGGAGCCCGCCCCCCAGGTGCAGGGGGAGCCCCAGGCGCGTGCACAGCTCAATCATCGCACCGAAGACGTTCTTCGCCGGCGACTGCGTCAGGTGCGCGTCCGCGGTCCCTCCCAGGTAGTAGTGCAGGAGGCCGTCACTGCGGACGACGAGCGCGCTGGAGGCGACCTGCCCGTCCGGGGCGCGCGTCGTCGCGAGCCAGGCGCCCGGGGCGGTGAACAGCTCCTCGAAGTAGCCGTCGGAGAAGAAGTACCGGGCTCGGGCGCGGTCGCGGACCATGGTCTGCCGGTACACGTCCAGGAAGCCCTGCCGCTCCTCGCGGGACGCCTCACGGGCGACGCACACGGTGCTCACGAAGCCCTGCCTGACGTTGCGCCGCTGGTGGCGGCGGTGCATCTCCCGCAGGACCAGCGGCAGCCCCGGGTCGACGAAGAACACCTCGTTGCGCGCGGTGGGCTCCGCGAAGCAGCGCGGGCCCTGGACGCGGTCGCGCACGAAGATGCTGACCAGCTCCGTGCCCCGCCAGTCCACGTCGTGCTTGGACACCCCGCTCAAGCCCTCCATCGCGCCCCCGGGAAACCCGTACGGGGAGATGGCGTCGCGGTAGGGCGTGCCTTCAATGGGCCGCACGATGAGTGGCAGGGATAGCGCTCCCCCCGCGTGGCCCCGGATGACCAGCGTGTGGGTCACCCCTTCGGCCCGGAGGTGGTGCGCGGAGCAGAAGTACTCCTCCGACAGCGCCGAGGCTCCCGCGTCGGGCACCAGCATGGCGCTCGCTTGCACCCTTCTCATCATTCCACCCCGCTCCGTTTGTGTTGACCACCGGCTCAGGCAGCCAGGCCCATGTCGCCTGGCACCAAAGACAAACGGACAGGCATCCTCTTTGTTTGTATAATCACAAAGGAATTCTGTGCGCCTCTCAACCCTTTGGCGGCTGCGAACGCACTCCGGCGTTCTCACAACAGGGTAGCGCACCGGGCCGTACTCCGGGCCTGCCCCACGGGACCCCACTGATGTCGGAATCTCGTCGTCGCTACACGTCTGGTCTTGCCCTGTCGTCCCTGCTGTCGGTCGCCCTCCTGGTCGGGGGTGCCTGCGGCCCCAACCCGGAGAATCCCTCCGAAGAAGCAGCCTCGGTCGACACCAGCGGAGAAAACGCGCAAGGCACCCCCGAAGCCGTCAACCCTGAAACACAGACGCCTGCTCCCTCTTTCCCGGAGGCGGACGCGCTTGCTCCCTCCTTCCCGGATGCGGATGCGCTGGCGGACCCCTCCCCGGAGGCGGACGCGATGGCGCCCACCGCTCCGGCCCCGGACGCGCTTGCCTCCGGCCAGGAGGGCCTTGGCACCACCTCGCAGGCGGCGGTCGCCGGCCTGCGCACCGTCGCGGCCTGGGAGACGCTGTTCCTGAAGCGCTGGAACTCCGAGCACACCTCCAGCTTCCTGCCCATGAGCAAGTCGCTCGACAGCTGGCAGTTCTACAACCTGGCCTACGGCATCGACGGGAACACCGCGATGTACCGGGCCACGGGCAAGACGCAGTACCTGGACCGCGCCCTGCTCTACGTCAACAACGTGGTCAACAACGCCAGGGTCTCCTCGTCGCTGCCCCGCAGCAACTTCCGGGACAGCTACATGGGCTGGGCCTCCGCGCGCTCCGACACCGTGGGCCAGGAGGTGCCCCTGTTCGAGAGCTATTGCTGGCGGTACGTGACGAGCATGCTGCGCGTCATCCGTGAGACGCCCGCCCTGTACAACAACGCGAACTATCGCTCGCAGTACGACCGGCTCCTGGCGTTCTCCGAACGGAACATGTTCGAGAAGTGGAACAAGCGCGGCGCGAACAGCTACGTCTATCGCGTCAACACGCACATGGCGTCGCACTGGGCCTTCATCGCGATGGACCTGTCGCGCATGACCACGGACGCCACGAAGAAGGCCGCCTATCTGAAGGTCTTCAACAACATCAACCGCGACATGCCGAACAACACCTCTTCACTGCGCGGGCAGCTGATGACCAGCATGGTGAACCCCTCGGCCTACTTCTGGGCCGCGAACTGGGGCTCCCGCGCCCGCCCGGGCCAGGACGTGGCCCACGGCAACGGCGTGATGGCCTACATCGTGGAAGCCCGCGACGCGGGCATGGAGTGGACGGCCACGGACATCCAGAAGTTCGTCGTGACGCTCAACAAGGTCATCTGGCCCTCGGCTGGCAGCTACTCCAACTACGTGGACGGGTCGGGCCGCGGCACGGGCTGGTTCAACGACGGTCTGATGAAGCTGGGCCGCTATGACGCCGCCCTCCAGCGACGCCTGGAGACCCACACCGTGGGCAACAACACCCAGTACTACGGCAACGCCGCGCTGAACGTGAAGCTGCTCGGCGGGTAGTGCCTCGCGGAAGTTCCGCAATGCGGACAAACACCCCCTCCCCCCGCCCGAGCGCGCGGGGGGAGGGAGTGTGCGAACGCTTCAGGGAAACGCCGGGGACAGGCCCCGGTGGGAACCGGAGCCGCGCATGTCCTCCCGCATCTACCTGTCCTCGCCCCACATGGGCACGCTGGAGCGTCGCTACGTCGACGACGCGTTCGCCAGCAACTGGATCGCCCCGCTGGGCCCGCATGTGGACGCCTTCCAGGAGGAGTTCGCCCGGTGCGTCGGCAGCCCGCACGCGCTCGCGCTGAGCTCCGGCACGGCCGCGCTGCACCTGGCGCTCCAACTGGTGGGCGTGGGGCCCGGTGATGACGTGCTCGTGAGCACGCTCACCTTCTCCGCCTCCGTGAACCCCATCCGCTACCTGGGCGCGTCCCCCGTCTTCATCGACAGCGAGCGGGACTCCTGGAACATGGACCCGGCCTTGCTGGAGGAGGAGCTGGCCCTGCGCGCCCGCGCGGGCCGGCTGCCGCGGGCCGTCGTCGTGGTCCACCTGTATGGCCAGAGCGCGGACCTGGACCCGCTGCTGGACGCCTGCGACCGCTACGGCGTCCCCGTGGTGGAGGACGCGGCGGAGGCCCTGGGCAGCTCCTACAAGGGCCGGGCCCCGGGCACGTTCGGCCGGGTGGGCATCTACTCCTTCAACGGCAATAAAATCCTCACCACCTCCGGGGGCGGGATGCTGGTGTCATCCGACGGGCAGCTCATCCAGCACGCGCTCAAGCTGGCGACGCAGGCGCGCGACGCCGCGCCGCACTACCAGCACTCGGAGATTGGCTACAACTACCGGCTGAGCAACGTGCTGGCCGCCATTGGCCGGGGGCAGCTGCTGGTGCTGGAGGACCGGGTCCTCGCGCGCCGCGCCAACCACGCCTTCTACGCGAAGGCCTTCGCGGACCTGCCCGGCATCACGTTCATGCCGGAGGCCCCGTGGGGCCGGCACACGCGCTGGCTGACGACCGTCACCGTGGACCCGGAGGCGTTCGGCGCGGACCGGGAGACGCTGCGCCTGGCGCTCGAAAAGGAGAACATCGAGGCGCGGCCGGTGTGGAAGCCCATGCACCTGCAGCCCGTGTTCGCCTCCTTCGACCGGCGGCGCGGAAGCGTGGCGGAGGACCTGTTCCAGCGGGGGCTGTGCCTGCCCTCCGGCTCCAACCTCACCGCCCCGGAGCTCGAGCGGGTGGTGGAGGTGGTGCGCGCCGTGGCCCGGAACCCGGTTCTCCGGACGGGGAGCTGAAGGGGGCCTCCCCGCCCTGCCGGAGCGCCATGACGTTGGGCTCCGGCCGCTGCTCCTGCTCCGCGGCGTTGCCGGCGAACTTGTGCATCGTCGCGTCGCTCACGAAGGAGATGCCCTGGCGCTGCAGGACGCGCAGCACCGTCAGCGCCAGCACCTTGAAGTCCAGCGCCAGGCTCCAGTGGTCCACGTACCAGACGTCCATCCGGAAGCGCTCGTCCCAGTGCAGGGCGTTGCGGCCGTTGATCTGCGCCCAGCCGGTGATGCCGGGCAGCACGTCGTGGCGCCGCGCCTGTTCGGCGGAGTAGCGCGGCAGGTACTCGACGAGCAGCGGGCGGGGCCCGACGAGGCTCATGTCCCCCCGGAGCACGTTCCACAGCTGGGGCAGCTCATCCAGGCTGGTGGAGCGCAGCAGCCGCCCGGCCCACGTGAGGCGCTGCTCGTCCGGGAGCACCTGCCCCTGCGCGTCCATCGCGTCCAGCATGGAGCGGAACTTGAGGACCGTGAACAGCCTCCCCTCCAGGCCCGGTCGCTGCTGGCGGAAGAGGACGGGGCGGCCCATCGTCACGCGGACGAACAGCGCCGTGGCGGCCATCACCGGTGACAGGCAGACCAGGCCCAGCCCCGCGGCCACGACGTCGATGCACCGCTTGAGGAGCCGTCCGGCCCCTGTCTGTCTTCGCATGTGTCGCGCTCCCGGGCGCGGCGTCAGGCCTGATGCTCCACTCCGATGACGCCGCGTGCTCGAAGCTCGGCACAGCGTAGGGGCCGCCTCCGAAGCCCACCACGACCCCCCGGCCTCAACCGGCTGTCCGCTCCCGAGCATCCACGGGCGCCCGCGCCGCGACCTCCAGCGCTGGCGCGACCGCGGGGCGACGCAGGTGTCGCCAGGCCCGCACCACCAGCCAGACGCTGCCGCACAGCTCCGTGAGCCACCCGAGCCCCAGCGCCCACGCGGCCCCCACCGGCCCCACCCTGGGCACCCACCAGGCGCTGCCCAGCGCCACCACCACCACCGACGCGATGAGCAGCACCACCTGGCCCTTCAGCTCCCGCGCCGCGGTGAGCCCCACCTGGAGGCTCACGCACAGGTACTCCAGCGCCGCGGCCCCCATCAGCCAGACGAACAGCTCCAGGTTCTGCGCGTACGCGGCCCCGTAGAAGAGCGTCAGCGCCCAGCGCCCCAGGAGCGCCGCGCCCGCGATGGCGCACAGCCCCACCAGCGCCGCGGCCCCCGTGAAGCCCGCCAGCATCCGGCCAAAGCGGCGCGAATCCCCCTCGGCGTGGTAGCGCCCCAGCCGGGGGCTCACGGCCTGCGCCAGCGACTGCACCACCCGGCCCCCCAGCGCCGTGAAGTACGCGAGCGCGGCGAACATGCCCAGCTCCGCCTGGCCGGCGTGCGCCTCCAGCAGGTAGCGGGGCAGGTTGGGCCGCAGCGCCCCCAGCAGCGAGGTGACGCCCAGCACGTAGCACAGCAGGAAGAGGGCCTTCACCCGCGGGCCCTGCTCGCGCCACGGCGTGCGCCACAGGGGCCGCCAGGGGTGGGCGTCGCGGAACTCGCGCCGGAACGCGTGCGCGTCGAAGAGCAGGAGCACGATGGCCCAGGAGAGCGCCAGCGCGGCCGCCGCGGCGACGGGGCTGCGCGTGAGCCAGAGCGTCAGCGCCACCAGCACCACCGACAGCACGCTCTTCGCGATGGTGGAGCGGGCGATGAGCGCCAGCCGCTCCGCCCGCTGGAGCGCGCCGTAGAAGACCTCGCTCAGCGCCTCGAAGCCCTTGGCCAGCGCCACCAGGGCGATGACCGCCATCGCGCGGGGCGAGGACGCCACCGCCCCCGCGATGGCGCAGCACACCGCCACGCCCGCGACCACGTTGAGGACCATCAGGCCCAGGTAGTGCTCGAAGCCGAAGGCGCCCCGGGCGTCGGTGGCCTGGAGCGTGCGCATCTGCATGCGGGCCATCAGCAGCACCGGCGCGGTGATGGCCAGCGCCAGCGCGAAGTCGCCCAGCTCCTCCATCGTGCCCAGCCGGGCGAAGGCCACGAGCACGCCCCACTGCGCCGCGGCGTAGATGAGCCCGGCGGAGAGCGACCAGGCGAAGTTGCCCCCCACCGAGCGTGGCTTCACGAGCGCGCCGCCGCCGCCGCACGCTGCAGCACTTCCGCCAGGCGCTGGGCCGCGATGTCCGCGGAGTAGCGCTCCCGGCCCAGGCGTCCGGCGAGCGCGCCGGCCTCCGCGAGCCACTTCGGGTCGCGCAGCTTCTTCGCCAGCAGGTCCGCCGCCACGGGGAGGTCCCGGGGCGGCAGGCGCAGGCCGAAGGGCTCCTGGTCCAGCAGCTCCGCCTGCCAGCCGCCGTAGTTGAGCGCCAGCGGCCGGCCCGCGGCGAGCGCGTCGAAGAACTTGTTGGCGGAGTTGTCCTGCATGCCGTTCACGTCGGTGAAGAGGGACGTGGCGATGGTGGCCGCGCTGAGGACGGCGGGCACCTGCGCCTTGGGCACGCTGGGCAGGAAGAAGAGGTTGTGGTCCTTCACGCCCAGCTTCTCCGCCAGCGCGTGCAGGTCCGCCTCCTCGCGGCCCTGGCCCATGACGACGAAGCGCACCTCCGGGTCCCGCGTCAGCATCTCCTTCGCCAGCCGCACCAGGTAGCCCACGCCGTTCACCAGCCCCAGCGTGCCCGCGTACAGCACCATGGGCCGGTCCCCCAGCCACGCGTACTTCTGGCGGAACGCCTGCCCCTCGGACGGCGGCACCTGGAAGCGCTCCGGGTCGCAGAGGTTGGGGATGATGGTGATCTTCTCCGGCGACACGCCCGCCGCCTCCACGCCGGCCTTCATGCCCGGCGACAGCGCGACGATGTGCGCCGCCCCCGCGTACGCGGCCTTCTCCAGCATCTGCGCGGCCAGGATGGCGGAGCGGTTCTTGAGCGCGCCCACCGCGATGGGGATGGCGGGCCACAGGTCGCGCACCTCGAACACCATGGGCCGGCTGTTCCAGCGCGAGGCGAAGATGCCCGGCACGGCGATGGTCAGCGGCGTGCTGGTGGCGAAGAAGACGTCGCCGGACAGCTGCGCCGCGCGGCGCGTGGAGTTGACCGCGAAGTGGCTGAAGGCGCGGATGCGGTCCGGGTAGCTCATGGAGTTGCTGTAGGGCACCGGCAGCCAGTGCACCTGGATGCCGCTCTCCTGCGACTCGCGCCAGCCGCGCGAGGGCGCCTGCGGCCGGGTGTCGGAGGTCACCATGTGGACCTCGTGGCCCATGCCGACCAGCCGGCGCGCGAGCTCGTAGGAGCGCGTGCCCCCGTGCATGGTGGGCGTGTTGAAGTACTGGTGCAGGTAGACGATCTTCATCGGGTGGCTCCTGGCATGGCTTGAAGGGGAAGGGGTGCGGTGACGGCGGCCCCGCGTCCCGCGACCGCGGTGCAGGAGGCCATCACCATCAAGAGGAAGAGGGCGCGGCTGTCGTAGAGGTCGCCGCTGGACTGGCTGCCCAGCAGCACCAGCACCGCCGCGCCCACGGTGGCGCCGTCCAGGCCGCGCCGCCGCGTCAGCGCCGTGCGCAGGAAGGCGCCGAGCACGCCCGCGAAGAACAGCAGCCCCACGGCGCCGCCCTCGCAGAACACCTCCAGGAAGAGGTTGTGCGGGTACACGCCCAGGCCCAGCCCGGGGAACGCGGCGAGCCCCGCCCCCGTCACCGGGTGGTCCCGGCCCAACTGGAGGGCGGAGGCGTAGAGGATCTCGCGCCCGGACAGGTACACCTGGCCGTTGCTGCTGGACGCGCCGCCCGCGCCCTGCTCGTAGTTCAGCGTCAGGCGCAGGAAGCGCTCCTCCACGGAGCGGGTCAGCGCCTTGCCCAGCGGGGAGAAGAGCGTCACGGCCGTGACGGCCACCGTGGCGAGCAGCGTCAGCATCAACAGCCGGCGCACGGGCACGCGCCCCACCACGAGGCAGGTGGTGACGCCCGCGAGGATGGCGACGGTGCCCCCGCGCGAGCCCGTGAGCAGCGCGAGGATGACGCCGGTGGCCGCCAGGGGAATCCACAGCCACGCCTGGCCCCGCCAGTACCAGAAGTAGAGCGCGCCCAGCGCCAGCAGCCCCATGAGCCGCGCGAAGATGTTGGGGCCTCCGCCCATCACCGCCAGCCGCGCGCCCCCGCCCCCGCCCAGCAGCTGGCGGACGCCGGTGAGCGCGAGCAGCCCCGTGGCCAGCACGACGATGCCCCAGAAGGCATCCAGCACCCGGGGCGCGGGCTGCCGGAGCGCGGCGAGCCCGAAGCCCACGCTCATCACCAGCAGCAGGCCCAAGTCGTAGACCTTGCGCAGGGCGAAGTCCGGCGCGGGGGCCCAGAGGGCGCTCGCGCACAGGTAGCCGAAGAAGCCCACCAGCGCCGCGGCGAGCGGCGGGTCGAAGCGCGCCTCGCCGGGCCGCGGCTCGCGCATGGCGCGCAGCATCAGCCCCACGGAGGCGAGCACCAGCCCGCCCATGACGACCCACAGCCGCAGCTCCAGGAACGGGTTGACCTCCGGCACGGCCTCCGCCAGCCGGTGGAAGCCCCAGCGGCCCGCGAGCACGTAGAGCGCCGCGATGAAGCCCAGGCCTGTGCATCGCAGCCAGCTCACGGTGGGCGCTCAGCTCGGGGAGGGGGCGTCGTACTGGTAGATGCCGCTCACCGCGCGGCCGGAGCGGGAGCGCGGCACGCCGTTGAGGACGACGCCCTTCACCGGCACGCCGTTGCCCTCCAACTGGTGCAGCGCCGCGGCCACCTCCCGCATCGGGTGCGCGCCGGAGCGCACCACGGCCAGGCTCACGCCCGCGTGCCGGCCCACGAGCGCCGCGTCCGTCACCGCGAGGATGGAGGGCGTGTCGAAGAGGACGAACTCGTAGCGGGCGGCCAGGTACGCCACGAGCGCGGTGAACCGGTCGCTGGCCAGCAGCTCCGCGGGGTCCGGCGGCAGCTCGCCCGAGGCCAGGAAGGACAGGTGGGGGGCCACGTCGGGCTGCAGCGCCTTCTCCAGCGGGGCGGTGCCGCGCAGCACCTCCGCCAGGCCCGGCGCGCGCGCGTCCCGGAAGCAGCGGTGGAGCCAGCCTCCGCGCAGGTTCGCGTCCACCAGCAGCACGCGCCGGCCGGACTCCGCCAGCACCCACGCCAGGTTGAGGGCCACGAAGGACGTGCCCGCGCCCGGGGCGGTCCCCGTGAGGACGACGACGTTGTGGGGGGTGTCCTTCAGCGTGAGCTGGAGCCGGGTCCTGAGGGCGCGCAGGCCCTCGGTGGTGCGGTCGCGCGGCCGGGTCCGCGCCAGGATGGCGGGCCTGCCGCTGTCGCGCGACGGGCGGTCCGGCCCCACCGGGAGGCTGGCGTAGACGGGCTTCGCGAGCGCCGCCTCCAGCGCGGCCGGGTTGGACACGCCCGGCTGGAGCGCCTGCTTCGTGAAGGCGAACGCGACGCCCACCGCCAGCCCCAGCACGAGGCAGACCGCGAGCACGTCCGGCTTCGTGGGGCGCACCGGGCGGCGCGTCACCACGGGCGCGTCGATGATGCGCGCGTTGGAGATGGTGCTCGACTTGAGCACCCGGTACTCCTGCGCCTTGTTGTGCAGCTGGAGGTACAGCTCGTTGGCGACCTTCACGTCGCGCGTGAGCTGCGCGGACACCAGCTCCGCGTTGGGCATGCCCTTGAGCTGGGCGGTGAGCTCCGCGCGCTCCGTCCGCAGCCGGGCCAGCTTGCTGCCGGTGGCGACGAGCAGCGGGTGGTGCCGGGTGAAGCGCTGGCGCAGCTCCGAGCGCTCCAGGGCGAGCTCGGAGATGGACTTCTCCAGCTCCACGCTCCGGTTGAGGATGGCCTGGGCCTCCAGCCCCAGGTCCACGCCGCCCTTGCCCGTGCGGTAGTCGCGCAGGGCCGTCTCCGCGCGCTCCAGGCCCTGGCGCAGGCCGGGCAGCTGGCTGTCGAGGAAGCTCAGCGTCCGGCCGGCCTCGTCGCTGCGGCGCTCGACGTTGGACTGCACGTACGTGTCCGCGAGGGCCTGGAGCGTCGTCAGGGCCAGCTTGGGATCCGGTCCCTCCAGGGTCAGGGTGAGCACGCCGGTGCCGACCCCCTTCTCGCCCAGGCGCAGCGCGCGCTGGAGATCCTCCACCACCGTCATCCGCGAGCGCCGCATCAGCTGGAAGCGCGTCCCCGGGCGGGCATGCAGTTCGGAGACGAGCAGCTCCACCTCGTGCGCCGCGTCCGGTGGCGTCGTGGCGGCGGTGCCCGCCTCGCCCCGCAGCAGCTCCACCGCGTCCGGGTCCTGGAGGACGTACGCGCCGGACTCCAGCGCCACCAGCGTGAGCGGAAGGTCCTCCAGCGCCTCCGGCACGTTCAGCCGCTCCACCTGGAGGCGCTCCCCGCCCCAGGCGTACGTGCTCCGGCCCCACCAGGGGACGGGCGCCAGGTCCGGGCCTTCATGGGCACGCGCGAGCGCGGCGCCCAGCACCGGGAAGTAGCGGGGCTCCGCGGAGACGCCCAGCCGCAGCGCATCCGCCACCCGGCCCAGCAGCGCCCGGGAGCCGAGGACCTCCATCTCCGTGGCCGCGACGCTGGGCGCGTCCGAGAGCAGCTCGTCCAGCTGGCCCAGGCTGCCGCCCTTCTGCTCTATCTGGAGCACGGCGTTGGCGCGATACACCGGCGTCGCGCTGAGCAGGTACAGCGCGCCCACGCCCAGCGTCAGCGCGAGGGTGGCGGCGATCGTCTTCCGACGCTCCACCAGGATGGCCAGATAGCCACCCAAACCCAGCTCATCTTCGTTGTCGGGGGCGCGCGTCATGGGTTGTCGATGATGATGGTTCTGTCTCCGATATCCACTGCCTGCCAGAGCAGCTGCACTGTTGGCTGGATCTGCTGGATGATGCGGTTCCAGCGCGTCAAGTCGTGCGCGGAGACGAAGACGACGTCGTGTGGTTGTAATTGGAACTGCGCCGCGAGCAGCAGCGCGTCCGGGGAGCTCGCGTCGAGTTTGTAGATGGACGGCCGGTCGAAGTTGCCCCGGATGACGTAGATGCGACCCGGGTTGGAGGTCAGCGGATCAACCCCCTCGCTGTCCCCGATGGCCTCCGCCAGCGTCATCCGCCCCTTCACCATCAGGCGCGAGGAAGGCTTGCGCACCTCACCCAGCACGAAGACCTTGTTGCGGCTGCGGTCCGCGACGTTGACGATGTCCCCGTCCGCGAGCAGCCAGTTCTGGCTCACGTCCCCCTGTTCGTAGAGGGCCTGCAGGTCCAGGGTGAAGGTGGTGCCCGCGCGGTTGAGCGTGACGGTGCGCAGGTCCGCCTCCGGACCGAAGCCCCGCGCCTGGCTGATGGCGTCCTGCACGCGCAGGGGCACGTCGGTGATGGGCAGGGTGCCGGGCGCCACCACCTCGCCCGTCACCTGGACCTTCTGTCCCCGGAAGCCCACCACGCGCACGTCCAATTGGGGCCGCTCGATGACGCTGGCCAGCCGCTGCGTGAGCAGCTCGCGGATGGCCCGCAGCGTCTTGCCCGCGACCGGGATGACGCCCACGTGGGGGTAGAACATCGTCCCGTCCGCCGCCACCGGGTGGCCCGTGGCCTCCGCGGAGCGGAACTCGCCCGCGGGGATGGTGAGCTCCGGGTGGTCCCAGACGATGACGCTCAGCACGTCATGGGCGCTCACCTTGTAGTCATAGTCCACGGCCACCTGCGCCAGCGGATCCCTCAGGGGCGCGGAGCGGACCTGCTGGCGCGCCGCCTGCTGCTTGAGCAGCAGGGACGCGTCGATGGTGACGACCTGGAAGGCGTCGTCCGCGCCCGCGTCTGCCTTTCCGGCGTACCGCTCCCGGAAGGCATCCTCGTCCATCTGCATGCCGGGGCCCCAGGCGCAGGCGCTCACGCACAGGGCCAGGGCGAAAGAAAGGAATTGCTTCATTGGCCGGAATTCTTCGGCCCTGTCGGAGCAAGCGTAAACCCAGCCACGGGGGCAGGTGTCAGGAAGAGGTTAGGGCCCCCAATTGAGTCGACACATGACTGCCCTGGAGTGCCGGAGCGGGGCCGTTCGACGGAATCAAGACATCCACGGTGCACTCCAGGGGGCGTGACGGAGCAGGGGAGGGAGCGTCTACCCTTGCGCGGCGTTGGGGAGGCTCCAGGGGGGCCGTGCGGAGAGCTTCCGCCAACGGGAGGAACCGACATGCAGCCCATGACCCAGTGGAGAGCCATTCTCGTCCCCGATGAGGGGCAGCGGGCCTGCTCGGCGGACTACTTCCGTTCGGAGCAGCACCTGAAGGCGGAAGGGGTCACCCACAGCCTCATCGTGGAGGACGGGGAGGGCCGGGCGCTGCGGGTGCCGCTCATCGTGCGCGCCATCGAGGGGACGCCGTACCGGGACGCGGTGTCGCCGTACGGGTTCCCCGGCGCGGAGCTGAACGGACTGAGCGAGGTGCCCTCCGACGCCATCGACTGGCGGGGCACGGAGCTGGTCAGCATCTTCGTGCGCGACCGGGTGGGCGGGCTGCGCTGCTTCGCGGGTGGGAGGCTGCGCAGCGAGGTGTACCTGGTGGACACCAGCCAGCCGGTGGCGTTTCGCGGCGACCACGACGCGGACATCCGCCGCAACACCCGGCTGGGCTACGTCAGCACCTGCGTGCCCGTGAAGGACACCACGTCCGAGCAGCGCGAGGGGCTCAAGGCGGTCTACCGGCAGACCCTGGCCCACGACGGGGCGGAGGCCCGGTACGACTTCTCCGATGCCTGGTTCGACGAGGTGCTCACCTGCGGCTTCGCCTGGCTGGTGACGACGCGCGCCCCTGACGGCGCCATCGCCTCCTCCACGCTCGCGGTGCTCAGCGACGGCCTGCTGCACCACTTCCTGGGAGGCACGGCGGACGCGTACCGGAAGCACTCCCCGGAGAAGAACGAGGTGCCGCTGCTGGTGGACCTGTCCGCGAAGCTGGAGGCCCGGGTGCACCTGGGCGGCGGCCTCCGGCCGGGTGACGACCTGGAGCGCTTCAACCGGGGCTTCGCCAACGTGACGGCCCCCTTCTACACGCACGACCTCGTCTGCGACCCCGCCGTGTACGCGGCGCTGTCCCAGGGCCACGAGGGCACGGACTACTTCCCCGCCTACCGCGCGCCGCGGTCCTGAAGCCGGCTGTCCCCCCATTTTTTGAAGGAAGGACTGACATGGTGCTCTCGCTGCCCCAGCTCCGTGACGCGGAGAACGCCCACTTCGCGTGTCTCACGGAGCGGGAACTCGCTGACCGTCGGCGCGAAGAGGGTGTTCGCGTCATCTCCCACCGGGGTCATTACTGGGAGCAGTCGGGCGCGCCCGGCTTCTTCCAGCCGGTGCACCTGCTGGCCCGGCTGACGCCCGCGGAGGCGACGTCGCCCACGCCGCTGGCCTGGGGCTTCCGCGCGGCGCTGACGCCGGAGACGGCGGGCGCCGCCACCGGCACGGTGCCCGTGGTGCGCCTGAGGGACCTGGACAGCTATGACGCCAGCCACCTGTCCTCGAACCGGCGCAACAAGCTGCGCAAGTGCCAGAAGATGGTGCGCATCGTCCAGCTCACCGGGCCGTCGGTGCTGCTGGAGCAGGGCTACGCGGTCGTGCGGGATGCCCTGTCCCGGACGCAGCACAAGAAGATCCCCACCATGGAGGACTACCTCAAGGACGTGCGGCGGTACTTCATGTCCGACCACTGGTGCGTGCTCGCCGGGATGATTGACGGCAAGCTCGGCGGCTACCTGGACGGCTACGTGGTGGACGGCGTCGCGTATGGCTTCAGCGCCTACTACGCCACCTGGGCGCTGCCGACGAACATCTCCACCGGGCTGAGCTTCGAGTTCGCGCAAATCTGCCGGAGGCTCAAGACCGTCCACACGCTGGTGGGCGGCCTCCATGCGCGCGAGGCCACCCAACTGGGACAGTTCAAGGACGACCTGGGCTACATCGTGGACCCGGTGCCCATCCAGTGGGGGATGAACCCGCTGGCGAAGGCCTTCATCCGCTGGCGGCGTCCCCACGCCTACTACCGGCTGACGGGCCTGGAGTAGGCGGGGGAAGGCAGGACGCTCAGGGCGAGAGGACGACCTTGATGCAGCCGTCCTCCTTGTCGCGGAACTTCTTGTAGAGCGCGGGCGCCTCCGACAGCTTCGCCCGGTGGGTGATGAGCCGGGTCGGGTCGATGGCGCCCGCTTGAATCTTCTCCAGCAGGGGCCGCGTGTAGCGGTGCGTGTGCGTCTGGCCGGTCTTCATGGTCAGGCCCTTGTTGACGAAGGCGCCCATGGGGACCTTGTCCAGGAAGCCCACGTAGACGCCAGGGACGGACACGGTGCCGCCCTTGCGGCAGCAGTGGATGGCCTGGCGCAGCGCATGGGGCCGGTCCGTGGCCAGCTTCACCGCGGCCTTGGCCTTGTCGAGCACCGCGTCGAAGCTGCCGGTGCCATGGGCCTCGGCGCCCACCGCGTCGATGCAGCGGTCCGGGCCCCGGCCCTTCGTCAGCTCGTTGAGCGTGTCGAAGACGTCCTGCTTCAGGAAGTCGATGGTCTCCGCCTTGCCCCAGGACTTCGCGAGCGCCAGCCGCTCCGGGACGTGGTCGATGGCGATGACCCGGCCCGCGCCGAACATCCAGGCGCTCTGGATGGCGAACTGGCCCACGGGCCCGCAGCCCCACACCGCCACGGTGTCGCCCTTCTCCATCTCACAGTGCTCCGCCGCCATGTAGCCGGTGGGGAAGATGTCCGTGAGGAAGAGCACCTGCTCCTCGGTGAGGCCGTCCGGAATCTTGAGCGGGCCCACGTCCGCGTACGGCACGCGCACGTACTCGGCCTGGCCGCCGGAGTAGCCGCCCAGCATGTGCGAGTAGCCGAAGAGGCCGGAGGGCGAATAGCCCATCACCTTCGCGGCGACCTCCGCGTTGCGGTTGGAGCGGTCGCACAGCGAGAACAGCGTCTTCTGGCAGAAGAAGCACTCGCCGCACGCGAGGTTGAAGGGGACGATGACCCGGTCCCCCTTCTTGAGCTTCGTGACGCTGGCGCCGGTCTCCACCACCTCGCCCATGAACTCGTGGCCGAGCACGTCCCCGCTCTTCATGGTCGGCATGTAGCCGTCCAGCAGGTGCAGGTCCGAACCACAGATGGCCGTGCGCGTGACCTTGATGATGGCGTCGCCGGGGGCTTCAATCTTCGGGTCGGGGACGGTCTCGTAGCGGACGTCTCCGTGACCGTGCCAGCAGATGGCTTTCATCGCGCGCTGCTCCTTGGAAGGGATGGTTTCCAGGAAGTTGATTCCTGTCCGCGTCACTGGCAGAACTGGCGCCTGGGCGCTGCCTGCCTGTCTGTCTTCCAGGGGAGGCATGCAGGCAGGCAGCCAGGACGACGGATTGGACCTGGGGACGATGCGCCCGGGCGCCCGTGCGCGGGCCACCCCTCATCCCCCACCTGAACCCCGCGTCCCCAGCTCTCGTCCCGGTGGCCAGGAGTGGGGACACCGGCGGCACTGGGCTCCGCGTCACGGAGGCGTGTCGCCGACCGTGGCCTTGTCGCCCAGCCGCTGCTTGAGGGCATCCCAGCCCTTGCTGCCCGCTTCGCGCGCGCGGTCGAGCGTCTCACCCGCGCCCTGGGCCACCTGTTCCGGGGCGAGCGTCGCGGTGCCCTGGCGCACCCGCTCCATCCAGGCGATGGGCTCATGGAGCTGCTTCGCCTGTTCGGGGCCGAGCGCCACGGTGAGCACGTGCTCCAGGCCACCGGCGCGCGCGAGCAGGGCCCGTCCCAGGAGCAGGCCCGCGCGGGCCTGCTGGAACACGGGCAGGCTGTCGCCGTGCTTGCGCAGGGCCTCCGCGCTGTCGTGCACCTCGCGGCGCTCCGGCTCCTCCAGGAAGGGACTGGCCGCGAGCTTGTCGAGCGAGGCCGCCGCCTCCGCGTAGCGTTCGCGCCGCGCGTGGATGAAGGCCCAGCCCCACCAGGTGAGCTCGTTCTCCACGCCCAGCGTCTGGAGCGAGCGCAGGCCCTGTTCGATGTCGTCCTCCGCGGCCGGTTGCCGCTTGAGGGCCATGCGGTTCCACGCGCGCAGGAAGTGCCCGGCCGCGAGCACCATCTCCCGCGACTGCGCGGGCGTGCTTCCGCGGATGGACCCGAAGTCCTCGGCGGGGAGGCGCTCGGCCTCGACGAGGAAGGCGTTCAGCTCCTCCTCGGCGGCGTAGTGGTAGCCGGCCTGGCAGAAGGCGAGTCCCCGGTTGGCCTGCACCGCCGCGCGCAGGGGCGGGGACCAGGAAGGGGTCGGCGTGGCGCGCGACAGCTCGTAGAGGGCCAGCTCCGTGGAGGGGATGCGGCCGGCCTTCGCGGCCCGGTCCAGCAGGAGCCAGACGCTGGCGAGCAGCGCGTGCTCGTGGCCTGCGTCATAGGCCGCCAGGGGCACGGGGCTGCCGGGCATCCACTTGGACCACAGCAGGGGGAACTCGTCCTCGTCGCGCGTCTGGAGCGTCTTGCGCGCCTTGTAGAAGGCGACGCCCAGGTTCAGGTACGTGCGGGCCGCGTCGCGCGTCGCTTCGTCGGTGAGGGGCTTGTCGGGCAGCTCGCGCGTTTCGGCCAGCGCCTTCCAGAGCAGGGCCACCTCCTCCGGGGCGCGAGGGTCCCCGTCCGCGCGCAGGGTGAGCTTGAAGGCGCGGTAGGGGAGGATGGCGACGGAGTCGCGCATGCGCTCCTCCATGTCGGCGCGCTCCTTCGCGGCGCGCTCGGCGTCGGTCGCCCGACAGCCTCCGCATGCGGTGGCGCCCACCAGGACGAGGACTGCGAGGCGGTGGAGCAGCGAGCGGTTTCCGGGAGGGCGGGCCTTCATGGCCGCGACGGTAGCACCCGGCCCTTGGAAGCAGCGAGCAGGGGGCGAGTGACCCTGGGCGTGGAGGACGGGCCTATTGGAGTTCCACCTGTTCCCTGCACCGTCTATGCGCCTTGGAGAGGCGGGCGGGTCCTCACAGGAGCTTCATCCACGCGATGATGTCGTGCGAGTCCCGCGGGGTGAGGAGGATGCCTCCAGGGGCGAGCGCGAAGGTGTAGTGGGTGAGCACGTCCTCCAGCGTCTTGGCCGAGTTGTCGTGGAAGTAGGGCGCCGTGTCCTTGATGTTCCACAGCGAGCTCATCTTGAAGTGGTTGAAGTCCTCCAAGCGGCCGGTGATGAGGAAGCGGCCGGGATCAGGCGACAAGCGCAGCTCGGGCAACCAGATCGGACTCGGTGTTACCCTCTGGCCGCGCCGGAGCCACGCCAGTCCGCGCGTAGTCCTTCAAGGCCTGGGAGGAGAACAGCCACCCATTCGCGCTCGCGGGGAATGGCTCTCCGCATCCTGCTGCGAGCCACAAGGCCACCACTGCGGTCTGATGGATTCGCTTCGTGGACTTCTGCGTCATGGAATGGGGCTCTCGAAGCGAGGGTCGGAACGCATTGACGTGGAAACACCGAGCCTCAGCCAGCCGAGGTAGGTCCGTTCAGGGGGACTTCCCGACGGTGGTGGGGAGTGGACGCGGGATGAAGGCGGAGCAGGACACTGCACGAAGGCGAACACGTCGAAATCAAACGTCCTCTTCAGCAACCCGGCCGGGTCCACTCGCGGCGTCCCCTGCTTCATCCGCTCCGTTCTGGCCGCCGCCTCCTTCCCCGCTCAGCTCGCTCCCTCGACCTCCACCAGGTTGTCGTAGAACGTCGCCCCGCCGCCCATGTCGGTCACCGCCTGCGAAGTCGTGTGATTCACGTTTCGCCCGTCAGGTGTGAGCGCGCTCAACCAGAGCGACGGAGCGACGACCACCCCCGGTCGTGCCTTCTCCGTCACGACGGCCTCGGCCAGGAACGCACCGCGATCGTTCCGGATACGTACCCTCTGGCCGTTGGTGATCGAGCGCGCCGCCGCGTCGATGGGGTGGATCTCCACGTGCGGGCCCTTCTCGAAGCGCGCCAGCACATTGCTGAACGTGCTGTTCAAGAAGTAGTGACCGGGCGGTGAAATCAGCGCCAACGGATAGCGTGCAAAGAGTTCGGGGCTCGACGCGCTGCTCTCCCGTGGGGGAGTCCATGTCGGCAGCGGGTCATGGCCGTCGCGGGCCATTCTCGCGGAGAAGAGCTCGCACTTGCCGGAGGGCGTCGAAAAGCCTCCTTCGGCGTATGGCGCGAACGGCGTCGGAACATTCAGGCGCACTGAACCCTCGGCTTGAACGCGCTCAAGTGTGATCCCCGCGAGCCAGGGGTGCTCGCTCTGCAGCGCCTGCCGCGCCATGGACTCGTCACTGTCCTGGAAGCACGGGTCGCTGAAGCCCATGTGCGCCGCGAGCCTTCGGAAGAGATCCGTGTTCGGGACGGCCTCACCGAGCGGCGCGATGGCCGCCGCGTTCCACATGACATACAGGTGGCCGTAACCGATGTGCATGTCCACGTGCTCAAGCTGCGTGGTCGCCGGGAGGAGGAGATCCGCGAAGTTGGCCGTGTCCGTGTGGAACTGCTCGTGAACGACAGTGAAAAGATCCTCGCGCCGGAGCCCGGCTTTGACGCGCTCCAGGTCGGGAGCCACACTGGCTGGATTCGAATTGTAGACAAAGAGCGCCTTGACGGGTGGGTCGGTGACCTCCGTGAGGATCCGCCCAAGCTCGACCATGTTGAGGGTGCGGGTGCCGGGCGGGATCAGCTCAAAACGCTGCAACGCGGCATGATTGACCGGGTAGGTTTCGTAGGTCCATAGCTGGACACCGCCAGAGGCGGAGCGCCATGCGCCGGTCACCGCTGGCAAGCACGAGATGGCGCGCACTGCCATCCCTCCTCCGGCGTGGCGCTGCATCCCGAAATTCAGGCGGATGGCTGCGGGCTTGCTCGTCGCGTATTCAACTGCGAGGGCTTCGACCGTCGCCGCTGGGATCCCGCAGATGGCCGCGACCCGCTCAGGCGGGTACTCGGCGGCGCGCGCTGCCAGCTCGCTCCGGCCCACGCAGTATCGGTCCATATAATCCTCGTCGCCCAGGCCGTCACGGAAGATGACGTGCATCATCCCGAGCGCCAGCGCCGCGTCAGTCCCCGGCAGCAGCGCGATATGTTCATCGCACTGCTCCGCGGTCCGCGTCCTCCGTGGATCAATCGCTATCACCCTCGCCCCTCTCTTGCGCGCCTCGGTGACGAACGGCCAGAGGTGGGGGTTCGAGCTCAGCGTGTTGGTGCCCCACAGGAGGATCGTGCGCGCTCCTCCGAAGCACTCTGTATCCATGCCCATGGAGCTGCCCACGCTGTAGGCCATGCCGACCATGCCGGCGGATCCGCAGATCGTGCGATCAAGGAGCGAGGCGCCGAGCTTGTGGAAGAACCGTCGATCCATCGAACTGCCGTGTAGGAGCCCGAGCGTGCCGCTGAACGAGTACGGCAGGATTGCCTGCGGCCCCCACTCCGCGATGATCTCCTTGAACCGGTATGCGATTTCGTCGAGCGCCTCCTTCCAGGAGATCGGCTCGAAGCGCCCCTCACCTTTCGCGCCCACGCGGCGCATCGGCTGGAGTACGCGGCCGGCATGATAGGTGCGCTCCAGGTACCGGGAGACCTTCGCGCAGAGGAAGCCCTGAGTCGTCGGGTGGTCGGGATTGCCTCGTACCGCGACAGCCCGGCCAGCCTTGACCGTGGTCAGCATGGAACAGGTGTCCGGGCAGTTGTGCGGGCACACGTTCCGCACGACTGTCGTTCCTGGGTCTTCAATGATTGTGGCGCTCATCCGAAACAATTTACCACAGCGTCGTGCGGCACTTTCCCGACAGCCACGTCGCCGACAGGTACGTCCGACGTTTCTGTCGGCCGGGTGCTCAACCCAGGGCTCGTTTGACGTGATCATCAAGGCTTGAGCTGCTCTGGGGATGCGCGAAGGACATCCCACCCCGGAGAAGCTGCGACGGGCCACCGAGGACCTGGTACGGACGGTGAGGCAGTTACGTGCGGCCACTCCGCTCGCGAAGCTCGCGGCCTGGTTCCGCCACGGCCTCTGCTTCCTTCAACTCAACTGAGCCCGGCGTCAGGTGCTTCAATCCGTCAGCCAGATGAATCGAAGCGAGCGGCCACCGAAGGCCTTCCAGAGCGTCGAGTCAATGCCCTCGGCGTAGTGCCAGACGCCTGCCCAGTCGCGTCTGCGCAGCCAGAGTTCGCTCGTCGTGTCCTGCTGGATCACCATGCTCTGGGTGTTGGTGCAGCCAGAACGAAAGTTGTTGGCCGGTGAGATCGGGTTGCAGATGACGCCCACGCCAAAGCCGCCCTGCATGGATGTCTCGATGAGCCCCGTCCTGGAGCCCTGGCAGAAGGACCAGGCTTCGATGGCCTTGCCCCGTCTCGCGCCGTCGGCATCGAGGTCGACCTCCAGGCGGATCTGGTTGGGTTGGAGGTCTGGCGCATCATCCACGAGAATCAAGAGCGCCTCCTGATGGACCCTGAGCTTGTAGCCCATCAATTTCCGGCCCGGGCTCTGGCCGGTCCGCATGTGATTGGCGTCGAGGGAGATCATCGGGGCCGCGCCGCCCCGGGCACAGACGTGGGTTGAACCTGCACCGTGCTGCTCCACGAAGAGGACGCCTTCCGCGCCGGAAGCGTCGCAAACACCGTTGCCCACGATCCTGACGTGCCGGCCTTGGGCCTGTGCTTCGGTCAGCGTTGCCGTCCACAAGCGGCCAAGGCCGGTGTCAGCATTCTCATACGCGTACCACGGGCCCTGGCACGAAGTGCTCTTCGCGACCGCGACGGCCACTCGCGGGGACGCGGTTCCGGCGCTGAAGCGCAACCCCTCCGCACCCGCACCGATGGGACCGACGAACTCCGAGGCGTAGGCGAGGCCAGGGAGCAGGGCCAGCACGGTGAGAAAGCTTGCCCATCTCATGGCGTTCTCCTTCGCGACGTCCACTTGCCGTGCTTCCGCGCGAGCACCAGGGCGCCCGTTCGTGAGCCATGGGGCTACCGGAGGTCGATATGGCTGATCTTCTCGATGCCGAAGTTGTCGCAGGTGCCGGTGCCAACGATCATGACCGGCCGACCATGGACCCTTGCTTGGATCAGCGCCTCGGTCCACAGCCCCCCCAGGCCGCTGTCCGCGTTTTCATAGGCGTAGTAGCGCTGTCCGCCACATGCGGTGACCATGGGAACCGCAACGGATACACGCGCGGGAGACGTCCCCGTGCTGAAGCGTATCCCTGCCGGGTCGATGAGGCCGGTGAACTGCGAGGCGTGCGCGGTGCCGCCCAGCAGCGCCAGGGCCGAGGCCAGACAAGCTCCCCTTTTCATGATGCCCCCTCCTGTCCCTCGAGTCTGGAGTGCGAGCGCCCGAGCATCGCTCGGTGACGACTCCAGCTCCGAGGCGGCTCCTGGCTACGTCATGAAGGATATGCAGCCCCCCGCTTCGAGGGCAGTGCGTTGGGAGGGCTGCAAGCGACTCTCCGGCCGGTGCCTCCATGGGCCCGGGCAGGCGCCGACCTATCCCAGGAGCGCCGCGAAGAGCTCCCGTGGGTCCAGGCCGGGCGGGAGGCCAGAGACGCCTCCGTCATTCACCTCCACCACGGCCCAGCCGCCGTCCTCGAGCATCGCGACGTCCAGGGTGAAGAAGGGGGATGGGATGCGCCTGCCGAGCGATTCGAAGGCGGAGAAGTCCGGAACCTCCACGTCGAACTCATGGTACGGCTCCGCGGCGATCAACCGACCCCGGCCGAAGAACAGGCGGAACTCCAGGTGCGCGGGCCCCGCGGGCGTGCGTCCGTAGACCTTGAGCGGCAGGAAGCGGCGGACCACGAACCCGCGCTCGAAGCGGTCGCCGCGCGCGTCCAGCAGGTTGGCGCAGATGCGCTCGAAGTCCTCGCGCGTGGCACCGGCAGGAACGAAGCACGCCTCCGCCCAGCGCTCCTTGGCGGACTTCACGTGGTCCTTCACGAGCCATGGCGACGGCCCCAGCGCCTTCGCCGCGTGCCAGGCCGCGGTGGCATCCGGCTCCTGCGTCCACACCGAGCGCGCGGTGTAGCCCGCGAGGCGCGGATACCAGTTCGGCAGGTAGTTCGCGGCGGCGTACTGCTCGGGGGTGGTCATCAGCCGGTGCCCGAGCGCGGAGACGGCCTCATCGAGTGCGCCGTACTCCTCTTCCGTGAGCATCCACCCGCGATAGAGCAACGGCAGACGTCCCCGCTCTGGCACCCCGGCGAGCGCCCGCGACGCATCCCCCGACAGCAGGGCGGAGAGGTCCGCCTGATACGTGTCGAACCCCAGCGCCTCCGCCGCGTCGGCTTCCACGTCGAACGTGTCGGACTGGTGCGGATTGCGACCGAAGAGGAGGGCGGGGGTGACGGAGCGGGAACGGAGGGAGGGCATCCACGAACCTTTCGTCAGGGTGGGCGCAGCCCCTCCGGGGCCAGCGATGCGACACGCGGGAGGGAAGGGCATGCGGGCCGAGCCAGACGCCGGCATCCGCGGGACCTGACACGGCCACGGCGAACGCCACGAGGGGCGAGCGCGGGCGACGCGTCGGTGGGGAGGGGCCTTCCAGCAGGTGGACGTTGGCGCATGGGAACTCCTGACGTCGTGGGGCCAGGAGGCTTGCTTCGCGGGGCAGGGGGCCCGTAAGAGCCGCATCACCCCATGCCGAATCCCTCTGAAATCCTCCACGCCGAGACGCGGCGCTACCTGCGCGGGTATCGCTCCGCGTCCCTGTGCGCGGGCATCACCTGGCAGGGGGTGCACCACGAGGTGGGGCTCCGGGGGAAGGGGACGCCTCCGCCCACGGACGCGGTGTTCTCCCTGGGGGCAATCACGGAGGTCTTCACGGCGGCGCTCCTCGCGGTGCTGGTGGATGGCCAGCGGCTGCGGCTGGACACGCCGCTCTCGGAGCTGATTCCCCGGGCCCTGCTGGTGGATGACGTCGCGGGCCGCATCACCGTGGAGCAGCTGGCCACGCACACCTCCGGCCTGCCGCACCTGCCGCCCAACCTGCATGCGGCGCCGCAGGACCCGGAGGATCCGTTCGGTCACTACTCCGCGGGCCTGTTCGGGGAGTTCCTGCGGAGCTACCACCCGGAGCGCCCACCGCCGCGCCCCCATGCGGAGTCCTTCCTGGGGATGGGCGTGCTCGGTCATGCGCTCTCAAGGCGCGCGGGGCTGAACTACGGCCACGCGCTGCGGGACCTGCTCTTCAAGCCCCTGGGCATGGTGGACACCACGGCGAGGGTGACGGACGAGCAGGCGCCCCGGCTGCGGCCCGGACACACCGCGCGCGGCAAGCCGGTGCCCCCCTGGACCTTCCCCGCGCTCCCCGGCGCGGGGGCGCTGCACTCCACCGTGGGAGACCAGCTGCGCTTCCTGGACGCGAACCTGGGACGCGGTGAGCCTGCCCTCGTCCGCGCCTTGCGGCTGACACACGCTCCCCGCGTGGAGGCCGGGGCCGTGCGCAAGGGATTGGGGTGGACCGTCTCCCAGGTGCGTGGGCATGACGTGGTGTGGCGCTCGTCGGTGATGGGCGGCTTCGTGGGCTTCCTGGGCTTCGCGCCGGACGCGGACGCGGGCGTGGTGTTGCTGTCGGACCACGGCTGGTCGCTGTTCGCCGGGTTGCGCGGGCGCGTGCCGTTGGAGGCGCCGGGCCTCGCGCTGCTCTCCCGACTGCTCCCGCGGCCCTGAGGTGGGGGCCTCCGGACCGTGACGTGACACCGGGTCCGGAGGACTCCCACGCTTCAAGGGCACAAGGGTGCTCAGTGCACCTTCGGCTCAATCTGCTCCAGCGGTGGCAGCGGTGGGATTCCACCGCTGACTCCCCTGGAGACCGGGCCGGAGGAGGACGCCTCGTCCTCCTGGGACGCGTCGCTGCCTTCGAACTTCTGGCTCACCTGGTCCCCCAGTTGCGACAGCCCCTCCTGCGCGCGGCGCTTGGCGGGCTCGATGAGCTGACGTTCCTTGTTGGTCACGGGCAACAGGCTCGCGGTGAGCATGCCCAGCGCCACCGCGCCGAGCGCGAGCGCCAGGGGCTGCTCCTGGAGGGCCTTGTCATACCAGTCCGAGGAGCGTCCGCGGAGCTCCCGGGTCGACGGGACGCGCTCGTTCAGGTGCGACGCACGGGTCCGCACGACGTCGGCCGTGTCGTGGACGCGTCCGCGCAGGGTCTCCGTGGCTCCGCCCACCCGCTCCCTCACGTTCTCCGTGGTGCTGCCCACCGACTCCCTGGCGGAGCTCAATGCGCCGGCCGCGCGGTCCTTGAGGTTCGTGCCCTCGTCCTGGCCGCGCTCACCCGCCTCCCCGCTGTACTCGGGGTAGGGGACGTCACGGCCCGACCCGTAGGCGGCGTAGGCCCGCTCATGGCCCCGGATCCGGTAGCCGCGCTCGTCGTAGCCGCGCTCGTCGATGCGGGAGCGGAAGACCCGCTTCATCACCATGGAGCCCACCCCCGCGCCCAGCAGCGCGCCCAGCAGCCCCAGGCCGCGAGGGGTGTGGGTGGCCTCATCTGCCAATTCATACGTCTTGCGCATCGTCGTCTCCTTCGCCTGTGATTTCCAGTCGAGCACCTTGTCCCGGGCCTGCTGTTTCAGCGCCTCGCGCTTCTCCACGGCGAGGTGCTTCGCGTGCTCCGTCACCTCTTCCTTCTTTTCGAGCGCGAACTCCTTCGCGCGGGCCTTCAGGAGCTCGGGGTTCGCACGGCGGCCGAGCTCGTCCGCCAGCACGCTCATGCGTGCCCGTGCATGTGCGATTTCGCGGAGCGCATCGTCGTGCTCGCCCATTGGCTGTCCTCCTTGAGGGTCTGGATGGTCTTTCGCGGTGCGTGGATCGTCTTCAGTCGTTTCGCTCCCACGGCGGCGAGGCCCGAGCCTGCCGCGAGCAGCAACACGGTCACCAGCAGCGCGCTGGCCCACAGCGGCATCACCTGCGCGAGCGCGATGACCAGGAAGGCCACCAGCGCCATGGCGCCCAGCAGGAGCACCACTCCGCCCGCGGCGACCATTCCGCCGCCGGCCGTGGCCTTCTTCGCCTCGGACTTCAGCTCCGTGCGCGCGAGCGTGAACTCCGCGCGGAGCAGGTGACGGCCCTGCTCGATGAACTCGGAGACCAGGGCGCCGAGTGGCACCTCTCCTGTCCGGCCAGTGTCCCTGAGTCTGTCCTGCTCGAAGCGGGTTCGTGAGGAATCGGTTTCCATGGCCGTCCCCTCACGCCTTGAGGAATCGCGCGGCGACGAAGCCGAGCAGTGCACAGCCCGCCAGCGTCACCCCCGGGCGCTCACGCATGCGCGTCTGGGCCTGACGCAGGAGCTCCTCGGTCGAGTTCTGCTCCAGCGTATCGGAGGCCTTGCGCACGAAGCCCACCGCGCTGCCCAGCAGCTGCTGCGGCATCTGCGTGTCACCCTGGCCCGAGATGGACTCCAGTTGTTTCGCGAACCCGTTGAGGCTCTCCACCAGGGCGCCCTTCCGGGAGTCCACCTGGGAGAAGGCTCGCTCGCGCGTCAGCCCGCCAATGCGCTTCACCTGCTCCTTTCCTTCCTGCGAAAGGCCCGCCCGGCTCCTGTCGTCACCCGACGACGGGACCTGTCCCTCACGGTTGTAGAAGCCGGGACTTCCCTGACGCTCCTCTTCGATGATGCTGCCCATGTCGCAACCTCCTCTGACGTGGATGGCTCACGTATTCCGTTGCACGACTGCACTTGAAGCTATGCAATCGGACGTGAGCTGCCGCGAGGGGCGCGTGCGCTGGTCGTGGAGCAGGCGTTGGGACTGCCCTGGTTCAAGACCAGGGCAGGGAATGCGGATGAAACATTGAACGAAGGTACGGGCGCGCGGCCGTGCCGTTCAGGGAATGCTGAATCGGTAGGTCTGCACGACGCCCGAAGGCTCCATCTCGAAGTCGCGCACGTTCCGGGGCGACCCGCGCTCGGTGCGCTGGGCGAGCTTGAAATCGCCATTGCCGTTGCGGGTCTGGAAGCGGAATTCGTAGTGGCCTGGCTCGGCGGGCAGCGTGAGCGTGGCCATCTTCGACACGGAGAGGTTGACGAAGCCTGGGAGGGGTTCGCCGTCCGCCCGGCGCACGAAGCCGATGGCGCGCAGGAAGGGAGAGCCCCCGGTGAGGACGAGATACTGGGGGTCGGCGGCGGGGCGTGAGGGCTTCGCCGTTTCGGGGGCGGGGGCTTCGGGCTCGCCCGGCTCCTCGAGGGCAGGACGCGCGGCGTTCTTGCCTGCGCGCTTCGCCTTGGCGGTGGAGGGCGCGGGAGACGCCTCTCCAGACGCCGCCGAGGGAGCCGCCGCTTCGGTGACGTCAGCGGAGGGGGAGGCCACGGACGGTGCCTCCTTCGAGGTCGCAGGGGCGGCGGAGGGAGACGGAGCCTGGCCTTCCGCCGGCTCGGAGGCAGCCTTGCGCTTCGTGGAGCGGGCCGGGGTGGTGCGAGCCTTGACCGGGGCCTCGCTGTCTTCTGCCGAGGTCGCGCTAGAGGCAGGCTCCGGTTGGCCCGGTGGTGACGCTTCGGGCGTGGCGGTGTCCCCGGAGCTCGCCGGAGGCGTCTTCGTGGTGCTCGCGGTGGTCACTTCGGATGTGGCGGTGTCCCCGGGGCTTGCCGGAGGCGTCTCGGGAGCGCTCGTGGTGGTTGCTTCGGACGCAGCGGTGTCCCCATGAATTGCCGGAGGCGGCTCCGTGGCGCTCGCGGTGGTCGCTTCGGATGTGGCGGTGTCCCCGGGGCTGGGAGGGGCGCCGGGGGTGTTCTCCGGAGGAGCGGCACTGGTAGCGCTCTTCTTGGCGGCCCGTGCACGGGTCGCTCCGGTAGCAGCCTGAGTCGGGGTTGCAGGCGTCACGGTCTTCTCCGTCTCGCGCGCCGGAGTGGTGGGCGCCGGGGGCGTGGTCGAGGGCGGCAGGTCCAGAGCACCCTGCTTCGACTTTGAGGCAGGCACCTTCGCGGCCTTCGCTTCCTGCTTCGGCTTCGCGGCAGGCGCCTCTGCGGGCGTGGCTGGCTTCGACTGCACGGTGGACGAGGGCGTGGCTGGCTTGGACTGTGCGGCAGGAGCCTTCGCGGGCATGGCTTGCTTCGACTTCGCGGCAGGCGCCTTCGCGGGCGTGGCTTGCTTCGACTTCGCGGCAGGCGCCTTCGCGAGTGTGGCCTGCTTCGACTTCGCAGCAGGAGCCTTCGGAGCCTGAGCCGCCGGCTTCGACCTCGCGGCGGGGGCAGGCGTGGCCGGCTTCGACCTGGCGGGCGGCGTCTTCACCTGCACCGCCGGCTTCGTCTTCGCGGCAAGAGCCTTCGGAGCCTGCACCACCGGCTTCGACTTCGCGGCAAGAGCCTTCGGAGCCTGCACCACCGGCTTCGACTTCGCCGCAGGAGCCTTCGGAGCCTGAGCCGCCGGCTTCGCCTTCGAAACCGCCGTGGCCCCGCGCGCGGGAGCGGCCTTCTTCACCGCGCTGGGCGCCTTGCCGGTGACAGCCCGGCCCACGGGCTTCGCGGCGGTCTTGCCGGGTGCACTGCGGGAGGCGGACTTGCCTGGGGCTGCGGAACTGGGAGCTGGACGGCGCTGGGCCATGGATTCCTCATCGGAGGTCCCGAGCGGTCGGCGCCGTCGCCCCTCCGTTCCCCGATGGCTAGTGCAGCCTCGGCCGCATCGCAAGGAGCACGTGACGAGCACGCCCCTCACCTGTCAGCCGGCCACCTCCACGCCCCGCCGGAGAGGGGAGCAGGAAGCACTCCCCTCCGCCAGCGCAGGCCCCACGGGGCCCGCTCTCACGGCCCCAGCCGCGTGGGAAGAGCCCGCCCGGCCCGGAAACCCCGGACGTGCGGCGTCCTCTCCCTGTCACCCGCGGCCGGGCCCTCCGCACGCGGGGCTACGGCGCGGGCTTGGGCGCGGGCTTCACGTCGGTGTTCTGGCCCGTGACGATGCGCCACTGGTTGTCGGTGCGCTTCAGCACGTACTTCATCTGCGTGCGCAGCACCCCCTCCTCCGTGTTCTGCACGCCCGGGGGGAGGCCCGTGTGGCCGGTGACTTCATGCACCGTGTCCACCACGGCGACGTCCGGACCGGGGAAGACGAGCCGGCGCACGGTGACCTCGGCATGGCTCGTCTTGAAGATGCTCGCGAAGATGGCCGCGTGCCGCGCCTCGATCTCCTCGCGCCCCTGGAAGACGGTGCCGACGATGTTCGTGAAGTCCGCGTCGTCCGTGAAGGACTGGGTCCAGACCGCGGCGTCGTGGGCGTTCCAGCCCGCGGTCTGCTCGGTCACCAGCTGGCGGATGTCCTGCTCGGCCTGGGCCTCGTCCAGCGTCGCACAGCCAGCGGACAGGAATGACAGACTCAGGACGGCGAGGCTTGAAAGCATGGAAGAACGGGTCATGGCGGGCAGTCTGCCACGGCCCGTCTGGCTGTCTTGCTGAAACGGAGGCGCGGCGGGAAGACCGCGCCTCCTGGCTCAACTAGTCCAGCACGCCCACGGTCTCGGAGCGGTCCACGGCCTCGCCCTTGGTGGTGTGGCTGGCGTACCAGGACGTGTCGTTGGTGCCGGCCTTGTCCTGCTGGAGGTGGGCGTGGGGGCCGGTGGAGTTGCCGGTGGCGCCCTCGTTGCCGACCTGGCAGCGGTCGCAGGTGCGGTCATACGAGTCCGCGGTCTTGATGAAGTGCCACTGGCGGAACGTCCAGCCGCTGGCCCAGACGTGCTTGGCCTCGTTCTGGGTGCCGCTGCCCGTGCCGCTGCAGTGGACGCCCGACGTGCGGACCGTCACGTTCCAATAGACGGAGCCGACCACGCCGGTCTCCGCGCCCCAGTAGTTGCAACGGCCGCTGGAGATGTCCACGGCGCCGTGGAACTTGCCGCTGGAATACTTGGTGGTGGCCGTCACCGTGCCGGGGAAGGGCGACTTCACCGTGTGGGCGCCAGCGATGAGGGGGAGGAGGGTCAGTGCCGCGAGGGACGCCTTCGTCGTGTAACGCATCGGATGTTCCTTTCGGGCCGGACTCCCGGCCCTGGGGGGTGAGTGACCGCTACGGAGCCTGTTGCAGCCGCTGCTTCTCCCTCAGGAGCAGCTCCCACTCCTGAAGACCCGTGCCGAGCGCGCGAATCCACGCGTCGATTTCCGGTGCCATGCCCGGGTCGATGCCGCGGAGCCGTTGCAGCTCCGGCACCGCGCTCGCGAATCCCAACTGGGCGATGCTCCGCACCAGCGCCTTGCGCACGCCCGCATCCCGTTCGCCCCGGTACATGGCCACCAGGGACTCGCGCGCCTGCCCCATCTGCTCCGCCGGCACGCCGCCCAGCGCGAGCGCCGCGGACTGACGCACCTCCGCGGAGTCGCTGCGCAAGAGCCCCTGGAGCTTTCCCGTCGCCTCCGCGCCCAGCTTCTCCGTGTTGAGGGTGCCCAGTATCTTCGCCGTCGCCTTGGGGTCCCGGGACGCCGCCGCCGCCGCCACCGCCGTGTCCGTCGCGGACCCGAGCTGGCCCGCGTAGACGAACTGGTTGTCCTCCTGGAGGTTGGTCGCGGCCTCCATGCGCACCTCCGGCGACGTGTCCCGCATCAAGCGCTCGTACATGTCGCCCGTCTTCTCCAGCGCCCCGGTGCGCCGCATGGCGCGCACGGTGGCGGAGCGCACGGCCGGGTCGCGGTCCTCCAGCGCCCGCTTCGCCACGGCCTGCATGGCGCCCACGTCCGCTTCCCGCTCGCTGCGCGCGACCATGGCGGCCGCCAGGTGCTCCGCCATCGTGGGGTCCGTCTCCCGCTCGAACGCGGCCTGGAGCTCCGCGCCGGGCAGGGTGACGGCAGCCTCCCGCAGCAGCATGCGCAGATAGCGCTGGTAGGCCGGGGATTTGGACGTGAGCCCCCGGCGGATCTGATCCATCAGCCCCGTCACCGAACAGGTCTCCCCCTCCAGCGCCGGAGGGGTGGACGCGGCCTGGGCCACGGCCGTCAGGGGAACGAGGGGGCCCAGCGCGAACGCCAGCCATCCCAGGGTGCTCAGGCGGAAGGAAGACATGCGAGTCATTGGGAGTCCCAGGCTCAGGCGTGGTGGTCCATGCACGCGAAGGGGTCCTGGTTGGGCAGGCTGTTCCACACCCGCATGAAGTCCAGGACGCCGCTGGCGTAGAGCTGCTCGAAGATGCGGTATTGCTCCTGGAAGCGCGGGTCGATGGCGGCCATGTTCGCCATCACCGGCAGCGCGTCCTTGCCCGCCACGCGCGCGGAGAAGCGGAACAGGGCCCAGCGCACGCACACGGACGGCTCCGTGGGGAACGTGCGCGCGAACAGCGCCAGCACCTGCTGCTTGTCCTGGGACAGCGACAGGTTGTGCGCCGCCGCGTCCCGGCCGTCCTCGTTGCCCTCGCTGGTCAGGATGCGCGAGAAGCGCTCGGTGGACGCCGCGTCGAGCACCGGCGCGGTGTGCATGGGCGTGGACTGCGCCAGGTAGCGGATGTCCTCGTCGGGCGAGTCCGTGGCGATGGTGAGCAGCCGGTCCAGGTACGGCGCGGCGTTGCCCGTCCGCTCGAAGTCCTTCTTCATCACGCGCGCCACCGTGCGGGTGGCGGCCCAGCCAGCCTCCGCGGAGGCCGGGTCCCGCGCGAAGTCCGTCAGCGAGTCCAGCGCCGCCGGCTCCAGGCGCTTCTGCGTGTCCAGAGCGGAGAGCATGCCCGCGCGCCGCCCCGTCTCCAGCTTCGGATCCAGCCCCGCGGCCATCAGCTGCGCGACCACCTGCGGCTGCTGCACGGCCTCCGAGTCCCGCAGGGCCGACAGGTACACCTGGAACTCCTTGCCCGGAGCGTCACGCGCCCACCCCAGCACCTCCCGGGCGCGCCCCGCGTCGTTGCCAATGAGCTCCGTCAGGCGCTCCTTCAGGTAGTTGCGGACGACCGAGTCCCGCGAGGCCAGCAGCGGCGCCGCCCAGTCGCGGAAGGTCTCCACCGTCACCTGGTCGTTGAAGCGCTCCAGGTCCCGCCAGCACGTCCCGGACTCGAACCGCCGGGGCGCCGCCTCCGCCTCGCCCCCCTCCAGCGAGCCCCGCCCCGTACCGCCCGCGCCGCCCCGGGACGTGGTGCCCTCGCGCGAGTCCTTCTTGGGGGCCGGGACGGCGCCCCCGGCTTCGGTCGCCGGGTCCCGGGAGAGCAGGGCCACGCCGGTCAACAGCACGAGCAGCCCGAGCCCTGACGCGACCAGGGGCTTGCGCCAGCGCGGGGGGCCTTCTCCGGGGGAGGCGGAGGGAGGAGGGGAGTCTGGGGACATGGCGGCCAGCCAGGGAGAAAGGGTCTTTTCCCATTTAGACCCGGTATTCTCCGGCAGACCAGTACAAACCGACCAGGCGGTATCTTTTTATAAGACTATGAAAAAGTGCCGCGGTGCGGTGGGGGCGGGCGCGGGCTCAGGGGTCCCAGCGCACGCGGTAGGAGCAGGCGTGACCGTCGAAGCCGAAGGGTTCGACGCGGGGGTGCTTCGCGCCGGCGCGGGTGAGCCCCGCTTCGATGATGCCCATCAGGTAGCCGGGGTTGCCGTTGCACTCGCTCACCTTGATGGTGTGGTTCGCGCGGCCGTGGGTGATGAGCTCGGTCTTCAGGTAGTTGTTCACCGTGGCGAAGCTCTCCTGCATGCGGGAGAGGACGCGGTCGGGCCCGAAGATGGGCCACAGGGACACGAGCGCCTTGCCCAGCAGCGTGTGCTCCATGCCGGTGATGATGCCCACGCCGAGCTGGCGGTAGCCCTCCTGCGCGTCCAGGTCCGGGTAGAGGTGGCGCGCGGTGAGGCGCAGGGCCTCGGCGAAGACGCGGCGGGGCGTGTGGTGCGGAATCTTCACGTCCAGGTCCAGGCCGATGGCGCGCAGCTGGTCCTTGAGCTCGGGCGTGAGGCGCTTGCCCACGGAGCGCAGGAAGAGCCCTTCAATGGCATGGCGGTAGACGATCTCTTCGCTCAACGCGGCACCCTTCCGAGCCTGGAACCTCGGGAGCATCCCTGGATTGGCCCTGCAATGCACTCGCGCGCCGGGTGCGGGCTGTCCCCTGAAGTGATCAGGGGCCGTGACGCATGCGCCAGGGCCAGGGTGGGGCGCTCCTCGCGGAAATCGTCCGGGGCGTTTGACCCGTTTTCCAGGGTCCGGTCCTCCCTCCCTCCGCACCCCCTCCTGGGAGGCTTCACCCCATGCATCCCCATTCCCCCTCGCGCGCGGTCCGGTCCGCGCGCAGCGTCGCGGTCGCGCTGCTCCTGATGGTGTTCCCCACCCTAGCCGCCGCCGCGGACCGGGGCGCCTGGGCCCCGGGCGTCGCGTACGTCGTGGGCGACATCGCGTCCCATGGCGGCAAGGGCTACGACTGCCGGCAATCCCATACGTCCCTGCCGGGGTGGGAGCCGCCCAACGTCCTGGCCCTGTGGCTGGAGCGCACCGGCAACCCGCCAGCGGACACGCAGGCCCCCACCGCGCCCACGGGCCTTGCGTCTCCCTCCAAGACGTTCGACAGCGTGTCGCTGACGTGGGGCGCTTCGTCCGACAACGTGGGCGTCACCGGCTATGAAGTCTTCGTCAACGGCAACGCCGCACCCGGGGCCACCAGCTCGGCGGCGAGCGTCACCGTGACGGGCCTGTCCGCCAACACCACCTACACCTTCACGGTGAAGGCGCGGGACGCGGCGGGCAACCGTTCTGCGGCGAGCGCGGCGTTCAGCACCACCACGCCCACGCGGCCCGCGACCGACACCCAGGCCCCCACCGCGCCCGGCTCCCTGCGCTCCACCGGCGTGACGGCCAGCAGCGTCACCCTGGCGTTCAATGCGTCCTCCGACAACGTGGGCGTCACCGGCTACGAAGTCTTCGTCAACGCCAGCGCGACGCCCGCGGCCACCAGCACCACGACCAGCGCCACCGTGACGGGCCTGTCCGCCAACACGACGTATACGTTCACCGCGAAGGCGCGCGACGCGGCCGGCAACCGGTCCTCCGCCAGCAACAGCGTCGCCGTGACGACGGGCAACACCGCGCCCATGGGCAACAAGGTGCTGGTGGGCTACTGGCACAACTTCGACAACGGCTCCACCAACATCCGGCTGCGTGACGTCTCCTCGAAGTTCAACGTCATCCAGGTGGCCTTCGCGGAGCCGGTGCCGGGCGCGGGCTCCGGCACCATGGGCTTCACGCCGTACAACGCGACGGTCGCGGAGTTCAAGTCAGACATCGCCGCCCTCAAGGCGCAGGGCCGCAAGGTGCTCATCTCCCTGGGCGGCGCGAATGGCACCATCCACCTGGACGACGCGGCGGCCCGGCAGAACTTCGTCACCAGCATGCAGGGGCTCATCAACACGTATGGCTTTGACGGCCTGGACCTGGACCTGGAGGGCGCGTCCCTGGCGCTGAACGGCGGGGACACCGACTTCCGCAACCCCACCACGCCCCGCATCCAGCACCTCATCGCCGGCACCCGGCAGCTGCTCAACGACAACGGCGCGGGCTTCCTGCTCACCATGGCGCCGGAGACGGCCTACGTGCAGGGCGGCTATTCGGCCTATGGCGGCCCGTGGGGCGCCTACCTGCCCGTCATCCACGCGCTGCGCGACCGGCTGACGTACCTGCACGTGCAGCACTACAACACCGGCACGGTGACGGCGCTGGACGGCCGCGCCTATGCGCAGAGCACGCCGGACTTCCATGTCGCGATGGCGGAGATGCTGCTCCAGGGCTTCCCCGTCGGTGGCAACCCGGGCGCCGTCTTCCCCGCGCTCCTGCCCTCGCACGTCGTCATCGGGCTGCCGTCCTCGCCGCAGGCCGCGGGCGGTGGCTACACGACGCCCGCCAACGTGCACAAGGCGCTGGACTACCTGATGAAGGGCCAGTCCTTCGGCGGCACCTACGTGCTGCGCAAGGCCGGCGGCTACCCGGGCTTCAAGGGGCTGATGACCTGGTCCATCAACTGGGACAAGTTCACGAACTTCGAGTTCTCCAACAGCCACCGCGCCTACCTGGACACGTATCCGTAAGCCGTGATGCCGCCCGCCCACCGGCTGCACTCCGGTGGGTGGGAGGCGTGCGGCGTCGCGCCTACCGGGCGGCGGGCCCCGGCGGGCAGGTGAAGTTGGCCGGCACGGACCACAGCTGGCGCAGCCCGGTGTCGTCGTAGGCGGTGAAGAAGACGCGACCGCCCACGCGGGTGAACGAATCCGGCCTGGCGACGTCCGCCAGTCGGCCGGTGGTCGCCACGCTGCCCCGGGTGAAGTAGGGGATGATGGGCCCAGCTTCCGCCGGGTCGGCGCCGAACAGGACCTGGCCCGCGCCGGTGGCGAACAGGGGGGACCAGTACTCGTCTCCCCGGGAGAGCGTGTTGTAGAGCCTGCGGGTCCCGGCGGCGGTCCCACTGGTCGCCCACAGCGACACGTTCACGGGCGCGGGGCCAGGGCTGCCGATGGCCATGGAGAAGTAGAGGTCGCCTCCGGAGACGACCGCGCGCTGCAGGTAGGGGTACGCGTCCTCACCGGCGCCGAAGGGGTTGGGCAGGGTGGTGACATGGGCCTTGCCCCCGCCGTTCAACGAGAGTCGGTCGATGCGCAGCCGCTTCGTCGTCGGGTTGTCCATGGAGTCCAGGTAGACGTACGAGCCCAGCGTCCCGATGAGGCCCACGGGCTTGCCGAACGCGTCCAGCCGGACGGTCCCCGCGGAGGTGCCATTCGTCTTCCACACCTCGTAGTTGGGGCCGTCCGCCAGGATGAACACCCCGGGGTCTCCCACGCGGTTCACCTGCGTGATGTCGAGGGGCTCCGCGTCCAACTGCTTGACGGCCGTGGTCCCGGCCAGCGTGCCATCGGTGCGCCACAGGGTGGTGCCCGTGTCCTGGCCGAAGAAGAAGATCAACGCATTGCCGACCTTCAAGGTGTCGGCGTCGAGTCCGGAGAACCCGCTGAAGTTGCGCACCCGCAGCGTGCCCGCGACCGTCCCGTCCGAGCGCCACAGCTCCGGCCGCGACCCTCCTCCCGGCACGGGCACGTAGCGGAAGAAGACCAGCCGCCCATTGATGTCGGTGAGATTGTCCAGCGAGGACCCCGCGGGCCCGGGCGTGATGTCCTCGACCCGCCGGGTCCCGGCCTCCGTCCCATCGCTGACCCAGAGCTCGTTCCCGGTGGCCGGGTCGGAGAACTGGAAGAAGAGCCGGTTGCCCACCGCGACCAGGTTCTCCGGCTGGGGGGCGTTGAGGGAGTCCCGCGGAAACACCTTCACCGGGACGGTGCCCGCCTCCGTGCCGTCGCTGCGCCACAGGATGGCGTCACTGTCGTACGTGGAGGTGATGAAGTAGAGCGTCCCCTGGACGTCGGTCAGCTCCCCCATGAAGCCTCCCAGGCCCGGCGTCATGACGGCCTTCACCCGGGACGCCACCCCTTCGGGGCACGCCTGCGCGTTCACCTGGGCGGGCGCAGCCTCCGCCGACGGGAGCACGGGCTCCCCTGACACGTCTTCACCCACCGAACCGCCACAGCCCATCCCCGCCAATCCCAACCACAGCAGGGAACCCCAATTCATTACACGCATGTCCTCTCCTTCCGGCCCAAAGCAAGCAGAGGGTGGGGTGCAATGCCTTGGCATCCAAGGGGGCCCCAGAGGAGGTAGGACTGTTTTCATGTATTTTCCTGTTTTTCCAGGAGCGTGAAAACTTCCGCCAGCGTGGCTCGCGCAGTGGGCCGGGCTGTTGAAGGCGTGTCCGGTGTGCTCCCGCCGCGGTGGCGGTGGGAGCGGGCGGCACGTCCGTCACTCAATCGTGGAGTTCGTGACCGCGATGGGCGTGTCCCCGTGATTGGAGATCTGCGGATAGGTCTCGTACCAGGAGCCACCCCGGTTGTTCTGGATGACGGAGCGGTCGATGCGGATGTCGCCCGAGTGGTCGTTGCTGACGAAGAAGATGGCGCTGCCGTGGGCGTTGACCTCGTTGTGTTCGATTCGCGTGCCGCAGAGGGACAGCGTCATCGTGTTGCCGTCGTTGTAGATGGCGCCGCCGCTGCCTCCGCCCGGGGTGTTCGGCCTGGCGGGGTTCGCGCCGTTGCCGATGGCCCGGTTGTGGGAGAACAGGCTGTTGATGACGGTCCACGACACGCCGATGCTGCTGATGCCGCCGCCGTTGGAGCAGACCCCGCCGTAGCCCTCCTTGCCGCCGAAGGTCGTGTTCACCACGTAGACGGGCCGCCCCTCGTACTGACTGAAGACGCGAAGGGCGCCCCCGCCGACGTCGGGCCCGACGTCGGCGCAGGCGTTGTTGAAGAAGCGGGAGTTGATGACCTTCACCCGCCCACCGCGCACCCAGACCGCCCCGCCCCCGTCGAACTCCGTCTCCGCCTTGGAGCTGGCGTCCACGAACGTGAGGTTCTGGAGCGTCAGCCGGGGATGGTCCTGGTCCTGGCAGTGGGAGGTCGTCCACACCTGCTTCGGGTCGCAGGTGTTCATGTAGAGGATGCGGTGCTTGCCCGCCCCGCTGAGCGTCACCAGGCCCTTGCCGTCGATGACGATGTCAGGCCCCTTGTCGTTGAAGACCTTCGCCGTCCTGTCGAGCGTGAGGGTGACCGGCTCCGGCCCACAGTCGAAGGTGATGACCCCGCCCCTGGCCACGGCGTCCACGAAGGCCGCGCCCGTACAGCTCGCCGGCGTCCCGGTCCCCACGACGGTGGTGGGCTTGGAGACGTCCGCGAGGCCCGCCTCCGCGGGCACGCTGCACGTGGCCTCCGCGTTCGGATTGCCGGCGGGAGGCCCGTCCTTGGGGTTGGTCAGCGGGTTGGGCACGTCCACGCCGGGGCCCTCATCGTCCGAGCAGCCCGCCGCGCAGGCGAGCACGACGCCCGCGGCCAGCGCGCGCACCGCGGTCGAGGGGAATCTGCGAAGTCTCTTCGAGTGCATCCATCCTCCGGGATGGAGGCAGTGTAGGGCGGCGACCCGCCGGAGACGAGTTGGTCCGCTCCCCTCACGCCGTCCCGGTGCGCCCCACATCGCCCTTCAGTGCGGCGGCTCCGGAGGCCCGGCGCGCTCCTGGGGCGCGATGGTCCGCTCCACCTTCTTGCGCATGAGCCGCCGGGTGGCGGTCTCCTCTTCTTCCGTCCGCTGACGCCGCCGCACCAGCCCCTGGGTTTCGTCCACGAACCAGAAGATGACGCGGAAGAAGGCCGCGATGACGGTGATCAACAGGGAGGACAGGAACCAGCGCAGCACGCCGCCCACCCAGCCGCCCACCGTCACGTCGATGGCGTAGGTCCCCGTGAGCGGGACGAGCACGAACGCGAAGTAGTGGGAGGCACAGTAGGGGCAGGACACGAGATAGCCCGCCCAGGTGTCCTTCCCACCCAGCCGCTCACGCACCCCGGCGAAGATGCGCTCCCGGGTGAGGGTCTGGGCCATGCCCATCACCACGGCCGAGACCGCGAAGAGCTGGAACAGGTTCACCTTCACGCGGCGTCTCCACGTCCTGGCTGACAGTGCACCGCGTGAAGGTGGAGACAGGTCCGGCGAATACCTCTCGGCCGCCGGGACAATGGACAGCCGGGGCCCGGCTGCTGGCCCGCCCTGCATCCAGGAGGAGGGCCAGCTCGCCGGGCCGTTCGCGTCCGTGGGGGAGCTAGGGAGTCTGGCCCGGCGTCTCCCTGGCGACCGGGCCAGGCCCCTCGGCCTCACCGAGCGCCAGGTAGACGTCGAACCACGACAGGTAGTCGCGCCAGATGGGGTCGCGCTGCTGGAGGAGGGCGCGCCGCGCCTTGTCCAGGCGCTGGGGCACGTTGAAGGGCAGCCGCGCCTTTCCTTCCGCGTGCAGCTGCGCCGCGAACCAGAGCACGTCCAGTTGCCCTGCATCGACCGGCGCGTGGGTGCGCTCCATCAGCGCGTCGGCGTGCTCCAGCGCCTTGCCCAGCCAGCGGGCCGCCAGCGCCGGGTCCTGACGGTCCACGGCGTTCTCGGCCAGCCGCAGCTCCGCCAGCGTCGCCGCGCGGATGTCCTCGTCGCGGTCCGTGTCGTCGAACTGCTCCAGGAACAGCGCGCGCCGCTGTTCGAGCGCGCGGGCCGCGGCGTCCAGGCGCCCCAGCCGCGTCTCCGCGTTGGCGCGCAGGCCCGAGGCGATGAGGCCGTAGGCGCGCTGGACCTGCCGGGGCGTGGCCCGCGCGTGGCTCAGCGTGGCCTGCACGGCGGGGAGCGCCAGGTCGCGCTCCACCTGCTCCAGGTCCTCCAACGCCTGCTGGGGCTGACCCGCGCCCAACGCCGCGGCGCTGCGGGACAGGCGCACCACCAGCCGGTTGCGCAGCCCTGCCTCGTCGCGGGGACTGGCCTCCACGAGCGGCAGCTCGCGGCCGTAGAGCGTCAGGGCCCGCTCGAACCGGCCCGCCGCGAGGTTGTAGAGGGCCGCGCGATCCAGGGCCAACGTGGTGAACCGGGCCAGCTTCGGCGCGGCGTCCACCAGGGCCAGGGCCTTGTCCGCCGCCTGCGCGGACTCCGCCTCCCGGCCGACGTGCAGGAGCGCCCGGGCGCGGGCCAGTGACACCGCCACCCCCGCCGCGTTGTCCACGTAGGGGTAGGCGTCCCGCTGGTCGAGGTAGCCCAGGGCGATGTGGTAGTTGCCCACCTGCGTGTGCAGGAGCCCCAGCGCGCCCAGCACCATGGCCTTGTAGCGGATGTTGTTGCGCACCAGGTCCAGGGCGACCAGGTAGTGCCGGTTGGCGCGCTCGGCGGCGGCGGGGTCGCGGCCGCGCAGGAAGTCCTCGTGCTGGATGGCGCCATACAGGGCCCGCGCCGCGCGCTGGTTCTTCAGCTCCGGCCAGGCCGCGCGCAGCTCCTTCACGGCCGTCGCCACCGCCTTCGCGTGGGCGTCGTCCTCCAGCTTGGTCAACCGGCGTGTCGTGACATAGGCCTTCACGAAGCGCTTGAGCGGTTCGCGCATCTTCGCGGAGGTGGTGGTGACCTCCTGCTCCACCACCTCCGGGCTGACGCCCGCTCGCAGCCGCAGGCTCATGGATTCGACGGCGCTCTCCAGCGAGCCCGTCCGCCGCGTCACGAGGTCGAAGTCGGCGCGGGCTTCGTCCAGGCGCTGCCTTCCCATCCGGCGGTATGCACGGCCCATCATCGCGCGGCGGAACAGCCGGTCAGCGCGGCGGGCCTCCTCGGTGCCAGCGGGGGCGTCCTCGACGTAGGCCGACGCCAGGGCCTCCAGCACGCCATCCGCGCCGAGGCTCGCCGCGCGCTCGACGGCGTCCTGCACCAGCGCGCGCCGCCGGAGCGGGTCCTTCTGCTGATGGTAGAAGGCCATCAGCGCATCCCGGACGGGGCGGGGCGGGCGCTCCTCGTGCAAGGCATTGACGTGCCGGCCCAGCTCCAGGGCAAAGGCATACGCGGACCCGGCGGGCGCCGTCTCGAGCGCCTGGGCCATCGCGGCGTCCGCCTCCGCATAGGGGCGCCCCCGGTACAGCGCGCGGACGGCGGCGCGGGCGAAGTCGAGCTGGTCGTCTTCACGGAAGACCTTGTTCATGGACAGCCGGCGGCCGGCGTCGTGCAGGGCCGCCCGGTCGTCGAGCGCCCGGTACAGCGCGTCCGCGCGTTCGAACCACGCCTCCAGCACCGCGCGCGGCGTGGTGTCCGTCAGCTGGGCCGCCTCCAGCTCCTGGCGCGCCCGGGTGAAGTCGCCCGAGGACTCCGCCAGCTCACTGCGCACCACGTGCTGGAAGACGGCGGACGGCGGGCTGGGCGCATGCGCGGGATCCAACGCGGCCATGCGTTGCCGTTCGGCTTCACTCAGCTCGTCCACCATGCGGCCCCGCTCGCGCTCCTTCATGGCCTTCCGGTGGTCGATGAGGATCCGCAGCGGCTCCGACAGGCCCCGGGTGGCGGGGTCCTCCACGGACGACATGTGGCGGGCGTAGAAGTCCGCCGCGTCGAAGTCCTCGAACGCCAGGTGGAGCTGGCTCAGGCGCATCATCAGCAGCCGGCGCGGCTTGGGGCGCGCTTCGCGCAGCAGGCGCTGGCGGTAGAGCAGCAGCTGGTCCGCGCGCCTCCCCACCATCCCCAGCTCCTCATTGAGGCGGGGCACGTCCCAGTCGCTGGGGACCAGGCCGTCCAGCGGCAGCTGATACACGTCCAGCGATTTGTCGCGTGAACAGGTGGCGATGAGGGACGCGGCCGCGGGCGCCGGGTACTGGCAGCTCCAGGCCACGCTGGTGAGCTGGTCCGGACTGGAGGCCGCGGCTTGTTGGGGCGCGTCGTCCCGGTCGGACGCGAAGGGCACCCGGAACAACACCCCGCTGTCGCTGGCGTCAATCGCGCCATCCGCGTTGGAGTCGGTGAAGAACTGCACCACGTACAGCGAACGCCCATCGCGGGCGAACACGGGCTGGCCGGTCTGCCCCGGCAGGTCGAGCGTCAGCGGGATGGGGGTCGCGTCGGGGCGGTCCAGCCGGAGCGCCTCCAGATGGGGCGCGGCGCGCGCGGCGAAGCCCGGGCCCACCTGCTGCACGGAGCGCTCGATGGGGACGTACACCAGCCAGCGCCCATCGGGGGAGACCGTGGGGCTGGTCAGGTTGCGCACGAGCAGCGGGCGCACGCCCCACTCGCGCTCCACCGCGACCCGCGACAGGCGCAGGTCGCCCTGGATGTCCGCGCGGCTCACCAGCGCGATGTGCGCGTTGTCGATCCACTCGGCCTGAAGCGCGCTGGTCTCCTCCTCCAGGCAGTGGCGCTCCTCGGCGGCCGGCAGGTCCCTCACGCACAGCTGCCCGCCGGCCTGGGTCCGGAACGAGATGTAGAGCAGGCGCTTGCCATCGGGGCTGATGCGCGGCCACGTCACGTCCGCGCCTTCGTCGAAGAGGCGCCGCTCGCGGCCCTGCTCCAGGTCCTGGGTGTAGAGCTCGGTCGCGATGTTGCGGTTGGACACGAAGAGCAGCGTGTTCCCATCCGGCGCCAGCTGCCCCAGGAACTGGTCCCCCATGCCCACGGTGAGCCGCGAGAGCGTGCGCATGCCCCCGTCGGGCTCGTCATCCTGGGCCCCGGCCACGCCCGCCAGGAGCACGCACAGGACCGCGAGCCACCGGCCCCCGGGCGTCAGCACTTCTTCTCTCCCCAGGTGCCGTCGCCCGCTTCCACCCAGCCGCCGCAGACCACCCCTTCCGCGTGTGCCTGCTGCCAGGTCTTGCGCAGCGTTGCCTCCGGCACGCCCGGTCGCACCGAGTGCATCCACTGCCACACCTGCATCCGGCCGCGGTTCACCCGCTCCACCAGCGCGACGTCGTCGGAGGACATGCGCCCGGCCTGACACTGGCGCCGGGTGACCACCAGCAGCCCCTCCCGGCCCTCGCCCACGCAGTGACGCCGCAACAGATCGTCGACGCGGTCCGCCTGCGTCCTGCCGATGTTCTCGATGAGCGGCGTGGGCTGGACGCCCAGGTCCTCCAGTTGGTTGGGCGTGAGCGGCACGGGCGTCGGGTTCATGCCCGCGCGGGCCAGCCGCTGCTCCACGTCCTTGAACGAGCCCGCGGCCTGTTCCTCCAGCGCCGTCGCGCGGTCGACCAGGACGATCTCCGGGGCGCGGATGCAGCCAGGAGCGGCGAGCGCGGCGAGGAGCAGCAACCCACGGTGTTTCATGGCGTGGCCTCCGGGGGAGTCAGGGAGAGGAGCATCCGGTCGACGAGCGGTCCCATGGGGATGCCCCGGATCTCATCGATGCTGATGAGCTTCGCCAGCCCGCCCATGGTGATGCGCAGGCTGCCGAAGCCCTGGTTGAAGCTCACCCGCACGTTCTCCGGGTAGCCCAGTCGCAATGCGTAGCGGACGCGGTTGGTGGCGGGATCCACGTGGCGTGGATCCTCCAGGTCGAGCAGGTCGAGCAGGTGGCGGTTGCCGATGCGCAGGATCTCCGCGCGCCCGTTGACGCTGCGGTCCCTGGCGGAGATGACCACGGCGGCGTTGCCGTCGAAGGGCTCGCCCCGGGACGACTTCACGCCCGTCGCCCGCACGTGGGCCTCCAGCGTGGAGTGCTTGCCCTGCCAGTCCAGCAGGCACTGGCCGGTGATGCGCCCGCCCCGGACGCCCATCTCCAGCTGGCTCATGGACACCACGTTCTGGTGGATGGACAGGTTGCCCGCGAGGGGCGCGATGGTGAGCATGGGCGTGGTGATGCGGCCCACCGACACGAAGCTGCTGCCCGACATCAGGGGGTGCTGGTCGGCGAAGCGCAGCATCGAGTAGGGGTTGACGTCGCTGTCGCTCAAGAGCCGCACCTGACCATCGGTGAACTGCACGTTCTCCGTCAGCGGCACGTTGCCATCGAGCGTCTCGACCGCGACGCCGGAGCCGGGCAGCCGCAGGTTCACGTTCTGGAAGACCAGGTGGGAGAGGGTCCGGAAGACCACGAGGTCGGGTGACGCCACCCGGAAGGTGACGGCGACCTTGCCGCTGCTCTCGATGCGGCCCGCTTGCGCGAGCCGGGACAGGTCCTGCTCCAGCTCTCCTCGGAAGGCCAGCCGGCGCCGGCCGTCGCTGAAGTCGAACCGCCCCTGCACCTTCAGCTCGGTGCCGGTCCCCGGGCTGGAGAGCTTCAGGTCGGGGACGTGGAGGACGCCACGGGGGTTGTGGCGGAGGGTGAAGGACGTCTCCAGGTCCTGGGCGGGGTAGGGCAGCGCCGGCTTCTGTTCAAGGGTGCGGACCTTGATCTGGTGTCTGCCTTCCATCTCCTCCGCTTCCAGCTTGTCGGTGAAGTTGACGGTGGTGTCGCTTGATAGCCCGGCGAATGACAGGCGCCGGTCGCTCATGCCCACGGAGAGCTTCTCCGCCGTCAGGAGGCTGTGGAGGCGGCGCCGGGGCCCGTCGATGTGTGACTCGGCCTTCCAGTGCGCCTCGGGGAGGTTGATGGACAGGGCGTCCTGCTTCCAGCGGAGCCCCCGCCCGTCCACCTCCGCGGTCCCGTCGAAGGCGATGGTGCGCAGCGGATCGGGCGCGAAGCGTGGGGTGCCATCCGCGGCGAAGCCCGTGAGCACGCCGAACAGCGTGCCGTGGATCTCCCCGTTGAAGGCCATCCGCGAGGGCTCCAGCTCCCGGGGCACCCGGGCCCGGACCAGCAGGGGCGAAAGGGGACCCAGGGGCGGAAGGTCGCCCTTCACGTCCACGCGGAGTCCCCGGGTCTTGCGGTCGAAGGCCAGCGCGGCGTCGAGAGAGAGCTTCAGCCCCGTCTGGCCGGTGATTCCCAGCCGAAGCGAAGGCTTGCGGCGATCCAGGTCCAGCGTGAGGCGCTGATGCTGGGCGCCCGCGTCGCTGTCGCCAATGCGCAGCCCTTCGAACTGGAGGTCCAGCTCGCCCTGGTGGCGCCACGCATCGCCGTGGGAGCGCAGCACGAAGGCGGCGTCGCGCGCCGTCACGTCGCCCCAGCCCGGCCGCTGCAAGCGCAGCTCCGTCTGGTGCTCCAGCCGGGGGGAGGCGGAGAAGAGCGCCGTCAGCTTGCCCTTGGACGTCAGGGCCACCCCCAACTCCTTCCAGGGGACGTGCGCGGCGACGGAGTCGGGGATGAAGGGCCGGGCGGCGATGAGGTCCGGCGTCTTCACGTCCAGCGCATAGGCGACGTCGTCGGTCCCCTTGGTGGCCTCCAACGACGCGTGCAGCGTGCCGACGTCGAGCTCCAGCCGGGCGCGCGCGCGGCTGCGCCGGGGCTCATCCCAAACGGGGAACGCGTCCCATGCGTGGAGCTTCACGTTCACCGGGCCCTTCAGCAGCTCGCGTCCCTCCGCCGTAGTGACCTGGAGCATCCCCACGGGGATGTCTGCCTTCAGCGTGAAGGGCGGCTTGCCGGCGAGCGGAGCCTGAAGACCCAATCCCAGGCGCTCGGCCATCACCTGGACGCCGGAGGCGCGGGCCTCCAGGGCCTCCACCTTGCCAGACAGGGCCACGTCCCCCGCGACCTGGAGGGGCGATGCGAGGTCCGGTCGCAGCTGGCGGCCTGTCAGCTCGCCGGAGGCCTTGGGGATGCGCAGCGCGGTGGGCCCCCGGACATCCAGCCCCTGGAGCGCGAAGGTGAGCTGCGCGGTGAGCCCCTGCTGGGGATCCGGGGTCGCGCTCAGGGAGATGGTTCCGCCGCCGAGTGACAGCCGGAGCGTGTCCTGGCTGTGCTGGAGCGCCGAGACCTCCACCTCCAGCCCGAGCCTGCCCTGTGGCCCCAGTTGGGGCATGGCGCTGAGCGTGACGTCCCGCGCATCCAGGTGCACCTTGCCGCGCTCCAGGGAGACGGGGCGCAGGTCAGCGGGAACCGCTTGCAACAGCCGTCCCAGGTCCACGTCCGCCAGGGCCCGGGTCAGGACGGGGGGAAGCTCCGCCGCATCCGGGAGCACCAGTTGCGCCTGCACTTCGGCGCTGTCGGCCAGTCGGGTGCGGTCCAGGTCGACGGCGATGTGCTGCTTGTCGCCCTCGAACTTCGCCGACACCGCGCCGTGCAGCAGCGTGCGGACGGTGAACCGGGGATCAAACGTCTGCCGTGCGACGTCCAGGTCCACCTTCGCGCGTGCGTCGGAGGCACCCACCTCCACTGAGAGGGTCAGCTCCAGCTCGGCCTGGGCGGCGGGCGTCGCGGGAGCTTCCCGGCCCAGGACGAGCGGCAGGGGCCGTCCGGGCTGGCCCAGCTCCGCGAAGAGCTTCCATTTCCCGTCGTGGCGCTTCGCTTCAATCCCGGCTGCGAGCCCGCCCAGGGTCCAGCGGTCGACCACGGCGCTGTTCCGGACGCGGACGTAGCCCAGGGACACGTTCGACAGCTCAATCCTCCCGAACGGAGGGGCGGAGGCGAGGAAGTCCGCGGCCTGCCGCGAGGCTCCGAGGGGAGGTTCGACGGGCGCCGGCTCGGGGGCCTCGGGGCCCGACAAGGCATCGACGGAGGTTGGGCCCGCATCATCGGCCACCTGGGTGAAGGTCACGTCCCTCGCGACCACGCGTTCGACGCGCGGTGTCCGGCTCAGCAGGTCACCGGGCGACCAGTGCGCCTCCAGCCTCCCGACGCGCAGCAGCTCGGGTGCGGCGCTGTCGAACGGCGGCGGGGTCCGCACCACCAGCCCCTCCAGGTACAACCCGGAGAGCACCGCGACGCGCGCGGCCTGGTAGTCCACCCGCAGGCCACTGGCCGCTTCCACCTGGGAGACGATGCGCTGCTTCAGCCAGGGGCGACCGAGGTCGTGCAGCGCGGCCACTGCGACAACCACGAGCAGCACGACGGTCGCGACGAGCCCGAGCAGCGCGCCCGCGATGATCCGCTTCACTCGCCGACGAGGCCGTCCAGCTCCGGGGGATTCCATGATGTTCCGTCGAGGCGAGCAGCCACCCGCGTCCTACCATGCGGTGGAATCGGGCTTCAATCCGAGGTTCCCTCGGAGACGGAGGGCGGGCAGGGCGGCACGGTGCGCCCGGTTTTCGCTTCAACCACGGCCGGAGGGCGCCATTCCCGCAGGGCCGTCGCGAGTGGAGTGTCCACGAAGTAATCCAACATAAATTCAGCCTTACGGCCTTTCCCTCGGCCTCACACCCTCTGCCTCCCGTCGAGCAGGGTGCCATGGCAAGCACCCGAATGGTGCGTTCACTGCTTGGGAGCGCCGGGGCAAGCTCACATGCAATGACGTGTTCGCTGACGCACTCGGGCACTGGCCCCGAATTTCCGGTAGCCGCAATGGGGTGGTCCTTTGGTGGGTCTCTGGGAAAGAAACGCGGTCTTCCCCGCCGAAACGGGACACGAAATCGACCGGCCAGATTCGCTTGCGAAATTGCAAGGTTCGCCGGAACCTATGTTCCCCCCTTTCGCATGACGAAGAAGTCCTCCTCGAAGAAGCGCCTCACGCGCACGAAGCCCGCAGCCACCAAGGCGACGGCGCTCGCCGTGCCTCGTGCAAAGCGGGCGATCGTCGACGGCGGAGACACGCGGTTCGTCGAGATCATCGTGCTCATCGAGGCGGCCCGACGACGCGTGTACCAGGCGGTGAACACGGAGCTGGTGGCCCACTACTGGGAGCTGGGCGAGTACATCAGCCAGAAGATCGCCAGCGCCGAGTGGGGCGATGGCATCGTCGAGGATCTCGCCGCCGATCTCGCGAGGCGCTACCCGGGCGTCCGGGGCTATACGCGCCCGAACCTCTTTCGGATGCGACAGTTCTATGAGGCGTACCGGTCGAACCGAAAAGTCTCACCGCTGGTGAGACAATTGCCGTGGACGCACCACCTCATCATCCTCAGCCAGGCCAAGCCCGTCGAGACACGCGAGTTCTACATCCTCGCCGCCATCAAGGATCGCTGGCCCAAGCGGGAACTCGAACGGCAGATCCGATCGGGCGCCGTCCTTCGCGAGGCACGCGCCACGAAGAAAGTCTCGCCAGCGGTGAGACAAACCCACCCGACGGCAATCGACGAGTTCAAGAACGCCTACAACATTGAGTTTCTCGGCCTCGCCGCGGATCACTCCGAGGCCGACCTCCACGACGCGCTCCTTCGGAACCTCGGCCGCTTCCTCACCGAGCTGGGTCGCGACTTCTGTTTCGTCGGCTCGCAGTACCCGGTGCAGGTCGGTAGCCAGGACTTCGCGATCGACCTCGTGTTCTTCCACCGTGGTATTCAGTGCCTCGTCGCCTTCGAGCTGAAGGTCGACAAGTTCAAGCCTGCCGATCTCGGACAGCTGTCGTTCTACGTCGAGGCGCTTGACCGCGACGTGAAGAAGCTCCACGAGCGGCCCTCGATAGGCGTGCTCCTCTGCGCAACGAAGGACGACGAGGTCGTCGAGTACGCGCTCGCGCGGACGACGGCGCCCACGCTCGTCGCCGAGTACCAGACGTTCCTGCCGTCAAAGGAGCTGTTACGGGCGAAGCTCCACGAGTTGTACGCGCAGCTCGCGCCGAAGAATGCGGTCGTTCCCCGAGCGACGCATCTACGGAGACGCTCATGAACGGCACCTCATCCCACGAACGTCGTGCCACTCCACGACGCCAGTGGAAGCAACGGTGTTCGGCGGCAGGCGTACATCTCTTCGACCGCACCACTGGTCTAAACGTACTTCTCGACGAACTCCCTGTTCCTGCCTCTCTCCACTCTCGCGCACCTCGGCAGGTCTCCATCGCGCTCACGAACCGCTGCGACTTGGCGTGCGCGCACTGCTACGCGCCGAAGTCTCGCGACGAGCTGCGGTTCGACACGATCACGCGATGGCTTGCTGAACTCGATGCGCACGGCACTCTGGGGATCGGATTCGGTGGTGGTGAGCCGACGCGCTACCCCGAATTCGTAAAGCTCTGTCAGTACGCGGCCCACGAGACGCGGCTCTCGGTGTCGTTCACGACGCACGGCCACCACATTGACAGTGAGCTGGCTGAGCGCCTTCGCGGCAGCGTCCACTTCATCCGCGTGAGCATGGACGGTGTTGGTGCGACCTACGAGTCCATCCGACGGCGTTCGTTCGCCGAGCTACTTGAACGCCTGGGATGCGTTCGAGCCATCTCACGCTTCGGCGTCAACGTTGTCATCAACGAGCGCACGCTGCCCGACCTTAATGACGTCGCCCGCTTTGCCGCAGATGCTGGAGCGTGCGAGCTGTTGCTGCTCCCGCAGGTGGCCGTGCGCAGCGTGAAGGAGATCGACGTGGGTGCCGTACAGGGCCTTCGTCGTTGGGTCGACGCGTATAGAGGCCCCCTGAAGTTGTGCATCAACGAGGCGAGCGCCGAGGGCTTTCCGACCTGTGATCCGTTGAGTGAGGAACGTGGTCTCCGCGCATACGCACACATCGACGCGATGGGTGTGCTCAAGCATTCCTCCTACGCCGAGGTCGGCATTCCACTCGGCGAGGGTGGCGTGCTGCAGGCGCTCGACCGACTCGCTCACGACCTCGCGGAGAACGACACATGAAAATCTGGTACCAACACGGCTCCGAGCACTCCGCGAACCTTGTGATGATCGGTCACTTCGAGAATGCCAGTGATGCAACGAAGGCCAAGGAGATCATCGACGCGCTGACGAGCCAAGTCGCCGAGGATCAAACCAACGGTACTCTGACCTTGGGCAGCCCATCGGATCGGTACGGCAGCGCAATGCTCGACCTGCTCGGGCGCCTGAACGTCTCCATCGGACCTCAGGAGGTCGAGCAGTTTGCATACGAGGTCAGCGTCAAGATCGAAGGCAATGACCTCGTCCTAACGACGGAGGAAATCGACATCTCTGCGTTCCTCAAGGTGATGTTTCTGAAGGGCGCGCGGATCGAGGTCTACTCGGCCCACGACTACCCGGACACGGCCCACGGGAAAGACCGATGAACGTGGAGACGCGATGCCAGCGCTGAACTGGGACATCTTCGCCGGTTTACCGGGGAGCGCGGAGAAGAACTTCGAGCTGCTCTGCCGGGGCATCGTGCGCCAGAACTTCGGCAGCTTCGGCGCCTTTCGTGCCCTCGCGAACCAGCCGGGCGTGGAGTTCCATCTTAAGCTCGACAAGCACTGCGATGCGCTCGGCGATCCGGGGCGGTGGTGGGGCTGGCAGTGCAAGTGGTACGACCTCGCTGCCAACGGCTCGTTGGGGGCGACAAGGCGAGCGAAGATCGAGGAAGGTCTCCGAAAGACAGAGGCCCATCTTCCTGACCTCACGGATTGGGTCCTGTGGACACGCCGTACGCTGACCAAGGACGACCAAGACTGGTTCAACCGGCTCTCATCGAAGATGAAGCTCCACCTCTGGACGGGTGACGAGGTCGACAACCATCTTGCTGGGCAAGCGGCGGTTCTTCGCAGCACCTACTTCGGCGAGCTGGTACTAACGCCAGACATCCTGCGTGAACGCCACGAGCAGGCCGTCGCTCCGATTCGAGCACGGTGGCAGCCCGAGGTGCATCACGTTGGCGAAGCCGAGCGTGAGCTGCGCCGCATGCTTGGCGAGGCGGAGTCGTTGGACGAGCTTCGTGCGCTATCGGCAGAGCTGCGCACATCTGCCGAGGCAGTCGAGGCCTCGCCACCGGTGCCTCCTCTACTCGCACCGTTCGTGACGGGTGTCGTCGCGACGTCAAGGCAATCGGCAGACACCCTGGACAGGGTTGCTGAAGGCATCCGTAACGGCGATCTGGATTTGCTTCGCGATGAGTTCGATGCGCATCCACGCGCGCTCCCCGTCGCCGTAGCGACGGCCCCTCGGAGACTTCGAACCGGGAACCACCGAGCCGGTCTCTACGCAACGAATACTGTTGCCGGTTGTCACGACGCAGTACGGCTGCTCGGTGATGTCGAGGCAGGTTTTTCTTCGCGGTTGGTTGCAGTGCTTGCGCCAGCGGGCTGTGGGAAGACGCACCTCGCGGCTCAACTCACGGCAGGAACGACGACGCGACCCCACGGAGTGCTGCTACACGGCCGAGACCTGCACGCGACTTACACGCTCGATGACTTGGCTCGCCGCGTATCGATCGCGGCTCAGCCTGTGCCGAGCATCGAGTCCTTGCTCACAGCGGTGGATGCCGCAGGACAGCGGGCTCGCCACCGTCTTCCAGTGTTCATCGACGGCCTCAATGAGTCCGAGGATCCACGGACGTGGAAGCCCCTACTCGCCTCGTTAGAGACCACCCTCGCGAAGTATCCCTACGTACTTCTGGTTTGCACCTTGCGACCCGAGTTTGTGGACGATGCTCTCCCCGATGGAACACGCTGCGTCGAGATCAAGGACTACGGAGAGGAGACCGTTGAGGCGGCTCGTGAGCACTTCCGCTACTGGAAGATTGACGCCACGGACGCCTCATTGCCCGGATTCTTGCGACACCCGCTCACGCTACGGCTCTTCTGCGAGGTGACGAACCCGACTAGGCAGCAGCTCGTCGGCGCCAATGCGATGCCGGGTTCACTGACGGCGCTCTTCGAGCGCTACCTGGAGCAAGTTGGCGTTCGGGTCGTCGAGCTGGCTCCTCGCGCGCACCGGTTCTATGCACACGACGTGAACGCGGCGATCGCGACCATCGCCAACAAGCTGTGGGAGTCGGGAGCCCGTTCGATTGAGCTCGCCGAGCTGCGAAACCTCCTCGGCGATGCGCAGCGGCCCTGGGACCAGAGCCTCGTGCGAGCGCTGGAGCATGAGGGTGTCCTGCTCCGCATGCCTTCGAACGGAAGCGACACGTTTGTGCCCGTGTACGACCTATTGGGCGGACACGTCATCGCCAACGCGCTGCTTGCGAAGCATGGGCAGAGTTCCTTCGAGACGTGGATCAAAAAGCCGTCAACCACGACCTTGCTCGCTGGCGACTACAACGTCCGCCATCCGCTTGCCGATGACGTTGTCCTGTCGTTGGTCGGGCAGGTGCCTCGACGGTTTCGCTCGAAGCAGCTCTGGCAGTTGGTAGACGAACCGCTGCGTGGGCGTGCTCTTCGGTCGGCGGCGCACCTCGAACCGGCGTTCCTCGACGCGGTGACGGTCGACGCATTGCTCGACCTCATGCGCACAGGAGACGCAGAGATTCTTAATCGCCTCTGGCAAGTGCGAGGAACGCCAAGCCACCCGCTGAACGCCGAGGCACTGGACCGAACACTGCGGACGATGACGGTGGCGGATCGCGACCTGCGGTGGACAGAGTGGCTCCGCAGGAACCATGACGATGTGTTGGCGAGAGGTCGAAGTGTACTCCGCGACCTAGAACATCTGGAGCAGCGCTGGCGGTCGAAGCAAGTGCGCACCGGCGATAGGCTGCGCGCTCGCTGGGTGATGTGGACGCTCACGAGTACGGTCCGGCCGCTTCGAGACCAAGCGACTCGCGCTCTCTATTGGTTCGGGCGCGTCGATCCCGAAGGGCTCTTCTTACTGACCATCGACTCGCTGGCCGTGAACGACGCCTACGTGGGCGAGCGCATGCTCGCGGCCGCATACGGTATCGTCCTGAGCCACCAGCATGCAGACGCTGAGTTCGCAGCACATCTAAAGCCGTTTCTCGAGCAGGTTGAGTCGACGCTCGTGGGATCGTCTGCGAGCGCGCCAACGCACCACTACCTCGCACGACTCTACGTGCGAGGCATCGTCGCCTTCGCCACGAAGTTCTACGCGTCTGCACTTTCCGGCTCGCTGAGCGGAACGTGGTCGTTCGCTGTACCCGCACCGGTACAGCCCTTGGCCAAGGGCGACGCAGGAGCAGATGAGGCGGGGCGAACGCTCCACATGGACTTCGAGAACTACAAACTGGGGAGGCTGTTCGAAGACCGTTCCAACTACGACATGGACCATGCAGGCCATCAGGCTGCGGTGGCGTATGTACGAGGCGTTGTGTCGGAGCTCGGCTGGCGAACTGCGAGCTTCGATGCGCTGGACCGCAGGATCGCCGAGGATGCCTATCGATATGGTCGTGGAGGTCGTCCGCCTGTAGAACGCTACGGCAAGAAGTACGGCTGGATCGGCTTCTTCACGTACGCTGGGCTACTCGAGGATCGGGGCCACTTTCCTCGCACGAGTCGTCCGTTCTCCGACGTCGATATCGACCCGTCATTCCCGGAGGAGCCGCCCACTGACGGGAGGGCTTCGGTGCTCGAGGCGTGGCTATCTCCGACCGTGGAGAGCCACGAAGATTGGGTGCGTAAGGGCACCACGTCGCTACCTATCGGTATCATTCGTCGAGACGCAATCGGTGGACACCCTGGACCGTGGCTCGCCGTACATGGCCATGTCAGCGCTAGCGACAGGGTGCTTGGCCGCCATGCGTGGGCGTCCATTTCGGCGCTGGTGGTCTCGAAGGAAAGCGAGCCACGACTTGTGTCCGCCCTGATGGCCGGGACTCGCCCGTGGGGAACTAGTGACGTTCCGAGCGACCACTACATCTTCGCCGGCGAAATCCCCTGGCACCCCAACTTCGCGTCCGCGGCGCTCGCCGAGGACGCATACTGCGAGAATGTACGCGTCGATATCGATGCGGTGGACGTGGAGGTGCTTGCACACGACTACGCGTGGGAGAGCTACCACAGTGAGATGAACCGAGCGGGAAACGCGCGGGTGCCGTCCCAGCCCTTCTCGCATCGATTCGATCTTCGCAGCGCCGCGCAATCCTTCGATCAGTTCCTCCCAGACGGAAGCCGGGCCACGATCACCCTCAGCGGAGTCGATGGGCTCGATGCTGACATTCTCTACGTTCGAGAGGAGCTGCTCCGGCAGTACGCAGGCGGGCGCGCCATTGTGTGGTTCGCGTTCGGCGAGCGAGAATTACGACCCTATCCGCCATCGCCACCCCAGTGGTTAGTTGATGCCCATCGGCAGGAGGCCAATGCGTGGCACGTTGTGTTGACTGAGGCCGACATCAAAGTGGAGTCGCCCCCGTCAAATCGGACAGTTCAAGGTTGAGAGTTAGCAGTACGGAAGGGTGTGGCTCTCATCCTGAGCACGCTCCGAGGGGAGCTGGATGCTCGCCCAACCGCCAAGCTCCGCACAAGGGGCTGAACTCACGAGGGGACTGCTGGCTGCTCAGGATGAGAGCCACACCCGTACGGAACTCGAAAGGAGTCCTGCTCGCGAGGAGGAGGTCCTTAAGCCGGGCGTGCGCCTGGGGCCGTTTGCGATCGCCCTGCAGGGCCTTGCGCCGCCTCCACTTGGAAACGGAGTCGGAGCTCCGGGGCTGGTGGCTGCCCCGGAGCCCGCGATGTTGAAGACTGTTGTCGCTACTCCCGTGCTTCGCTCAACCCCGCAGGGCAGGTGAAGCTGACCGGCGCGGACCAGAGCTGGGCCGCGCCGTCGTCCTCGATGGCGGAGAAGAAGACGCGGTTGCCCGAGCGGACGAACGGCTCTCTCCCCGCGTTCGGAATCCCCAGGACCCGGACACCCGACAGTTGGCCGGTCGTCGCCACGGTGCCCCGGGTGAACCAGGGCGTGGAGACGGAATTGGACTCACTGTGGAAGAGGACAACGCCCCCGCCGGTGGCGAACACCGGGGAGTCGCTGTACGGATCCACGGGCAGCGCGCGGGAGAGCTGGCGCGTCCCCGCGGCGGTCCCATTGCTCGTCCACAGCGACACCTCCTGGAGTACGCCCCCCGTGTCGCGCAGGCCCACCGAGAAGTAGAGGCTGCCTCCGGAGACGGTCTTCTGCCGCACCTCGGGCAACAGGCCGGCCGGATTGGGGGGCAGGGTGGTGATGAGCGTCTTGCCCCCGCCGCCCAATGACAGACGGTCGATGCGCAGCCGGTTCGTCGTCGGCTCCGTGGACGCCACGTAGACGAAGGAGCCCAACGTCCCGAGCAACTGGACGGGCCTGCCGAACGCGTCCATCCGGAACGTGCCCCCCGCCGTGCCATCCGTTCGCCAGACCTCGTGGTTCGGGCCGTCCTGGAAGACGAACAGGCCCGGACTCCCCGCCGCGCTCACCTCCCTGAGGCTCACGGCGCCCGCATCCACCTGCTTGAGGGCGCGCGTCCCCGCGCTCGTGCCGTCGGTGCGCCACAGCGTGGTGCTCCCTCCCTGGGAGCGGAAGAAGAGCAGGGCGTTGCCGACGCGCAGGGTCTGGCCCTGGTCGAGTCCGATGACCCCGGGGAGCTGCGCGACCCCCACCGTGCCCACGCTCGTCCCATCCGAGCGCCACAGCTCGGGGGCCATTCCCACCGGCTGGTGGAAGAAGACCAGCCGGCTGCCGAGGGCCGTGAAGCTGGACAGCAGCGAGCCGCCCAGGCTGTCGCGCGGGAAGGACCTGAGGAACCGCGTTCCACCCGACGTCCCATCGCTGATCCAGAGCTGCTCCGTCGGCACTCCCAGTTCGGAGAGCTGGAAGTAGAGCGTGTTGCCCACCGCCACCGAGTCGCCCGTCGCGTAGATGCCGGTCGGGAACACCCGCACCTGGACGGTGCCCGCCTCCGTGCCATCACTGCGCCACAGGAGGGTGCCACCCCCGGGGGCGCCGGTGGTGAAGTAGAGCGTCCCCTGCACATCGGTGGGTTCGTACAGGGCGGAGTTGATGGCCTTCACCCGTGACGCCACCCCGGCAGGACACGCCTGGGCCGTCACCTGGCGAGAGCCTTCTCCTTCGGGAGAGACAGGAGGGAACTCTCCCCCACACCCCGCGACCGCCAGCCCCAGCCATCCCAGGGCACCCCAATTCCTGACCTGCATTGTCTTCTCCTTCCGACGCGAAGCGTTCGGAAGGTCATGTGCAAGGAATTGTCCTTCAAGGAGCACGCCGAGGAGGTGCGAGTGTTTCCGGACACCGCGATGCCTGCCTTTCCTGTCCGGTGTCGGCCTGCCTCCTACGCTGGAGAAGCGCGATGTCCTGAAGCTTCGCGCGGCCAGCCGCGCACGGTGAAGCGGGGCCCGCGCTGGAAGGCCCCCTGGCGAACCTGGGCGCCTTCGAGGTCCGCGAGCACGCGGAGCCCCCACCGCTGGCGGTGCAGCCGCCGCGCTAGGTCTTCGCCAGCTTCTCGCCCACGGCGGACAGGAGCTGGTCGAAGGACTCCTCGAACAGGCGGATGCCGTCGGTGGCCAGCTGGTCGGTGACGGTCTTCATGGAGATGCCGGAGGTCTCCAACTGGCGCATCGTCGCCTCCGCGGCCGGGAGGTCCTCCTCCAGGCTCGCGCGCACCTTGCCGTGGTCCCGGAAGGCATCAATCGTCGCGGGCGGCATGGTGTTCACCGTGTCCTTGCCGATGAGCTCCTCCACGTAGAGCACGTCACGCAGCTTGGGGCTCTTGGTGCTGGTGCTCGCCCAGAGCACGCGCTGCACCTTGGCGCCCTTCTTCGCGAGCGCCTCCCACCGGGCGCCGCTGAAGACCTGCTTGAAGGTGCGGTAGGCGAGCTTCGCGTTGGCGATGGCCACCTTGCCGCTCAGGCCCTCCAACGCCTTCTGCTGCTCGGGCGTGGCGCCCGCCTTCACCTTCTTCTCAATCTCCTTGTCCACGATGGCGTCGATGCGGCTGATGAAGAACGACGCCACGCTCGCGACACGGCTCACGTCCCCGCCTGACGCGGCGAACTTCTCCAGGCCGGACACGTACGCCTCGGCGATCTCCTTGTAGCGCTCCTGGCTGAAGAGCAGCGTCACGTTGACGTTGATGCCTTCGGCGGTGAGCTGCTCGAAGGCCGGCAGCCCCGGCAGCGTGCCCGGGACCTTGATCATCACGTTGGGGCGCGCGAGCGTCTTCCACAGCCGCCGCGCCTCCTCCAGCGTCGCCTTCGTGTCGAGCGCGAGCCGGGGCGACACCTCCAGCGACGCGTAGCCGTCCTGGCCCTTCGTCGCCTCGTAGACCGGCTTCAGGATGTCGGCCGCGCCCTGGACGTCCCGCACCGCCAGCTGCTCATAGAGGTCGTTGCCGGACAGGCCCTTGCCCTTCGCCGCGTCGAAGAGGTCCTGGTAGTCCTCGCTGCCCGACACCGCCTTCTGGAAGATGGTGGGGTTGGAGGTGAGGCCCTTGAGCCCGTCCTCTTCAATGAACTTCTTCAGGGTGCCCTTCGTGATGTAGCTGCGCTGGAGGTTGTCCACCCAGAGGGATTGGCCAAGCTCGGCAAGCTGTCGAAGCGGGTTCATGGGTCTATCTCCGGGGGGAGCGCGGAGGCTCCCGGATGGCGTTCGTTCAAGATGACCACGTCCAGTCCCCCATGTCCGAGCGGGCGGGCGGGCACTCGCGGATTCTGCCTGGGCCCGGGGCCGGCGGGGTGGACCGCTTCTCCCAGGCCGCGTCAGTCAACACAGTACGGAGGGCACCGGGGTGCCCCCTTCTCTGACCGGGAGCGACACGATGGCGGACACCTTGGCGGACCTCGCGGCGCAGCTGCGCATCGACAGCATCCGCTGCACCACGGCGGCGGGCTCGGGCCACCCCAGCTCGTCCATGTCCGCGGCGGACATCGTGGCGGTGCTGTTCCAGAAGCACCTGCGCTTCGACTTTCAACAGCCGAAGGCGCCCAACAACGACCGCTTCGTGCTCTCCAAGGGCCACGCCTGCCCGGTCCTCTACTCCGCGTTCAAGGCGGCGGGCGCCATCGACGACACGGAATTGATGACGCTGCGCCAGTTCGGCAGCCGGCTGGAAGGCCACCCCAATCCTCACGTCCTGCCGCTCGTGGACGTGGCCACCGGCTCGCTGGGGCAGGGGCTGGCCATCGGCGTGGGCATGGCGCTGGCCGCGAGGTTGGACCGGCTGCCCTTCCGCACCTACGTGCTGATGGGGGACAGCGAGACCGCCGAAGGCTCCGTGTGGGAGGCCTTCGACAAGGCGGGCCACTACCAGCTCGACAACCTGTGCGCCCTCATCGACATGAACCGGCTGGGCCAGAGCACGGAGACGGAGCTGGGCTGGAACGCGGACGCGTACCTCGCCCGCGCCCGGGCCTTCGGCTGGCACGCGGTGGCCGTGGACGGGCATGACCTGGAGGCCATCGACCGGGCCTTCACCGAGGCCCAGGGCAAGAAGGGCCAGCCCACCTGCATCGTCTTCAAGACGCAGAAGGGCCAGGGCTACTCGCTCATCGCCAACCAGCCCGGCTGGCACGGCAAGCCGCTCCCGGAGGACAAGGCGAAGGAGGCCATCCAGGAGCTGGGCGGCGAGCGCGACGTGCGCATCCAGGTGAAGAAGCCGGACGCGACGCGCCCCTCCGGCCAGGACGCGGCCTCCGCGCTGAAGCTGCCCACGTACGAGGTCGGCCAGAAGGAGGCCACGCGCAAGGCCTACGGCGACGCGCTCCTGGCGCTGGGCACCGCGCGCCCGGACGTGGTGGCGCTGGACGCGGAGGTCTCCAACTCCACCTACTCGCAGGAGTTCAAGAAGGCCCACCCCCAGCGCTACTTCGAGATGTACATCGCCGAGCAGAACATGGTGTCCACCGCGGTGGGCATGGCGGTGCTGGGCAAGCGCGCCTTCGTGAGCACCTTCGCGGCCTTCCTGTCGCGCGCGTACGATCAGATCCGCATGGCGGCCCTCTCCAACGCCACGGTGCACCTGTGCGGCAGCCACGCGGGGGTGTCCATTGGCGAGGACGGGCCCTCCCAGATGGCGCTGGAGGACCTGGCCATGATGCGCGCGGTGGGGGGCAGCACCGTGGTCTACCCGAGCGACGCCAACCAGACCGCGAAGCTGCTGGCGCAGCTGGTGGAGTGCCAGGGCATCACCTACCTGCGCAGCACGCGGGAGAAGACGCCGGTGCTCTACCCCGCGTCGGAGGAGTTCCCCATTGGCGGGTGCAAGGTGCTGCGCCAGTCCGACCAGGACGTGGCGACGGTGGTGGGCGCCGGCATCACGCTGCACGAGGCGCTCAAGGCGTACGCGCTGCTGAAGGAGGACGGCGTCCAGGTGCGCGTCATCGACCTCTATTCGGTGAAGCCCGTGGACGTGAAGACGCTGCGCAAGGCCGCGCGCGAAACGCAGGGCCGCATCCTGGTCGTGGAGGACCACTGGTCCGAGGGCGGCCTGGGGGACGCGGTGCTGGAGGCCTTCACGGGCGAGCGCGCGCGGCTGCCCACCGTGGTGCGTCTGGCGGTGAAGAAGCTGCCCGGCTCCGGCAAGCCCGAGGAGCTGCTGAGCGCGGCCGGCATCGACGCGGAGCACATCGTCGACAGCGTCACCTCGCTGGTGGAGGACTCGCCCCTGGACACGGAGTCGGATGGTCGGCCGGAGGCGGGCACCTGGGGCCACACGAACGCGTGAAGCCCGGGCCCGGGAGGTGCCTCCCGGGCCGGGCGGTCCGGACCCACGCCGACGTCAGGACTCCAGTCGGGCGGCCGTGCGCGCGGCGCCCATGGACCGGGCGTAGTCCAGGGCCGTGCGCCCGTCCGCGTCCCGCTGGTCCTGCTTCGCGCCGCGCTGGAGCAGCAGCTCCAGCATCTCCAGCTTGTCGAACATGGCCGCGAACATCAGCGCCGTGCGCCCATCCCTGCCCGCGCCGTCCACGCGCGCGCCCCGGTCCAGCAGCAGCGCGGCGATGGCGGTGTTGCCCTTGAAGGCGGCCCCCGCGAGCGGCGTCTGCCCGGCGTCGTTGGTCAGCTCCGGATCCGCCCCACGCTCCAGGAGCACGCGGGTGGCCTCCGCGTGGCCGTGGTAGCTGGCCAGCATCAACAGCGAGTCCCCCCGCTCGTTGCGCAGGCCCACCGGCAGTCCGGCGTCGAGCAGCCCGCCCAGCTGCTGGGCATCCCCCGCGCGCGCGAGCGTGAAGGCGCCCCGCGCCAGCTCCATCAGGGCGGCGTCGTCGGCGTCCGCGCCAGGAGGGGCGGGGGGATTCTTCGGGTCGGTGGGCGGATTCATGGGCGGTGTTCCTTTCGGACTCAGCGCGCGCGGCGCAGCTGCTGCACGGCGGTGGCGATGCGGGCACCGTACTCCTCATCCGCGGCGCGGAAGTGGGAGATGGCGCGGACGATGATGTCCTCCTGACTCACCTGCGCGAGGCTGCCGGAGATGTTCTCCACCAGTCGCTGCTTCTGTGGCTCGGTCATCAGTCGGTACAGGTCGCCGGCCTGCACGAAGTCGTTGTCCTCCGCGTGCTTGCCGTGGACGTAGGTGCCCGTCAGGCCGCTGACCGTGTAGCCCAGGCCGGACGCCTCCTCCGTCTGCGCCGGGCCGTTGAAGCTGTTCGGCTCGTAGTTGGGGCCGCGCCCGCCGTTGCCATCGAAGCGCATGGCGCCGTCGCGGCCGTAGTTGCGCGCGCCGCCCTTCACCCCCCGGGGCGAGTTCACCGGCAGCTGCGTGCCGTTGATGCCCAGCCGGTAGCGGTGCGCGTCGCCGTAGGCGAACAGGCGCGCCTGGAGCATCCGGTCCGGCGACGGGCCGATGCCGGGCACGAAGTTCGCCGGGTCCAGGGCCGCCTGCTCCACCTCCGCGAAGAAGTTCTCCGGGTTGCGGTTCAGCGTGAGCCGGCCCACCTCCATCAGCGGGTAGTCCTTGTGGGGCCACACCTTGGTGAGGTCGAACGGGTTGAAGCGGTAGTTGACGGCCTCCGCCTCCGGCATCACCTGGACCTTCAGCGTCCACGAGGGGAACTCGCCCCGGTCGATGGCCTGGTACAGGTCGCGCTGGTGGTGCTGCGGGTCCTTGCCCCCGACGACCTCCGCCTCCGGCGTGGTGAAGGTGCGGATGCCCTGGTCGGTCTTGAAGTGGAACTTCACCCAGAAGCGCTCGCCCTGCGCGTTCACCCACTGGAAGGTGTGGGAGCCAAAACCATCCATGTGCCGCAGGCTCGCGGGGATGCCCCGGTCACCGAAGAGCCAGGTGAACTGGTGCGTGGCCTCTGGCGAGTAGGAGAAGAAGTCCCAGACGTTGTCGGGCTCCTGGCAGTTCGTGTACGGGTCGTACTTCTGCGAGTGGATGAAGTCCGGGAACTTGATGCCGTCGCGCAGGAAGAACACCGGCGTGTTGTTGCCCACGAGGTCCCAGTTGCCGTCCTCCGTGTAGAAGCGCACCGCGAAGCCGCGCGGGTCGCGGGCCGTGTCCGGCGCGCCCTTGGAGCCCGCCACGGTGGAGAAGCGCAGGAACGCCTCCGTCTTCTTGCCCACGTCGCTGAAGAGCTTCATGCGCGTGTAGCGCGACACCTCCTTCGACGTCACCTCGAAGGTCCCGTAGGCGCCGGAGCCCACCGCGTGCACCACGCGCTCCGGGATGCGCTCGCGGTTGAACCGGGCCAGCTTCTCCAGCAGGTGGTGGTCCTGGAGCAGCACCGGGCCGCCGGGGCCCGCCGTCTGCGAGTGCTGGTTGTCGGAGACCGGGGCTCCCGCTTCGGTGGTCAGGGTGGGGCGCTTGGACGACATGGACTCTCCTTCGTGAAGGCTTCAGGGGACTTCAACGGGGGGAACAGTAGGCCGCGCCCTTGAATCAGGCCAAGACATCGTTTGGATGGGAGTGATAGGCCCTGCCTATCGGTTTCAGGAGGGTCCATGGCCTCTCTCAACGACATCACCCTGCGGCAACTCGAATACCTGGTGGCGGTGGCGGACACGCTGGGCTTCCGGCGGGCGGCCGAGCGGTGCCATGTCTCCCAGCCGGCCCTGAGCGCTCAAATCCAGCAGTTGGAGGCGGTGCTCGGCGTGAAGCTGTTCGAACGGAATGCGCGCCGGGTGATGCCCACGCCCGCGGGCACGGCGCTGGTGGCCCGGGCCCGGCGGGTGCTGACGGAGGCGGAGCATCTCCTGAAGGCGGCGGAGGGGATGGGGGACCCGTTCGCGGGCCCGCTGCACCTGGGGGCCATCCCGACGGTGGCGCCCTACGTGCTGCCGGAGGTGGTGCCGGCGCTGGTGAGGCGCTACCCGAAGCTGAGCCTGCGGCTGCGCGAGGAGAAGACGGCGGTGCTGGTGCGTGACATGGACGAGGGCCGGCTGGACGCGGCGCTGCTGGCGCTGGACGCGGAGCAAGGCCAGGCGATGGAGCACGAGGTCATCGCGGAGGACCCCTTCGTCGTCGCCGCCCCGCCGGGGCACCCGCTGGAGCGCAAGAAGGAGGTGCGGCTGCGCGACCTGGACGACGAGGACGTGCTGCTGCTGGAGGATGGGCACTGCTTCCGCAGCCAGACGCTGGCGCTGTGCACGCGGGTGGGCGCGCGCGAGGTGGACTTCCGGGCCACCAGCCTGACGACGCTGGCGCAGATGGTGATGGCGTCCGGCAGCGTCACGCTCCTGCCCCAGCTCGCGGTGTCCCGGGAGAACCGGCAGGGGCAGCTCGTGGTGCGGCCCTTCGCCCCGCCGGTGCCGGGAAGGACCCTGGTGCTGGCGTGGCGCCCGGGCCACCCCAGGGCGGAGGCGCTGCGCGCCATCGCCGGGACGCTGCGCTCGGTGTGGCCGGGGAGCGCGAAGCCCGCGAAGGTCAGGACAGCGCCTTCGCCGCGGTGACGATGCCGTCCGCGTGGGGGCTCGCGGAATCGACCGCCGCGCGCCGTCCTCCAGGGACAGCGCGCGGCGGGTGAAGCGGCGTTGGAGGCACCGCCTCAGTTTTCGCGTGCGAAGTCCTGGTGGTTGTCGCTGTACGTGTTGCCGCTCTCGCTGAAGGTGGCCTTCTTGAAGACGAAGACGCCATACGCGGGGCTCCCGGAGATGACGGTGTCGGTGAGCTGGAGCCGGCCCAGACCGGAGGAGTCGACCGCGCCGCCCACGGAGATGTTGGCGACGATGTCCCCTGCGTCCGTGAAGGCGTCGCAGCAGAACGTGTCCGAGCCGCCGTGGCTCACCTGCGCGAAGGCGATGACGTTGTTGCCGCTGGAGGAGCGGAAGGAGAGGCCCTTCCAGAAGCCCGTCGTCTCGGTCCTGCCGGTGAAGACGATGGGCTCCGCCGCCGTGCCCCGCGCCACCAGCGAACCGTCCTGTTCAATGCGCAGGCCGGACTGCGCCTCGAACTGGAGCCGGACACCCGGGTCGATGGTGAGCGCGCCGGTGTAGGAGACGGTCGTGTCCGGCAGGCCGGTGGCGATGCCGTAGGGCACGTCCAGCTTGCGCAGCGTCTGGGTTCCCCCGGAGTCCGACGCCGGCGCCGCCAGGACGTGGACGGTGTTGTCACCGTTGGCCTGGGGGCTGGTCGCGCTGTTGCCGGAGTAGACGGTCGCGCTGTCCAGCGCGCCCACCAGGGACATGCTCACGGTGAGGGGAGCGCCCAGGTTGCCCCGGAAGAGGTTCTGCGAGAAGCCGGGCAGCCGGGCCTTGTTGAAGGCGAAGAGGCCCTGCGTGCCGCTCTTCTCAATCGTCGTGTTCGCGATGCGCACCGTGGTGGCGGCGCTGCGCGAGTTGGAGCCCAGCAGCACGGCGGCCCGCGCATCCAGCTTGCCGCCGGGGCCGTGGAAGAAGTCGCAGCAGAACGGGTCCTCGCTGCCCGCGTAGGAGATGACCACGTGCTCCAACACGTTGGCGGGGTTGTTGGACTTGAACGCGAGCCCCTTCCAGAAGCCCGGCGTCTGCGTCGTCCCGGTGAAGGTGATGGGTTTGGCTTCGGTGCCCACCGCGTTGAGGGAGCCCGTCTCCGTGATGAGCAGGCCCGCCTCGGGTCCGAAGCGGACCACCGTCCCGGGAGCGATGGTCAGCGCCCCGCTCACCTCCACGACGTCCTCCACCACGTAGGCGCAGCCGTCGTCTCCCGGCGACCAGGTCGTCGCCGCGGTCTGCTTCCCGGTGACGTCCCGGACGCAGGTCTCTCCGGGAGGGTTGTCGTCGCCGGGGTCGTCCTCTCCACCACAGGCGGCCAGCACGGAGGCGGCCAGGACCGGGAGGAGCCGCGAGAATCGGAGGAGGTGCTGCGCCATGGGGGTGCCCCGGAGGAGGTCGAGCGGTAAATGCCGCCTTCACAGGGGATTACGCCGGGCCGCGCGCATATTCCGCCGCGTCCCTACGGAGGGGCCCGGCTCACGGGTGGATGGCGACCTTGAGCACGCCATCCTTGCGCTGGCTGAAGAGCTCGTAGGCGTCGCGGATGTCCTTGAGCGCGAAGCGGTGCGTGAACAGCGGCGTGAGGTCCACGCGCTTCGTGCGCACCACCTCCATGAGCCGCCGCATGCGCTCCTTGCCGCCCGGGCAGAGCGTGGTGACGATGCGGTGGTCGCCCAGCCCCGCGGCGAACGCGTCGTAGGGCAGCTGCAGCTTGCCGGAGTACACGCCCAGGCTGGACAGCGTGCCGCCGGGGTTCAACGTGCGCAGCGCGCTCTCGAAGGTCTGCTGCGTGCCCAGCGCCTCGATGGCCACGTCCACCCCGCCGCCGGTGATGCGCTTCACCGCCGCCACCACGTCCTGTTCGCGGAAGTCGAGCGCCACGTCCACGCCCAGCTTGCCCGCCATGGCCAGCCGCGTCTCGTCCCCGTCCACGCCGATGACGAGCGACGCGCCCATGAGCCGCGCCCCCACGGACGCGCACAACCCGATGGGGCCCTGCGCGAAGACCACCACCGCGTCCCCGATGCGCACGCCGCCGGACTCCGCGCCGCTGAAGCCGGTGGACGCGATGTCCGCCAGCAGCAGCACCTGCTCATCCGTCAGCCCGTCCGGGATGGGCGCCAGGTTGGCCTGCGCGAAGGGCACGCGCACGTACTCCGCCTGCACGCCGTTCATCGTGTTGCCCAGGCGCCATCCACCCGCCGCCTCCATGCCGGTGCCGTGTCCGCACTGGGCCGGGTGACCGCCCAGGCACCCCCGGCACTGGCCGCACGGCGTGATGGCGCCCACCAGCACGCGTTCGCCCACCCGGTAGCCGGTGACGCCCTCGCCCAGCTCGTCGATGACGCCCACCATCTCATGGCCCACCGTCAGGCCCGGCTTCACCGGGAACTCGCCCTTGACGATGTGCACGTCGGTGCCGCAGATGGTGGTGAGCGTCACCCGGACGACGGCCTCTCCCACGCCGGCCTTCGGCCGTTCGACGTCCTCCACACCCACCTGGTTGATGCCCCGAAACACGGTTGCTCGCATGGGTCTGCTCCTGGCGCGACTGCGCGGGAAGGGAGGCCTTCCCCACAGAAGCTCGGAAGCGCCAGGACGGGATGCAACGCGCCGCTGCCTGTCCGCTCATGCGCGCGGCATGCGCACCGTCACCGTGGGCCGGTCGCTGCGCGCCATCACCTGCTGGGCCACCGAACCCAGCACCACCCGGCTCACGCCGCCCCGGCCGTGCGTGCCCAGGCAGAGCAGGTCCACGCAATGGCGCTCGGCGGCCTGGGTGATGACGCCCGCCACGTCGTCCCCGGTCAGCACCGACAGCTCCACCCGGTGGGTCCCCGCCTTCTCCGCGCGGGGCACGCGCAGCTCCAACTGGCGCCGGGCCTCCTGGAGCTGCTCCGGCGTCGCGCGGGCGGGTGCGACGTGCAGCAGGTGCACCGTGCCCCCCGGAGGCGTCAGCGCGAAGGCGTACGCGATGGCGCGGTCCCCCGCCGCCAGGAAGTCCGTGGTCGCCAGCACCGAGCGCACGCGGGGGAGCTCCTCCTCCTGGCCCAGCTCGGGGGCGGCCACGGGCACGCTCACCACCGACATGGTGGCCAGTCGCCGCGCGTGGTGCGAAACACTCCACAGCCGCGCGAGCGCCTTGCGGTGGTGCGTGCCCACCACCAGCAGGTCCACCTGCTCATCGGAGGCCATCGCGACCAGGTGGTCCGCGATGCGGCCCAGGCCCGGCTCCAGCCGCACGCGCACCGTCACGCCCTCCATGCGCAGCGGCTCCAACTGCATGGACACCTCCCGCATGAGGGCTTCGCGCAGCTCGTCCGACACGTCCTTGTAGCTGTGCGGATGCACCAGCCCCAGGCGCTCCGCCTCCTCGGAGACCCAGAACACCCGGCCGCCCAGCACGTCCAGCGGACCGAACCGCGCCAGCCCCTTCACCCAGTCGCGCGCGACCTCGAACGGCCGCGAGCGGTCCACCCCCAGCATCACCCGCAGGGAGCGCTCGCCGCGCGCCCAGGCCTCCAGCGCCGTCCCATCGCGGACTACCAGGAGGGGCACCTCCAGGGCCTGCGCCATCCGGTCCAGGGTGCCCCCCAGGCCCATGAAGGGCGTGTCCTTTCGCGGCGCGGCGGCCACCACCGCCTGGAGGCCGCGCTTCGCCACGAGCTCCGCCAGGGCCCGCTCCGGCTCGCCCATCAGCAGCACCCGCTCCACGGTCACGCCGCCCAGCTCCTCCAGCCGCCGGCCCTCCTCCAGCAGCGCGGCCTGGGTGGCCTCCCAGATGGGCTGCCCGAGCGTCCGCACCGCGTTGCCGGGCAGCACGTGGACCAGGCACAGGGAGACGCCCATCCGCCGGGCGAGGAGGACCGCCGTTTCGGAGGCGCGGCGGGACGCGTCGGAGAGCAGGGTGGCGCAGGCGATGGTCATGGGAAGCCCTCCACAAGAAGGTTGCCTTGAAGGTAGCCACGGCGAGCAGGCCAGGGCGCGGTGGGGCGGGGGGCGCGCGGGGGCGTGCCGGGCCCCCTGCTGGGGGGGCGCGGCGCAAGCGCGAGGCTCAGGCGGGCAGCCGGGCCCGGCCGTGCGGGAGGGACGCCCTCTGTCCGGAGCGGCGTCCGCCGCGCGAGCGCAGCCACTTCTCCAGCCCCACGATGGGCAGCACGCCGGCGCCCACCAGCACGGAGCGGGCGATGTCCACGGGCGACAGCGGCGCGGTGCCGAAGAGGCGCTGGAAGAAGGGCACGTACATGAAGGCGGCCTGGAGCAGCACCAGCGTGGCGATGCCCACGAAGACGGTGCGGTTGCTGAACAGGCCCACCTCCCGCATGGAGCCGCTCAGCGTGCGGCACAGCAACAGGTAGAAGATTTGAAAGCTGATGACGGTGTTGACCGCCATCGTCTGGGCCTCGGCCAGGGCGTCGCGGGTCCCGGCCTGTCGGTTGAAGTCCCAGAGGAACAGGCCGATGGCGCCCGCGGCCATCAGCAGCGCGACGAGCCCGGTGCGCATCACCACGAACCGGTTGAGCACCGGCGCGTCGGGGGCGCGGGGCGGGCGGCACATGACGTGGCGCTCGCGGGCCTCGAAGGCCAGGGGCAGCGCCAGCGTGATGGTGGCCACCAGGTTGATCCACAGCAGCTGCGTGGGGCGCATGACCATCAGCGGGACGTGCACGCCGCCCACCTGCTGGATGGGGAAGAAGGCCACGCCCAGCAGGAGGATGAGGGCGAGCCCCAGGTTGGTGGGCAGCACGAAGGCCAGGGACTTGATGAGGTTGTCGTAGACGCGGCGGCCCTCCTCCACGGCGGAGACGATGGTGGCGAAGTGGTCGTCCGTCAGCACCAGGTCGGAGGCCTCGCGGGACACCGCCGTGCCGGTGATGCCCATGGCCACGCCGATGTTCGCCTGCTTGAGCGCGGGCGCGTCGTTGACGCCGTCGCCCGTCATCGCCACCACGTGTCCCTGGGCCTGGAGCGCGCGCACCAGGCGCAGCTTGTGTTCGGGGGCCACGCGCGCGAACACGTTCGTGTCCTCCACCGCCGTGGCCAGGGCCGCGTCGTCCAGTTCGGACAGGCGCGCCCCCGTGAGGCCCGGACGCTCCGGGGTGTGGAGGCCCAACTGGATGCCAATGGCCTCCGCCGTGGCCAGGTGGTCCCCGGTCATCATCTTCACGCGGATGCCGGCGGCGTGGCAGCCCCTCACCGCCTCCACGGCCTCCTCGCGCGGCGGGTCGATCATCCCCTGCAGGCCCAGCAGCGTGAAGCCGCCCTCCACGTCCCCGGTGCCCAGGGACGTGGCCCCGGGCGCGTCCTTGCGCGCGACCGCGAGCACGCGCATGCCCTGCCGGGCCAGGCGCTCCACCTCCGCCAGCACGCCGTCCACGTCCGTCTCCGCCGTGCAGCGGCGCAGCACGACCTCCGGAGCGCCCTTGAGGAACAGGTCGCGGCGGCCGTCCGCCCCGTCCGCATGGAGCGTGGCCATGAACTGCTGTTCGGATTCGAAGGGGATGGCGTCCAGGCGCGGGTGGCGCGCGCGCAGGTCGCTCACGCGCAGGCCCACCTTCTCCGCGGCGACCAGCAGCGCGCCTTCGGTGGGGTCCCCCGTCATCCGCCAGCGCCCCCCGTGGGACTGGAGCGCGGCCTCGTTGCAGAGCACGCTCGCGAGCAGCAGCGCGCGCACGTCCTCCGGAAGCGCGTCCCGGGGCTGACCGTCGCGCAGCAGCTGTCCGGCCGTGGCGTGGCCCACGCCGGTGAGCTCGTGCGTTCCCTGGGGCGTCCACAGCGCGCGCACCGTCATTTCATTGCGGGTGAGGGTGCCCGTCTTGTCCGTGCAGATGACGGTGGTGCTGCCCAGCGTCTCCACCGCGGGCAGCTTGCGGATGACGGCGCGGCGGGACGCCATGCGCTGCACGCCAATGGCCAGGGCGATGGTGACGATGGCGGGTAGCCCCTCCGGGATGGCGGCCACCGCCAGGGTGATGGACACCAGCACGGCGTCGCTGAACGCATACCCGCGCAGCAGCCCCACCCCCAGCAGCACCGCGGACAGCACGACGATGCCCAGGGTGATGACGCGGCCCAGGCGCGCCAGCTCGCGCGTGAGCGGCGTGCTCAGGTCGGTGGTCTGCTCCAGCATGTGGGAGATGCGGCCCAGCTCCGTGGCGCTCCCCGTGGCGACCACCACCGCGGTCGTCGTGCCGGCGGTCACCAGGGTGCCCCCGAACGCGAGGCTCGCCCGGTCCCCCAGCTCCGCGTCCCAGGCGACGGCCGCGACGTGCTTGCTGGAGGGGACGGACTCGCCGGTGAGGGCGGCCTCCTCCACCTGGAGGTTGCGCGACTGGAGCAGGCGCAGGTCCGCGGGCACGCGGTCACCGGAGGAAAGGCGCACGACGTCGCCGGGCACCAGCCGTGAGGCGGGCAGGGCCACCGGGCGGCCGTCGCGCACCACGGTGGTGGACTCCGGCACCATGTGGCCCAGCGCCTCGATGGCCTTGCCCGCGCGATACTCCTGCACGAAGCCGATGAGCGTGTTGAGCACCACGACGGCGGCCACCACCAGGCCGTCCGTCAATTTGCCCAGCAGGATGGCCAGCACCGCGGAGGCGATGAGCACCCAGATGAGCGGGCTGTTGATCTGCCGCCACAGCAGCTTCCAGGCGCTGTCGCCGCGCGCGCGCTTCAGCTCGTTGGGGCCGAAGCGCGCCAGGCGCTCCCGGGCCGCCTCCTCCGTGAGGCCCCCGGCGGTGCTGCCCAGCCGCTCCAGGACCGCCTCGGGCGTGAGGGCATGCCAGGGCTCGGGCGGCGTCGCATCATCCCGGATGGTCGGCTGCTTCCCGGTGCGTGGCCCCTGCTGCATTGGCGTGCCTCCCCGACAGGGAAACTGGCAACGCCGGGGCCCTGGGACCTGGGACGGCCACCGCTGGGCTGCCCGCCACCGTGGCGGCGGGCACGTCAGGCGAGCGAGCGGGTGTCCTCCAGGGTACCCCTTCGTGCGACCCGGGGCCGCCCCCGGGCCGGCAATCTCCCTTTGAAATTCGAAGCGCCTTCCCGTAGTTTCCACCGCGACTTCGAGGAGCGTTGCGAGGCCCTCCCGGCCCCAGGCTCGAAGCCGAATGACCCAACGGCGCTCACCTGTACGCGTTTCTTGCGAGGGTGAGTCGGCTTGAGGGCCGTACCCCTTCCTCGCCAGGACGGCGCGCCACCTGGACCCGGAGCCATTCCATGACCGCAGCCACCAAGCAGCAGAAGCAGGACTACGCCGTCGCCGACCTCAAGCTCGCCAGCTGGGGCCGCAAGGAGATCCGCATCGCCGAGAGCGAGATGCCCGCGCTCATGGCCATCCGCGACGAGTACGCGAAGCAGCAGCCCCTGAAGGGCGCGCGCGTGACGGGCTCGTTGCACATGACCATCCAGACGGCGGTGCTGGTGGAGACCCTCCAGGCGCTGGGCGCCGAGGTCCGCTGGGCGTCGTGCAACATCTTCTCCACCCAGGACCACGCGGCCGCCGCGCTGGTGGAGGCCGGCACGCCGGTGTTCGCGCACAAGGGCGAGTCCCTCAAGGAGTACTGGGACTTCACCCACCGCATCTTCGAGTTCGGCCCCGCCGGCAGCGACCACGAGGGTCCGAACATGATCCTCGACGACGGCGGCGACGCGACCCTGCTCATGCACCTGGGCAAGCGCGCGGAGAAGGACCTGGGCGTCATCGCGAACCCGGAGAGCGAGGAGGAGCGTGAGCTGTACGCCTCCATCAAGGCGAAGCTCGCGGAGGACGCGACCTGGTACTCGCGCAAGAGCGCCAAGATCCTGGGCGTCACCGAGGAGACCACCACGGGCGTGCACCGCCTGCAGGAGATGTCCGTCAAGGGCACGCTCCTGTTCCGCGCCATCAACGTCAACGACAGCGTGACGAAGAGCAAGTTCGACAACCTGTACGGCTGCCGTGAGTCCCTGGTGGACGGCATCAAGCGCGCCACGGACGTGATGATCGCCGGGAAGATCGCCGTCGTCGCCGGCTACGGCGACGTCGGCAAGGGCTCCGCGCAGGCGCTGCGCGCGCTGTCCGCCCAGGTGTGGGTCACGGAGATCGACCCCATCTGCGCGCTCCAGGCCGCGATGGAGGGCTACCGGGTCGTGACCATGGAGTACGCCGCGGACAAGGCGGACATCTTCGTCACCGCGACGGGCAACAAGAGCGTCATCACCCACGAGCACATGGCGAAGATGAAGGACCAGGCCATCGTGTGCAACATCGGCCACTTCGACAATGAGATCGAGGTCGCCTCCCTGGAGAAGTACCAGTGGGAGGAGATCAAGCCCCAGGTCGACCACGTCATCTTCCCGGACAACAAGCGCATCATCCTGCTGGCCAAGGGCCGCCTGGTGAACCTGGGCTGCGGCACCGGCCACCCCAGCTACGTGATGTCCAGCTCGTTCGCGAACCAGACCATCGCGCAGATCGAGCTGTACTCGCACAGCGACAAGTACCAGGTGGGCAAGGTGTACGTGCTGCCCAAGCACCTGGATGAGAAGGTCGCCCGGCTCCAGCTCAAGAAGCTCAACGCGCAGCTCACGGAGCTGACGCCGGAGCAGGCGAGCTACATCGGCGTGGAGAAGTCCGGTCCCTACAAGCAGGACACCTACCGCTACTAATCCCAAGCGGCTGTGACATCCGGGGCACCGTGGGCCATGTCGCCCGCGGTGCCCTTCGTCGTTTCCGGGGAGGGGCGTCCTGCCCGTGCTTCAGAACAGGCGGTTGAGGCCGTTGAGCGCGGCGACGCGGTAGGCCTCCGCCATGGTGGGGTAGTTGAACGTGGTGTTGATGAAGTAGTCGATGCTGTTGCCCGGCCCCTCCTGCGTCATGATGGCCTGGCCGATGTGGATGATTTCAGAGGCGTTGTCCCCGAAGCAGTGGATGCCCAATATCTCCCGGGTCTCCCGCTGGAAGAGCAGCTTCAGCATGCCCACGGTGCGGCCGGTGATCTGCGCGCGCGCCAGGCTCTTGAAGAAGGCGTGGCCGACCTCGTAGGGGATGCCCGCCTGGGTGAGCTCGCGCTCGGTGCGGCCCAGGCTGCTGATTTCAGGGCTGGTGTAGATGCCGGTGGGGATGTCCTTCACCAGCTTGTGCTCCAGCCGGCCCTCCACGATGTGCGTGGCGGCGAAGCGGCCCTGGTCATAGGACGCGCTCGCCAGGGACGGGGCGCCCACCACGTCCCCCACCGCGTAGATGTGCGGCACGGACGTCTGATACGCGTCGTTGACCTGGATGCAGCCGCGCGAGTCCACCGCGATGCCCAGCGCCTCCAGGCCCAGGTCCTCGCTGTTGCCGGAGCGCCCGTTGGCCCAGAGGAAGACGTCGGCCTTGAGCCGCTTGCCGCTCTTCAGGTGCAGCACCACGCCGTGGTCATGGGCCTCCACCTTCGTCATCTCCTCCTGGTGGCGGATGAGCACGCCCTGCTCGCGCAGGTGGTAGGAGAGGGCGTCGGAGATCTCGTCGTCCAGGAACGACAGCAGCCGGTCGCGCGTGTTCACCAGGTCCACCTTCACGCCGAGCATCCGGAACATGGAGGCGTACTCGCAGCCGATGACGCCCGCGCCGTAGATGATCATCGACGGTGGGGACTCGCGCAGCCGCAGGATGGTGTCCGAGTCGAAGATGCGCGGGTGGCGGAAGTCCACGCCCCGGGGGTGGTAGGGCCTGGAGCCGGTGGCCACCACGAAGGCCCCCGCCGTCATCAGCTCCACGGAGCCGCGCGGCTCCGTCACCTCCACCGTGTGCGCGTCCCGGAAGCGCGCGCGGCCCACCACCAGCTCCACGCGGTTGCGCTCGTAGAAGGTGCTGCGCAGCTGCACCTGCTTGGACACCACGGAGGTGGCGGCGCGCATCATGTCCGCCAGCGGCGTGTGTCGCGCCAGCTCGGAGCGCAGCTCCGGGTGGTCCCGCTGCACGTCCATCAGGCGCTGGATGGCGTGGCGCAGCGCCTTGGAGGGGATGGTGGCCGTGTGCGTGCACGCGCCGCCGACGAGCGGACTCTGCTCCACGGAGCACACCCGGCGGCCGGACTTCACCGCCTTCATGGATGCACCTTCACCCCCCGGACCGGAGCCGAGGACCACCACGTCGAACTGCCGAGCACTCATGGGGGCGGAGTGTTTCCCCACCCCGGCCCCGAGGAAAGAAAGAAGACTCGGGGCCGGGCCTGCCTGCTTCCTCAGGGCGAGTAGGAGGCCTTCAGCTCCACGCCGGAGTGGTCGGCGTAGCCCTTGAGCATCACGTGGGAGACGCTCGCGGACGGAGAGGTGATGCGGCACAGCTCGATGTTCCCCCAGGGGGTCGCCACGTCACGGGCACTTCGGGTAGCATTCCGCGTGAGCTGTCGGGCCGGCGAAGCGCGAGTGAACCATGAGCGATTTGCCCCGGAAGCAGGAACCGTCTTCATCTCCCACGCCGTCCGAACCCGCCGCGCCGGAGCGCCGCCGCAGGGGACGGGCGCTCCTGGCCGCGACCGCCGCTGGGGCGGCCCTGGCGGTCTCAGGGTGCGATCCCTACATGACCATCAACCCGGCGCCCTGCCTCTACGACGGCGGCTTCTATGATGACGACTGCGACCCGAGCAATGGCGTGAACGGCGACCCCCAGGGAGGCTCCGACGCGGGCCTCGACGCCGGGGTGGACGCCGGGACGCTGGTGAATCCGTAGGGGGGCGCGCCATGGCCTCCGAGCTCTTCGAAATCGACCTGACGGACGGCCCCGCGCTGACGCTGCACGAGCGGGCGACGGGGGACCTGGGCCAGCGCTATCCCTGGGCGTCGATGGACCCGTCCTGCTATCCGCCGCTGTTGGTGGAGCGGGCCCGGCACTCCTGGACCCTGCGCGCGTTCAACGAGTTCGGGAGCGCCACGGTCATGGGGCAGCTCGTGCAGGTGCTGGGCGAGGCACGCGTCCCCCTGGACCTGTGGAGCCTGGCGGCGCGGTTCCCCGCGGAGGAGATCCACCACGTGGAGCTGTGCGCGCGGATGGCCATGAGCCTGGGTGGGGGCACCCGGCTGACGTACGAGCCGGCGGCCTTCGCGGTGGCCTTCGACCCGTCGCTCACCTTCCTCCAGCGCGCCAGCGAGCTCATCGTCCAGGTGTGCTGCGTGGGGGAGACGCTCTCCTTCGCGCTGCTGTCGGGCTGCCTGCGCGCGACGTCGCATCCCCTGACGCGCGCCGTGCTCACGACGCTCGTCCAGGAGGAGGCCCTGCACGGGCGGCTCGGGTATCTGTATCTGGATTGGATTGCCCCGGAGCTGGGGCCCGCGGAGAAGGAGCGGCTGGGGCGCGTCGCGCGGAGGACGTTGGACGCGCAGGCGCCGCTCTGGGAGAAGCTTCGCAGCAGCGCGAAGGACGGCGTCACCCGCGAGGGCTTCCTCCTGGAGCACGTGAACGCGCTGGGCTGGATGGAGTCCCAGGACTACGTCGCGGTGACCCACGAGACGGTGGAGGCGCAGGTGAAGGCGCCGCTCCTGCGCCACGGCATCCGCGTCCCGTGAGCCGCTATTCGCAGGTGGCGAGGAACGGCGCGCCGTTCGCCTCGCACCAGCGCCGGTAGGTCTCCAGCCGGTCCGCGGACGTCACCCGGCCGAGCACCTCGCCGTCCGGGCCCAGGTATTCGATGGCGCCGCGCACGTTGATGAGCAGGACCGCCGGTTCGTCATCACGAATGGCGCGCAGCGGGCCTTCGACCTGGTGGGCCGGGTGCTCATCGAACCGGGAGACTGCGTCGCCGTGGAGGAGCCGGGCTATCCGCCCGCGCGACAGGTGTTCCAATCGCTGGGCGCGCATGTCGTGCCCGTCCCCGTCGATGCGGAGGGGCTCGACGTCCGGGCGCTGCCGGGCTCCGCGCGCCTCGTCTACGTCACGCCCTCGCACCAGTTCCCGCTGGGCATGCCCCTGTCCCCGGCGAGGCGCGGCGCGCTCCTGGACTGGGCGAAGCAGCGCGACGCGGTGATCGTCGAGGACGACTACGACAGCGAGTTCCGTTTCGGCGGACGTCCCCTGGAGACGCTGCACGGCCTGGATCGCTCCGGCCGGATCCTCTACGTCGGCTCGTTCTCGAAGGTGATGCTCCCGGCGCTGCGGCTGGGATTCCTCATCGCACCGCCTTCACTCCAGCGGGAGCTGCGTCAGGCCCGGCGCCTGATGGACCTGCACAGCCCGCTCGTCGAACAGGCGGCCCTCGCGCGCTTCATCGACAGCGGGATGCTGGCGCGGCACATCCGCAAGCTGCGGCGCGACTACGAGGAGCGGCACTCGCGCATCACGGAAGGACTGACGCGCCATTGCGGCGACTGGCTCCAGGTCGTGCCTTCGGTCGCGGGGCTGCACCTCTGCGCGACCTTCCAGCGGGGCGGCCTGAAGCTGGAGCGGGAGGCCGTGGCGCGGGCGGCGGACGTCGGGCTCGTCACCCTCTCGCGCTACTACGCCGGGCCCCGTGCACACGGCCGGGGCTGGTGCTGGGCTACGGCGCGCTGCCGACCGCGCGCATCCCGGAGGGGCTGCGGCGCCTGGGGGCCTGCCTCTCCGCTGCGTAGGGCAGGGCGCTCAGGGGGCCGCGGGCTTGGACAGCCGGGTCACGTGGCTCGCGGCGAGCTTCCACTGGCCCTCGCGATGGACCCAGGTGTCGGTGAACTGGAAGTCGCCCTCGAACTGCGTCTTGCCGGAGCGGCCCTTCAGCGTGGTGATGCCGGTGACGACGGCGGCGTCGCCATACAGCCGGACCTTCTGGTGGTGGTTCTTGAAGACCTCGTAGACGGGGTCGCGCTTCACCACCTCCGCGAGGTTCTGGTCCAGGTTCGTCACCGTCCCCTTCGAGTCGGTGAGCGTGAAGTGCTTGTCCAGGCTCTTGCGGAGGGTGTCGGCGTCGCCGGTCTCGAAGGCACGGCAGAGGGCCGCTTCGACCTTGAGCAGGTCGCGTTCGTCCTGCGCGGGGTCGCGTGCTTCCGCGGTGGCGCCCAGGGCGACGGCGAGGACGGTGGTCACGGTCGTCTGGAAGTTCATGTCGGGAGGACAGAAGCACATCCGTCCGGCGGTCGTCCAAGCGGGCCCGTGCGGGTGTCTCCTGGCCTCAATCCCTGGCGCGGCGCTGCCAGAGCCGGAGCGTGGCGAGGAGGCCCAGCGCCGTCAGGCCTCCTCCGGCCTGGGTACAGCCTCCACCGGACGACGGGCTCCCGGGCTCCACCGGCTTCGGCTCCACCGGCTTCGGGTCGCACGACAGCTCGAAGTCCACCTCCAGTGGCGGCAGCGTGAGGTTGGCGTGCTCCAGCGTCCCCTGGAGCGTGGCCCGGTGGCGGCCGGGCGCGAGGCCGGTGTTCGGGAACTGGGGTTGGAGCGCTTCGCAGACCGTGTAGAGGAAGAGCAGCCTGCGGTTGTACTCGTACAGGCGGGTGTCGAAGTTCTCTTCACCCGTCGCGGTCACCCCGCCGTGCTTCGCGTAGGACCAGGGCGCTCCGTCCACCTGAACGGTCCAGTGCACCCAGGGGAGGAACGGCACCAGCTCCGGTGATGGTGTGAAGCGCAGGTGGGTGGAGTCGCCCTCCTGTTGCGTGTTTCCACAGTTTGAATCCCCGTAGACGACGAAGGTTCCCCGGCGCGGCGTCTCCGCCGTCAGCGTCCCGAGCGTCGTGGGCAGCGGCCGGGGCGCGCCAGCGGTGAAGGTCTCCTCCCCGGGCTGGGACCCCTGGAAGGTGCAGACGCCCGTCGCCTCCAGGCGATACTCCGTACCCTGGACCAGCGGGGCTTCCGGGACCAGGACCTGCGTTGAATGGGCGCCCGGGGTGACGGTCGCTGGCACCGGGGTTCCATCCGCCAGGAGCAGCCGGACGGTGGTGGGATCCACGCTCTCCAGCAGCGGCGGGACCACCACCAGCCCCGGGAGGTTCGTGGGCACGCTCGCGCCGTCAGGTGGGAGCGGGAAGCGGACCCCCCGCATGCAGTTGGGCGCGACGCAGGCCTGCGCCGAAGGCGGAAGCACCGCCCCCATCCCCAGGAGGAACATTCCCACCGTGACCGACTTCCAGCCGTATCCGAGCATGCCTCATCAGACACCGGAACCCGGTGGACTGGGACATGGCGACCCTGCGGGGGGGATTCCTCACGGTGTCGCTGTTCGCGGGCTCCCGGACGGTTGCGTGAAGGTCAGCGCCGGTACGGCGTGCCGCCCTTCAGGACGAGCCGCACCTTCCGCACGGCGGAGATGTCCTGTGTGGGGTCGCCCTCCACGGCGACGAGGTCCGCGAGAAACCCCGCCTTCACCTGCCCGAGGCGGTCCTCCCGGTGCAGCATGCGCGCGTTGCCGGAGGTGGCGGCCTGGAGCGCCTGCGCGGGCGTCACGCCCAGGGCCACCAGCAGCTCCATTTCCCGCGCGTTGTCGCCGTGCGCATACACGCCCGAATCCCCGCCCATGCACAGGGGCACACCCGCCGCGAGCGCGGCCTTGAGGCCCGCGTGCTTCTTCTTCAGTGACTCCGGCTCCGGGTCCACGCCGCGCTTCCAGCCCCGGTACTGGAGCTGCGCGTCGCTCGCCGCGAGCGTGGGGCACAGGAATACGCCCCGCTGGGCCATCAGCTTCCAGACCTCCGGGGTGCCGCCGTCGCCGTGCTCGATGCTCTCCGCGCCGGCCAGCACCGCGCGGCGCATGCCCTCCGGGGTGCTGGCGTGCACCGCCACCGGGCGTCCGCCGCTCCTCGCCGTCTCCACGATGAGGCGCATCTCCTCCAGGGAGAAGGTGGGCAGCTCCTCGCCACGGGGGCCCCACCGGTAGTCGCCGTAGACCTTGATCCAATCCGCGCCGCGTCCCATCTGCCCGCGCACCGCGCGCACCAGACCGTCCACGCCGTCCGCTTCCTCCGCGCCCTGCGGCACCGCCCATTCAGCGGCGAAGTCCTTGGGCGCGTAGCTGCCGGTGGCGACCAGCGCGCGCGTGGTGACGAACATGCGCGGGCCCGGGATGATGCCCTGGTCGATGGCCTGCTTGAGGCCCACGTCCGCGTCCCCCGCGCCCTCGGTGCCCAGGTCGCGGGTGGTGGTGAAGCCCGCCAGCAGGGCCGCCTTCGCGTGGTTCGTGGCCCGAGCCACCCGCAGGGCCAGGGACTCCTTGAGCACCTGGTCGTTCCACGACGCCTCGTTGTACGGGTGGAGGAACAGGTGCGAGTGGCCCTCGATGAGGCCCGGCAGGAGCGTGGTCCCGGGCAGGTCGATGACCTCCGTGCCCTCCGGCGCCTTCACGCCCTGCGCGGGTCCCGCAGCGGCGATGCGCTCCCCGGTGACGAGCACCACCCAGCCGGTGTGGGGCTTGGACGAGGTGCCGTCGAAGACGCGCGCCGGACGCAGCAGGTACGAGCGGGGCGGGGCCGCCGGCGACTGCGCCCGGACGGACGCAGGGGCGAGCACGGCGAACAGGACGGTGGCGAGGAGCGGGGCGCGCAGGTTCGAGAACACGGACGGACGGTGAACCGCGTCAGGACGAAGTGCAATCCCTTTCGGCCCTGTGTCCGCGGTGATGGGCAGGGATGTTCATTTCGTGCGGGACTCCAGGTCCTGGGGTGTCAGGGAAGGAACCAGGGTGAGCTCGCCAGACGCCTCCCGCCAGGCCGCGTGGGTTCTTCCCGCGATCCTCACCAACGTCCCGAACTCAGCACCCTTGCGGTCAGCGCATGCTGGCATACTCCAGGACAGGCCCTCCCTGCTCTGTAGCTCCCTGCCTTGGTGGAAAAGCTGTGTTCATGCGTTCCCGCGCTTGCCTCGGACTCCTTCTTCTTCTCTCCGCCTGCGCTACGTCGGCACCGCCTCCCACCGCGCGGAGAGCTTGGAGTCAGAGATTTGCCAACCTCCAGCGAGCGGCGGCGCTGCCCTGGACGGACGGCGGGCAGTGCGTTGTCCGCGAAGCTTCCCAGTCTTGGCCCATGGCGGTTGAGCGGTGCTATCAGGCTCTCGACCATGACCGGCTCGAGTTCCACGACACCACGGGAAGCTGCGCGGTCGCTTCCGCTGGCGCTGGTGCCATGGGCGTCGGGCTCTGCGTTCTGGTGGCCCCTGAAATCGTTGTGGGAGCCGTGATCGTTCTTGGCGTGGTGGTGGTCGCCGTCGCCATCAAGGAAGAGCTGGATGCGTATGCGCTACGCCACCTCTATCCCGAGGAAGCAGGAACCGCGCGAGGAACGAAGGTGTCATCCCGGGAAGCTGAAGCGCAACGCAAGCCCAAGCTGAAGCCAGAGCCCGCGGGACAGGACTGGCAGCCTCCGGTGCCACCTGTGCCCGTGGACCGGACGGGACGCGCCAGTTGCGAGCCCGTTCCAGTGCCTCACGCGGGCGGAGATGTTCCGCATGATGAGTGCGCTGACACGTTTCCGCCGAACCGCTACCCCGGCAAGGACGTGATCGTTGGCGGCAAGCGTTTTGATGCGCTGCAAGTTGGCGTGCGTGTGCTGTGGGAGATCAAGACCGACCAATTTGCCACGTACAATGCCTTTCTCCAGGGGCAGGTGGTCAGAGCGCAGGCGGCCAAGATGCGGGAAGAGCGCGACATCGCGCTGTCATGTGGATATGGCTTCGTCGTTGGGGTGAGCACCGACGCGCACAGAGACGCGCTGGAGCGTGCGGCGCCCGAATTGGAGATCGTTGTCACGGGGTGCAAGCGATGACGACGCAACGCTCCCTCGGCATCATCGTCTACGCGCCTGCTCTGCTCGCCAGGGACGGTCGCGCGCTCGCTGTCGTCCATGGGATGGAGCGGACCCTCCCTGGCTTGCGCCTCGATTGGGAGGTTTCCGAAGACGGACGTACCGTCGCTTTGCCGCAGCGTGACACGTGGCTCGCTGAAAGGACCAGGGATGGGGGCTTCCCCCTCGTGTGCAACGGTGACGAGCGTTTCCCTGTGATGATCTATGGGTTGCAAACACCCGTGCGCCAAGCGCCGGGCGGGCAGCCTTTGCTTGATGTCCATGCGGAGCTGCCACTGGACGAGGTCGTCATCGCGGCAGCAGCGGATGTTCTTGGAGGCGTGGCGGAGGGGGCTCGCGCGTTTTGGGGACATGCGACGCCGTCTGGCGCGGGTGTCGAGATCGCACGGCAAACACGCGATCCGGTCCACAAGCCAGGGGGTCCGCCCCGGGGGCTGCCAGCACTCAAGCTGCCAGAGAAGATCCGCTCGCCTGAGATTCCGCATCGCCTTGGATGGCTGAACTACTGGTCTGCCGCTGCCGCACATGCCATTGGGTTCCCGGACCCGCCCCGTGACGCCGAACTGCTGTCACGGGCACGGCGCACGGCGACGGGCGGGTGGGTCGTGCAACTCACCGACGCGCCGCTCGACCTGGACAACCCCGCCCACCTGGACGCGCTCAAGCGGGCCTATGAGCGCTTTCCAGAGATCGGCGGACGCGCAGCGCCTTGATCCCAATCAAGGGGTTTGGGAGGTCATGCACCATTTCCCGGGCGAAAATCCCCGCGTGCCTCCTGATGCACGAAGGCCGCGCCCGGCATGGAAAGCCGGACGCGGCCTGGGAACGACACCTGCGATTGCGCTTACTGGCGCACGACGCGTCGGAGCCGGAAGGGCGGGCCCGACTCGCTCATCGTGTAATAGGCCGTGCCGGTGGGGTCGTACTCGATGGCCTCACCCTGGCCCTCCACGGTGTCCGTCAGGGAGACGGGCGTGGCGGCGAAGGCGGTTTCGAACGCGGCGCCCGGGGCGGCGCGGAACTCATACACCTTGCGGTACGTGCGCAGCAGGAAGCGGTTGGCGCACGGGTGGATGTTGCCGGAGGTGGCCGCGGCGAAGTTGGAGTCGTCCGGGTTGGTGGGCAGCTGGATGTTCGCCACGAAGACGAGCGTGGACATCGTCCCCGGGGCCGGCAGCGGCTGGGGGAACTTGTAGACCTTGCTCGCGCCCGCGTAGGACTTGGTGACGATGTAGATGTCGCCCGTGGTGGGGTGGACCATGATGGTCTCCGCGTCCTTGGGCGAGTCCGGGTACTGGAACGGGAAGGCTGTCGCGGTGAGGTTGCCGCTCGTCGTGCCCGCGCCGATGTTCGGCTCCGGGATGCGGTAGACGGCGAAGGTGGACGGCGGCGTCGGGAAGTTCGCGCTCGAGCGGCCGATGTCCCCCATGTAGATGCACTGGCCGGTGGGGCACGGGCCGGAGGCGACGTCCTCCCAGTCCGCAGGCGTCACGTTGGACACGTTGAAGGTGCCCAGCGTGGAGGCGTCCGTGGTGCTGATGGCGACGATGGCGGTGGTGTCCTCGTTGTGCACGTAGAGGACGCCCGGCGTGAGGCGGCTCATCGCCAGGCCGGACGGCTCCACGATGGCGGGGGACGCCACGCTGCCCTGGATCGTGTACGAGGTGGCGAAGGTGTCACCCACGGAGCAGGACGCGGACGCGCCCACCGCGCGCAGCGCGACGACCTGCGCGATGTTCGTGTTCGGGAAGGGCGACGAGCCGTTGAACGCGCCCTGGGCCCCCGCGGCGGTCAGCTCCTTGTGCGCGACGTTGTAGAGCATGCCGGTGGACGAGGACACGTGGCAGGTGTCGACCGGCTCCGTGAAGCCCGCGGGCGGGACGATGGGGCTCGCCGGGCACGCGCTGCCAGTCCACAGCTGCGAGCCGAACCACACCGCGACGCCATTGGCCGTGCTCGTGGTGAGCGCGGGCGTGTTGAAGCTGGCCGTGGTGCCGTTCTTCTGGCCCGTCTGCGCGTCGATGGGGTTCGTCGGGTCCACGCCAGAGAAGGCGGAGATGCTGCCCGCCATGTAGCTGGCCAGGTCCAGGGTGAACGCGTAGCTGGTGGGCTCGGACGCGGTCGCGACCTTGTAGAAGATCCACGCCTTGATCTGCGACGCGCTCTGGTCCGAGCGCAGGAACGTCCAGCCCGCGGGCGGCGTCGCCACCGCCGCCACGACGTTGCGGTTGATGATGCGCGCCAGCAGCACGTCACCCGCCACGGTGCCCGCGGGCTTCGTGATGCTCAGGGACGTGCGGGTGGTCCCGCTCGCGGTGCTGCTGCTGCGGTAGGCGATGGTGGACAGCGCCTGACCCGTGGTGCCGACCCCGGCGGAGACGCCGGACTGCTCGGACTGCTCGGGAGGAGACGCGGTGTCCGAGTCCTGCGGCCCGCAGCCCGCGACCGCGAGCAGCGAAACCGAGCACAACATGCGTGAGACATTGCGATTGAAGAACTTCAAGGTCACTCCAGCCTGGATGGTGATGCGAGACAGGGACGTCCACGAGAGCCGACGGCGCTCTCGCTTTCGCAGGAAGTTGTCGAAAAGGGCGAAAGACTGTTGCGGAATTCCCGCAGTTCGTTGGTTCGCATGGACCCCGACTGCAAACTTCCGCGACAGGCTGCTTTGAAGGCAGCGGATGTTTCATGCCGCACGGTTGCCTGGGCGCCAGCGAAGCGCCGTGCGTGGGGTTGCGCAGAACCGCGAGTGCGGGCTTTTCACCTGGGGACGGGTGTGGAAGACCGGCGCTCATGATGCGCCATGCCCCCGCCACCGAGCGAAACCGCGAACCGCTCCTCGCCGTCCTGAAGGAGGTGCTGCCTTCGTCCGGCGTCCTGTTGGAGGTGGCGAGCGGCACCGGCCAGCACGCGGCCTTCTTCGCCCGGGCCTTCCCGGAGCTTGCCTGGCAACCGACGGATGGGGACCCGGACTCGCTGGCGAGCATCGATGCGTGGCGGGCCGCGGAAGGCACGCCCAACCTGCTGCCCGCGCGCCTGCTGGATGCGAGCACCGACGCGTGGCCGGTGGAGCACGCGGACGCGATGCTGTGCGTGAACATGATCCACATCGCGCCGTGGGCGGCCTGCCAGGGCCTGATGCGGGGCGCGGGACGGGTGCTGCGTCCGGGGGGACGGCTCGTCCTGTACGGGCCCTACTTCGTGGAAGGCACGGAGCCCGCGCCGAGCAACGTCGCCTTCGATGCCTCGCTCAAGGCGCGCGACCCGGCCTGGGGCGTGCGCGAGCTGGGCGCGGTCACCGCCGAGGCGCTGCGACACGGGCTGACGCGGGAGCGCGTGGTGGAGATGCCGAGCAACAACCTCACGGTCGTGTTCGTCCGGTAGGACCGCCTGCCGGGACGGCCGCCTCGCGCCGTCCCGGCGACCTGCTCGCGGCTACATGCCGGGGCAGGAGCCCTTCTCCAACTGGCGGGCCGTCTCGTTGACCTGGTCGATGAGCTGGCGCTTCTGCATCGCGTCGTCGGCGGAGTAGGTGACGGTGAGGCCGTTCGCGGTGTCCTGCACCACCGCGCGCGACGGAACCGTGGGGGCTCCGGCCGAGCCCTTGGAGCCGCCACCGCCAGTGCCGGTGTCATCCGCGCCGTCCTGCTCCTCCGTCGGGCTGATGCCCAGGTCTTCCGCCTGCGCCATGTCCATGGGTGTCTGCGAGCGCGCGTACTGGGCCTGCGCGTCCATCATCTTCCGGCCGCGCATCTGGAGGTCCGTGACCTGGGAGGGATCCGACGTGGTGAAGATGAGCGCCACGCCGTCCGACGTCTCCTGCGAGCGGACCTGGGCGCCCGGCACCGACATGGGGCAGTTCGGGTCAGCGGACGCGGACGCGGAAGTCGCCTTCGTCGATTCGGACTTGTGCATCCCCTGCTTGGAACAACCTGCCGTGAAGCACAGCGCCGCGGACGCGGCGAGGGCCAGCGAAAGTCTGGACATGGGCACGGTGAGCCTCCTCTGTCGTGAGTTCTTCGTGCGCAAGGTGGGGACGCGGCCTCCGGCTCCGCAAGCAGATGCCTTCAGGGCCACGCCTGAAGGCCCCACCCCACGGGGGGCTGCGTTCATCCCGCAGCGAACAGACGAGCGCGGCGTGGCGTGCTTCTCGGAGGGGCCGGCCTCGGACCTCAACCGCGCTTCGTCATGTCGAACAGCGCGCGGGCCTGCGGGCCGAGGAAGCCGTCGAAGCCCCCCGAGCGCTGGGCGATTTCAAAGTAAGCATAGGGCCACGCGCGCGTGCCTCCGTCCCGGAGCCGCAGGGGCAGGGGGGATGCGTGCGTGGCCGTCTGCCGCAGCGACGTGCCGGGCGCCCCTTCAATGTCCGCCTTCATGGGCACGCCCGCCTCGCGCATGCGCCGCTGCCACGCCTCCACGTCGTCCACCGCGCCGGTGAAGTGATTCACCTTGCGGCCGAACGCGAGCAGCCACGCGCCGTACTGGGTCTCCTTCTCCAATTCCAGCAGCGCGGCCTCCTCCGGCGGCGGCGGCGGCGCGAACCACGCCGCGAGCGCCTCCACGTCCTCCGGCGGCGCCGGGTCCGCGGGGAGCGCGGCGAGCAGCTCGCGGGCACGCGGTGACAGCTCCTCCGACTTCAGCTCGGAGAGGAAGACGCGCGGCAGTCCGTCCGGGTGGGCCAGGTAGATGGCGGACAGGTGCGCATCCGGGAAGGTGTACGTCCCCGCCGGACGCCAGCCCAGGCGCTCGAACACCCGCGAGAACAGGGCAATGCCTCCCTCCGGCCGCGCGAGCGTGCGGAACGCGACGTGGTCGTTGCGGAAGTGTCCTCCCGACAGCGCCACGAAGGTGCGCGCGAAGGGGACTTCGGAGGCATAGCGCTCCCACAGCAGGTCCAGCAGCCGCGAGGCATTGGAGGTGGAGGTCGTCATGCGCGCGAGTGTAGGCCGGAGGCCGCTGGTTTGGACGCCCCGCCGCCTTCCGGCCCTCAGCGCAGCTCCACGTTGAAGCCGCCGAAGGTCATGGCCGCCGTGTCGCCTCCGTCCCCCGAGTGCGTCATCGGCGCCTCCGCGAGCCCCACGGCCACCAGGGCCTCCGCGTCCGCGTCCACGCCCAGCAGGTGGAAGTGCCGGTCCCCACCTTCAGGGCCCACCCGCCGCGTGCGCACCGTCTGTCCATCGCTGGAGGCCCGTGAGAGCAGCGCCCCCGCGCCGCGTGAGATGCTCATGCCGCCGTACCACCGGTCCCACCCGGCGCCGCCCACCGCGAGCAGCCCCGCGTCCGTCCAGCGCAGCGCGGAGAAGTGGTCCGCGCGCCCCGTGTCCACCCGGTGCTCGAAGCGCAGGGCGCCCGTGTCGAGCGACACCACGCCCAGGTAGCCGTCATACGGCGTCATCCGGTCCTGCGCTCCCGGCGCGGACGGGTAGTACGCCAGCGTGCCGTCCCCGGCCTCCGTCACCACGGTGCCCGCGAGCGCCAGCTCCCCGTCGCGCACCGCCATGTCGAAGACGACGAACTCCGCCGCGCTGGCGGGGACGAAGGTGTGCGTGCCCAGCCGGGCCCCCGCGGGGGTGAACGTCGTCACGGCGAAAGGCTGGCGTTCGGTGTCCACGTTCGAGGTGACGTCTTGGCCCGTCTTGCAGTGCAGGCTCGTGAACTCGTTGAACGTGCGGCTCGCGGCCAGACAGCGGGACAGGTTCCACGTCCGTCCCACCACCAGCCGTCCGTCGCCGTCCACCCCCAGCAGTGGACGCAGCGGCGCCTCGCGCCAGCGAAACTCGTCGTAGGCCCAGGCCGCGGGCTGCGTGGAGTGGCGCCCGTCGACGACGCGCGTCCACTGCTCGCGGTAGCGGCCGTCCTCCCACTGGAGCGTCATGAGCCCTGTCGCCAGGTGCTGCGTTTCGACGGCACCCTCCGCGCGGGCCACCCGCGACAGGAAGGCCACGGCCAGGTCCTCGCCGCGTGGTTCCGTGCGAAGCCAGCCGTCGGTGAGGGCGTGGAGCCACGACGACTTCATGCGGAAGGGGGAGGGGAGCAGCTCTCCTCCCAGGTCGGATGCCGGCACCGTCGCGGGCGTGGGCAGCGGCTGCCGCGACATCACCTGCCCTCCGGTGGACAGACGCACCAGTTCGAACGCGCCCGCCTCCACGTCGGTGCGCTCGACGCCCAGCGTCGTCTCTCCGGACGGGTGGACGGTGAAGTCGCTGAAGTGCTCCCCCACGGCTTCGTCGACGCGCCAGAGCAGCGCGCCGTCCAGCGTCCGCACCGCGAGCCGACGGCGGGCGCCACCCTCCGCGTCCCGCTTCGCCTCCAGCACGGTCGTGCGTCCGGAGGACTTCCGTACCTTGAGTCCCCCGAAGTTCGCGCGCGGCTCCTGGCGGGATGACGCGCCCCCGTGCTCGAACGCGCGCGCGAGCCCCTGGCCGGGAACCCAGCAGCCCACGCCCTCGCAGGGAGGCGGCAGGTCCTCCGCCTCATGGCAGGCGGAGGTCGCCAGCCCTCCCAGGAGGCCCAGCAGGAGGCGGGTACGGCGGGAGGTCGTGGCTCGCATGGACCTCATACGGACGCAGGCGCAGGAACGGGTCGTGCGAGTCCCGGCCCACCGCTCGTCACGCTGGCGCCAATCCCTGTCGTTGCTATGAGCCCAGACGATCTCCGCTGGAGGGGAGACGGTGGTGTTTCGTGGCCGTCCACGTACAGTGGGAATCCCCACTGTCTATCGAAGTGAGCTGCTCCGAGTGCCCCCCACTCCCCCTCATCCGAGTCCTGCCGTCACCTCTCTGGGGGCCAGCGATGCGCGCTTCCGCTTCCTGGCGGAGACCATCCCGGTGCAGGTGTGGACGGCGAAGCCTGACGGCCTGCTGGACTACGTGAGCCCCCGGGCGGTCATCGAGTTCGGCGTGCCGCTGCAAACCCTGCTCTCCGAGGGCTGGCTCAACATCCTGCACCCGGAGGACCGGCCCCTGGCCATCGAGCGCTGGACGACCGCGCTGCGCACGGGCGAAGGCTACGAGGTCGAGTTCCGGCTCCGGCTGGCGGATGGGCAGTACGCCTGGTATCTGGCGCGGGCGGTGCCCGAACGGGACGCGAGCGGCCACATCCTCCAGTGGTTGGGCACCAACACGAACATCCACGAGCAGCGTGAGTCGCAGCGGCGCACCGAGGCGCTCCTCGCGGAGGTGGCGAAGCAGGCGCGGCAGACCGAGACCGCGCTGGTGCGCCTGCGCGCGGAGAAGCTCGCCGCGGAGCAGCGGGTCGCGGAGCTCGAAGCGAAGTTCTCCTCGCGATGAGCCCCCAATCCAAAGACTGGCATGGCATCGCGGTCGCGAAGCTGAACTCCGTGCTGGGGCCCGCCCGGGGGGCCCTCGTCCTGGAGGAGGCCCTGCGCGCCACGGGCCTCGTCCACATCTCCAGCGCGGATGAGCTGCACCGCTTCGCGCAGGTCCTCATCACCACCGGCGGCTTCGCGGGCGCCGTGGGGGGCCTGCTCAGCGTGCACGCCGTGATGCACGGCGCGAACGGCGACAGCGTGTCCCGGTCGGGCCCTCGCTGACACCCCTTTGAGGCGCGATGACTGGCATTGCCAGGGTAGCGGCCCCAGGCCCCCTGGCGGAGGTAGGGGACTCCGCGTCTAGGATGGGGACATGACCCGTTTCCTGTCGCGTACCGCGCTTCCGTTGCTCGCCTGTGCCCTGCTCAACTCCGCCTGTGAGTCCCCCGTGGCGTCAGGGGAATGCAAGGGCACCCACCTGGGCCAGAGCGTGAACTGGCCCATCTCCAGCAACGCCGTCCTGTCGCGCATCGACTTCATGGAGGATGGGACGCGGAGCACGGCGATTGAGCTGTCCTACACGCCGGACGGCGTCGAGGGCCTCCAGGACTTCGGCGTGGACATCAAGCTGGTGAAGGACGTCAAGATCCAGGAGGGCGGCTCGAAGACCGTGAAGCTGCTTCCCCGGGAGGACCGGCTGGACCCCGAGGAGACGTCGCTGGTGCTGAAGTGGAAGGGGAACATGGGCGATGCCGAGGGCTACCTCGCCGCGCCCGGGGTTCCGGTGGAGGGGTCGGTGACGCTGGACCGCATCGCCCTGGACCACGCTGAAGGCCACTTCGTCTATCGCTACAAGGACGGCGGTGAGCTGACGTGCACCTTCAACGTCCCGGAGTACGGGCTGACCGACATCACTGACGACGCGGATGGAGGGGGCGGGGGGGGCGGCGGCGGCAGGGACGACGATGACGACTGAGCGGTGGGGGGACCCTCGAACGTCCGCCCTTCGCAAACGCAGCCCGTCCCCGTGCGGCCCGTCGTCGCCGTGACGGGCCGCGCGTATGCTCCCGTCATGGGCGTCCATGACTACCAGTGCAGTGTCTGTGGTCCACCGACGACGTACGAGTGTGGCGAGCAGGCGGGGCAGGAGTGCGAGGAGGAGGGCATGGGCGACGACCATGCCGTGCTGGACCTGTTCTTCTTCGCCGCCGGGGACGCCCCCACGACCGCCCGTGACTTCGAACAGGCGCGGGGCCGCGCCCGTCGCACCGAGACGCGGCCGTTTGGCTACGACTGGGGCGACTGGGAGTTCGTCCCCAGCCTCAACTACCGGGACGTCCTGATGGGCGCCGGTGACGCCACCGGCATCTGGCGCATCGAGCCCTCCGTGGACGGCGCGAGCGACGGCAGCTCCGCCTCCCTGGAGATTCCGCCGGACGAGCGCGTCTGGGTGGTCAACTACTGCTCGCGCTGCCATCCGGTGTTCGTGCAAGGTGCGCCCCCCGACGGCGAGCCCTGTCTGGAGCACCTGCGCGCGGTCGCCGGGAACCTGGGCCTGGACTTCCAGCGCGTGCGAGGGAGCGCGGACAAGCCAGCCTTCATCGAAGCCGTGCGCGCGAAGGTCGCCCTCCGGCGCCCCGTGCCCTAAACGACGGAGCACGATTCCCGATCGGCCTGGAGAGTAGGCTGGCGCGAGCAACGTGAGGAAGGGGCAGGGACTCGCTCCGTTCGGCCTTGTGTGCGCAAGAACCGGAGGAAGAAGCGAGCCCTGCCTCAGGGAGGGCAACAGCTGCGCCTGTGCTGTCGTGACCGCAGGCGCCTGATGCGGTGGGGCGAGAAGACTGGCTGCCCGCTCACCCTGCGGCGGTGCCTGGCGGTGGCCAAGGTGGCCGCGGGCCAGTCGCGAGCCCAGGCAGCGCGGGAGCTGCTATGTGCCACCTCCACTGTGGTGTCCGCCGTGCTGCGCTACCAGGAGCGTGGCCGTGAGGGACTGCGGGATGGCCGGGCCTTCAACGGCCAGCGCAAGGTGGACGTGCGGTTCCGCGAAACCTTGTGCCGGGTGCTGGCGGGGACGCCGCAGCAGTCCGGCTGGCGGCGCACGACGTGGACACGCGAGTTGCTGGCGCGCGAGGTGGAGCGTCGCGGCCGGGTGCGGGTGTCGCCCGCGACGATGGGACGCGCGCTGGCCTCGGTGGGCGCACGTCGCAAGCGGCCTCGGCCCGTGGTGCGCTGCCCCTGGCCCGCGCGGCGGCGGCGTCAACGCCTGTGGCAATTGAAGTGCCGGGCCACCTATGCCCGGCCCAAGGAGCCCGTTCTCTATGAGGACGAGATGGACGTGCACCTCAACCCCAAAATCGGGCCCGATTGGATGCTGCCCGGGCAGCGGCGAGAGGTGGTGACGCCGGGCAATAACCGCAAGCAGTACGTGGCCGGAGCCCTGGATGCGCGCACTGGCAGACTGACGTGGGTGAAGGGGCAGAGTAAGACGAGTGCGCTCTTCATCGACCTGGTGCGAGCGGTGACGGCGGCCTATCCCAAGGCGAAGCGCCTGCACTTCATTCTGGACAACGCCGCCACCCACTCCAGCAAGGTGACACAGAAGGCGCTGGCGGCGCTGGACGGGCGCGTCGTGCTGCACTTCCTGCCACCGTACTGCCCCGAGGGAAACCGGATTGAGCGCGTGTGGTGGGACGTCCACGCCAACGTCACCCGCAACCATCGGTGCAAGAGCATGGAGGCCTTGATGGGCGAGGTGGGCATCTACCTGGAGGCGCGAAACGCTCAGGCGACGCCCAGCCCTGTGCTGCGCGCCGTCACCGCACGACGCGCAGCCTGAAACCCATCGAGAATCACGATCTGTCGTTTAGCGGAGGGCGGAGGCTTCGTCCGTGTACGTCCCGTTCGTGACCCAGACGGTGACCTCCGTCAGGTGCCGCGACTCCGCGAGCAGGACCTCGCGGAAGGACTGCTCCAGGTCGGACGGCCCCAGCTCCGCGGCCAGGTCGACGAGCACCGCCCAGCCGGCGTTGTTGATGAGCTCCGAGACGAGCGTCGCGCGCAGTGCCTCCAGGAGCGAGGTGCCCGGAGCATCCACGGCCTGGATGAGCGCCTGTGACTGTGAATCCGCGACGTCGCCGGAGGGTGTCCGCAGGGAGGTCGGGACTCCGAATCGCAAGAGGCCCTCGCGCACCAGGGCCTGGTGCTCCAGCTCCTGGTTGTGGAGCTCCAGGAGCCGCGCCGAAGAGGGGCCCCCCGTGTAGGTGCCCAGCGCGTGGGTCTTGAGGAGGAGGCTCGCGTAGAGCCGCGAGCTGGTCTTCTCGAAGGAGAGCCGCTCGCACAACCTGTCCACGAAGAGCGCGGTCTTGGCCCCCTTCAGGCTCTGGAGGGCTCCGCTCATGCGCTTGCGCAAGGCGGAAGGGGCCACCGCGTCCAGCGCTCCGGCGATCCGCGCGAGGGGACCCTGGAGGAACTGCACGGCGCCCCCCGCCGGGGCTGCGTGGGCCAGGTGCTCCAGCTCCTGTGCCGTGCGCAACAGGGCCGTGCGCTTCAGTCCCTGCTTCACGTCTTCATCCGGCGACATTCAGCCCTCCTCCCGGGCGCGCACCCCTGCTCGGCTTCGTGGAGCCAGGGGCATGGGGGAGGGCTCAAGCTGTGGATGGGGCGCCAGGGTGTCCATGGGACCCCGGGGCCGCCGTGCCTGGGAGCCGGGCCATGACTGTCATTGCGAGGACGGAGAGGGCATCCCCGGGGGCGGTGCGCCTTCGGGCTACTGCGTGGCGCCCAGCGACTGGCGGAGCCGCGCGATGTCGCGGGAGGGAGGCGCCCCGAACATCCGGCTGTATTCACGGCTGAACTGCGAAGGGCTCTCGTAGCCCACCGAGTGCCCGGCCATCGCCGCGTCCATCGCCTGCGCGAGCATCAGGCGGCGGGCCTCCTGGAGCCGCAGCTGCTTCTGGTACTGCAACGGGCTCATCGCCGTGACGGACTTGAAGTGGTGGTGCAGCGCGGACGGGCTCATGTGGACGGCGCGCGCCAGCCGTTCAATGCGCAGGGGGGCGGCGTAGTGCGCCTTGAGCCAGTGGATGGCGCGGGTGACAGACTCCTGGCGGCTGTCGGCCATGGCGATCTGCCGCAGCCGCGCGGAGTTCTCCGCGGACAGCAGGCGGTAGAGGATCTCCCGGATGACGAGCGGCGCCAGCACGGGGATGTCGCGCGGCGTGTCCAGGAGCCGCACGAGGCGCGCCGTCGCATCCAGCAGCGCAGGGTCCACCGGGCCCAGCGCCAGTCCCCGCCCCATGCCACGCGACGCAGGCGCTTCCAGCTGGGCCTCCATCATCAACGCGCCCAGCTGGCCGGGCTCCAGGTCCAGCCGGAAGCAGAGGTAGGGCATGGCGGGGGAGGCCTCGATGACCTGCCCCGTGACAGGCAGGTCCACCGACGCGACCAGGCACTGGTCCGGGCCATAGACATACGACTCGTCGCCCAGCAGCACCTGCTTGCGGCCCTGCGCCACGATGCACAGCGCCGGCTCATGCAGCACATGCAGCGGCGTGGTGGGCCGCGAGGCGCGGATGAGGACCAGCCGGGGAATGGCGGTGGCGTGGATGCCGTCCGTGGGCGCGTGGCGCTTGAGCAGCGTGGACAGCGCGGACAGGTGCGGGTTCAGGGGGGAGGCGGGACGTGCGGTCGTCATGCGGGGCCTGTCTTAATCCCGAAGGGGCGGGGGCGCCCGTGCAGGAATGGGCAAGAGTCCGGGAGCATCCGGATACCGCCCCCTGGACCTCTCTTGAGAGGGTGTGCATGTCGCCGGCGCGCCTTCCGCGCCGGCCCACACGCGAGGACAGGCACATGACGACGAACATCCAGGGCAAGGTGGTGGCCATCACGGGAGCGAGCAGCGGGATTGGCGAGGCGACGGCCCGCCTGCTCGCCCAGCAGGGCGCGAAGGTGGTGCTGGGGGCGCGGCGGGTGGACCGGCTGGAGGTGCTGGCCTCCGAGCTGAAGGCGAAGGGCGGCGAAGCGCGGGTGCGGGCGCTGGACGTGACGAAGCGCGAGGACGTGCAGGGCTTCGTGGACTTCACGCTGAAGGAGTTCGGGCGGCTGGACGTGCTCATCAACAACGCGGGCGTGATGCCGCTGTCGCTGCTGGAGATGCTGAAGGTGGACGAGTGGGACCGGATGATTGACGTGAACATCCGGGGCGTGCTGCACGGCATCGCGGCGGGGCTGCCGGTGATGAAGCGGCAGAAAGCGGGCCAGTTCATCAACCTGTCGTCCATTGGCGGGCACGCGGTGAGCCCGACGGCGGCCGTCTACTGCGCCACGAAGTACGCGGTGATGGCCATCTCCGAGGGCCTGCGCCAGGAGGTGGGCGCGGACATCCGCGTGACGGTGATCTCCCCGGGCGTCACGACGTCGGAGCTGGCGGAGAGCATCTCCGATCCGAACGCCCGCGAGGTGATGCGCGAGTTCCGCAAGGGCGCGATCCCGGCGGAGGCCGTCGCCCGGTCCATCGCCTACGCCATCGCCCAGCCCGCGGACGTGGACGTGAGTGAAATCATCATCCGCCCCACCGCGAGCCTGTACTGATGAACGCCAGGAGGGCCCTGGGCGACCGCGAACAGGCGCGGTCGCCCCCGGTCCTCTACATGTTGCGCCGGTACTGCCCGCCCACCTCGTACAGCGCGCGGGACAGCTGGCCCAGCGTGCACACCTTGCAGGCGTCCATCAGCGCGCCGAACACGTTGCCGTTGTCCAGTGCGGCGCGGCGCACCGCCTCCAGCGCCTGCGCGGACGTCTTCTCATTGCGCTTCCAGAAGGCGTCGCGGGCGGTGATGGCGTAGTCCTTCTCCTCCTTCGTCGCGCGGATGACCTCCGGCGGCGTCACGGTGGGAGAGCCCTTGGGGTCCAGGAAGGTGTTCACGCCGATGATGGGCAGCGTCCCGTCATGCTTCTGCATCTCGTAGTAGAGCGACTCCTCCTGAATCTTGGAGCGCTGGTACATGCGCTCCATGGCGCCCAGCACGCCGCCGCGCTCGGAGATGGCCCGGAACTCCGCCAGCACCGCCGCCTCCACCATGTCCGTCAGCTCCTCGATGATGAACGAGCCCTGGTTGGGGTTCTCGTTCTTCGACAGGCCGAACTCCTTGTTGATGACCAGCTGGATGGCCAGCGCCCGCCGCACGCTCTCCTCCGTGGGCGTGGTGATGGCCTCGTCATACGCGTTGGTATGCAAGGAATTGCAGTTGTCGTTGAGCGCCAGCAGCGCCTGCAGCGTGGTGCGGATGTCGTTGAAGGCAATCTCCTGCGCGTGCAGGGACCGGCCAGACGTCTGGATGTGATACTTCAGCTTCTGGGAGCGGTCGTTGCCGCCGTACTTGTCCCGGATGGCCTTGGCCCAGATGCGGCGGGCCACGCGCCCCAGCACCGCGTATTCGGGGTCCATGCCGTTGGAGAAGAAGAACGACAGGTTGGGCGCGAAGTCGTCGATGTGCATCCCGCGCGACAGGTAGTACTCGACGAAGGTGAAGCCGTTGGCCAGCGTGAACGCGAGCTGGGAGATGGGGTTCGCCCCGGCTTCCGCGATGTGGTAGCCGGAGATGGACACCGAGTAGAAGTTCCGCACCTTCTGGTCGATGAAGTACTGCTGGATGTCGCCCATCACCCGGAGCGCGAACTCCGTGGAGAAGATGCAGGTGTTCTGCGCCTGGTCCTCCTTGAGGATGTCCGCCTGCACGGTGCCACGCACCGCCTGGAGCGTCTGCGCGCGGATCTTCGCGTAGACCTCCGGGGGCAGCACCTCGTCGCCGGACACGCCCAGCAGCAGCAGGCCCAGCCCGTCGTTGCCCTGGGGCAGCTCGCCCTGGTAGCGCGGACGCGGCACGCCGCGCGCCTTGTAGAGCTCCTCGATGCGCTTCTCGACCTCCTCCACCTTGCCCTGCGCGCGGATCCACTTCTCGCACTGCTGATCCACGGCGGCGTTGAGGAAGAAGCCCAGCAGCATGGGCGCGGGGCCGTTGATGGTCATCGACACGGAGGTGGACGGGTCCGCCAGGTCGAAGCCGGAGTAGAGCTTCTTCGCGTCGTCCACGTTGGCGATGGACACGCCGGAGTTGCCCACCTTGCCGTAGATGTCCGGCCGGTGGTCCGGGTCCTCGCCGTACAGCGTCACCGAGTCGAACGCCGTGGACAGGCGCTTCGCCGGCAGGCCGCGCGACACGTAGTGGAAGCGCTTGTTGGTGCGCTCCGGGCCACCCTCGCCCGCGAACATGCGCGCGGGGTCCTCGCCCTCGCGCTTGAGCGGGAAGACGCCCGCGGTGAACGGGAAGGCGCCCGGCGCGTTCTCCCGCAGCAGCCAGGTGAGGATGTCGCCCCAGTCTTCATACCGGGGCAGGGAGATCTTGGGGATGCGCAGGTGGGAGAGGGACTCGGAGATGAGGTCCAGCTCGATGACCTTGTCGCGCACCTGGAACTGGTACTTGGACGCGGCGTAGCGCTTCTTCGTGGCCGGCCACTCCGCCAGCAGGCGCCGGCAGTCCGCGTGCAGGCGGCTCTCCAGGTCCTGGTACAGGGCGACCAGGTCACCCAGGTACGCGGGCTCGCCCTCCACGCGCTCCGTCACCTGCACCACGTCGGAGGCGTCCTTGGGTTCAACGATTTCCAGGCGCTTCTTGCCCACGTTGGTGCGCAGGGCCTGGATGGTGCCGTGCAACTGGTACATGCGCCGGGCGATGGCGGCCTGGGCGCGCACGAAGCCGTCGTAGGACTCGCAGGCTTCGACGATCTCCGCCAGGTAGCGGGTGCGCTCCGGGGGGATGATCCACTTCTTCTCGCTCATGCCGGGCGTGAGCGCGAAGCCGGACGGCAGCGACGCGCCCGTCTTCTTCACCAGCGCGTCGATGATGGCCCGGTAGAGCGTGTTCATGCCCGGGTCGTTGAACTGCGACGCGATGGTGCCGTGCACGGGCACCGCGTCCTCGGGCAGGGTGAAGGCGTTGTGGTTGCGCCGCCACTGCTTGCGCACGTCGCGCAGCGCGTCCAGCGAGCCGCGCTTGTCGAACTTGTTGATGGCGATGACGTCCGCGAAGTCGAGCATGTCGATCTTCTCAAGCTGCGTCGCCGCGCCGTACTCGGCCGTCATCACGTAGAGCGCCACGTCCGAGTGCTCGGTGATCTCCGTGTCCGACTGACCGATGCCGGAGGTCTCCACCACGATGAGGTCGAAGCCCGCCGCCTTGCAGACCTCGATGGAGTGGGCCACGTGCCGGGACAGCGCCAGGTTGCTCTGCCGGGTCGCCATGGAGCGCATGTAGACGCGCGGGTTGTCGATGGCGTTCATCCGGATGCGGTCGCCCAGGAGCGCGCCGCCGGACTTGCGCTTGGACGGGTCCACCGACAGCACGGCGAGCGTCTTGTCCGGGAAGTCCGCCAGGAAGCGGCGCACCAGCTCGTCCACGAGGCTGGACTTGCCGGCGCCGCCGGTGCCGGTGATGCCCAGCACGGGCACGCGCGGGTGCTCCACGCGGGCGTTCGCAAGCGCGGCTCTCAGCTCCTCGCCGGCCTCCGCGAAGTTCTCCGCGATGGTGATGAGCGACGCGATGCGCGCGGGCTCGCGCGGCAGGGGCTGCTTCAGGAGGGGCTTGAAGTCCGGGGGACGGACCTCGAAGTCGCACTGGGAGATGAGGTCGTCGATCATCCCTTGCAGGCCCATGGCCCGGCCGTCGTCCGGCGAGTAGATGCGCGTGACGCCGTACTGGTGCAGCTCCTCGATTTCAGTGGGGAGGATGGTGCCGCCGCCGCCGCCGAACACCTTGATGTTCGCGCCGCGCTCGCGCAGCAGGTCGATCATGTACTTGAAGTATTCGACGTGGCCGCCCTGGTAGGACGTGAGGGCGATGCCCTGGGCGTCCTCCTGGATGGCGCAGTCGACGATCTCCGCCACGGAGCGGTTGTGCCCCAGGTGGATGATCTCCGCGCCCGAGGACTGCATCAGGCGGCGCATCACGTTGATGGCGGCGTCGTGTCCATCGAACAGGCTGGCGGCCGTGACGATGCGGACGTGGAAGCGCGGCTTGTAGGGCTGGGGAGCGGTCGTCGGTTGGGGGTGTCGCACGGGCGTACACTAGGAGTGCGGTGAGGGCCCGGCAAGCGATTGGGACAGGCATTGCCGTCCGCACGACGCGGCCCGTCAGGCCTGCGTACGCGGAAGGAAGGCCCCCAGCACCTGCAGTGCGGCCGACGTGGGCGTCGCGCGCCCTTCGCGTACGTCCTGCTCCAGACGGGGGACGAGGGCGGCCACGTCGGGGTGCGCTCGCAGGGCCGCCCGCAGTCCGTCGTTCACCATGGCCCACATCCAGCCCACCTGCTGCTGGGTCCTGCGCTGGGCCAGCGCTCCGGACGCCTCGCGCTGGGCGACGACGGACTCCACGGAGTCCCACAGCAGGTCGATGCCGGTGCCCTCCATGGCGCTGCACGTCGTGACGACCGGCTCCGCGCCCGGGCGCATCAGGTGCAGGGCGGCGCGGTACTGGCTGCGCGCCTGGGCCGCGGCGAGCTTGTTGTCGCCGTCCGCCTTGTTGATGGCGACCATGTCCGCCACCTCCAGGATGCCGCGCTTGATGCCCTGCAGTTCGTCGCCCGCGCCCGCGAGCATCAGCACCAGGTAGAAGTCCACCAGGTCCGCGACCACGGTTTCGGACTGGCCCACGCCCACCGTCTCCACCAGCACCACGTCGAAGCCCGCGGCCTCGCAGAGCAGCAGCGTCTCCCGCGTCTTGCGCGCGACGCCGCCCAGCGTGCCGCTGGAGGGGCTGGGGCGGATGTACGCGGCGGGCTCGCGCGCCAGCCGCGACATGCGCGTCTTGTCGCCCAGGATGCTGCCGCCGGACACGCTGCTGGACGGGTCGATGGCGAGCACCGCCACCTGGTGCCCGTGTCCGACCAGGTGCATGCCCAGCGCGTCGATGAAGGTGCTCTTGCCCACGCCCGGCACGCCGCTGATGCCCACGCGCCGGCTCCTGCCGGTGGAGGGCAGGAGCCGCGTGAGGACCTCCTGCGCGAGCGCCGCGTGGCGCGGGTGTTCGCTCTCCACCAGGGTGATGGCGCGCGCGAGCACCGCCCGGTCACCCGCCCGCACGCCGTCCACGTAGGTGTCCGCGGGCAGCGACTTCACGCCTCTTCCTCCAGCGCGGCGGCCAGCTTGTCGAGCAGTTCGAGGGCCGCCTTCGCGATGACGGTGCCGGGGCCGAAGATGGCGGCGGCGCCCGCGGCCTTGAGCTGCTCGTAGTCCTGGGCGGGGATGACGCCGCCCACCACCACCATGATGTCCTCGCGGCCCAGCGCCTTCAGGGCCTGCTTGAGCTGCGGTACGAGCGTGAGGTGGCCGGCCGCCAGGGAGCTGGCGCCCACGACGTGTACGTCGTTCTCCACCGCCTGGCGCGCGGACTCCTCCGGCGTCTGGAACAGCGGCCCGATGTCCACGTCGAAGCCCAGGTCCGCGAACGCGGTGGCGATGACCTTCTGTCCCCGGTCATGGCCGTCCTGGCCCATCTTCGCGATGAGGATGCGCGGCCGGCGGCCGAAGCGCGCGAGGAAGGAGTCCGCCTTCGCCCGCGCCTCCGCGATGCCCTGCGCCCCTCCGGCCTCCGCCGAATACACCCCGGACACGCTCCTCACGGTGGCCTCGTAGCGCCCGTAGACCTTCTCGAGCGCGTCGCTGATCTCACCCACGGTGGCCTTCGCCCGCGCCGCGTCGATGGCGAGCGCCAGCAGGTTCCCTTCGTTGCGGCGGCCCGCTTCGGTGAGCGCGTCCAGGCGGCGGCGCACGTCCTCCGCGTTGCGTTCGGCGCGCAGCTCGCGCAGGCGGGCAATCTGGGACTCGCGCACGGCGGAGTTGTCCACCTTGAGGATCTCGATGCGGTCCTCGCGCTCCGGCGGGTACTTGTTCACGCCGATGATGGCCTGACGCCCGGAGTCGATGCGCGCCTGGGTGCGCGCGGCGGCCTCTTCGATGCGCAGCTTGGGCAGGCCCGCCTCGATGGCCTTGGTCATGCCGCCCAGCGCCTCCACTTCCTGGATGTGGCCCCAGGCCTTCTGGGCCAGCTCGTGGGTGAGGCGCTCCACGTAGTAGCTGCCGCCCCACGGGTCGATGACGCGCGTGGTGCCGCTCTCCAACTGGAGGTAGAGCTGGGTGTTGCGGGCGATGCGCGCGCTGAAGTCGGTGGGCAGCGCGATGGCTTCGTCCAGCGAGTTGGTGTGCAGGCTCTGGGTGTGGCCCTGCGTCGCGGCCATGGCCTCCACGCAGGTGCGCACGACGTTGTTGTAGACGTCCTGCGCGGTGAGGCTCCAGCCGGACGTCTGGCAATGGGTGCGCAGCGCCAGGCTCTTGTCGCTCTTCGGGTTGAAGCCCTTGATGAGGCGGGCCCAGAGGAGGCGGGCGGCGCGCATCTTCGCCACCTCCATGAAGAAGTTCATCCCGATGGCCCAGAAGAACGACAGGCGCGGGGCGAACGCGTCCACGCCCAGGCCGGCGGCGAGGCCCGCGCGCACGTACTCCACGCCGTCCGCCAGCGTGTAGCCCAGCTCCAGGTCCTGCGTCGCGCCGGCTTCCTGCATGTGGTAGCCGCTGATGCTGATGCTGTTGAAGCGCGGCATCTTCTCCGCCGTGTACTTGAAGATGTCCCCGATGATTCGCATCGAGGGTCCGGGCGGATAGATGTACGTGTTGCGGACCATGAACTCCTTGAGGATGTCGTTCTGGATGGTCCCGCTGAGCTGCTCGGGCTTCACGCCCTGCTCCTCGGCCGCGACCACGTAGAGCGCGAGCACGGGCAGGACGGCGCCGTTCATCGTCATCGACACGCTCATCTGGTCGAGCGGGATTCGGTCGAACAGGATGCGCATGTCCTTGATGGAGTCGATGGCCACGCCCGCCATGCCCACGTCGCCCGCGACGCGCGGATGGTCGCTGTCGTAGCCCCGGTGCGTGGCCAGGTCGAACGCGATGGACAGGCCCTTCTGGCCGGCCGCCAGGTTGCGCCGGTAGAAGGCATTGGACGCCTCCGCGGTGGAGAAGCCCGCGTACTGGCGCACCGTCCACGGCTGCTGCACGTACATGGTGGCGTAGGGGCCGCGCACGAACGGGGGCAGGCCGGGCAGCGAGCCCAGGTGCTCCACGCCCTCCAGGTCCTCGCGGCCGTAGAGCGGCTTGACGGGGATGCCCTCGGGGGTGTCCCAGCGCTCGGCGGCGCGCGTGGCTTCACTCGCGTGGGCGCGCTGCGCGTCGAGCGCGGCGGGCGCGGGCTGCGTCTCGGGGGCGTCGAAGGCGACGCGGGAGAAGTCCGGAACGGTGGGGCGCATCAGGCCACTCCCAGCTGCGCGTGCAGCGTCTTCAGGAGCTGGAACAGGTCCGCTCCTGCGTAGAGGAAGGTATCGACACCGGCCGCGCGGAAGGCGGCCTCGTGCTCACCGGGACGGCCCGCGACGGCGACCGTGCGCGCCCCCTTCGCCTTGAGGGCCGCGACGAGCGCGGGCACCTGCTCCGGGTAGAGCGAGTCCGGGCCGGAGATGACGGCGAGCGTCGTGCCCGCCTTCGCGAACAGCTCCGCGGCGGCGGCCGCGTCCGGGAAGCCCCGGTGTTCGTCGGCTTCGATGCCGCCCACGGCCAGCACGTTGGAGATCCAGGTGGAGCGCGCGGTGTGCTCCGCCACCGTGCCCAGGTTCGCCATGAAGGCGCGCGGACGGACGCCGTGCGCGGCGTGGTAGCGGTCGCTCGCGTCGCGCAGGGACTCGAAGGCCTCCGACATCCGGAAGGGGCGCGGCGGCGCGACGACGCCCTCGCCCTGCACGGGCGCGGCGGCGTGGGCCTCGCGCCGCACGGGGGCCTCGTTCAGGTGGGGGAACTCGCTGACGCCCACGATGGGCAGCTTCCGGGTGCGCACGGCCTTGTCACGGGCGGCGCGCGTCTCCGCGAGGACGCGGGCCACGTCGCCCTGCACGAGCGCCTTCGTGATGCCGCCCAGGGCCTCGATGCGCTGCAACTCCGCCCAGGCCGCGCGGGCGATGTCGCCGGTGAGCTGCTCCAGGTAGTAGCTGCCGCCCGCGGGGTCCGCGACGCGGTTGAGGCTGGACTCGTCGCGCAGGATGAGCTGCGTGTTGCGCGCGAGGCGCCGGCCCTGTTCGTCGGGCGTGCCCAGGGGCTCGTCGTAGGGGGACGTGCTCACGCTGTCCGCGCCCGCCATCACGGCGGCGAAGGACTCCGCGGTGGCGCGCAGGATGTTCACCCACGGGTCGCGCTGCGTCTTGGTGGCGCTGGCGGTGCGCGCGTGCAGCACCATGGCCTGCGACTCCGGCGGACCTCCGGAGGCGGCGACGACCTTGGACCAGAGCAGCCGCGCCGCGCGCAGCCGGGCGATCTCCGGGAAGAACTGGCCGCCCACGGACAGGGCGAACTGGAGGGAGCGCGCCGTGTCGCCGGGGGCCACACCCGCGCGCTCCAGCTCGCGCAGGTACTCCACGCCGGTGGCGATGGCCCACGCCAGCTCATGCACGGACGTGGCGCCCGCGTCCGCCCAGGCCCGCGACGACACGAGCAGCGGGCGCAGGCCCGGAGCGTCCTTCAACAGCGACGTCACCAGCGGCGCGGCCTTGGCCAGGGTCGCGGTCACGTCCACCCGCGCCGTGCCCAGGCGGGCCAGCGCGCCCACGGGGTCGATGCCCAGGCTGCCCTTCAGGGCCTGCTTCGCGACGCCGCGCTTCTGGGCGAACTGGAGGAAGAGGGAGGCGGGCGTGAGCAGGTCGGTGGTCGGCTCGAAGTGCACCGGCGTGCGGTCCAGCGGCACGTTCGCGAGCAGGCGCTCCAGCGTGGCCGCGTCCTTCACCTCCACGCCGTGCGGCGCGTCCAACACCAGCCAGACGCCCTGGGAGCCGCGCTCCAGGTCGTTGTGGAGCGCTTCGGCGGTCCGGGCCACGTCGGGGCCGGCGTACTCCTGGCACACCACCCAGCCCCCTTCGGTGTGGCCCAGGGGATGGGTGCCCCGCACGTAGGGTGCGACGCCGGGGGGCTCGGAGGGGGCGGGAGCGTCCTGGGGCGTGTAGAGCGGCTGGAGGGACAGGCCGCCTTCCAGGGGCGACTGGAGCACCGTGAAGGGCTTGCCCTTCAGGTCCTTGTCCACCAGCCGACGCCATTCCTCGACGGGAGGGGGAGGGAACTGGGTGGCGATGGGAAGAGGCTCTGACGACATGCGGCGTCCTCGCGGGAAGGGGAGCACCGTCCGACGGACCGTGCCGTTCCCTTCCCATAGGCGCAATGCCAGCCCGGGGCAATGGGATGGTGGCGGGGGGCGCCATGTAGTCACCAGGCCCCCCCAAGCGAAGCCACCGCCCATGCGTGACGGCGCGGCCCGGGTGCGGCTGCACACCGTGGGCCCCTCGCGTCCGGCGTCAGGCCCGCCGGGGTCAACGCCAGACGCTGGCGTGGGCCCGAGCGAAGGACTCGAAGTCGCGCGGCGGCCTTCCCGTGATGCGTTGCACGGTGTCCGTCACGCGGTCCTCGGCCCCCTCGCGGATGAGCGCGTCCAGCCCCACGAGCAGGCGCGCGTAGGTCTCCGGCATGCCCGCGTCCTGCATGTGTCTTCGCGCCTCCTCCGGGCCCAGGTGCACGTGCTGGACGGGCCGGCCCGCCACCTTCGAGATGACCGCCGCGAGGTCGTCGTAGCTCAGGGCCCGCGGCCCGGTGATGACGTGCGCGGTGTCATGCGAGGCCTCATCCGCGAGCGCGCGGACGCCCACCGCCGCGATGTCCGCCGCGTCCACGAACCCCACGCGTCCCTCGCCCGTGGCGGACCTCAGCGTGCCGTCGCGCCGGAGGCTCGCCCCGTGGTGGTGGCGCGGGTCGGTGAAGTTCTGCATGAACCACGAGGGCTGCAGCACGCTCCACTCCGGAGCGCGTTCGCGCAGCAGGCGGTGCACCTGCCCCATTCCCGGGGCTCCCTCCGGGATGGCGGAGGCGCTGAGCACGACCACGCGCCGCACGCTCCGCGCCAACGCGCGTTCGATGAAGGGGCACATGAGGACGGAGGGGTCCTCCACCAGCCCGGGGGCCAGCAGGTACATCCGGTCCACCCCCTCCAGCGCCGCGTCGTGCGTCGTGGGGTCCGCCCAGTCGAAGCGCACATGTTCGGCGGACGCGAGCGGGGGCGTGGTGCTCCGCGTGGCGGTCCGCACCCGGAACCCTTCCGCGACCAGCCCCTGCGCGAGGGGACGGCCCGTGTTGCCAGCGGCGCCGATGACGAGGATGCGCGGCTTCATGCCTGCTCCTTCACGAAGGACGACGGGACGGCCATGGGGTTCCAGTACTCGGCGTAGCGCACGATGCGTCCCTCGCGCAGGTGCAGCCGCATCACGTAGTCCTGTTCGTAGTGCACGTGGCCCGGCAGCAGGGTCGCCGTGCCGTGGACCTCCATCCAGGCGACGTCCGGGTCCGTGGTCGGGTAGCGCCGGAGGTCCGTGAAGGCGAGCCCCTGGAACCGCTGCGTGATGGGCACGAAGTAGCCCCGGATGGCCTCGATGCCCTCCAGGCGCGAGGACGCGCCGAGCGAGGGGGCGTAGGGGAATTCAACGACGGCGTCGTCGGCGAACAGGCTCAGCCAGCGTTCGACATCCGTGCCGATGAGCGCGAGGTGCGCGTCCATCACGCGGGCCAGGTCGGGGGAAGGGGCTGCGGTGCGGTCCATGGGAGGCTCCATCGAGAGGTGATGGACCTAGAATGGGGCTGGCGTTATGGACGCTCAATGTCACTGCGTCCAAAAGAACTGTCCAGGAGTCCAATGCCCGTGGACGAAAAGACCGACGTCGTCTCCGACGTGCTGGAGACCCTGCGCTTCAAGACGCTGCTCTTCGGCCGCGTCGACCTGGGCGCGCCATGGGCGCTGCGCATGCCGCGCAAGGCGAACGCCTCGTTCTACGTGGTGGCGCGGGGCAGCCTGCGCCTCCAGGTGGAGGGCACGGCGAAGCCGGTGTTCATGTCCGCGGGCGACGTGGTGCTGCTGCCGCGTGCGCCCGCCCACGTGCTGGACGATGGCACCCGGAAGGCGCCAGCGGTCCGCGACTTCATCTCCAACGAGCAGCTCCGGGCTTCCGCGGGCGTGCCCCTCCGGCTGGGCGGGCCCGGCGCGGGCACCACGCTGATCACCGGCTGCTTCCAACTGGGGGCGGGCGCCACGCATCCGCTGCTGCGCGCCTTCCCCTCCGTCATCCACCTGTCCACGCAGGAGCCCGGCAGGGCGCCCTGGCTCGCGGCCACGGTGCAGCTCATCTCCGCGGAGACCGCCGCGCCGGGACCGGGGAGCGCGCTCGTGCTCGGACGGCTGGCGGACGTGCTGCTGGTGCACGCGCTGCGCGCCCAGGCCGTGCTCGCGAAGCCGGGCGAGGCGGGCTGGAAGGCCCTGGCGGATCCGGCCATTGGAAACGCGCTGTCCCTCATGCACGAGCGGCCCGGCGACCCCTGGACGGTGGAGCGACTGGCGGCGGCCGTGGGCCTGTCTCGCTCCGGGTTCGCCGCGCGCTTCCACGCGCTGGTGGGCGAGACACCGCTGCAATACCTGTCCAACTGGCGGATGACCCGCTCCGCGCGCTGGCTGCACGAATCCGATGACAGCCTGGACGCCATCGCCGAGCGCGCGGGCTACGAGAGCGCGCCCGCGTTCAGCAAGGCCTTCAAGCGCCGCTGGGGCGTGGGACCCGGCGCGTATCGGCGGACGCCCACGCTCCGTGAAAAACGTCAGGGATTGATTGACATGTAGAATCTCAAAACGTGGCCAACAACGGCGGCAACACCTTCGTTGCGGAGTTCCCCAACGCCGCGGCGGTCTTCAAGAACTCCTACGCGGGCATCACGCAGCCGCCCCCGACGTCGCAGCCCACCACGACGAAGGCGACGGTGAGCCCGACGAGGGTGGCGCGCGGCCAGACGTTCAACGTGACGGGCTCCGTCACGCCGTCCTCCGCGCGCACGGTGGTGGTGAAGTATGAGATTCGCAATGCGGGCAACTCAGCGCTGGTGACGGACCGCGCGTGCACGGCGCAGGTCATCACCGCGGGCCAGACGCGCTCCTACATGTCCGCGTTCGTCATCCCCACGTCGCTGGGCGCGGGCACCTACCGCGTGGACACGCTGGTCTACACGGCGGACTGGTCCCAGACGTTGCTGTACCGCAACGACACGACGTTCACCGCGAACTGAGCAGGTGGTGATTCACGGGCCGCTGGAGGACTCGACCTCCGGCGGCCCCGTGGAATGTCCTGCCCATGGCGAGCCCCCTGGATGACATGGTATGAAAGGTTCGTATGCCGTGTGCTTGCGGTCACTGGCATGGGAGTGGTGTCTGCGTTGGGGTTGGACGTGGAAAGCAGCTGCGTCGCCAGCAGTGGGGGCATCCTGCGCATTGCGCCTGTGGACGAGGTGTCAGTCCATGACGAGGAGGCCCATCAAAACGAGCCCGCGCGTGGACACACGATTCCCATGGTGTCCGAAGGTTTCACCGGGCTCGGTCGGCTTACCGGTTGTATGCGAAGTGAATTGGCGCAACAGGAGATGGAAATGTCCTCGGTCCCCCAAGGGGCGAACAAGTATTTCCTGCTGGTGAGTGAGGTGTTGGATGGACACTGCGCCATCTTCAAGATGCCAGACGGCATGCCCGACATCCACAAGCCCGGCCTTGGCGTGCGCATGGGTGATGCCTATCCGTCTGGGTTGCGCTTCCAGAGGGCCAAGGAGGAGAAGGGGTTGAAGATCGCTGACGTCATTCCCAATGCACTCGGGTACCTCATGGTTTCCGCGAGAATGAAAGCGCTCCTTGAGCGCCATGCGGGTGCCGACATCGAATTTCTTCGCTTCACGCTCCTCAATCACCGTGGGCGCGTCGCCAGTGAAGACTGCTATATCGCGAATGTTATTGGGGCCCAGGATTGTGTGGACATGGCTCGCAGCGAAGGAGATGCGAGTGAGTTCAATCCCCGTCGCCTCGTGTTCGTAAGGCGCCTTGCCCTGGACGAGAACAAAATCACTCCCGGAGCCAGGCTCTTCCGCACGGCCACGGTCCCATCGATTCCCGTCGTGCGAGGGGACCTCAAGGACCTCTTCGAGCAGGAGGGGATCATTGAGCCTCCCCGGGTTTTGTGGACACCCGAGATGAGGTGACCGAAGGATGTCCACGATGATGCCGAGACGAGAGCGAAGGAAGTACACGCCGGAGTTCAAGGCCCGGGTGGTGAAGCAGGTGCTGGAGGAGGGCAAGTCCCGGGCGCAGGTGGCCAAGGACCTGGACCTGACGCGCAGCGCCCTGGAAACCTGGGTGAGGCAGGCACGAACCGATGCAGGCCAGGGGCCGTCCGGGGCGCTGACGACGGGTGAGAAGGAAGAACTCGCCCAGCTGCGCCGCGAGGTACGCCAGCTGCGGATGGAGCGTGAAATCCTAAAAAACGCGGCGGCCTTCTTCGCCAGGGAGAGCACGTGAGGTTCGCGGCCATCCAGGAGAAGAAGGCGAGCTACCCGGTAGCCCTGCTGTGTCGTGTGCTGGAGGTGTCGCGAGCGGGCTACTACGCCTGGGAGGGGCGGGAGGCGTCCGCCCGCCAGAAGGCCAATGCGGCGCTGGCGGAGCGAATCCAGCAGGTGCACCAGGACAGCCGCCGCACCTACGGCAGCCCGCGTGTGCGCGCCGAGCTGAAGGCGCAGGGGCAGCACGTAGGCCGGCATCGCGTGGCCCGGCTGATGCGCGAGGCCGGGCTGCGGGCCCGTCGGCGCCGGCGCTTCGTGCACACCACGGACTCCAAGCACGGCCTGCCGGTGGCACCCAACGTGCTCGCTCGCGACTTCAATCCATCCAAGCCCGACCGGGCTTGGGTGACGGACATCACCTACGTGCCCACGCGAGAGGGCTGGTTGTACCTGGCCGTCGTGCTGGACCTCTTCAGTCGGCGCGTCATCGGCTGGGCCATGGACCGATGCATCGACCGGCACCTGGTGCTCTCGGCCCTCGACATGGCGCTCAAGGGCCGCCGTCCCCCCAAGGGGCTGTTGCACCACTCGGATCGCGGCAGCCAATACGCCAGTGAAGACTACCAGCGAGCCCTCGCCGCCCGCGGCATCCAGTGCAGCATGAGTCGCAAAGGCAACTGCTGGGACAACGCCGTGGCGGAGAGCTTCTTCTCCACCCTGAAGACGGAGTTGGTGCACGAGGTAGACTTCCTGACGCGCGAGTCCGCGAAGTCCGCCTTGTTCGAGTTCATCGAGGTGTTCTACAACCGCAAGCGGCGGCACTCCTCGCTCGGCTACGTCAGCCCCGTCGAGTTCGAGAAGGCCGCCTCACAGGTGCCGTTGGCTGCGTAACCCACCTGTCCACGAAAACCGGGCAAGCTCACATGGGCCCTACCTTCTATCCTGACGGTGCCAGGGTGGCCCTGACTCCATGAGTCACGACTACGTCGAGAACGCTCGCCACAATCAATCCTTGAACCTTGCGGAAACGCTGGAGGCCCTCGCGCAAGCGCACGAGCCCTCGGCCGAACTCTTCTCGAATGCAGCGGTGTGCTACCGGGTATTGGCGCTCTGCACCCTGCTTCAAGACTCGGACATGGAAGGATTCGCGGACCTCCTCTGCAAGTCCGGACAGGCACGGCTCGCCTTGCTGGAGCGTACATCTCAAGAGGAGCAGGGCTGCGAACCGGGATTCCTGCTCGCCAGTGACAACTGCGGCTTCAGTGATGCGCTGGCCTCCGGTGACCTGGACGCGGCTCGTGCCATCGCACGCCTTTCCCCGACGCGGCATGCGCAGGACCTCGAATACGAAGAGGACTTTCTCTTCTCCCGCTTCCTGCACCTCTGGATGCTCGCGCCCCGAGACATCGCGGGACTGGAACTGACGCTGGAGCGCTGGGCGATCGTGGTGGAGCAGGGCGACCCGGACATGCGATTGCACGCATGTCGTAAGCTGATGGAGAAGGATCCGGATCGTTTCTCCCAGGCGCTCCAGACGCTCGTGGCCGAACGCAGGCGTGAGTATCGCGCCTATCGCAAGCAGCTCGACTTCGACGAGGAGGTCGCGGCGACGACGGGGAGGGTCTACCTCGACGGGCTGGCGCTCCTGCGGCTCGCGGAGCTGGAGGGTCTGGGGCCCCTCCCTGCGTATGAGCTGCTCCCCGAACTCGCGAGGATTCCACTCGGAACACCGCTGCCTGGACCGCAAGCGTGGCGGGCGGGATGAGCCTCAGTTCGGGAATGACATGGCCTACGTTGGGATATTGCCAGGCTGAACGGCCCGGCGAAGCCCACCCGGCAGCTGACGATTCACGCCGACCGCGGCTCCTCCATGACGTCCAAGCCCGTGGCCCTGCTGATGGCGGGCCTCGGCGTGACGAAGACTCACTCCAGGACCCACGTCTCCAACGACAACCCCTTCAGCGAGGCCCACTTCAAGACGCTGAAGTACCGGCCTGACTTTCCCACCGCTTGGGCTGCCTTGAGGACGCCCAAGGCTGCTGCGGCGACTTCTTCCGCTGGTACAACAAGGAGCACCACCGCGGGGCTGGATCTGCTGACGCCCCACGACGTGCACTACGACCACGCTGAAGCGCGTCTCGCGGCCCGAGCCGACGTGCTCGCGGCGGCCTACGACGCCCACCCAGAGCGCTTCTCTCGCGGCCCACCGAAGCCGCAGGCCCTACCGAACGCCGTCTGGAGCAACAACCCCGCGCGGATTGCCAACTCACATCAGGCTGCGCAGTAATCTCACGAATCCACTGTCTCATTCACGTTGGCAGGTTCCGTTGCCCTGACCGGTTGAGTGTGCCCTCCCTCTTCTTGCATCAATGGTTGTTGTATCCATGCGACTCAAGTGCTTGTCGGCAGATGGCCTGAGGACGTTGGCCATCCATGTCTTGCGCGCCGAGCTGCCGGGTGCGAGGAGAGGCGTCGTTCATTCCCTGGGGGGATGGTCCATCCTGGACTCCATCCTGCTCCTCGGTGGGGGACACTCAATGCAAAGTCGTCCTGGTGTGCTGGGGTCGTGGGGGCTGGGTGTGATGCTGGCCTTGTCGCTGGGGGCGTGCGGTGTGGAGGCCCCGGAGGAGAGGGGAGCGTCGCAAGGGGATGACGGGGCGTTGACGCGTGAACGTCCGGAGGCCTTGTTGATGTGGGACCCGTATGCGGACGCGGTGGCGTCGGGCACCACGGCGACGGTGCTCAACGCGGGCGCGGCGCTGGGCGCTCCGGACGGGCAGGCCGCGACACTGCTGGGCTTGCTCAACTCGGCGCTGGTGCTGGACCTGGGCCAGGGCGAGGAGGGCACCGGCGACCTGCGCGTCTACTACAAGGGTCTGTCATTGGCGCTGGTGGCCCAGGTGGACTTCCTGAAGGCGGATGGGACGTTCATTGGCTCCAGCCCGTTGCACCTGGTGGAGCTGGGCCTGGGGACGCACGTGGCGGTGGCGAGGTACCCGGGGAACGTGCCCTATCGCTACGTGCGCCTGAGGGGCGCGGTGCTCGCGCTCTACCTGGTGGACGCGGTGGAGACGTCGCTGCGGGTCCTCTGTGGTGATGGGGTGCTGGGCGGACCCGAAGTCTGTGACGACGGCAATCAGCTCTCTGGAGACGGCTGCAACAGCGTCTGCGAAGTGGAGCCGGGCTACACCTGCACGGGACAGCCGAGCGTCTGCGACAACAACTCAGCGCCCACGGTCGAGGACGTCCACGCGACCACGCCCGAGGACACCTCGGTGGACATCACCCTCCCCGCGGCGGACCCGGATGGCGACGCGCTTGCCTTCGCCTTCACCACGCCGGGCCATGGCACGCTCACGCTCTCAGGGGCCACGGTGACGTACACCCCGAACGCGAACTTCGCCGGAGAGGACGCCTTCCAGGTCACGGTCTCCGACGGAAGGAAGCAGGCAACGGCCACCGTCTCGGTCACGGTGACCCCGGTCAATGACGCGCCCGTGGCTGCCTCCGCCACGGTGACGGTGGGCTACAACACGTCGACGCCCATCACGTTGGCGGCCACGGACGTGGACGGTGACGCGCTCACGTACACCGTGACGACTCCCCCCGTTTACGGGACCCTGTCCGGGACGGGCGCCCAGTGGCTCTACACGCCGGCCGCGGACTTCCAGGGGGAGGACCCGTTCACCTTCACGGCCAGCGATGGCGCGCTGACCTCCAACACCGCCACGGTCAGCGTCACCGTCAGGGGGCCGCCTGTCTGCGGGGACGGCACCGTTGATTCGGGTGAGGTGTGTGACGACGGCAACCGCGTCGCGGGGGACGGCTGCCGAGCGGACTGCCAGGGCGTGGAGCTGTGCGGCGACGGCCTGGTGGACAGCATCACGGGAGAGCAGTGCGACGATGGCGGCACGACCCCCGGGGATGGCTGCGATGCCGCTTGCCAACTGGATGCCTTCTCGAATGTGCCCCCCACGCTCGTCAGCGGGACGCTGAGCTGCACCACGGCCAACACGAACACGGGGCGCAAGGTGGCGGTGGATGCACTGGGGCGCTTCTACGTCGTCATGAGGTGCGATGGCGCTGTGCACGTCAGCGTGAGCGTGGACCGTGGCCAGACCTGGGTGGGGCCCACTCCCCTGGGAATCACCAACGCGGCGGAGGTCGCGATTGAAGGCGGCCCCACGGGAGTCGCGTACGTCGCGGCTACGGCGAGCCCGGGCGTGGTGCTGTTCACCCGGACCGTCGACGCGGGAGCGAGCTGGGAGGCGCCGCGAACCCTCAGCGCGGCGGCCAACGCCACCGTCAGCCTGGATTCCAGGGGCGACGCCCTCTACATCTCCGTCTCGCGAGGCGGCGCAGGGGTCCGCGTCCTCCGGAACTTCGCGCGAGGCGCGAACGACTTCAGCGCGACGGACGTGGACCAGAACAATGCCTTCTTCGACGTCCTCGTGGACAAGATCAGCGGAGAAGTCTTCTCGGTGAGCGACGACCCCTCCTTCCGCATCCGTCGCAGCAGCGACCAGGGGACCAGCTTCGGCCCGCAGAGCTCCCCGCCGGGGCAGGCCTTCTTCTCGGACTGGACGGGCTCCAACGGCTTCATCTACGTCACGGGCTCCAACGGGGACAACAACGTGGACGTCATCCCCATGTCCGCGACGGGGACGAGCACCCAGGTGCCGGGCCTCCCCACGGACGTCGGTCCCGGTTCCCTCCGGACGATTGACGCGGATGCGCTCGGCAACGGCTACATCGCCACCCAGCGGGGGACGGGCGACATCCAGTTGGACCGGATGCTCGTGGGGGCCGCCATGATTCTGGCCACGGATGTCAGGACGGTGGGGCTGGGCGCCGCGCCAGCGGTCGCGGCGCTCCCGTCGAACGGCGGCGCCCTGGTGGCCTACACGAACGGCACCAGTGTCTACGCCTCGGTGGTGGTGTACTGACTCCACTGAAGCCCTGATGCGCGCCTCCCTGCTCTGTGGGAGGCGCGCATGCAGTTCGCCGTGGCCATGGTGGGAGTCGTTCTTCCCGGCGCCCGCGAAGTCGCCGCTACCAGAGGTTGCGCCCGTCCAGGAACACCACGCGCACGGCGTCCAGGTTGAAGTCGTCGAACAGCCGCGAGTTGAGCCCGACCTTGAACCTGCCGGGGACGATGGCGTCATTCTCGAAGAGGGGGACGTCCGTCCAGGTGCCACAGCCGCAGGTCTGGCAGTGGTGGTGCGCGACGGGCGCGTTGCGGTCGTACGTGCCCACCTGCTCGCGGCTCGTGAACTTCACCTGCTCCGGTGCGTAGTAGGCCCAGAGCGGCCCCCGCTTGGAGCAGAACGTACAGTTGCAGCGGGTGACCTCCTCCGGAGGCGCGGTGACCTCGAACCGCGTCGCACCGCAGTGACAGCTTCCCTTCAGGGACGGGGTTGCGCTCATCCCGCCATCATCAACCCGGAGCACCCGCGCCAGGAGCATGGGGAGGCCGCTCTGTCGGTGCTGCGACGCTCGATGCCCGCTCCGCCGCCTTGACAGGGGGAGGGGGGGCTGATGAGGATGCAAATCATTATCAACACTGAGCGAAGAAGCCGGGACGTCGGGTGCCCACGATGCTGAGTCTGGCCGCGCTGGCCTTCTGTGTGTCGGCGGTGTCGTGGCTGGGCGCGGGACGTCAGGGGCGGTGGCTCGCGGCGGTGCCGGGGCTGGCGTCGCTGGGGTGCTGCCTCGTGGGCTTCGGTCCGGTGGCGGGGCTGCTGGTGCTGTCGGTGCTCGCGATGACGGCGGCCTCGGCGCTGGTGCTGTGGCTTGCTCCCCGGCCCCACCGCGCGCGCTCCGTCGCTTGGGCGAGCGGGGCGGTGGGACTGGTTCCCCTGGTCCTGATGCGGGTGGGGCAATGAGCGCGGAGCGCGCCGACAAGGCCGCGAACCACTCCGTCGCGCGGACGCTGGCGACCGTGGTGGGCGCGCCGCTCGCGGCGTTCGCGGTGGGCGCGGGGGTGATGGCCTTCCTTCCCATGTCGGGGCCATGGGCGTTCGCGCTGGGCTTCCATGCGGTGTTGCCCGTGTGGGTGGGGCTGGCGTGCGCGCTGCCCCTGGCGAGGAGTGGGCGGGTGGCCTGGGGCGTGTGTCTGGCGGTGATGGTGCCCGTGGCGCTCGCGCTGGCCGTGCGGGGTGCGCGATGAAGCTTTCGCCCCGCACCTTCCGCATCCAGTACGACCTGCACGCGTGGGCGGGCGTCATCGCCAGCCTCTTCCTGTTCGTCATCTTCTTCTGCGGCGTCTTCTCGATGTTCCGCGAGGAACTGGAGCTCTGGCAGGACCCCGCGCTCCAGGCGGCCCCGTCCCTGGAGGGCCCTGCGTCCTTCGACGCGATGCTCGCGCGGGTGAAGGAGCAGGCGCCGCTCCCGGTGGGCTCGCGCGTGGGCCTGCTCTCGCACGAGGACACGCGGTTCATCACCGCGTACCTCTTCGAGCCCACGGGGCTTCGCGTGCTGTGGCTGGACCCCGTCACCGGCGCGGCGCTGCCGGAGCGCAGCCGGCTGGCCAGCGAGCTGTACTGGATGCACTTCTTCTACCGCGTGCCGTGGGGCATGGAGTTCTCGGGCGTGGTGTCCGTCGCGCTGCTCATGGCGCTGGTGAGCGGCTTGTGGATCCACCTGAAGGACCTGCGCGCGCAGTGGTGGCGCTTCCGGCCCACCGCGAAGCCGCGCTTCTCCGCGTCGGATGCGCACAAGGTGCTGGGCGTCTTCGGGCTGCCCTTCACCGCGATGCTCGCGTGGTCGGGCGCGGTCCTGTGCCTGTCCGCGCTCGCCTCCCAGGGCTTCGGCTCCGCCGTGTATGGCGGTCAGGCGGACCGGGTGGCGCGGCTTCGTGGACACGAGGAGCCATTGCGTGAGGCCGCCAGGAGCGAGGCGCCCATGCTGACGCTGGACACCGTCGTGGCCCGCGCCCGCCAGTCGGTCCCCGGCGCGGAGGGCGTTCCCCGCTACGTGGAGCTCCACCATTACGGTGATGCGAGGGCGTGGGCCGGCGTCTACTTCCAGCTCGCGCCCCTGGGGCCGGACCACTTCGCCCACGTGGACACGGTGAGCGGCGAGACGTTCGGCTCCAGCGCCGAGTCCCGCACGCCGGCCTTCACCTTCGAGCGGCTCCTCTTCGACCTGCACGCCGGCCGGTTCGCGGAGGCGCTGATGAAGCCGCTCTACGCGCTGCTCGCGCTGGCGATGTGCGCGGTGCTCATCACCGGCAACCTCGTGTGGCTGGAGCGCCGGGACCCGCTGCGAAAGCACCGGGGCCACCGGGCGCTGGAGCGGCTGACGGTGGGCGTGTCCGCGGGGCTCGCCTTCGGCACGGCGTTCTACTTCGCCGTGAACCGCGTGCTGCCGTGGACGCTGGCGCGGCGGGCCGACTGGGAGTTCGGCCTGTTCCTGGGCGCGTGGGCGCTCGCGGTCGTCTTCGCGTTCGTGCCTCGCGTCGTCCCCCGTCAGGTGGCCAGCGTGCTGTGCGCGCTGTCCGCGGTGCTGTTCGGTGGGGTGGTGGTGGGCGACGTGGCGCTCCGCGACGTGAACCTGTTCACGGCGCTGGCGCGGGGGATGCCTCCGGTGTTCCTGTCGGAGCTGCTGCTGTGCTGCATGACCCTGTGCTGCGGTGGGCTCGCGTGGGGTCTGCGCCGTCGGCGGACGGTGGAGGCCCTTCCGGGCGGGGAGGCTCCGGAAGGACCGCTCGTCAAGGCGTGACGGCTACCAGGTGTAGCCGACGTTGGCGGACGCGCGACGGCGCTCGCCGTAGAAGCAGGCCGCCGTGGAGCTGCACGAGGACACGTAGGTCGTGTCCGCGACGTTGGAGGCGTTGAGGGCCGCCCGCCACGGGCCGCGCTCGTAGTGCACGCCCACGTCCACCAGCGTGAAGCCCGGCACCTCCAGCGTGTTCTCGCGGTCCGCGTAGGACGCGCCCACGCCGCGCACGCCCGCCGCCGCGCCGAAGCCTCGCAGCGCGCCGTCCTGGAAGGTGTAGTCCAGCCACAGCGACGCCATCACCTCCGGCACGCCCACCGGGCGCTTGCCGAGCTCCAGCTCCGCGCCCTCCGTGATTTCGAGCGAGTACAGCGACGCGGAGCCGATGAGGCTCAGGCCGCGCAGCAGCGTGGCGTTGGCCTCCGCCTCGAAGCCGCGCGAGCGCACCTCGCCAATCTGGAGCTGGTTGAAGGCGCCGTCGGTGGTGACGAAGTTCTGGCGCTTCAGCTCGAAGAGGGACAGGCCCACCATCAGGCGCGTGTCCTCCGGCTGGAACTTCACGCCGGCTTCCAGCTGCTGCCCCGTCTCCGGCTCGAACAGCGTGCCGTCCGTCTTCGTGCCGGCCACCGGGCTGAAGGAGCGCGAGAAGCTCACATACGGCGCGACGCCGCTGTCGAAGCGGTAGAGCAGGCCCGCGCGGCCGCTCAGTGCGCTCTCGCTGCCGTCGTAGCTGGCGGCCGGGGTCAGCGCGTTGTCCACGGCCAGGCCCACCCAGTCGTGACGTCCGCTCACCACGAGGTCCAGGTGCTCACCGAAGCGCGCCTGGTCCTGGAGGTAGACGCCCAGCTGGTCCTGCGTGGAGCGGTTGTCCGTGTAGCGCGTCGTGGTGGGCGTGAAGTCGCCGCGCACGGGGTTCAGTAGGTCCAGCGGCGCGCCCGCCTCGTAGCCCTGCTCGTCGTCCAGCCGGTAGTGCTTGTAGTCCACGCCGGCCAGCACCGTGTGGTGCACGGGGCCGGTGGTGAAGCGCGCCTCGCCCTGGGTGTCCACGGTGAAGAGGTTCGCGCTCGGCAGCGTCACGAAGTTGCCGCGCGCCAGCTGGGCCTCCGCCGGGTCGCCCGCGTAGCCCACGCCGTAGAGCGTCTGGAAGTCCAGGTCCAGGCGGGCGTGGCGCAGGTTCTGGCGCACCGTGAAGGTGTCGTCGAAGCGGTGGGCGAACTCATAGCCCCACCAGCGCTGGTCGCGCTTGAAGCGGTCCAGGCTCTTGTCGCTGGTGTAGAGGTCGGTGGGGATGCGGCCATACGGCGCGTCCACCACGGTGCCCACGTAGGGCAGGAAGTTCTGTCCCCGGGTGCGGTCCGCCAGCAGGTTCGCGTAGAGCGTCAGCGACGTGCGCTCCGTGGGGGCCCAGGTGAGCGCCGGCGCGAGGAACAGCCGGTTGTTGTCGATGTCGTCCACCTGCGTGCCGCCGCCGCGCGCCAGCGCCGTCACCCGGTAGCGCCAGTGGTTGCCCGCGTCGATGGCGCCGCCCAGGTCCACGCCCGCGTAGCCGTTGGCGAACTCGTTGACGCCCACCTCCACGTGGCGCACCGGCCCGTCCGTGGGAGGGCGCTTGCCCACCATGTTGAGCAGGCCGCCCGGGGACGTGCCGCCGTAGAGCACGGACGCGGGGCCGCGCACGGCCTCCACGCGCTCCAGGCCGAAGGTCTCGATGCGCCAGGTGGCGAAGCTGCTGGAGTACAGCTGGAGCCCGTCCAGGAAGTAGCCGCCCTCCTGCGACGTGAAGCCCCGGATGAGGAACCAGTCGTTGCGCGAATCCGCGCCGAAGGTCTCCGAGCGCACGCCGGGCGTGTAGCGCGTGGCCTCCACCACGGACTGCACCTGCTGCGCATCCATCTGCGCGCGGCCCACCACCGACACCGCCAGCGGCGTCTCCAGCAGCGACGTGTCCGTCTTCGTGCCGCTGCCGCTGCGGCGCGCGGTGAAGCCCTTCACCGGCCCGTTGGCGCGCTCACGCTCCGCCTCCACGTTCACGGTGGGCAGGGTGAAGGTCTCCTCCGGATCCGTGGAGGCCGCCGGAGCCGGAGCGGGCGCCTCGGACGGGGACACGACGGGGGACGACTCCGAGGGCGCCGGGGACGCCGGCGGCACCGCGGGCTCCTGGGCCAGGGCCGACGAGGACAGGACGACCGAAGCGCCGAGCAGCGCTCCCGGGACGAGGCGGCGAGCGCGGCTTCGAGGCAGGATGGGCATGTTGAGAATGATTTGCGAAATCAAAGGGGGAGCCCGCCGCGTACCACGGCCCCCGTTGACGCGGCAAGGCGGGCGTGGCGCGGGAGGACGGTGACGCCCTCCCGGTCCTTTCCGCTGCCACACGCCCTGTCTGTTCTGGGCGCCCCGGGTGTGTTGCTACCCCGGAGCGCTCAAGCCTTCCACGTCACGACTCAGGCGCGCTCGACGCGGATGCGCGCGGGCAGGCCGTTGAGGCTGTCCTCTTCCTCGGTGCCCTTGAGGCCCTCGGGGCCGACGTGGATCTCCGAGGCCAGCGTCTCGCGGGAGATCTCCTCGCGGGCCGCGTCGACGACGCGCTTCACCCGGTCATCGCCGTCCACCCACAGGCGGATGCGGTCGGCGTAGCCCAGGTTCAGGTCCTTGCGGGCGCCCTGCACGCGCGCCAGCAGCTCGCGCACCAGGCCCTCGTCCACCAGGGCCTCCGTGAGCTGCGTGTGGAGCACCACCACGCCCACGCCCGCACCGGCGGCGGCGTAGCCGGGCTGGGCTTCCACCAGCGTCTCCAGCTCCTCGGCCGGGAAGACCATGTCCTCGCCGCCCACGTTGAGGGCCACCTTGCCCGTCTGGAGCAGCTCGTGGTGCAGCGCGCGGCCGTCGCCCGCGTCGAACGCCTTGCGCACCGGCGCGAGCTTGGGCCCCAGCCGGCTGCCCATGGCGCGCAGGTTGGGCCGCACGCGGTAGCGCACCACGTCCGCCTCCGGGCTGCCCGGCTCCACCAGCTTCACGGTGTGCACGTTCAGCTCGTCGGAGATGAGCTCCTGGTACACGGCCACGCGCTCGGTCAGCTCGCGGCGCGACAGGATGACGTCCGCGCGGGACAGCGGCTGGCGCACCTTGAGCTTGTTGTCCGTGCGCACCTTGAGGCCCAGCGACACCAGCTCGCGCACCGCGCCCATCTCCGCGGCCAGCCCCTCGTCGATGAGGCTCGTGTCCACGTCCGGGAAGCGCGCCAGGTGCACGCTCTCCGGCTGCGTGGACGGCCAGGGCTTCACCACCAGGTTGCCCCACATCTCGTCGGTGAAGAACGGGATGAAGGGCGCGGACAGCGCGGTGATGGTGGTGAGCGCTTCGTACAGCGTGAAGTACGCGTCCTGCTTGTCCTGTTCGAAGCCCGGCGCCCAGAAGCGCGAGCGGCTGCGGCGCAGGTACCAGTTGGACAGCGCGTCCACCAGCGCCACCATCCGCTGGGCCGCGTCGTACACCTGATACGTGTCCAGCGCCCTGGACACGTCGCGCAGGGTGAGCTGCACCTCGGAGAGGATCCACCGGTCCAGCACGGTCCGGTCCTTCACCGGGCGCCAGCCCTCGCTCTTGCGGATGGCAATCCACGGCGCTTCCTTCGCGCCCGCGTTGCCCTTCGCCGGGTTGAAGCCGTCGATGTTCGCGTAGATGGTGAAGAACGAGTAGACGTTGCGCAGCTTGACCTGGAAGTCCTTCTGCAACAGCCGCACGTTCGCCAGCGAGTGGCGCGTGTTGGACCAGGTGGGGCTCGCCGCGTAGAAGAACCAGCGGAACGCGTCCGCGCCCGGGGCCTTGGTGGCGGGGTCCTTGAGCACCACGCGCTCACCGGCAGGCAGCCGGGGCACCTCCACCGGCATCACGTCCGCGCCGCGCGCGGAGGGCTTCACGTCCAGCGCCTGCAGCTCCGCCGGGGCCAGCAGCACCACGCGGCGCTTGAGCTTCTTGTGCACCTTCACCGTCACGGTGACGGCAGCGTCCGGCCGGTCCGCGCGGAAGAGCTGCACGCGGGCGCCCTCCTGCGTGTCCAGGCCCTCCAGGTCCTCGCGCGCGATGAGCGCCACGCCGGGCTCCGCCGGGACGCCGGCCTCCGTGGCGGTGAGCACCGCGAAGTCCATGCGCACCTCGTCCAGGATGATCTCCGGCGGGGTGTAGTTGCCCTTGGACTTGGACTCCTTCTTGCCCTCCTTGTCGGAGACGTGGCCCAGCACGATGCAGCTCTTGTAGGGCATGGGCCACTCACGCTTCGGCGTGAGCCCCATGCGCTTCTGCGTCTCCTCGTCGAAGACGAGCGTGCTGACCATCAGCAGCGAATAGAACCAGCCGCGCGTCTGGTCGATGGCCTCCGAGATGAAGTCCGCCGGGAACGCGCGGTTGAAGGTCTCCTGGGAGCCCGCCGCGTGCGGGAAGCCCCACTGCGCGAAGGGCATGCAGCCGGAGTCGAACCACACGTCCACCACCTCCGGGACGCGCTGGAACTTCCCGCTGGTGCCGGCCTTCTCGTAGGTGACCTTGTCGATCCACGGCTTGTGCACCAGCAGGTGCTCCGCGTTGGCCTCGTGCGGCTTGCCGGCGAGGAACGCCTTCAGCTCCGCCTCCACGGCGGCCACGTTGTTGCCCGGCTTCTGGCGCAGCTCCGCGATGGAGGGCACGGCCTCCGTCTCACCCGTCTCCGAGTGGATCCACAAAGGCAGCGGCGTGCCCCAGTAGCGCTCGCGCGACAGGGCCCAGTCCACGTTGTTGGCCAGGAAGTCGCCGAAGCGGCCGTCCTTGATGTGCTCCGGCACCCAGTTGACGTTCTGGTTGTTGGCCTTGGCCTGCTCGATGACGGACGTGGTGCGGATGTACCAGGCGGGCCGGGCGTACTGGATGAGCGGGTCCTCGTCCGCGCGCCAGCAGAAGGGGTACTCGTGGCGGTACTGCTCCGTGTGGATGAGCAGCCCGCGCTCCTTCAGGTTGCGCTGAAGGTCCTTGTCCGCGTCCTTCACGAAGCGGCCGGTGACGAGCGGCACCTCTTCGGAGAAGGTGCCGTCCGGCTTCACCGCGCAGCGCATCTCCAGCGCGTCCGGGTTCTTGAAGCGCAGGCGGTCCTTGCGGAAGGCGTCGTAGTCGTCCTCGCCGAAGGCGGGCGCCGTGTGCACGATGCCCGTGCCGCTGTCGAGCGTGACGAAGTCCGCGGCCAGCACGCGCCAGCCCACGGAGTCCTCGCCGCCGTCCTTGAGGGGCAGCGTCGCGTTGGCGTCCTTCGCGAAGTAGGTGTCGAAGGGCGGCGTGTAGCGCTTGCCGACCAGCTCCTGGCCCTTCTGCGTGGACAGCACCGGCAGGTCCTTCTTGAGCTTCTTCGACAGCTCCTCGCGCAGCGCGGCGGCGATGATGAGCTTGCGGTCCCCGGCGTCCACGGTGACGTAGTCCACCGACGGGTTGACGGCCGCGTACATGTTGGACGGCAGCGTCCAGGGCGTCGTCGTCCAGATGAGCAGCGCGGTGTCCGGCGCGTCACGCAGCGGGAAGGCCACGTAGACGCTGGGGTCGTCCACCGTCTTGTAGCCCAGGCCCACCTCGGCGGCGGACAGCGCGGTGCCGCCGCGCGGCCACCACCACACCACCTTGTGGCCCTGGTACAGCAGGCCCTTCTTGAACAGCTCGGAGAGCGCCCACCACACGCTCTGCACGAAGCCGCGGTGGTAGGTGACGTAGGCCTCGTTCAGGTCCACCCAGAAGCCGATGCGCTGGGTGAGCCGCTCCCACTCGGCCGTGTAGCGGAAGACGGATTCGATGCAGCGCTCGGTGAAGGGCTCGACGCCGTAGCGCTCAATCTCCGCCTTGCCGTGGATGCGCAGCTCCTTCTCCACCTCCACTTCCACCGGCAGGCCGTGCGTGTCCCAGCCCGCCTTGCGCGGCACGTAGTGGCCCCGCATCGTCTGGTAGCGGGGGAACAGGTCCTTGATGACGCGCGTGAGGACGTGGCCGTTGTGGGGCAGGCCGTTCGCGGTGGGCGGCCCTTCGTAGAAGACGAAGCTCTTGCCCCCTTCGTTCGCCTTGAGCGACTTTTCGAAGATGCCGCGTTCCTTCCAGAAGGCCAGGACGCGGCGCTCCTCGGCCGGGAAGTCCATCTCCACGGGGACCGCGTCGAACAGGGACGAAGGCTTTTCAGACATGGCCGCTTGATACCACCGGACAGGCCCGCTGGCAGTGAATCCAGGCCCTTGCGCCCCGCCCTGACGGACGGTGGACAAGTTGGGTTTCACTGAAATTCATGTAATCCGTGGTGGACTGGTGGCACCTTGGCCGCTTCCCGGGCAGCCCCTGGAGGTCCCCCTCGTGATGCACGTCCCCCGTCGCACCGCCTCTTCCCTCCCTTCCGCGTTCGCGCTCCTGGCGGCGCTGGTGCTGTGCCTGGGCGCGAGCCCGGCCCTGGCGCAGGTGTCCCGGACGCTGAGCACGCCCGGCCCCACGGCGCAGGCGCAGAAGGTCTACAACCTGCTGACGGACCTGGAGAACAACAGCCGCAACGGCGGCCCGAAGCAGACCATCATGGGCCAGCACTGCGAGGCCCAGAAGGAGGCCTACGCGGGCGAGTACTGGGTGAAGGTGGGGGACATCTCCGGGCGGCGTCCGGGCTTCGTGGAGTTCGACTTCGGGCCGGGCAACAACCGCTCCACCTACAGCGAGCCGTACGTGGACTACGCGGTGGGCTTCGCGCGCGACCGGTTCATCTACGGGGAGGGCATCGTCGGCTTCAGCTTCCACCAGTCCTACCCGGGCGCGCCGGTGAAGAGCTGGCCGAACAACTTCCGGCAGTCCTGGATGGACTCCAACTGGATGGGCCGGGTCATCAACTGGCAGGCGAACACGGCGGAGTACCAGGCGCTGCTGCGCGACCTGTCCTTCGCGGCGGACAAGCTCACCATCCTCCGGGATGCGGGCGTGCCGGTGCTGTACCGCCCCTTCCATGAGATGAACAAGAAGGGGAGCGCGTCCCCGTTCTGGTGGGCGAACCACGACCCGTACCAGTACAGGCAGCTGTGGAACATCGCGCACGACTACCTGGTGAAGACGCGCGGGCTGAAGAACCTCATCTTCGTCTGGTCGCCGTACGAGTGGGACGGGACGTACGGCGGCGACGCGGCGGCCTACTACCCGGGCAGCGACCGCGTGGACGTGGTGGCCGTGGACATCTACCACGGCAATCCCTACTTCCCGGCCCAGTTCTACACGGGGCTCGCGGGCTACAACAAACCGCGCATGGTGGCGGAGACGGACAAGCTGCCGGTGCGCTGGGGTGACAGCCGCTACGGGACGGTGTCCGAGCTGGACGCCCGTCCGTGGGCCATCTACTCGGTGTGGGGTGACTCGCTCATCCACAACCTGGGGACGACGAGCCCGAACGACTGGAACGTGTCCAGCAACCACAAGGCCATCAAGGACACGTATGGGTATTACGGGACGTACTGGCGGGTGCTGACCGGCGGAAGCAACGCGACCTACAACTGGGGCGCGTTGCGCTGACGGGGCCGCGTCACCAGTTGGTGGGGCGGTAGTCCTTGAAGAAGTTGCCCCACACGAACTCGTTCGTGTTGATGGCGGTGATGACGGGGTCGACGATGCGCGCGGCCCCGTCCACGATGTCCAGCGGGGGCTGGAAGTCCAGCTCCTGCACCTTGCGCTCGGCGTGGAGGATGGGGTCCTCGTCCGTCACCCAGCCGGTGTCCGCCGCGTTCATGAAGATGCCGTCCCGGGCGTAGTCCGCCGCGGAGGTGAGCGTCATCATGTTGAGCGCGGCCTTGGCCATGTTGGTGTGCGGGTGCTTGTCCGTCTTGGTGCCGCGCGAGAAGCTGCCCTCCATCGCGGACACGTTGACGATGTGGCCTGGCTGCGAGCGGTCGCGCATCATCAGCGGCTTGAGCTTGCCCACGAGGATGAAGGGCGCCACGGCGTTGATGAGGTGCACCTCCAGCATCTCCGCGGTCTGCACCTCCGACAGCTTCAGGCGCCAGGAGTTCGTCGTGCGCAGATCCACCTGCTGGAGGTCCGCGTCCAGCCGGCCCTGCGGGAAGAGCGCCTGCGTGTCGGGCTCCTGCTCCATCGCATAGGGCAGGAGCGACAGCGCCGCCGACGAGTGGATGCCCAGCGCCGGGTCGCTGCTGCGCCACGTGGTGGCGGACAGCGCCGTGCTCACGTCCGTGTCGCCCGCGCGCAGCACGTTGCCGGGGCTCCCTGAATTCAGGGCGGGCCGCAGCGCCGCGATGCAGGCCTGGTGGCCGGCGAGCAGCGGGCGCACCTCCTGGGGCAGGCTGTTCACATCCCGCAGCTCGCCCCCCAGCAGGTGTCGGTAGAAGCCGGGCGGACGGCGCACCGTCTGCGCCGCGTTGTTGATGAGGATGTCCAGCCTGTCGTGCGTCTCTTCGATGTGGCGGGCGAACAGCTCCACGCTGGGCGCGTGCCGCAGGTCCAGGCCGTGCACGTGCAGCCGGTGGGACCAGTCCGCGAAGTCCGGCTCGCGCGCGTAGCGGAGCACCGCGTCCTGCGGGAAGCGGGTGGTGGCGATGACCGTCGCGCCCGAGCGCAGCAGCATCAGCGACGCCTGGAAGCCGATCTTCACGCGGGCGCCGGTGATGAGCGCCACCTTGCCGTTGAGCTGCGCGCGCTGCGTGCGGCGGGAGTAGTTGAAGTCACCGCATGCGCCGCACAGCATGTCGTAGAAGAAGTGCAGCTTGCGGTACTCCTGCTTGCACACGTAGCACTTGCGCGGCTCCTCCAGCACGCGCTCCTCGGTCTCCGTGGGCGGCGGCGGGGGCAGCATCGGCAGCGTGAGCACGGGGGCGCGGCGCAGCGCGCGGATCTCCGTGTTGGCGCGCACGACGCGGTCCTTCTCGCGCTTCTCGACCTTGCGCTCGCGCTTGAGCGTGTTGAGCAGCTTCGACTTGGCGGCCTTGTCCGGGTGCACCAGCCGGCCGGCGGCGGCGAGCAGGCCGTGGTGGTCCTCCTCCGGGAGGCGGGTGAGCAGGATGCGGTGCTCGGTCAGCGTCTTCAGCAGGTCGATGGCGCGGCGCACCTCCTCCACGCTGGGGGTGGGGGGGACGGGGGCGTCCTGCGGCGGCGGCTGGGAGGTGTTGACGAGTTGATTCATCACCCGCGTGCTTACCCTCCCGGACGCCCCAGGGAAAGGCGGGCCTGCAGGGGGCCCGGTGGGCGGGCGGGCGGGGGGCCGGGCGTCCGGGCGCCGGAGCCTGGGCCTCCCCCGTCCATCCGGGGACCGTCAGCCCAGGCCCAGGCGGGGCAGGGTGACTTCGCGCACCCGGGGGATCCGGAAGCGGTAGAGGAAGGCGTCCGCGAAGTAGTGCGCGAGGACGACGGCGTTGGTCGCGACGACGCCCAGGGACCACAGGGGCTCCTGCCGCAGGAAGAAGACCGTGGCCGCGTTTCCTGTGACGCCGTCCACCAGCGTCACGAAGGGGCTGTTGACGATGCCCACCAGGATGATGGGCGACATCACCGCCACCATCGCCAGCCACACCCGGGGGCCCCGCAGCCGGGCCGTGGGCTCCGCGGGCGTGGGCTCCAGCATCCGGCCGGTGAGGAAGAAGTACTCCAGCCCGTGGATGCCCGCGCTCAGGATGGCGCCCCACAGCGGCCACACCAGGTACACCGCGACCACCGCCGCGTGTCCCAGCACGTACACCCGCCGGGGCCCGCTCTGGCCCGGAGGCCCCCGCATCGCGAGCACCAGCCTCACGACGAAGACACCCCACACGGCGAGCAGCAGCCAGATGAGCACGTGCGGCAGCGAGCCGGACTCCGCCTGGCCGATGTTGATCATCGGCCCCTCGCCCCGGGCCGCCGTGACGGGCAGCGCCAGGGAGCGCGCCATCATCAGCACCAGCGCGAGCGGGACGAACTGACGCTGGAGGGTGCGCTCGGCCTCCGACAGGGGCGGGGCGCCCTGGGCGCGGCCCCTGAGGCCGTGCAGCGCCCACAGGCCCTTCACCTGCGACAGCGTGTGGTGCGCCGCCAGGATGTGGACGGTGGCGCCCAGCAGCAGCGCCAGCAGGGGGGCGTGCTCGCTCGTGTACCAGAACAGCGCGAAGGTGACCGCGAACACCGCCGCCGAGCCGCCCACCAGCAGCCGGGACTGGTGGGGGGTGGTGTGCAGCAGCTCGCGCCGGGTGCCCACCAGGAGGAACGTCAGGATGACGTGGGTGCCATTGAGGAAGACGTACTGCGACGTCCACCGGCCAATCATCTGGGAGAAGCCCCGGGAGCCCTCGCCGGTGAAGCTGGCCAGCCACACGCACGCGAGCATCAGCAGCGTGGGCAGCAGCAGCAGGCTGATGTCCGCCCGGGGCGAGAAGAGCCACAGGCCCTGGAAGCGCACGGACGCCGGGGCTTCGGACGCGTCGAGGGCGGAGGCGGGGAGGGTGGGCATGCGCGCGGCAGTATAGACGGTGTGGGACGCGGAGGGCTCGGTGGCCCCCCTCCCTCCACGGAGGGCAGGCGGGGGGGCCGGCTCAGGACCCCGTGAAGAGGGCCCGGTACTGCTCCCACGTCGTGCGGTCCCCCGGGAGGCGCTCCTGGCAGTAGCGCAGCATCAGGAAGCCCTGGTGCAGGACGAGCAGCACGAGCACGCCCGCGACGAAGCTCCGCGAGGCCGGGGTGCGCAGGCGCGTGAGGAAGCCGGCGAGTCCGAACGCGAAGATGGCGCTCGCCTCCGTGTAGGCGCGGTGGCCGAAGCTGGAGCCGTAGGGCCAGTGCCACCACGTGGCCACCAGGTACGTCTGGAGGATGAAGAAGAGCAGCAACGGCAGCAGGTAGGGCTTGAGCCGCTCGCGGTCGCGCACGAAACCCGCCACGGCGAAGAGCCACAGCGGGGCCCAGAAGAAGAGGCCCTTGCGCACACTGAAGAGGACCGCGAGCACCTGGGGCTGGTCGAACCGGAAGCCGTAGCCCCGATAGGAGAACACCAGCCAGCGCCCGGTGGCGTAGCGCCAGTAGGCGAAGAGGATGGACATCACCGCGAAGAACGCGAGCAGCGCCAGCGCGACCTTCCCGACGTTGTCCCGGATGAAGGCGAAGCGCGTCCGCTGCGTCGGCGGGTCGAAGACGCCGTACAGCAGCACGAACAGCGCCATCAGCGCGTTGGTGTTGCGCACCAGCGCGATGAAGCCCAGCACGAACCCCAGCAGCAGGGCGCGGCGCACGGTGGGCTCGCGGTAGAAGCGGGGCACGAGCAGCAGCAGCGCGGCGAAGAGCGCGAACGAATACGCGTGGCTCATGCTCGCTTCGATGCTGCCGTAGTGGAACAGGTTGGTGCCGAACGTGACGGCCACGAGCGTCGCCAGCACCACCGGCGGCGCGTAGCCGGCCTCCTCCAGGGCCCGGCGCAGCAACGCCAGTCCGATGAGGAGCGCCAGCAGTCCGTTGAGGGCCGCCGCGACGTGGTAGGGGCGGGAGTAGCCATCCTGCTGCGCGCCCACGAGCGGCGCGCTGACGTGCGCGATGAGGAACGCGGGCGTCATGAGGAGGGCCTGCCCCGGGGGGAACCGGTTGAGGTAGCGGCCCGTGCGCTCGTCCAGGGTGAGGCCCAGGCTGGAGTTGAGCGTCGCGCCCCACTCCGCCATCTCCGTGCGGAAGGACAGGTCGTGCTGGACGAAGAGGGCGGACAGGTACAGGTGGTAGCCGTACCCGTCCGAGCGGATGGCCGGCATCAGCGGATCCGCCCGGTAGTAGAAGAAGTTCGCCAGCATCCCCAGCACGAACACCGTCGGCAGGAACGCCTTCAACGCGCGGTGCACCCAGGAGGCCGTGGGGCGGGCGGAGGCGAGGGACGGCGAAGCAGGCGTCATGGTGGCGGGATGCTACCTCCAATGCGCCAGGGGCCATGACTCCACCCGTGCCGGGAGGCCGCCCCCCCTCCCTTGCGTGGGGGAGGAGGCGGCCTGGGGGCGACGGCTCAGGAGTCGTAGCCGTAGTAGCCGTTCAGCACGACGACCTTGCGCGTGGCCGGGTAGTAGAGGACGGCGCGCGTGTCGAACTCGTGGCAGTTGGGGCACGGCACGCCCTGGTTGTAGAGCCACGCCTGCACGTCGCCGCCGCCCGCGAAGGCGTCAATGGCCTGGAGCAGCGCCGCGCCGTCGCCGTAGTAGTTCGACGTGAAGAGGATGCTCTGCGCCAGGCCTGCGCGGTTCGTGTACGTGCCGCCCGCGGGGTCCGGGAAGGACTGGTCCTGTTCGGCGACCTTCGCGACCACGCCCTGGACGGTGGTGGGCGAGGCGGGGCAGGACGGCGTGCGGAACGCGGTGATGGGCGACAGGCCGTGCCACGCGCCGTTGTTGGACCCGATGTTCCACGCCACCCGCGCGGGCTCCAGGGAGGAGGCGTTGATGGACGTCAGCGACAGCGGTTGGGGCGTGCCCACGTCACACGCGTTGGCGACGTACAGGCAGCGCGTCACCTGGCGGTAGGTGCCGCACGCGGAGAAGTCCGTCGTGCCGGCGGGCTGGTTCTGCACGCAGTCATAGGTGGCGGGCTGGCAGGAGGGCGACGGCCAGACGTCGTACGCATCCCCGGTGGTGAGCGCCAGGCTGGTGACGCGGCCGACCAGCCGGCCCGTCTTCTGCGCCGTGCCGCCCGCGTTGAGCGCCGCCGTGAAGGTGAGGGGCGTGGTGTGCGGATCCATGGCCTGCTGGAGCGTGGTGTAGCTCCAGTCCAGCTTGAAGCTGTCCGCGTCCACGCTGCCCACGGTGGGCGCCCCGTCCGGCGCGGTGACGGTGAGGCCGCTGGCCGCCGCGTCCACGTTGCCCCGGTACACGAGCGACTGGGTGCCGCTCACGACGTAGTAGGGCGTGACGTCCTCCGCCACCCACAGCGCGTTGGAGCCCCGGAAATCATAGAAGCGCGGCGCCACTTCGATGCGCGCCGTGTAGTGCGTGGGCGTGCCGGTGAAGGTGTCCACCGTCACGAACAGCGGCAGGCCGGCCAGCACCGAGTTGAGCTCGTGGCCCTCCGGAAGCACCACCTCCAGCCGGCGCTCGCTGATGATGTTGGCCTGACCGAAGGCGTCGTCGGGCACGTAGCTGAACACGTTGCTCAGGTAGCGGTTCGCCGTGGCGCGCAGGATGAGCGAGCGCACGCCGTTGCGCGTCTCGAAGGTGCCCAGCGTTTCGAAGCTCAGCGTGAGCGAGGCTTCGCTCGCGTAGAGGCGCTCCACCGTCGCGGCGGCGGTGGTGGTGCCCACCGAGTCCACGGACTCGGCGGCGTCCGTGGGAGCTTCGGTGGGGCCGCTACAGGCGGGCGCGGCGAGGGCGACGAGACATGCGAGTCCGAACGAACGGAAATTCATGGTGGAGCCTCCAGGGGGAAGCGCCGCATAGCATGTCCGGCTGACAGGGGCGGGAGGCGCCCCGTGTGACAACGGTGTTACGGAGACTTCTTGTGGAAGGACTCGCTCCAGGTCGGCGCGGCCTTCTTGATGAGCGCCAGGAACTCCGCCGGGATGTCGTCGGGGCCGGTGAGCGGACGGATCTCCATCACGTCGTCGTTGCCCATGCCGCCCGGATAGCGACGGGCCCAGGCGATGGCCTCCTCCTTCGACTTCACCTCCAGCACGTAGAAGCCGCCGATGAGCTCCTTCGTCTCGGTGAAGGGGCCGTCCTTCACTTCGGACGCGCCGCCCTTGAAGACGACGTGCGCACCGGCGGAGGAGGCGCTGAGGCCCTCGGAGGCGATGAGCACGCCGGCCTTGTGCATCTCTTCGTTGAATTTCATCTGCGCGATGAAGACCTTCTCATCGAAGGGCGCGTCGGCCGGCGGGGGCGTGGGTTCAGGGGTGGACGGCCTGGGGATGAGCATGAAGCGCATCGGGTCACTCCGGGGTGGGGATTCGTGGCGCTACCGGCGCGACGAATGATGAACGGCGGAATCGACAAGGCCCGTGATTTTTCCTCCTTTCTCGCGGTGACGTGTCGAATGCCCCGTGCGCCCGGGGAGCAGACGGCGAGACGGGCCCTGGCAGGGTGTGCCCGTAAGGGGGCCGGGCGCATCCCCACGGGTCGGACCCGGGTGGTAGACCGGAGATGCCATGGATGATCCAACCGACAGGGACGGCGACCGTCGCCGGGAGCCGCGCAAGCCGAAGCCGCCGCGCAAGGTGTCGCCGCGCTACCTGGAGAACGCCGCGCTGCACTACCTCAAGCGGTACGCGGCCACCGTGAGCCAACTCAAGCGCGTGCTGATGCGCCGGGTGGACCGCTCGGTGAAGTTCCACGGGGGCGACCGCGTGGAGGCGGTGGGGTGGGTGGACGCGCTGGCGCAGAAGCTCATCCGCAACAACCTCATCAACGACGGGGCCTACGCGGAGACGAAGGCGCATTCGCTGCGCGCGTCGGGCCGCAGCGCGCGGGTCATCACCCAGAAGCTGCGCATGAAGGGCGTGGCCCCGGAGCTGGTGCAGGAGAAGGTGGCGGAGGCCACCCAGGACGTGTCCGAGGACGCCGCCGCCCTCATCTGGGCGCGCAAGAAGCGGCTGGGCCCCTTCCGGCGCGACCCCAGCACGCGGGCGGACAACCGCCAGCGGGACCTGGCGGCGCTCGCGCGCGCGGGCTTCTCCTTCACCATCGCGAAGCGCGTCATCGACGGAACGGCCGACGAGGCGCCGCTGCGGCGCTGACGGTGGCTCAGGACCTCTTCAAGTCGTCGTAGGCGGGGGGAGCCCAGTCCTCCACCTCCAGCGTGCAGGCGCCGCCCGCGGTGTGGCGGTGAAGCAGTCGCGGCTACAGCTGGACCTTGAACCCGCCGATGAGCGTGCGGGGCGCGTTGGGGCGGGCGCCGTAGGGACGGCGCCCCACGATGACCGCCTCGTCCAACAGGTTGCGGCCGCTCACGTAGAGCTGGCCCCAGCGGGTGATGTTCCAGCTGGCGTTCACGTCGAAGGTCAGGAGGGCCCCCGTCTTCGAGCCCTCGGGGATCTCCCCCTGGCCCGCCTCCTCGCGCATGCTGGCCAGGTACGTGGTGCTGAGGAAGACACCCCAGCGCGCGCCCTCCACGCCCACCGACGCGTAGAGCTGGTGCCGGGGCACGTACGGCAGTTCGTCTCCCGCCGTCACGTTGCCGAACTGCGGATCCGACGAACGGAAGTCATTGAGCAGCTTCGTGCGGGTGAACGTGTACGACGCCGTCAGCGGGAAGGTGATGCCGCCGCCCGGACGGAGGGTCTTCTCCGCGAAGGCCTCCAGGCCGTAGATGTTCGCCGCGCCCGCGTCCACCTGCCGGTCCAGGTTGTCGTTGAGACAGCCATTGGAGAAGGTGCAGACGTCGGTGAGGTTGGAGTAGTCGTTGAAGAAGCCCACCACCTCGAAGCGCTCGCCCCGGCGGGACCAGCGCGCGCCGGCCTCGTAGTTGACGCTCTTCTCCGCGGACACGGCCTGGGGCTGTCCCGGCGCGGGCGGGGAGAAGCCCCGGTAGGCGCCCGCGAACAGGCCCAGCACCGGGGTGAGGGCGCCGTACACGCCCACGCCCGGCATCAGGGCCTCCAGCGAGCCGTGATCCACGGTGCCCGCCAGCGAGTCGTGGGACTGGGAGCGGATGAGCTCCAGGCGCACGCCCGGCGTCACCACCAGCGGGCCCCAGGCGATGGCGTCCGTCGCGTGCAGCGCGAGCGCGTGCGTGGAGTCCTTGTTGTCGGCGGTGAGCTGCGTGGCGCCGCCTTCGGGGACCAGCTCCCCGCCCACCATCAGGAAGCCGTCCTGGGTGTGGCGGCGGGCGATGCTGTCGTAGTGGTAGCGCACGCCGAACTCGGCGTTGTGTGACAGCGGGCCGGTCTTCGCCGTCCAGCGGGCGACGCTCTGGAGGCCCTGGCTGACGAAGACGCGGTGGTTGGGCCCGATGAGGAGGGTTTCGCCCGGCGTGGACGAGTCCAGCTCCCCCGTCAGCACGCCGTAATAGACGGCGTTGCGCGCGCTGGTGGGGTCCGCGAGCACGTCGGAGATGGAGACGCCCCGGAAGCTGTTCACCTTGCGCCAGGCGCGCTCCAGGTCCTGGCGGTACAGCGACGTCGTCACCGCGATGTCGCGCCCCTCCAGCACGTGGCTGAGCACCGCCTGCGTGCGGTGCCACTGCATGTGGTCGAACTGGCTGGCCTTGTAGCGGCGCAGCGGGTTGGCGGCGAAGTCCGCGTCCGACAGGCCCAGGTATGTCTCGTTGGAGCCTTCGTCGGAGTAGCCCAGCTTGAGCTGGAGCGTCTGGCGCAGCTCGCCGTCCGGCACCAGCCGGTAGCGCGCCTTGGCCATCCATTCATTGCGGTGGAAGCCGGTGGAGGCGTCGCTGTCGTCAATGTCCTTGAAGCCGCTGCTGCGCAGGTGCACGCCTTCGACGAGGAAGCCCGCGCGCTCGGTGCTCGCGCCGAAGTAGCCGTGCGCCTTGCCGTAGAGGTACTGGCCGCCCGCGACGTCCAGGCCGAAGGACTCCTGCGCCGGGATGTCCCGGGTGATGAGGTCCACCGAGCCGCCCACCGTCTGCGGGCCCTGCTGGATGGAGGAGGGCCCCTTGAGCACGCGCACCGACTGCATGCGCGTCATCAGGGGGAAGTAGTAGGCGGCGGGCGCGGAGTAGGGCGCCGGCCCGAAGAGGATGCCGTCCTCCAGCAGCGTGACCTTCTTGCTGCGGTCCGGGTTCACGCCGCGCAGGCCCAGGTTGGGCCTCAGGCCGAAGCCGTCCTCGCCCCGGCCGTACACGCCCGGCACGGACTGGAGGATGGCTTGGGGGTCGTCCAGCTCGTAGCGCTGGAGCTTCTCCGGCTTGAGGATGTGGATGGAGCCGCTCGTCTTCGTCTCGGACGTGCCCACCACCACGCTCTCGAACTTGCGGGAGCCTTCCGGCGCGGACTCCACGACGGGCGCGTCGGAGGGCGCGGGCGCCGCCGGCTCCAGGGACTCCGCGGGCGCGGCGGACTCCGCGGGCCCGGCAGGCTCGGCGGCTGCGGGTTCGGCGGCGGACTCCACGGGCCCGGCGGCCGGCGCGGCTTCGGGCGCCGGGACGGGCGCGGCCTCTGGCGGCGGAGGAGGCAGGTCCTGGGGCGACCGTGCCGACACGGACGAGGAGACGACGAAGGAAACCACCGCGACTGCCCAGGTCCGTGCACCCATGAAGCGAAGACTCCCGGAGGTACGTGCGAAAGAAGCGCGGCGGTCGCCCGGGCCGACAAGGGACGGTGGAGGTCCCCGCTGGCCCCGGAGGACCGCCGCTTACCGCGACAGCGTGTGAGGCGCGCTTTACTGCGCTTCGGCGACGCCCACGATGACGATCTTTCCGTCATCCTGGATGACGACGCTGCGCGCCAGCTCCTCCAGCTTTCCGGCGATGACGTTCACCGTGACGATGCCACCCGTGCCGAAGGTGGTGTCGCGCGTGCCGTCCAGGTTGAAGCGCGCGATGGCGAAGTGGTTGTCACCCGCCTCGGTGACGAAGCCCGTGGCGTACACCTTGCCGTCCAGGCCGAAGTTCACGCCCCAGAAGCGGTCGTTGGCCGTCTCGGAGAAGGGCACCGGGTTGGAGAACTCCACGCCGGTGGCCACGTTGCGGATGAGCAGGACGGCGTCGTCGTCCTCCGAGCCACCGGCGCGGAAGCCCGCGGCGGCGACGTACTCGACACCGCCCACGTCGGCGTGGGCCACGTCGAAGAAGGCCTGGTCCGGGCGGTCGAAGTCGTACAGCTTGTAGCCTTCCGTGAAGCCGGGCGCCGGGGCCGGCTGACCGTCCTTGGTCACCTGCACCGCCATGGGCTGGACCTTGCCCGTCGTCCGGACGCCGCTGCCCACCATGAACACGCTGTCGTCCTTGAGGGCCACCGCGTCACGTCCGCGGTCGTTGTCGCCCGTCAGGTTCAGGATGAACGAACCATTGGTGCCGTACGTGGGGTCCAGCACGCCCGCCGCCGTGTAGCGGAAGGAGATGAGGTCCACCGTGCTGCCCGCCACGCCCGCCGCGCGACCGTAGCCGGTGGTGACGTAGGAGCCCGTGGACTGCCGGACGGCGGTATAGGCCTCGGAGATGCCCCACTCCTTCGTCACGTCGTTGGTGGCGAACGGCGCGGAGTTCACCACGCCCTTGGAGCCGAAGGTGGCGTCGGGCGTGCCGGCCTCGGTCAGGCGCAGCATCACGACGCGGTGGGCGCTCTGCGCGCCCACGCCGGTGGGCTGGCTCAGGTAGCCGGCGGAGAGGATGGTGCCATCCGCCTGCACGAAGCCATGGCGCGCGGTGTCGCTCAGGCCACCGATGTCCAGCGCGTACATGCCCTTGACCGCGGGGGCCACGGCGCCCGCGTTGAAGGTTTCGTCCAGCGCGCCATTGGCGGTGATGCGGGCGACGACGCGGTCGGTGTCCGCGCGGGTGGCGCCTTCGGCCTTCTTGGAGCCGAACACCACCACGCGGTTCTGCGTGTCGCGGTCCGCGGCCCAGAGGGCGTCACGCGCCGTGCCGGCGCCCTTGCCCAGGCTCACCCGAGCGATGCCGTTCGTGCCGAAGGTGGTGTCCACCGTGCCGTTGGTGTTGAGGCGCACGAGCGCCAGGTCCGTGTCCGGCGTCGTGGTGGTGCCCGCGTCCGTGCCGGTGCCCGCGTCCGTGCCGGCGTCCGTCTGGGTGCCCGCGTCCGTCTGGGTGCCCGCGTCCGCCTGGGTGCCCGCGTCCGGCGTGGGGGTGGGCTCCTCGTCGTCGCCACAGGCGCCCAGCGCAGCCGCGGTCACGCCCAGGACCAGGATGCTGGGCAGCAGCTTCTTGAAGCTCCGGTGCTTCCTCTGATTCGACATGGATACCCTCGGGTGGGTGAGATGAAAATGAAAACGATTCTCAGTTTCAATAGCAGTGGTGGGCCTGCGTAGCCCTGGGGATGCTTGAAGTCAAGGCAGCGACCGCCGCTCCAAGAGAGAAGGTGTGGAATCGAGAATGATTGTCAGTCTCAAGATGCGTTGATACTGCTGCGGACATGAGCCACTCGCGAACCCGTCCTGATGCGCCCTCCCGTTGGGGAGTGAGGGCCCTGGCGTTCACCGCGGCGCTGTGCGTGTCGTGCAGCGACAGCAAGCCGAAGCCGGTGGAGCCTCCCCTGCCTCCGGGCGAAACGGACGTGCGCGCGGAGCTGCTGAGCGCGACGGGCGCGTGCATCCTGGGCACGGCGCGCGACTTCCTGCCGAAGGCCACGGCGTTGCAGGCGGCGACGGCGGCGCTGCGGGACGCGCCGGACGCGGCGGCGGTGACGGCGGCGCGCGCGGCGTTCCATGAGGCGATGGACGTGTGGCAGGTGATGGAGGCGATGCAGGTGGGGCCGGCGGCGATGCGCAGCAGCCTGGGCGGCGCGGAGATCCGCGACAACATCTATTCGTTCCCGCTGACCAACCGGTGCTCCGTGGAGGAGCAGCTCGTGTCGAAGGGCTACGAGTCGCCCGGCTTCTCCTCCAGCCTGGTGACGCGGCGCGGGTTCGTGGCGCTGGAGTACCTGCTGTTCCACGAGGGCGCGGACACGGCGTGCGGTCCCAATTCGGCCATCGTGGCGCAGGGGACGTGGGCGGCGCTGACGGCGGAGGACCGGGCGGCGCGCAAGCGGGCGTACGCGGCGGTGGTGGCGGCGGACGTGGGCACGCGCGCGCAGGCGCTGGTGGACGCGTGGGCGCCGGAGGGCGGCAACTTCCAGAAGACGCTCGCCACGGCGGGTCCGGGCAACGCGGTGTTCCCGTCCACGCAGGTGGCGCTCAATTCGCTGAGCGACGCCATCTACTACGTGGAGCGCGAGGTGAAGGACCAGAAGCTGGCCCGGCCGCTGGGGCTGCGCGACTGCTCGTCGGCCACGTGCCCGGAGCTGTTGGAGTCGCAGTTCGCGGGCCGCTCGAAGCAGAACCTCGTCCAGAACCTGAAGGGCTTCCGGCGCATCGTGGAGGGCTGCGGCGCGGACTACTCGGGGCCGGGCTTCGACGACGTGCTGGTGGCGGCGGGCGCGGAGGCCGTGGCCACGCGGATGCACGAGCAGATGGTGGAGGCGGAGGCGGCCCTGGCCGCGGTGGAGGAGGCGGACCTGCGGCAGGCGCTGGTGGATGACAAGGCGTCCGTGCAGCGGCTCTATGACGACTTCAAGGGCATCACGGACGTGCTGAAGACGGACTTCATCACCACGCTGGACCTGGAGCCGCCCGCGGGCCTCGAGGGGGACAATGACTGAGTCCGCTGGAGGCGGGGACGTGACGTCCTCGCGTCCATGGGCCCGGCTCTGGGCGCGGCTGCTGGCGCCCCGGGACATCGCCGCGCTGGCGGCGTTCCGGGTGGCGCTGGGGCTGCTCATCGCCGTCTCCGCGGCGCGCTTCCTGGCGTACGGCTGGGTGGGCGTCCTCTTCGCGCAGCCGGAGTTCCGCTTCACCTATTGGGGCTTCGGCTGGATTCCGCCGCTGCCCGCCTGGGGGATGCCCGCGCTCTTCTTGGCGCTGGGCGTGCTGGGCGTGCTGCTGATGGTGGGGTTGTTCTACCGGGTGACGGTGGTGTTGCTGTTCGCGGTGTTCGCCTACGTGCAGCTGTTGGACGTGACGAACTACCTCAATCACTACTACCTGGTGAGCCTGCTGCTGGCGCTGATGTGTTTCATCCCGGCGCACCGGGCCTTCTCCGTGGACGCGTGGCGCAGGCCCTCGCTGAGACGGGACTGGCTGCCGGCGTGGTGCACGGACCTGCTGCGCTTCCAGGTGGCCGTCGTCTACGTGTTCGCGGGGCTGGCGAAGCTCACCTCCGACTGGTTGGTGCACGCGCAGCCGCTCAACATCTGGCTGGCCGCGCGCACGGGGATGCCGTGGGTGGGGCCGCTGCTGGAGCAACGCTGGGTGGCGTACGCGGCGGCGTGGGGCGGGATGCTGTTCGACAGCACCATCGTGCTGTTCCTCTTGTGGCGTCGCACGCGCCCGTTCGCGTACGTCGTCGTGCTGGGCTTCCACGCGGTGACGTTCGCGCTGTTCCCCATCGGGATGTTCCCCTTCATCATGGTGACGGGGGCGCTGGTGTTCTTCGACCCGTCGTGGCCAAGGGCGCTCCTGGCCCGGCTGCGGAGGCTCCCGTGGGAGGGCGTCGCTCCTCCCCCCGAGGCCCGCGTCACGGGCGTGCCCGGCTGGAAGGGGCGGGTGGCGCTGGGCGTGGCCGTCGTCTACGCGCTGCTCCAGGTGCTGCTGCCGCTGCGCACGCATGCCTATGGGGGCAACGTGCTCTGGCACGAGCAGGGGATGCGCTTCTCCTGGCGCGTGATGACGCGGGAGAAGAACGGCAGCGCGACGTTCATCGTGCGCGACCGCATCACCGGCCGGGAGTGGCATGTGCCGCCCAGCCAGTACCTCACGCGGTTGCAGGAGCGGGAGATGTCGGTGCAGCCGGACCTCATCCTGCAACTGGCCCACCGCATCGCGCGGGACTACGAGGCGAAGACGCAGCACCCCGTGGAGGTGCGCGCCGACGTGCGGGTGTCCCTGAACGGCCGGCTGTCGGAGCCGTTCGTGGATCCCACGGTGGACCTGTCGCGCGAAGGGGACGGCCTGGGGCCCAAGCCGTGGATCCTCCCCGCGCCCCAGACGCCGCCGGTGCACCTGCGCCCCACGCGCGGCGCGCGGGCCCGTGCTCCAAGCCCCTGACGTCAGCCCTTGAAGACGTGCTCCCGGTGCCACTTCAGGTAGCTGGGGTGGGGGCGCCATTCGGGGCGCTCGGGCAGGCGCAGCTTCCGGTGGGGTTGGACGAGCCGGCCCAGTTCCTCGGGCACTCCGCTCGTCGCCAGGAGCACGCGGTGCTCGTCGTCGATGGAGACGAGGCCCCGGTCGAACATCCAGTGGACCGTGCCCGTCAGTGCAAGGCCATTGCGGACGGAGTCCGGGCCGCGTGCCGCGACGGGCTGGATGTGGGCCGCCTGGACCTCCGGTCTTCCTCCGCCATTGATGAGCTTCAGTCCGGAGATGGCGCAGGTCCGGTTGTAGGCACGGCGCACGTTGTGGCGGAAGGCTTCGTCACGGAAGGGGCGGGAGACGACCAGTTGTTCCAGCGGCCGCTCCGGGTAGACGGGGAGGGGCTCCGCGACACCAGCGAGGGGCGTGAGCTCCCACGGCTCGTAGTTCCTGCGGAAGCCCAACTGGACGATGAGCTCGAACTCCTTGTCGTCCAGCGGGCGGACCGCGCGGCCGAAGGCGCCCTTGTTGGTGCTGCCATCCGCCTTGCGCAGCGCACCCTCGTAGTAGAAGTCCCCCTCCCTGAACGGCACGGGATGGTCGAACTCGAGGAAGTCCTCGATGAGCGCGTAGTAGTGGCCGGGGCGGGTCCTGTCCTCCTCCACCTGCCGGACCTTCGCGACAGCGAAGTACGCCTGACGTCCGCCCGAGCTCGCGGGCCCGTTGATCCGGCGGGGCTCGTAGTAGAGGACCAGCTCGCCGACAGCGGCCTCCACCTGTCGCAGGTAGGTCTGCGGGAAGTGATAACGGACCTCCGGCTGGTCGTCGTACGCCGAACCCTCCGAGGTGGTGAAGACGGCCTTCGTCATGCGCTCCCTGCCCGTGTCCCGGGAGCGCCAGGTTAGGGCTCATGGCGGGGGGTGTACATGCGCCAGGTCCCCCCAAAGGCGCGGGGTTGCTCCCTCGCCGGGCACGTCCCAGTAAAATTCCGCACATAGCTGAAATAACTGTTTAACCTTGTATCCCGGTCGCGGCCTCCGCATGAATGGTGACTCCCCCGTGGTGAGGAGTTCGTCATGCGTTCACCTGGTCTGCTCCGCTGGTTGTCATTGCCGTTGGTGTCGTTGTTCGCGTCCTGTGGCCCCGCAGCGCCTGAGGTTCCGGCCGAGGCGCCGGTGGCGGTGCAGGAGGCGGCGCTCACGGAGCTGCTCTCCAATGGCGGCTTCAACGCCGGGACGACGGCGCCGTGGTGGAACAACGCGAGCACGCAGTCGCGCGTGGAGAACAACCAGTGGCGCGTGGACGTGGCGGCGAACACGGCCAACGCGTGGGACGCCATCGTGGGCCAGAGCGGCCTGTCGCTGGTGGCCGGGCGGGCCTACACGCTGTCCTTCACCGCCACGGCGACGGCGGGCATCACCGCGCGGGTGACGGTGCAGCAGGACACCGCGCCCTACGCGACGACGCTCAGCCAGCCCCTCACGCTGGACGGCACGTCGCGCAGGTTCACCATCCCGTTCACGTCCTCGCTGTCCACGGGCGTGGGGCAGGTGACGTTCCAGTTGGGCGGGCGCGCCAATGCCGTCACCGTGCGGCTGGACGATGTGTCGCTCACCACCGAGAGCGGCTCCCCTGGCTCCGGCCCGGTGGCGATGACCAGCGGCTTCTACGTGGACCCCAACTCCAACCCGGCCATCTGGGTGCGCGCCAACGGCGGTGACGGTCGCGCGTCGCGCATCAACGCCTCCATCGCCAGCAAGCCCATGGCGCGCTGGTTCGGCAACTGGAGCGGGGACATCACCCAGGCGGTGTCCAGCTTCGTGGGCGCGGCGGACGCGGCGGACAAGCTGCCGGTGCTGGTGGCCTACAACATCCCGGGCCGCGACTGCGGCAGCCACTCCGGCGGCGGCGCGGGCAGCGCGGACGCGTACCGCGCGTGGATCTCCGCCTTCGCGGCGGGGCTCGGCAACCGGCCCGCGGTCGTCATCATCGAACCGGACGCCGTCGCGCAGCTCGACTGCCTCCCCAACGACTCCGAGCGCCAGACGCGGCTGGGCCTGCTGCGCTACGCCTCCGAGCAGTTCCGCGACCGCGCGCCCAACACCTGGGCGTACCTGGATGGCGGCAACGCGCGGTGGATTGCCGCCGACACGATGGCGCAGCGCCTGGAGTCCGCGGGCGCGCGCAACGTGCGCGGCTTCTCCCTCAACGTCTCCAACTTCTACGCCGCCAGCGAATCCGCCACCTATGGCAACGCGGTCAACGCCGCGCTCTCCAGCCGCTATGGCTATTCGCGCCAGTTCGTCGTGGACACCAGCCGCAATGGCAATGGCTCCAACGGGGAGTGGTGCAACCCCGCGGGCCGCAAGCTGGGCACGCCCTCGCAGACGGGCGGCGGCGCGGAGATGCTGCTCTGGGTGAAGGTGCCGGGGGACTCGGATGGCAACTGCGGCATCGCCCCGGGCACGCCCGCCGGTCAGTTCAGCCCGGACCTGGCGACGCGGCTCATCGACGGCACCTGAGCCACCGTTCCCTCTGACGTCAAGCGGGCCCGGGCGCGGGCCCGGGGGAGGGCTTCTGGAGACGGAAGTCCTAGCTGGACTCGGCGATGCTGGCGCGCCGGCTGGCGCCACCGTTGCCGTCGCCGAGCGCGGCGGTGTGCTCCAGATTCTTCCGGGCCAGCTTCTCCAGGTGGTCGGGCGCCTTCGTGGCGCGGCCCTTCTCCATCTGCACCGTGATGATGCCGCCGCTGCCGTGCCGGGACTGGGCCTCGGAGACGATCTTCTTCATGTCCGACGCGTGCACCCAGTAGTCGCCGTTGACGGAGTCGCGCACGTGGTAGCGGTCGTCCTCCTGGCTGAGCCTCGACTTGCCCCGATCCACGGCGTCGATGGTGATCCAGTGCAGCTGCCCCGGCTCCTGGGTTCGATCCTTCGGCTTCAGCTTGGTGTTGAGCAGGGCGTTGGAGTCCACCAGCGCCACGGCGTACTGGCCCTTGTTGAGCGCGTTGCTCAGCGCCTTCGGATTGCACTTGTCGGAGCCGCTGGTGACCTCGATGCCCATGGAGCCCAGGATGGCGCCCAGCTCGTCCGGCGTCGCGCCGTCGTCCAGGTTCAACTCCAGGCCCATCTCCTGCACGGCAGAGGGGGAGCCCGCGAGCGTGTCCGCCTTGTTGCGCACCTTCTCGCGCGCCTCCTGCTGGGTCAGGCCGGCGGTGTGCTCACCATCCGACTGCTCCAGGAAGGTGAGGGTGGCCTCCGCGCAGCCGTTGGTGCTGGTCTGCATGACGGTGGACTCGTTGGTCTTCCAGCCCATCTCCTCCTGGGCCGCCTTCGCATTGTTGGTGGGCGGCGGGTCGGTGACGTCCGCCGGGTCGGTGACGGTCACCGGCTCCGGGGTCGTCAGCACCGGCAGCCCCGGCTTCTTGGTGGCCGAGTCCTGGAACGAGTCCAGATAGCGGCCATCGTTGGGGTTGGTGGGCCTGACGTCGGGCGTGCCGGTGGTCGGCTTCACGGGCTCGGCGACAGGGGCCTGCGCCTGTGCCTGCGCCTGCCGCACCCGCTCCATGACTGAGTCGAGTTTGGCGCCAATGCTGGTGAGCCCGGCCATGGAAGGTCTCCTGTCCCGTCAGTGTCCTGCCCGCATTATCCAGGCACGACTCCCAAGGTTGCTTCGGATTTCCAGGATCTGGAGAGAACGCGCGATTTCCGACGCAACCGGGCGGGCAACCGGGCAGAGAAACAAGGAATCCTGGAACGAGGGGTACACTGGACCCATGGCGAACCGGCACGACAGCGACGATGGGGCCTCGGCGCCCGCCTCCGCACCGCGCGTTTCAACGTCGCGAGAATCCTACGGTACAGGTCGGGGTGGGCCGTCTGGAACCGGGCGTCAGGGGCCGGAGGCCTCCGTGTCCTCTTCGGGGGCCGGCGGCGAGTCGCAGCGGCTGGCGTCGCGGCAGGTGGGGCGCTTCCTGCCTTTGAAGGTGCTGGGGCAGGGCGGCATGGGGGTGGTGTACGCGGCCTATGATCCTGACCTGGATCGCAAGGTGGCGCTGAAGCTGCTGCGGGTGAAGGGCGGCCACGAGCAGCTGGAGCAGGGGCGGGCGCGGCTGCTGCGGGAGGCGCAGGCCATGGCGCGCATCTCCCACCCCAACGTCATCCCCGTCTTCGAGGTGGGGCAGTGGGACCGCCAGGTCTACGTGGCGATGGCGCTGGTGGACGGCGGCACGCTGCGCGACTGGGCGAAGGCGAAGCCCCGGACGTGGCAGGAGCTGCTGGACAAGTACCTGGCGGCGGGCCGGGGCCTGGAGGCCGCGCACACCGCGGGGCTGGTGCACCGCGACTTCAAGCCGGCCAACGTGCTGGTGGGCAAGGACGGGCGCGTCTACGTCACCGACTTCGGCCTCGCGCGGCCCATGGGGGAGGTGGCCGACGACGAGGACGCCGACGAGCAGACGCGGCCGGTGGCTGAAGAAGGGTCGCCCCTGCTGAACTCGCAGCTCACGCAGGCGGGGCTGGTGATGGGCACGCCCGCCTATATGTCGCCGGAGCAGTTCCGGGGCGAGCTGCTGGACTCGCGCTCCGACCAGTTCAGCTTCTGCGCGGCGCTGTACCGCGCGCTGTACGGCATCCGCCCGTTCGACCCGGACGAGCTGTCCCGGGTGGCCTCGCAGCTTCGGCCGCGCGGGGGCCCCTCCGACGAGCCCGGGGTGACGGAGGTGGCGGTGGCGCAGGTGCTGCCGCCGTCGCCCATCCAGGAGCCGCCGCGCGACACGAAGGTGCCCGTCTGGGTGCGCCGCGCGTTGATGAAGGGGCTGTCGCTGGAGCCCAGGGACCGCTTCCGCTCCATGGCGGCGTTGCTGGAGGCGCTGGCCCAGCGGGAGAAGCGGGCCCTGCGCAACCGGAGGCTGGGCGCCGCGGCAGTGGCCACGGTGGTGCTGGGCGTGGCGGGCGGCGTGGTGGCGTCGCGCTCGCGGGTGTGCGCCGGCGCGGAGGCGCTGGTGGCCGAGCGCTGGGACGCGGGGGCCCGCGAGAAGGTGAACCAAGCGTTCCTTTCGACGAAGAGCCCGGTGGCGCAGGACATGGCGCGCAGGGTGGGCGCGGTGCTGGACGGCTACGGTGCGGAGTGGGCGAAGCAGCACACCACCGCCTGCGAGGACACGCGGGTGCGCGAGGTGCAGACGGAGGGGCTCCTGTCCCAGCGCTTCGTGTGCCTGGAGCGGCGGCGCAAGGACCTGGGCGCGCTCGTCGGCACGTTGCAGACGGCGGACGCGGCGCTCGTGGACAAGGCGCTGGACGCCGTCCACGCGCTGCCCGCGCCCGGGGACTGCGCGGACGTGGAGGCGCTGACGGAGCTGCAGCCCCGGCCGGCGGATCCCGCGAAGCGCGCGGAGCTGGACGCGCTGGAGGACCAGCTGGCGGAGGTGAAGGCGCGCATCGACACCAGCCGCATGCCCAAGGCGCTGGAGCTGGCGAAGAAGGCGGAGGCGCGCGTGGTGGCCACGGGCTACCTGCCGCTGGTGGCGGAGCTGCGCTTCCACCTGGGCTGGGCGCAGGCGGTGCTGGGGGACAAGGACGCGGGCGGCGCGGCGCTGGAGCAGGCCGTCTACGACGCGGAGGCCGGACGGGTGGACCGCCTGGCGGTGTCCGCGATGAACAAGCTCATCTTCGTGGACGGGGAGCGGGAGAAGTATGAGCTCGCCCAGCGCTGGGGCCGGTTGGGGGACGCCACGCTCAAGCGCGTGGGCGGCGACGCGGTGCTGGCCAGCGACCTCAAGGTGAACGAGGCCAACCTCGCGCTGATGCAGGACCGCCCGGAGGCGGCGCGGGCCCTGCTGGAGGAGGCGTCCGGGCTGCTCGCGAAGGCGCTGCCGGAAGGGCACCCCAAGCGGGCGCGGGTGGCGTTCACGCTGGGGCGCACGCTGCTGGAGACGGGCGCGTCCGCGGAGGCGGTGAGGGTGCTGGCGGACGCGCTCCAGCAGACGGAGAAGGCGATGGGGCCCGTGCACATGGACACCGCGCGCCGGCACCAGGCCATGTCCATGGCGCTGCGCGAGCAGAAGGACTTCACGAAGGCGCTGGAGCACGCGCGCGTGTCGGTCTCCCTCCACCGCACGCTGCTGGGGCCCCAGAGCGTGAAGCTGGCGGAGGCGCTGGACGAGGAGGGCATGAGCCTGCTCGCGCTCCAGCGCTACCCGGAGGCGCTGAAGGGCTACGAGGAGTCGCTGGCGGTGAAGCGGGCCAGGCTGGAGGCGGACGACGAGCTGCTCCAGTACTCGCTGGACGGCGTGGGGCAGGCCCTGCTGGGCATGGGCCGCACGCGCGACGCCATCGCGCCGCTCCAGCAGGCGCTGACGTTCAAGGACGCGCAGGAGGACTCGCTGGCCGAGTCCGGCTACGCGCTGGCGCAGGCGCTGTGGAAGGAAGGCGAGGCGTCAGCGGCCCGCGACGCGGCGGCGCAGGCGCAGGCGCGCTTCACGTCGTCCGGCCGCGCGGCCCAGGCGAAGGACGTGGAGGCCTGGCTCCAGGCCCGGCCCGCGCCGATCGCGAAGGCGAAGGCCGTGCCGGTGCGCGGCAAGCGCAGGCGGTAGGGCGCCTCAGCACTCCGGCAGGCCGACGCTGAGGTTCGCGACCTCCAGGACGTTCACCGCGAGGCCTCCGCGCGAGGTCTCCTTGTACTTGTCCTTCATGTCGCGGCCGGTGTCGCGCATCGTCTTGATGACCTTGTCCAGGCTGACGAAGTGCCGCCCGTCGCCGGACAGGGCCATGCGCATGGCGTTGATGGCCTTCACGGACGCCATCGCGTTGCGTTCGATGCACGGCACCTGCACCAGCCCGCCAATGGGGTCGCAGGTGAGGCCCAGGTTGTGCTCCATGGCGATCTCCGCCGCGTTCTCCACCTGGAGCGGCGTGCCGCCCAGCACCTCCGTGAGCGCGCCCGCCGCCATGGAGCACGCGCTGCCCACCTCGCCCTGGCAGCCCACCTCCGCGCCGCTGATGGAGGCGTTCTCCTTGTAGAGCGCGCCAATGGCGCCGGCCGTGAGCAGGAACCTCACCACGCCGTCCGCGTTCGCTCCGGGCACGAAGCGCCAGTAGTAGTGCAGCACCGCGGGGATGATGCCCGCCGCGCCGTTGGTGGGCGCGGTGACGACGCGCCCGCCCGCCGCGTTCTCCTCGTTCACCGCCAGCGCGTAGAGGTTCACCCAGTCCAGCACCGTCAGCGGGTTGGTGAGCCCCGCCTCCGGCCGGCTCATCAGCCGCTGGTACATCGCCGCCGCGCGCCGCTCCACCTTCAGGCCGCCGGGGAGGATGCCGCCCGTGGTGCAGCCGCGCGTCACGCACGCCTGCATCACCTCCCAGATGTGCAGCAGCCGCGCGCGGATGTCCTCCTCGCTCCGCCACGCCAGCTCGTTGCGCAGCATCACCGTGCTGATGGGCTGCCGCTCGCGCTCACAGTGCTTGAGCAGCTCCTCCGCGGACTTGAAGGGCAGGGGCAGCCGGGTGGCCTCCTCGCGCAGCGGGTCCTGTCCCGCCGCCGCCTGCTCGTCCACCACGAAGCCGCCGCCCACCGAATAGTAGAGGCGGGAGGTCATCACCTCGCCGCCCTCGCCGAACGCGGTGAAGCGCATGCCGTTGGGGTGGTAGGGCAGCACCTTGCGCTTGTGCATCACCAGGTGCTCGCCGTCGCGGAAGGGCACCACCAGCCGCTGGAGCAGCGACACGCGGCCCTCCGCGCGCCAGTGCGCGACGAGCGACGGCACCAGCTCCACGTCCACGTCCTCGGGCGTGTCGCCCCTCAGGCCCAGCAGCACCGCCTTGTCGCTGCCGTGCCCCTTGCCCGTCGCCCCCAGCGAACCGAACAGCTCCACCTTGAGCCGCGTCACGCGCTCCAGGAGCCCTGCGTCCGAGAGGCCCACCACGAACGTGCGGGCCGCGCGCATGGGCCCCACCGTGTGGGAGCTGGAGGGACCGATACCAATCTTGAAGAGGTCGAAGACGCTGACGGACATGGCGGGCGCCACCATGCCATGTCCGCCGCGCGCCGCCCGGGTCCACCCCGTCGCGACGCGCTGCGTGCATCCACTTCAGGTCAGCTCGGCCGCTGGGGAAGTTGCCATCCCAAGCATGACGCGGGCCGACCAGTCCTCCGCCTGGAGGATTCCAGCGGGGCGGCGAACCGTGGCTATTCCAGCGGCGCCGGGAACGCGGGCAGCGCGGTGAAGTGCGCGAGCACGTGCTGCTGGATGACGCGGGCGCCGGTGTCCTTCGCCAGCGCCTCCACGCGGCGCATGGATTCGAGCGTCTGTTCGCGGTCGCTGTTGTAGGTGGGCACCAGGCTGCGCTCGCGCGACGCGCCCAGGGGCCACAGGTCGCCCGTCAGCAGGACGGCGCCGGACTTCGCCGTCTTCAGCAGCAGCACGGTGTGGCCGGGCGTGTGGCCGGGGGCCTGGTGGATGCTCACCGAGCCGTCGCCGAACACGTCGTAGGGGGCGTCGCCTTCCATCAGCACGGGCTTCACGTGCTCCAGCGCGCTGTAGTGGGTGACTTCGCCGCGACGGTGGGCCGTCTCGGAGAACGCGGACGCGTATTCGTCCGCGTCCACGATCCACTTCGCGCTGGCGAACAGGTTGGCGTTGCCCGCGTGGTCGAAGTGCATGTGTGAGAACGACAGGTAGTCGATGTCCGCCGGTGCCAGCCCCAGCTCCGCGAGCTGGACGGTGAGCTTCCTGGGCATCTCGAAGCGCATGGGGGCGCCCTGGGGGCGCAGGCCTCCGGGCATGTCCGCGATGGCTTCGGAGAACCCGGTGTCCCAGAGCAGGTCACCCTTCGGGTGGCGGATCAGGTAGCACGGGTTGATGCCCTCGCCTCCGACGCCGTTCATCGACCCGTCGTCCGCCATGGAGCCGTAGTCGGACGCCTGCACGCGGCCGCAGTCCATCGCGTAGAGCTTCACGGAGGCTGGCGCGTCGGCCACCCCCTTCGCGTCGCCGGTGGATGTCTTCGCTGTGGCGCAGGCGCTGAGCGCGAGACAGGCGGACAACAGGGGGAGGGCCTTCATGGTGTCGCTCCGGCGAAGAACACGGGGTGGAATCAGCGCGCCGCCAACGCATGACGGCGGCATTCAATCCCGAGATTCGCACTCCGCGTCGCGGACGCGTGCTACCCGGCGGCGGGCTGCGGCCCGGTGGCGGGCTGCGGCGGCGCGGACTGCGTCTTCGGCCGGAACGCCAGCAGCCGCAGGCCGTTGAAGACGACGAGCAGCGTGCTGCCCTCGTGCAGCACCACGGCCTGGCTGATCTTCGTCAGGCCCAGCACGGCGGCGACGACGAGCACCGCGCTCACGCCCAGCGCGATGACCAGGTTCTGCTTCATCACGGCGGTGGCCTTGCGCGACAGCTCCAGGGCGAAGGGCAGCTTGGCCAGGTCGTCGCTCATCAGCACCACGTCCGCGGTCTCCAGCGCCGCGTCGGAGCCGGCGCCGCCCATGGCCACGCCCACCGCCGCCGCCGCCAGCGCGGGCGCGTCGTTGACGCCGTCACCCACCATGGCCACCGCGTGCGTGCGGCCCAGCTCCTTCACCGCCGTGACCTTGTCCGCGGGCATCAGCGGCGCCTTCGCCTCGTCCAGGCCCACCTGGTCCGCGATGGACTGCGCCACGCGCGCGTTGTCGCCGGACAGCATCACGGTGCGCTGGATGCCGCCGGCCTTGAGCGCCTGCACCACCTGCCGGGCGCCGCCGCGCAGCGTGTCCGCCACGCCCAGCACGCCCAGGTAGCGGCCCGCGCGGCGCACCACCATCGTCGTCTGGCCCGCCTCCTCCAGCCGCGCCACCTCCGCGGCGACATCCGGGGGGACCGGCTGGCCCGCGAAGAGCGCCAGGCTGCCCACGTCCACCGCGTCGTCGCCCACCCTGGCGCGGATGCCCTGGCCGTGGATGGCCTCCAGGTCGCGGCCCACCGGTACGCTGACGCGCGCCTCGGCCGCGCCGTCCACCACCGCCTTGGCCAGCGGGTGCGCGGACAGCGCCTCCACGCTCGCGGCGGTGCCGAGCAACTCCTCGCGCGTCACGCCCGGCGCGGGCCAGGTGGTGAGCAGCCGGGGCTTGCCCACGGTGAGCGTGCCCGTCTTGTCGAAGGCGATGGCGCTGATGCCGCTCAACAGCTCCAGGTAGATGCCGCCCTTGATGAGCACGCCGCCGCGCGCCGCGGACGCCACCGCCGACAGCACCGCGGACGGCGTGGAGATGGCGAGCGCGCACGGGGACGCGGCCACGAGCAGCCCCACCGCGCGCAGCACCGCTTCCTTCAGCTCCGTGCCCGTCAGCACCAGCACCACCGGGAACACCACCGCCGCCGCCATCACCAGCGGCGCCACGGTGCGCTCCAGGCGCTGGGCGAAGCGCTGCCGGCGGCCCTTCTGCGCCTCCGCCTGCGCCACCATGTCCACCACGCGCGCCAGCACCGACTCCGACGACAGGCGCGTCACCTCCACCTCCAGCGCCGCCTCGCAGTTGATGGTGCCGGAGAACACCTCGTCCCCCGGCTTGCGCGCCACCGGCATGGACTCGCCGGTGATGGCCGCCTGGTCCAGGGAGCTCCTGCCCTCGCGGATGATGCCGTCCAGCGGGACGCGGTCGCCCGGGCGCACGATGATGCGCTCGCCGCGCGACACGTCCGCCACCGGCACCTCCACCACGTCCGAACCCCGGCGCACGCGCGCCACCTCCGGGCGCAGCTGGCCCAGCGCTTCAATGGACCTGCGCGCCTTCTCCATGGCCCGGTGCTCCAGCGCGTGGCCCGCGCTGAAGAGGAAGAGCAGGAACGCGCCCTCGAACCACGCGCCGAGCACCGCCGCGCCCAGCGCGGCCACGACCATCATCGTCTCGATGTCGATGCGCAGCTGCGCGATGGACTGCACCGAGCCCTTGATGGCGAAGAAGCCACCGCTCGCCATCGACAGGGCCCAGAGCACCGTGGCCACCAGGGGCGGGGCCAGCGCGAAGTGCTCCACCACGAAGCCCGCCGCCAGTAGCACGCCGGAGGCGACCACCAGCGGCAGCTCCAGCAGCGGCGCCAGCCCACCGCCGTGCGCGTGGTGCGAACAGGCGTGGCCCGCCATGGGCACCTCCAGCCCATACCCGAGCGCCTTCACCCGGGCCTCCACGTCCGACAGCTTCAACGCCTCCTTGTCGTACTCGATGACCACGCGCTCGCTCGCGTAAGCGACGCTGGCGGTGAGCACGCCCTGTATCCTGGACACCGCGTGTTCGATGCGCTGGGCCGCGTCCGCGGAGTCCATCCCGCGCACGAACCAGGTGTGGTGCAGGTAGCGCGCCGCCACCTGACCGCCCATCTTCCGCGCCAGCGTGACGAGCTGCGAGGCGCTCACCAGCGACGGCTGGTAGTGGATGCACACCTCCGCGTGGCCCGCGTCGCGGCGCAGGTGCACGTCGGTGATGCCCCGCTGGGACTCCAGCGCCGCTTCCAGCCGGGCGAAGCGGCCCTGCTCGTCCGTCTCCCCCGGCAGCGTGCCCTCCAGGTCGAGCTGGAGCGCCGTGCCGCCCCCTTCCGCCGGGCGGTGCGCCGGCGGACGGATGACGCGCTGGGAGTGGGCATGGCCGTGGTGGTCATGCCCGTGGTGATCATGCCCGTGGCCATGGGAGCAGGAGGGGCCATGCTCGTGGGCCTCGCCGTGCGCATGCGCGTGCCCGTGGTCATGACCGGGGTGGTCATGGCCGGAGCCGTGGTCGTGGTCGCACCCCGGGCCGTGGACGTGGCGCTGCACGGCGTTGCCGCCCTGCGCCACCTTGAGGCCCTTGATGTTCAACGAACCGAACCGCGACCCGCTCTTCTTCTGCTCCGACATGGCTGTGTTCCTGACGCCCTTAGTGGCGGTGACCGCGGCGTGAATGCGAGGGGGCGGCGGCCGGCGGTGCCGCCGGAGCCACCTTGGGGGCCTCGTCCTCGTCGTGGTGCTCTTCGTCCCCGTGGTCCTCGGGGATGGGCTGGTCGAAGCGCTGCCCCGCGACCTCCAGCGTGAAGCTCTTGCAGTCCGGAGGCACGTCGAACTCCAGCACCGCGGGCAGGCGGCCCTCGTACGTCTTCAGCACCTGGCCCCGCGCGTCGTAGACGGTGCCCCCGGCGGCGACGGTCATGGTCTCGTCCACCAGCACGGCGACCAGCTCCGCCATCTCCTCCATGCGGTCCGCGATGCGGTGGCACCAGAGGTGGCCCACGCCCGGATAGGTGGTGTGGGAGATCTCCTCCATCTGCTCCTCGTCCACCTTGTCGCCCACGCCCATGAACACGAAGTTGATGCGGGGCAGGCGGCCGGAGGCGATCTCCTTGGCCACCTGGGTGGCGTAGGCCGTCACGTCATGCGCGTCGTTGATCTGCGAGTCCGTGATGATGACCGCGAGGCCGCGCTTGGCGCCTTCGGACACGCTCTGCTTGATGTGCGCCACGAAGTCGCGCAGCACCGGCAGCATCACCGTGGCCTTGCCGTAGGAGCGCGGGCCGGGGAAGCGGTAGCCCTTGGCCTGGGGGCCGGTGAGGTCGCCCACCATCTCCAGCTGGGTGCCGTCGCCCGCGGCCCAGTACGTCACGCGCACCTTGCCGTCCCGGTCCTTGTTGGCCAGGTACTCCAGCATCCACTGCATCTGCGGCTCGACCTGGTTCTTCACCGGGGCCAGCTTCGCGAGGATGCCGCGGGGGCCGTACGCGTTCTCCATGCTGGCGGAGCCGTCCATGTAGAGGGCCACGTCCAGGCCCTCCACCGTCGGGTCGTGCAGCAGCGTGGCGACGACCTTGTTGCCCATCCGGTGGACGTCGGAGAAGGGGCGGTTGATGACTTCGTGGCCGGCCATCAGTGGTGGTCCTCGTCTTCGTCCTCGTGGTGCTCTTCGTCGGGCAGCGGCTGGGTGTAGCGCTTGCCGTGGACCTCCAGCGTGAAGCTCTTGGCGCCCTCGGGCACGTCGAACTCCAGCACCGCGGGCAGGCGGCCTTCGTACGTCTTCAGGACCTTGCCCTTGTCGTCGTAGATGGTGCCGCCGGCGGCGACCGTCATGGTCTCGTCCACCAGCACCGCGACCAGCTCCGCGACCTGGGTGATCTCCTTCGCGATGCGGTGGCACCACAGGTGGCCCACGCCCGCATGCTCCTGGTGGGCGATGTGCTCCAGCTGCTCCTCGTCGATGTCGTCGCCCACGCCCACCAGCACGAAGTTGATGCGCGGCAGCCTGCCGGTGGCGATCTTCTTCGCGACCTCCGCGGAGAACCTCTCCACCGCCTCCGCGTCGTGGAGGCGGCCGTCGGTGACGACGATGGCGCAGCCGCGCTTCGCCCCCACCTTCACCTGCTCCTCCAGGTACTTCACGTAGTCGCGCAGCGCGGGCTCCAGGTACGTGTAGCCGCCCAGCTGCTTTGCGCCGGGGAACTTGTACTGGTTGACGTCGGTGCCCTTGAGCTCACCGACGACCTCCACCTGACGGCCGTTGGTGCCGCTGGCCCAGTAGGCCACGCGGAGCAGGCCGTTGCGGTCCTTGGTGGCCAGGTACTCCAGCATCCACCGCACCTGGGGCTCCACCTGGTTGGCGGGCTCCTTCAGGGGCGCGCCGCGGATCCACTCCAGGAAGGTGCGCGGCTTCGTCTCGTACTTGTACTCCTCCTTCATGCTGCCGGACGCGTCCATGTAGATGGCCATGTCCAGGCCCTCCACCGTGGGGTCGTGCAGCAGCACCGCGCGCACGCGGTCTCCTTCGCGGTGGAGGTCCGAAAACGGCTCGATCGGCTTCTCGTGTCCCATGGTCTGCCTTTCTGGAGGGTGAAAACGCTAGCGCTCCGAGTGCGAGCGTCGCAACGGGCGGGGGTCAGTCCTCGAAGTCGTTCATCCAGTCCGGCTTCTTGCCGGGCGGAGCGGGCGACTTCGGTTGCTTCGGAGGCTGCTTGTTCGCCGGACGTGCGGGCGGACTCGCGGCGAAGTCCGCCTGCCACGCGGCGGGGGACGACGGCGGCTTCGCGGGCGCGGGGCGCGGCGCGGGCGCCGGCCGCATGGGCGTGAGGCGGGGCGTCGCGGCGCCCTTGCGCGCGTGGGCATCCAGGAAGTCGTTCATCCAGTCACTGGAGCGCGTGGGCGGGGTGGGCAGGCGCGGCGGGATGGACGCGGGCTGGAACGGCGCGCGCGGCGGCAGGCGGGGCGTCGCGGCACCCGGGGACAGCGTGCCCGCGTGCACATGGGCGCGCAGCGCGCGCTCCGTCTCCGTGGGCCAGCCGGGCAGCAGTCCCAGGACGCTGCGCGACAGCTCCAGGAACTCGAACAGGGGCGCTTCGCGGGGGACGCGCACCTCCTCGGCCTGGAACCAGCCGGCGAGCCTTCCCACCAGCCCGCCCTTCGTGGGGCGCGGGATGGCGATGTCGCCCTTCACCTCGAAGCCCTTCACCTCCAGCTCCGCGACGGCCTGCGCGCGGCTGGCGACGGGCAGGTCCAGCGCGGCGATGGCCTGGGGGCCCTTGTTCGCCTTCGCGTCCTCCTGCAACTGGGCCAGCACGGCGTGCAGCACGCTGGCGACCTGCGGGCCGTTGGCGACGTTGTGCGTCTGGAGTTCGGCGGGCACCGCTGGGTAGGCGAGGACGAGGCCCTTGCCCTGGGCCAGTTGCTCCGCGCGGTCGCCCGGAAGGAGCGCATGCCAGGCGCTGGGCGTTTCGCGGCGCTCCGCGTCCTTCACGTAGCGGAAGGCATCCTGGGCGCCGTGCACGAAGCCCGCGAGCACGTCGCCCCGGCTCACGGTGAGCTGTCCGGGCACGCGCGTCACCGCGTCTCCGGGCCAGGGGCCCGTCAGGGTGCCGTAGAGGTAGACGGGGTCGTTGAAGCCCTCCGCGTCCGCCGGGTGCTCCACCAGCTCGGTGGAGAAGAAGAACAGCTCCGTCGCGGCCAGCCGGCGCGGGGGGCGTCCCGCGGCGACCTCGTGGTGCGCGAGCTGCGCCTGCACGGATGCGGGCAGCCGCGCGCGGTCACTGCCGGGGATGAGCTGGAGCTGGCCCACGACGTCGGTGCAGACGAACCACTCCGCCTCGCCCAGGTACGCGGGCTCCAGGCGGAACGCATCCATGACGTGGACGACCTCGGCGGCATCGCACGGCACGGGCTCGGCGGGGCTCGCGGCGTGGGGAACGAAGTAGCGGGGAGTGCTCACGGAGGCCGCGACAGGCTGGCGCATGCCGCTGGGGCAATCAAGGGGTGGGGCGGCACCCGCGGCTCAGGCCGGCTCGATGAAGTTGAGCCGATAGCCGTCCGGGTCAGTGATGATGATCTCCCGCGTGTACCAGGGCTGCACGTGCGGCCCTTCCACGGGGGCGCCCAGCGCGGTCGCCTTCTGGGCCACGGCGTCCACGCCCGCCCCGCCCGCCCGGAAGCCCACGAGCACGCCCGTGCCCTTCTTCCCCTCCAGCTTCAGGCCCGCGGGCGGACTGACGAGGTAGACATCCGACTCGCCGCCCCACTGGAGGCGGATGATGGGGGGAACCGACGCGATGCGTTCGAAGCCGAGACCTTCATAGAAGCGCACGGAGGCCGGGGCGTCCGTCACCAGCAGCTTCACGAACAACCGCGTCGTGTGGGGCTTGTCGTCCATATGGGCGCGGCAGTCTGCCCCGGGCGCTGGAGGGATGCCATGCGCGGTTTGCCTCCCAAACCCTGCGTGCAGGGGGCAGATCGTCCCGGCCTGCCTCCCGTCCTTCCCCGCCCTTGGGGGGCCTCCACAGGGTGGAGGCCGTCTTGCTGTCATTTGCTGCTTCTGACGCCGCTCCTGGGAACGGTGCCCTCCATCACGCGGCCGGTGACGGACGAAACGGCAAACCTGGGCGCGCAGGAATTGGAGCGGCGGAGCAGGGTCCTCCGGCGGGGGCGATGGCAGCGATTCCTGGTCGGCCCTGCTCCCGGGCCCGGCTGCCCGCCTGCTTCCCGGGCCCCAGGTCGCGCGGCCACCGTCCTGCACCCGACAGGAAGGCCTCCTCCTTCGGCGCGCCATCGCCCGCCTGGAGGGCACTCCCTACCTTGGGAGCATGAAGGCTTCGCGCAGAGGGCTGCCCGTCTACGTGCCACCCCGGACGGTGTGGTCGGTGGGGGCGCAGGTGGTGCTGCTGGTGCTGCTGGGCACGGCGATGCAGCGCCTGGGGCCCGTGCTGACGCTGCTGGCGGTGGCGCTGCTGCTGGGGCTCGCGGCGGAGCCCGTCGTGCGGCGGATGCAGTCGTGGGGCGTGCGCCGGGGGTTCGGCGTGGCGCTCATCGCGCTGACCCTGCTGGGCGTCACCGGCCTGCTCATCCTCACGCTGGTGCCGCTCCTCGTCGAGCAACTGGAGAACCTGGTGCACGCGGCGCCGGGCTTCCTGGCGGAGCTGACGAAGGCTCCGTGGGTGCAGCGGCTGGATGAACACTTCGGCGTGCTGTCGCGCCCGCAGGACACGTTCAACATGGAGCCTGGCGTGCTGGCCCGGCCGCTCATCACCGTGCTGTCCTCCACGGTGGAGCTGATGGGCGCGGGCATCACCGTGCTGGCGCTCGCGGTGTTCGGGCTGCTGTTCGGCCAGGACCTCTACGCGAGCATCCTGGGCTGGGTGCGCCCCCGTCAGCGCGGCCGCGTGCGCCGGGTGGTGGGGCGGATGCGCGTGGCGGTGGGCAACTACCTCGTGGGCACGCTGCTCATCGTGAGCGTGGGTGGGGCCTTCACGGCGCTGATGGCGCTGGCGCTGGGGGTGCCGTACTTCCTGCCGCTGGGGCTGGTGGCGATGGTGCTGGGGCTCATCCCGTACATCGGCAGCTTCATCACCGCGCTGCTGGTGAGCGTCACCACGCTGGCGTCGGTGGGGTCGCGGCGCGCGCTCATCGCGCTGGCGCTGTTCATGGTCTACCAGCAGTTCGAGGCCCACCTGCTCAGCCCGCTGGTGCAGCGGCGCGCCATCAAGATGAACCCGCTGCTCATCTCGCTGGTGGCCCTGGTGGGCGGCTCCGTGGCGGGGCTGCTGGGCGTCATCCTCGCGGTGCCGGCGGCGGCGGCGGGGCAGGTGCTGCTCACCGAGGTGCAGCGGGAGCGCCGCAAGTCGTGGAAGCGGGAGCGGCGGCTCGCGGCGGCGGCCCGGGGGCCGGCGGTGCCGGGGAACGCGGACGAGGCACTGTTGGCGGGTCCTCTCGCCCCCGAGGGCAGGAGCGACGCGCGGCGTGCGCCCCCGCCCGACTCCGGGCATCCTGGGGCGCCGCACTGAGCCGTTCCTCCTGAACCGGGCCCGTCATGACCTCCGATGAGAGCGTTTCGTCGTCCTTCAAGCGCGCGGCGGCGGAGCGCGCCGTGGACTTCATCCAGTCCGGCATGGTGGTGGGCCTGGGCACGGGCAGCACGGCCGCGTTCGCGGTGCGGCGCCTGGGCGCGTTGCTGGCGGCGGGGACGCTGAAGGACGTGGTGGGCGTGCCGACCTCGCGCGCGACCGAGGCGCTGGCCGCGTCGCTGGGCGTGCCGCTCACGACCCTGGACACGCACCCGGTGGTGGACCTCACCATCGACGGCGCGGACGAGGTGGCCCCGGACCTGTCCCTCATCAAGGGCGGTGGCGGGGCGCTGCTGCGCGAGAAGGTGGTGGCCCAGGCCAGCCGGCGGGAGATCATCGTGGTGGACGCGCCCAAGCTGTCCCCCAGGCTGGGCACGAAGTGGCCGGTGCCGGTGGAGGTGCTTGCCTTCGGGTGGCGCTCGCAGTCGCTGTTCCTGGAGTCCCTGGGCGCGCGCGTGACGGTGCGCCTGGCGCTGGATGGCGCGCCGTTCCACACGGACCAGGGCAACGTGGTGCTGGACTGTGACTTCGGTCCCATCCACGACGCGGCGGCGCTGGCGTCGCGGCTGGAGTCCCGCGCCGGGGTGATGGCGCACGGCCTGTTCCTGAACCTGACCACCGACCTGGTGGTGGCCGGCCCCGAAGGCATCACCCACCGCGTCCGGGGCGCGTGACGTCAGGTGAGGCGTGAGAGGTCCCGCGCGGTGTCCACGTCCTCCTCCCCGCCCGCGAGCGCCACCTCCACCACGCGTGACGGGTCGCGGGCGATGAGCCCGCGCGCGCCCTCCGCGGGCGGAAGCGCCGCCAGCTCGTCGAAGACGGCCCGCGAGAAGAGGGCGGGCACGCCCCGGGTGCCCGCGTAGGCGGAGGCGACGATGGGGGCGCGCGTGCGCTCGAACGTGGCGACGAGCGCGCGCAGGTGGGCCGCCTCCACGCGGAGCTGGTCGCAGAGCATCACCAGCATGCCGTCCACGTCCGGGGGCAGGGCGCGCAGGCCGGCTTGCAGGGACGAGCCCTGGCCCCGTGCCCAGTCCGGGTTGTCCACGCACCGCACGCGGAGGCCCTCCAGCTCCGCCGCGACCGCCTCGCGCCGGGCGCCGAGCACGACGACCACCGGGCCCGCGCCCAGGGCCGCCTGGGCCGCGCGCCGCACCAGCGGGACGCCCTCATGGAGGAGGAGCTGCTTGGGCTGGCCCAGGCGCGAAGAGGCCCCGGCCGCGAGCAGCACGACGGCCACGGTCATGTCCCGCTCCGCGCGGACGACACCGCACGCAGGGCCGTCACGCGGACCTGCGCTCCGGCGCGGGGGCATCCGCGTGGATGGGCGCCTGTCGCTCGCGCAGCCGTCCCCCGCCCCGCCCCGCGAGCACCGTCTGCAGCTCCGCGAGGATGGAGAGGGCGATCTCATCCGCCCCTTCCGCGCCCAGGTCCAACCCCATGGGCGCGTGCAGCTTCTCCAGCAGCGCGGCGGTGGGCGGCTGCGGCAGCTCCCGCAGGATGCGCTCGGTCCGCGCACGCGGCCCCAGCACGCCCAGGTAGCGCACCGGCAGCGGCACCAGCCGCGCGAGCAGCTCCCGGTCCTGCGGCAGGCTGTGCGTCATCACCAGCACCAGGCTGCGCGCGGACAGCGGCACCTTCTCCAGCACCTCGGTGGCCCTGGATGCGATGAACGCCTGGGCCTGCGGGAACCTCCGGCGCAGCAGCTCCACGGGCCGGTCCGCCACCACCGTGAGGTGCCAGCCCAGCCCCTGCGCCCGGGACACCACGGGCGCCACGTCGAAGCCGCCGCCGAACACCACCACCGGCGGGGCCGGCTCCACCACCTCCACCAGCACCTCCGCGCCGCCGCACGCGCCACTCCAGGGCAGGCCGCGCACCAGCGCTTCGGTCGCCGCGGCGTGCACCGGCCCGTGCAGTCCGCCGGAGAGGTTCCCCGCCTCCACGCCGTCCTCGCGCAGCATCAGCCGCGAGCCCACGGCCGCCTCGGGCCCGCGGAACACGGTGGCCACGACCGCGCGCAGCGACCGCCCGCGCGCGTCGGCCGCGAAGGTGAGCGCGTCCCCGGGGCCGGGCTCCCAGCGCTCCAGCAGGATGTCCACCACGCCATTGCACCCGAGCGCGAACGACAGGCCGCCCTCGTCCTCGGCGTTGTCCCCGGTGGTGTCGTAGCGCAGCACCCGCGGCCCGCCCGACGTCCAGAAGAAGGCCTTGCGCACCAGGTCCCCTTCCAGGCACCCCCCGCTCACGCCTCCGGCCAGCCAGCCGTCCTCGCCCATCAACATGCGCGCGCCGGGGCGCCGGTACGACGAGCCGGACACCGCCACCACCGTCGCCAGGACCACCGGCCCCGAGGCGCGCTCCCGCACCCGCAGGATGTCGTCGAGTTCTCTCATCGCCGGCCCATCTAAGCACCCCACCCATCACCCGTGCGCCGCCCCGTGCCAAGCCGATGTCGCCTCGCGCACGCAGGGCAGGCGTCCAGCCGACCGCCCGCTCTCGGAATGACGCTGGCGGACAAGCCCTTCCGCCATGAACTTGAGGGGAGGACTCGTGGATGGAGGCTCGGTGGAATCATCAGTGCCACGGCGTGACGCCCGACATCACAACCCCCTCGCGCCCGATGGTGGGGCGCGGCCCCTCGCTCGGTTCCCGGGGTGGGGGAGGTCCTCATGAAGATGCCCGAACTGCTGGAGCACCTGCCGGCCGTGGGGCACCTGCTCGGCCGCAAGCCGGGCGGACGCGAGGACATCATGCCCCGACGTGACCCCAGCATCACCCTGCCGGACTTCCACGCCGTGCCGCTGCCCGCAAGTGAGCGCCGGCTGGGCGACGGACGCACCCTCATCGTGCACCACCCGTCGCCGCGCGCGCCCCGGGGGCCCGGCCTCACGGTGATGAGCTACAACATCCTCATGGGCGGCGAGCGCCAGGAGGCGCTGCTGGAGTACTTCACCCAGCTCGAGGCCCAGGACCGCATGCCGGACGTCATCGGCCTGCAGGAGGCGGGCGTGCCCATGTCGGTGCTGCTCGCGTCACGCTTCGGCTTCCACCTCGTGTACCAGGGCAGCGACGGCGACGACGGGACGCGGCTGGTGAACGGCAAGGCCTACCTGAGCCGCCACCCCATCGTGGACGCCGCGCACTTCACCTACGTCCTCACCGACGCTGAACGCCAGGCGGCCATCGCCCGCCAGGGACAGGCCGGGGAGCTGGTGGAGGACCGGGGCGTGCTGTGGATGAAGGCGGAGGTGGAGGGACGCCCGGTCTACTTCTACAACGTGCACCACGCGCTCGGGGACCCGGGCGTCAACGCGCACAACCTGCACCAGCTCAACGCGCTCGTGCGCCAGCGCGAGGGCGTCGCCGCCGTGGTGCTGGGCGACTTCAACGCCAACACCGCCATCAAGCGCGGCGGCTCGTGGCTGATGGCGCACCTGCACCCGCAGCAGGACAACGACACGGACACCATCGAGGAGTACCGCCTGCGCTACGGCGACCTCCACCACGTGACGGTGGGCGACCGGGGCGTGGGCAACATCGCCGACCCGCGTCTGCGCCACGAGCTGCATGTCCTGGAGCAGGAGCTGCCGGAGACGGTGTGCCACGCGACGACGGTGCGGGTGCGGCTGGCGGACCACTCCCTGACGACGCCCCAGCTCGCGCGCGCGGAGCTGGGCGCGGGCCAGGTCCCCAAGGGCAGCCCCGCGTGGTTGCGCCTGCAGGACGTCGCGGACTGCGCCACGCTCACGTCGCTGCCGGACAGCCACGGTGTCGTCCACGCCACGGGCAAGCGCTTCGACAACTTCTACGCGACGCGCTCGCTGGCCCCCGTCCTCTTCGAGGTGGACCGCTCCACCGAGTCCTCCGACCACCAGCCGGTGGTGGCGCACTACCGCTTCACCGGCGCGGCGCCCGCGAAGCCGCCGCCCCGTTCGAGCTGACGTCGGGGAGGCGGGCAGGCCGTGAACGCGCTCCGCCGGAGGGACCCGGCGGGGCGCGTCTGGATGATTCAGGCCGAACAGGCTGTAGTGGCAATCCGGATGCCCGTCCTACGACACGCCTTCCTGCTCAACGCCGTCCGGGAGCTTGGCCGCTCGGTGCCGGCCATCATCCGGACCCGCGCCTCCTGGGAGGCGTGCCTGGGGCACATCCGCGAAGCGTGCACGGCGTCGCTGGGCATGGAGTTCGAGACGCTCACCCGCTTCGATGCCCGCTCCGTCGTCGGCCTCTTCACCCACCCGGAGCAGGCGCGCATCCTCGCCCGGCTGGTGGATGAGCGGGCCCGCCTGTGCGAGGCCCACGGCCGCTACGCGGAGGCGCTCGCGGACAGCGTCTACGCGGGCGAATTGCTGACGTGCTCGCGCGCCCGCTTCGGCCTGCCCCGCGACGCCCGCGCCGCGGACGTCCTGGAGCGCGAGGCGGGGACCCCCTCGCCGCTGGACTGACGGCCCGGGGCCCTGGCGTCAGCCGGCCTTCACCCGGAGGACGACCTTGCCCATGGCCGCGCGCGACTCCAGCTCGCGCAGCGCCTTGGCGCCCTCCTCCAGCGGGAAGACGCTGCCCACCAGGGGCTGGAGGATGCCGCGCTCGGCGAGCGCCTCCAGGTCCCTGGCGATGCTGGCCGTCAACCCGGGCTCGTGCATCAGGAAGGCGCCCCACGCCACGCCCACCACGGACACGTTGCGCAGCAAGAGCCGGTTCACCGCCACCGACGGAATCTGTCCTCCCGCGAAGCCCACCACCAGCAGCCGTCCCTCGGGCGCGAGCGCCTTGAGGCTCTTGTCGAAGACGTCCCCGCCCACCACGTCCAGCACCACGTCCGCGCCCTGGCCGTCCGTGGCCTCGCGCACGCCCGCGGGCCAGTCGCCCACGAGCAGCGTGACGTCCGCGCCCGCGCGCTTCGCCACCTCCGCCTTGCGCGCGTCGCCCACCACCGCCAGCACGCGCGCCCCGGCGCCCTTCGCCACCTGCACCGCCGCCGTGCCCACGCCGCCCGCCGCGCCGTGCACCACCACCGTCTCCCCGGCCTTGAGCTGACCGCGCCGGTGCAGCGCGAAGTGCGCCGTGTGGTAGTTCATCACCACGCCCGCGGCCTGCTCGAAGCTCCAGGCGGCGGGGATGGGGAACGCCAGCTCCGGCGCCACCGCGCAGACCTCCGCGAAGCCGCCCAGGGTGAAGGAGAAGCCCATCACCCGGTCGCCGGCCTTCACGCGCGCGCCGGAGGGGGCCTGCCGCACCACGCCCGCCACCTCCACGCCCGGCACGAAGGGCAGCTCCGGCTTCAGCTGGTACTTGCCCTGGGACAGCAGCAGATCCGGGAAGCTCACCCCGGCCGCCACCACGTCGATGAGCACCGCGTCCCCGGCCTCCGGCTCCGGCACGTCCACCACCACCAGTCCGTCCGGCCCCGTGAGCTTCTGCACCTGTAGCGCGCGCATGTGTCGCCTCCCGAAGCGCGGACGCTAGTTCATGCGCGCGCGAGCAGGGGAGCCAGCAGCGCGTCGAGTGTCTCGCGCTTGAAGGGCTTGTCGATGAGGGGGAGGGTCAACTGCTCCACGAACTCCCGGGAGCTGGGGGTGTACGCGCCCCCGGTCATGAAGATGATGCGCAGGGCCTGTTCGGGAGCCTGCTCGCGGAGCGCCGCGTGGAACTGCTTCCCCGTCACCTCCGCCATCATCAGGTCGCAGAGGATGGCGTCGTAGCGCCGCCCCTCGCGCAGCCACTCCAGGGCCTGCTTCGCGCTGGGGGTGTAGGTCACCTCGTGGGCGTCCATCAGCAACAGGCGCAAGGTCGCCCCGAAGGAGCGCTCGTCATCCACGATGAGGATCCTCCCGCGCGGGAGGGGAGTGGGGGGCGGCGTGGGCGGCGGCGGCACTCGGGGCTGGACCGGTGACGGCGCCGCCGGAAGCCGGACGGTGAAGGTGCTGCCCTGGTCCGGCGCGCTGTCCACGGTGATGGCGCCGTTCATCTGTGACACCAGGTTGTGGCTGATGGCCAGGCCCAGCCCCAGGCCCTGGCCCATGGGCCGGGTGGTGAAGAAGGGGTCGAAGATGTGCTCCAGGATGTCCGGGGCCATGCCCTCGCCCGTGTCCTGGATGTGCACGAACACGCCCTCGGCGGAAGCCCGGAGCCGGACGCGGATTTCATGGCGGGAAGCCATCCCCTCCGGAATCGCCTGGGCCGCGTTCACCAGCAGGTTGAGGAAGACCTGCCCCAGCCGGACGCTGTCGGCGACCACCTCCGGGACCGGCGTGTAGTCCCGCACGACGTGGGCCCGGTGTTGGATCTCCACCATGGCCATCTTCAGGGCCAGCTCCAGCACCTGCTCGACGTTGACGCTGCGCTCCCGCGGCGCGGTGGGGCGGGCGAAGGCGCCCAGGTCCTTGACGATGTCCTGGATGCGCTCGGCGCCGGCCTGCGCATGGCCCAGGGCCTCGAGCGCCTGGGACGCCCCGGTGTGATGGCGTGCGACGGCGAGCAGCTCCGGGTCCACCGAGGACGGCGCCGGGGCCCGCAGCGCGTGCGTGGCCAGACTGAGGCTGCCCATGAGGAAGGCGAGCGGGTTGTTGACCTCGTGGGCGATGCCCGCCGCGAGCGTGCCCACCGCGGCCAGCCGCTCCGCCAGGCTCAGCCGCACCTGCATCTGCCGCAGCTCGGTGATGTCGAATATGGCGGTCCGGCACATGCGCACGGGGGACCCGGTGTCCTCGAGCGGCGCGCTCACCAGGCGCACCTCGACCTGCCTCCGCGCGATCCTCAGCCGCAGCTCCGTGCTCACCGTCTCACCGTCGATGCACTGGCGCAGGTGGCCGAAGAAGCGGCCCACGTCGACCGGGTCCACGAAGGGGGTGAAGGGCAGCCCCTGCAGGTACGAACGGTTCTGGCCCAGCAGGTTCGCGCCGGTGAGGTTCAGGTCCTGGATGCAGCCGTTCGCGTCCAGGCTCGCGCACGCCATGGGCGCGAAGTCGTAGAGCTCCATGTAGCGGTTGCGGGATTCCTCCAGCGCCTGCTGGGCCTCCTGCAGCTCGCGGTTCTGCAGCTCCAGCTCCAGCTGGTGGCGTTGCAGCTCCCGGAGCAGCCCGCGCAGCTCTTCCGGCGCGTTGGGACTGTTTTCCAGGGTGTGCAGCGCCTGCGTGAGGTCCGCCTGCTTCTTCCCGCTCCGCCCATCCATGGACTTCCCCCCGGACCCGCCCGCCCTCACTTCCGCGAGGGTCAGGTCTCCCGGGTTATATCCTCAATGGAGAGCAGGATGTATTGGACGCCGGTTGTTTCACTGGAGAGCTGCCGGGCGTTGAGCAGCATCCGCCGGTGACCAATGGTGTTGAAGCCGTGCTCCATCACGAAGTCCCGCAGGTGCTTGTTCAGGGGCAGGACCTCCTCCAGCAGGTGGCGCAGCTGGGGGATGTTCCACTGGCCGTTGCCGAGCGTGTAGAGCGTGTGCCCCAGGGTCTGCTCCTGGCTCACCTGGAAGGTGGAATAGAAGGCCGGGTTGGCGTTGATGACGTGCAGGCCCGCGTCCAGCACCAGGAAGGGCTCGCGCATCGTCTCCACGATGGCCTTGGCGTACTCCCGTGAGCGGCGGGACTCGTCCAGGCTGGACTTGAGCCGGTCGATGTCCAGCAGCGTCATCACCGCGCCTTCAATCTTGTTGTCCTGGGACCTGTAGGGGCGCAGCCGCAGCGAATACCAGTGCCCGGTGCCGTCGCGCACCTCCTGCTCGATGACGCCGAGCTTTTCGGTGACCTCCGTCACGGCGGCTTCCAGGTCCGGCAGGGGCAGGGCCAGCTTCACCTCGCGCAGGGACCGCCCGATGTCCGCGGCGGACAGCTTCAGCACCTCCTCCGCCATGGGGGTGAAGCGGCGGATGCGGTGGTCGTTGCTCAGCATCACGGTGGCGATGTGGGTGCTGCCAATCAGGTTGTTCAGGTCGCCGTTGAGCTGGCTGAGTTCGAGGTTGCGGTTCTGCAGCTCCTCGTTGACGGTGATGAGCTCCTCGTTGGTGGACTGGAGCTCCTCCTTCGCGGTCTCCAGCTCCTCGTTGGTGCTCTGCAGCTCCTCGTTGCTGGACTGGAGCTCCTCGGTCGCGGAGCGCAGCTCCTCGGTCGTCGCCTCCTGTTCCTCCGCGAGCGTCTGGAGGTGTTCCTGGGTCAGGAGCAGCTCCTCGCGCAGCCGCTCCTGCTCAAGGTCGCGCTCGGGCTCCCTGGAGGCGTGCTTACGGCCGCGGGGGCCCTTATGCGCGGGGGCGGCGAGGACGTCATGCGCCTCCTCGAAGAGCACGAGGAAGCAGTGCCCTGCTTCGCGCGTCGGGGGCAGCGGGTGCACCTCCAGGTTGACCTTGCGCTGCCGTTCTCCCCCGGAGACGGTCAGCCCCTCCTTGCGCACCCGGCTGGCGTTCTTCTTCACCTGGTGCAGGGCGCTCCTCAGCTCCAGCGCCAGCCCTTCGCGCGCCATCTTGATGAGGTGGAGGCTCGCGACCCCGGGGAGCGGTTCGAGGTAGGGCCCGGTGTGGCCGCGGAAGTGGAGGATCTCCAGGTCCTCATTGACGATGACGCCGGGAGGCCCGTACCGGGCGAGCACCAGCCGGTCCGCTTCCTTCTGTGCATCCATGTCCGTCACGCCGGGCTCCAGCTTGCGCCGCGCGTGCGGGGGCCGCTCCGACAGCGACTCCCGATAGGTGAAGGTGAGGTGCGGCTGGGGGGCCATGTTCTTCTTGCGGTAGAGCTTGTTGCGCTTGTCCACCAGGGAGAACAGGTCCGCGGAGGCCCCCACCGTCTCCGACGTGCCCAGCATCAGGAAGCCTCCGGGCCGCAGGGCGTAATGGAAGATGGGCAGGATCTTCTTCTGGAGCACCGGGCCCAGGTAGATGAGGACGTTGCGGCAGACGATGAGGTCCATCCGCGAGAAGGGCGGGTCGCTCGCCAGGTTCTGCTGCGCGAAGATGCAGACGTTCCGCAGCGACTTGTGGATCTGGTAGCCGCCTTCCGTCCTCACGAAGAAGCGGCGCAGGCGCTCGGGTGAAATGCCCGACACGCTGGACTCCGGATAGAGGGCGGCGCGCGCCTGTTCGATGGCGGTCCCGCTCACGTCCGTCGCGAAGACCTGGAGGGGCGCCCCCTCAGCCGCCGCGCCCAGGTACTCCATCAGGCACATGACGAGCGAGTAGACCTCCTCGCCCGTGGAGCAGCCCGGAATCCAGACCCGGAAGGGGGCGGAGAGGTGGGAAGGGCGGCCCTGGAAGAGCTCCGGAAAGACCTTCTGCTGGAGCGCTTCGAAGGTGGCGGGGTCCCGGAAGAAGCTGGTGACGTGGATGAGCAGGTCCTGGTGGAGCAGCTCCAGCTCCTCCGGGTGCACCTCCAGGTAACCAAGGTAGGCGCCCAGGTCCTCCATCTTGGCCAGATGCATCCGCCGCTCCAGGCGACGGTGGATGGTGCTGGGCTTGTAGTGCGTGAAGTCCACGCCCCGGGCCTCCCGCAGCAGTTGGAAGACCCGCTGCAACCCCTCCTCGGGAAGCACGGGGGCCGGCAGCGCGCCCGGTGCCCGGGCATGCGGCGCGAGCGGGTCCAGGTTGGCGAGCTGGGCGAGGGTGACCGCGATGCCCTCCGGCGGCAGGACGTGGTCCGCGAGGCCCGACGCGACGGCGCTCCGGGGCATGCCGTCGAAGTGGGCGGACGTCGGCTCCTGGACGAGGGTGGTGCCCCCCGCCTCGTGGACGGCCCGCAGGCCCCGGGTGCCGTCGGAGCCGGTGCCGGAGAGGATGACGCCCATGGCCCGGCCGGGGGCCTGCTCCGCCAGCGACGCCAGGAAGTCGTCGATGAGCCGCAGCCCCTGCGCGGAAGACGCGGGAGGCCCCAGCCGCAGGGTCCCGTGGTCGAGCGTCAGGCTGACCCCCGGCGGGTTCACATAGACGTGATCCGGCGTGAGCGTGAGGCCGTCGGTGACCTCCAGCACGGGCATCTTCGTGGCCCGGGCCAGCAGCTCCGGCAGGGCGCTCTCGTGCTGGGGAGACAGGTGCTGCACGAGCACGAACGCCATGCCCGTCCGCGTGGGCAGATGCTCCAGCAGGGCCAGGAACGCCGGCAGTCCGCCCGCGGAAGCCCCCACCCCCACCACGGGGAAGCGGTCCGGGAACGTCTTCGCGCCCACGGCCTCCTCAGGTGAGGAGGCCGGCGGAGGGGAAGGGGGCTGCTGTTTCTTCACGGAAGGTCCCTTCGGCGCTCGTCCCACACGGCATCACGTGGGCGGGGCGCCCTTCCGCCCCCTGATAGCCCACCGCGCCCCCGGGCGCTGGAGCGTCTCCACGGGCTCGCGACGGTCAGCGGTGATGTAGGACCCACCCCGGGTCGGGAATAAATGAGACGGCAAATTCTCCCCGGCGTTCACTCAATGCACGCTTCCACCGACAGGTACTTCAAAGCCGAAGCTCAGGTCTTGACAGCTTTGACGTATTGCTCGTTTCCCCCGGTCTGCGTGGGTTCCTCCCGTCATTTCAAGCAGTTGCGAGAACTCTCAATTCCTGAGAAGTAGCGTATCCGTAAAATTCTCGCCTGTACTTGAAATACGCGTCTCTCTTGTGGCACAGTCGTTTCTAATCTTTCCACTTAGCAGGAGGATTACATGTACGAGAAGCGAGTACGCGGCGCCCTGGGTGCCGCAGCCCTGTCCCTGATGGTTGGTGCCTGCACCGAAGGTGCTCCTGCCGCGAACACGGAGGACGCGAACCTGCAGAAGGCGTCCGCCAACCTGTCGGCGGGTCAGAAGGTGATCGCGGCCGACACGGACGCGGTCCCCACCTTCGTCACCGGTTCCTTTGGTTCCGTTCCCGCACCGTCGGCCATCCAGGGCATTGCTGCTCCCCAGCAGCTGGCCCCGGTGCTCGCGGGCGTGGCCCCGATGTTCCGCCTGGACCCGAACGACCTGTTCCTGAAGAAGGCCTACGTCGGCTTCGACGGCGACACCCACTTCCGTTATGGCGTGACCCACAACGGCATCCTGGTGCGCGACGCGGAAGTCCGCCTGCACGCCCGCAACGGCACCGTGTTCGCGGTGAACACGAACGCCCGTGGCGACCTGAAGGGCGAGGCGAAGGCCACCATCGCCGCCGAGGCGGCCATCGCCGCGGCGACGGGTGACCGCACCGCTCCCGAGCGCGCCTCCACCGAGGGCGAGCCCCAGCTCGTCTACCACCGCTCCGGCAACGAGCTGATCCTGACGTACGAAGTTCGCGTCAAGGGCGAGCTGAAGGACACCACGCCGGTGGACAACACGGTGCTGGTGAACGCGAAGACGGGCGAAGTGTTCGAGATCCGTCCGAACATCCACTCCGCGCTCAACCGCGAAGTGCGTGACCTGGAGCACCGCACGTCGCTGCCCACGGCCGTCCGTGCGCGCTTCGAGGGTGACCCGGCCCACGCCGACCCGGTCGTGAACAACAACTACGACCACCTCGGGACCGTCTACAACTGCTACAGCGAGCTGTTCGGCCGCGACTCGTACGACAACGCCGGCAAGGTGCTGAAGAGCTACGTCCACTACAGCAACAACTACGTCAACGCCTACTGGGACGGCACCCAGATGGTGTACGGCGATGGCGACGGCGTGAACGCCTCCAACCTGGCGAACTCGCTGGACGTGACGGCGCACGAGCTGACGCACGCGGTGACCTCGGCGGAGTCCAACCTCACCTACTCCGGTGAGTCCGGTGGCCTCAACGAGTCCTTCTCCGACATCTTCGGAGCGGTGTGCGAGTGGTACGGCAAGGGCAAGGTCATCGACGCGAACACCTGGATCGTCGGCGACGACGTCTGGACGCCCAGCATCCCGGGTGACGGCCTGCGCTACATGGACGAGCCCACGAAGGACGGGGACTCGCTCGACTACTACCCGGACTACTCCTCCGGCGTGGACGTGCACTACAGCTCGGGTATCTCCAACCTGGCGTTCTACCTGATGTCCCAGGGTGGCACGCACCCGCGCGCCAAGACGACCCAGGTCGTCGCCGGCATCGGCATCGAGAAGGCCGCCAAGGTCATCTACAAGATCAACACGGACATCCTGATCGCGTCCTCCAACTTCGAGGCGGCGAAGACCGCGTCGGAGCAGGCCGCGACCCAGCTGGGCTTCACCGCGGATGAGGTCGCCTCGGTGGGCAACGCGTGGAAGGCCGTCGGCGTCGGCGTGCCGGTTCCTCCCCCGGTCACCACCCCGGTCGAAAAGGGCACGACCGTCACGCCCATCAACGGCTCGTCCGGCAGCAAGCAGTACTTCTCCATCACCATCCCCGAGGGCGCCACGGACGTGACGTTCACGATGGCCGGTGGCACGGGTGACGCGGACCTCTACGTCCGTCGCGCCAACGCCCCCACGGACTCGCTGTACGACTGCCGTCCGTACAAGTCCGGCAACGCGGAGACCTGCACCTTCGCGACCTCCGGCACGGAAGCCATCTGGTACGTGATGATCAAGGGCTTCACCACCTACTCCGGCACGTCGCTCACGGTCACCTGGAAGGGTGGCTTCGAGAACATCGGCAACGAGTACGTCGTGGAGAACCTGTCGGGCGTGGAAGGCTCCAGCCGCACCTACATCATCGACATGCCCGAGTTCAAGCTGGACTCCGGCATCAACACGCTGTCCATCGCGCTGGGTGAGGGCGAGGGCAACGCGGACGTCTACGTGCAGTACGGCTCGGCCCCCACGTTCACCTCCTACATCGCCCGCGGTGTGAAGGAGAGCGCGACGGAGAGCATCGTGCTGCGCAACCGCCCCGCCGGTCGCTACTACATCACCATCGTCGGTGTGCCGAGCCTGGTGGACACCGAGGTGAACGGCTACATCAAGACGACCTTCGGCGCCTCGTACAAGGTCCGGTAGTTCGCACGGAAGGGGGCGCGGCTTGAGGCCGCGCCCCTCTCCTCCAGACCCCGGTTCCCGCTTTCCTCGGCGGGACCCGGGGTTCTTTTTTGTCCTGCGTCTTCCTGCCGCTGGAGTCAGTGCGCCGCGCGCGCCGGGCTCGCGGAGGCAAGCCGCATGGGCTGGGCGCTGCCATAGGTGAGCGAGCGCCACACCCACTCCACCGGGCCGAAGCGGAAGCGCGAAAGCCACAGGCGCGCCAGGACGACCTGCACCGCGAAGACGCCCAGCGACAGCAGCATGACGCGCGACATGGGCAGGTGCCCGACGGAGCCCAGGCCCCAGCCGTCGTACAGCCACACGCTCACCAGCGACTGCATCAGGTACAGCGACAGGGCCATGCGGCCCGCGGGCGCGAGCACGCCCAGCACCTTCCGGCCGCGCTCCCTCTGGAAGAGCAGCGCGAAGGCCGCCGCGTAGCCCGTGCCCATGAACAGGTAGCCCACCTCCCGCAGCGTGCGCAGCCCCAGCATCCACGGCGTGGGGCTGGCGGGCCACGCGGTGCCCCGGTTGCGCAGGTTGATGACCAGCGACAGGGTGGCGATGGCCACCCCCACCCCCAGCCCCCACGCCAGCAGCCGGCGCAGCAGCTTGCGGTGGCGCTCCACGTCCTCCAGCAGCCGCTGTCGTCCGGCCCACAGGCCCAGCAGGAAGCGGCCCAGGATGATGCACAGCCACGCCGGGCGGCCGGGGTTGGCCAGGCCCTGCCAGGCGAACTTCGCGTTGGCCGCCTGGGACGTCACCACGGAGTCGCTGGACAGGCCCGCGAGGAACGCCGAGCGATTCGCCACGTCCTCGGCCCGCTTCGCCTTCGCGGAGAGGGCCGCCGCCTCCGCGCCGTGCAGCAGCTCCGGGCCGTAGCGCTGCGCGACGGAGATGAGCAGCGGCACGACGACGAAGAGCACCGGCACCCAGGTGAGCACCGCGCGGTCGGAGCGCTTCCTGAACAACAGCAGCGCGAAGCCCACCAGCGCGTACGTGCTCAGGATGTCGCCCACCCACACCGCGAACATGTGCGTGAGGCCGATGAGCAGCAGCACCCCCAGCCGGCGCCGGTACACCGGCACGATGGACGCGCCCCGCGCCTCCGCGCGCGACATCTGCAGCGAGAAGCCCAGTCCGAAGAGGAATGAGAAGAGGGTGACGAACTTCTGGTCGATGAGGAAGGCGTAGAGCGCGCCCACCACCGTCTCCAGCAGTGGAGCGCCCTGCGCCTGCGCTTGTTCGCGCGGCAGGAGCGCCCGGCCGCTGAACCAGGTGACGCTGTTGGAGAGGAAGACGCCGCACAGCGCGAAGCCGCGCAGGGCGTCCAGCAGGTGCACGCGCTCGGAGACGTCGACGGGACCGGCGGAGGAAGGTTCGGGCATGGCGCGAACTACACGCCCGCGCCCTCGACACCGTCAAACGCACCCGGGGCCCGCCCAGGGCGACGTGCGCCCCGCCGCGGTGCTTCCCTCAGTTCAGCCGGATTTCTCCGGGCCGGGCAGAACCTCGCGCAGGCAGCGCTCCAGTCCACCCCGGTGCCGCCACTGCTGGGGGTAGCCCAGGGAGACCTCCTCGAAGCGCACGCCGTCGCGCCACAGGGTGGCCGGCATGTGCAGGTGCCCTGTCACCACCACCTCCGCGCGGTAGCGGGTGTGCCAGTCCTCGGTGAGGCGCGTGCCGCACCAGATGGAGAAGCGCGGGATGCGCGGCAGCCGCACGTGCTCGTAGCGCAGCGGGTAGTGGTTGATGAGGATGGTGGACGCCCCCTGCGGCAGCCGCTCCAGCCGGGCGCGCGTGCGCTCCACGCGCGCGTGGCACCAGGCCTGACGGGTGGGGTACGGCTCCGGGTGCAGCAGCACCTCGTCCGTGCACATCAGGTCGTCCTCCCACGCCCACTCCAGCGCCTTCTCCACCGGCACGGTGTCCGGGCGGAAGGTGTAGTCGTAGCCCAGGAACATGGGGACGACGACGCGGTGCGGGCCGTCGCCGGGCCAGCGCGGGTAGGGGTCCTCCGGCGTGAGCGCGCCGTAGCGGTGGCACAGGTCCACCATGCGCAGGTAGCGCGCCTCGCCGCGCAGGGGCGGCTGTTCGGAGGGCATGGACCACAGCTCGTGGTTGCCCGGCACCCAGACGACCTGCCGGAAGCGCGCGGTGAGCGTGCGCAGCATCAGGTCCATGTCCGCGAGCGTTTCGCCCACGTCACCACCGACGATGAGCCAGTCGTCCGGACGTGGCGCGAGCGCCGCCAGGGCCTGGTGGTTCTCGGTGTGTCGCAGGTGCAGGTCGCTGATGGCGTAGAGCTTCATGACGTGGGCCGGCCACCACCTTAACGCGCGGGCCCGCGCTCGGCACGGGAAGGCGGGGCGGAGGCCGCTTCAGCCCAGGGACGCGAGCAGCGCCAGCACCTGCTGCGGCGGGGCGGCGCGGTCCATCCAGGTGATGCCCTGGCCCTCCAGCGCGCGCAGGGGCGGCTGCGAGGTGTGCAGCGCGCACGCGGTCCCGGGGAGCCGGTCGCGCACGCACGCGAGCAGGCACAGCCCGTCACCGTCCGGCAGGCCATAGCCGCTCACCACCACGGACGGCGCCGCTTCGCGCATGAGCCGCACCGCTTCGCGCGCGCCCAGGGCGAAGCGCTTGAGCCCGGGAAGATCCCTCACCAGCCGCCGCAGCGCGGCGAGCGCGCGTGGATCCGCGTCGACGAAGAGGAAGCTGGGGACGGGAGGGGATTGCGCGCGCATGAAGGCCACCAGGTGGTGAAGACAGGCGTAACGCAAGAGGTTGTGTCGCGACAAGCCTACCCCGGAAGTTCTTGGAAGCCAACCTCTCAAGTCATATCGACATGGGCGAACCCGGTAGGTTAACGACCCCATGGAAAAGACCCTCGCATCCCGGCTCGGAGGTGCGGCCCGCGTCGCCCGCACCCGCCTGAACCTGACCCAGGCGGACGTGGCGGAGCGCATCGGCATCGCGAGTGAAGTCTATGGGCGGCTGGAGCGTGGCCACATGCTGCCCAGCATCCAGACCTTCCGGCGGTTGTGCGTGGTGCTGTCCATCTCCGCGGACGAGGCGCTGGGCCTCAAGCCGTCGCAGGACGTGAAGTGGGCCGCGGAGCCTCCGTCCGACTACGGCGAGTCCGCGGAGCTGCGCCGCCTGCTTCGCCGCGCGAAGCAGCTGGACCGGGGCTCCATCCGGATCCTCAGCGTGCTGGCCTCGCAGTTCAAGCCCCGGGGCTGATGCGCCCGGGGGTGCGCGTGGCGCCCTTCAGGAGGGCGTCGCGTCGTCCCAGCGCGCCAGCCGCTCCCGCAGCTTCCGGACGGAAGGAAAGCCGTTGAAGAGCACCACCTGCGGGTGCTCCTCCAGCACCTGCCGCTCCGCCGCCTCCTTCGCCAGCGCCCGGTCCACGCCCAGCAGCAGGCCCGCGTCCGGGCGCGCGCGCAGCTCCGACAGGCGCCGCGACAGGGGGCCCGCGTGCCAGGGGTGGAACAGCTCCAGCGCCACCTCGTGGCCCGTCTTCCGGTGGCGGAAGGTGAGGTCGGGCACGCACAGGCCCGCGGCGCCGGTGTGGCGGGGCCGGGGCGTCAGGTCCAGCTCCCAGGCGGCATCCTCGAAGGCCTCCGACAGCGCGGCGACCTCCGGAGGCACGTGCCCCAGCGCGGCCGGCAGGGGCGACACCAGCGGATCCTCGTGGCTCAGCTGGAGCGTGGACTGCTTGCGCGCGTCCTCCAGCACCGCGGACAGCTCCCAGCGCTCCAGCAGCGGCACGACGGACAGGAAGCTCGCGAGCTGGAGGCCGTACTTCTTCTGGAGGGACAGCATGGCGCCGGGGCCCTCCACCTCCAGCGACCAGTCCTCGCCGTCGCGCCGCACCTCCGCCACCAGCCGGCAGAACTTCAGCCAGCGCAGCAGCTTGCGCACGCGCAGCAGCTCCGGCGCCCGCGCGCGCAGGGTGAGGCGCCGGGCGTTGAGCAGCGGCCCCTGCGCGAGCGCCAGGTTGTAGCGGTCCAGCAGCCCCTGCGGCGTGAGCGCTTCGCCGTCCCAGCCGAGCAGCTTCCGGTTGCCGGGCAGGTCCGTGTACAGCGCCTCGCGGGTGGCCTCGAGCGGCGCGTCCAGGGCTTCGTGGAGGCGCGCTTCGTAGGCCTCCAGCGTCGTGTCCGGGGGCAGCGTGCGCAGCACCTTCGCGCCCACGAGCAGCGTCCGCCAGCGCGCCTCCTGCGCGCCCTCGCCGGCCTCGTCGAAGAGGAGCCGGTCCATCAGCAGCTTCACCAGCCCGCGCGCGACCTTGGGGCGGCTGAACGCGCCGGCCTTGAGCGCGAAGGCCTCCTCCACGTCGTCGCGGGCCTGACCCCGGAAGGCCTCCGCGTCCGCGAGCAGCTCCTTCGCGAGCGCCTGGAGGGACGGGTCGTGCGCCTTGATGAAGGAAGGGCGCAGGATGCCTTCACGCACCCGCGAGGCGAGCAGTTCACGCGTCAGCATGCGGGGCCTCCGTGAGAGGGCGGGGGCGGGCCGCCTCCGAGCCCGGGCGGGGTGCGCCGCTCATGCGCCGGCATCCGGAGGGCCCTCCTGGTAGGCGCGGTGCTGGCGACGGCGCTCGCTGATGCCGCTCTCCGCGGTCTGCGCGGAGCACACTTCGTACAGGATGGCGCGCTTGTCGGGCCGCTTCCGCAGGATGCGGCCCAGGCGCTGCACGTGTTCGCGCACGCTGCCGCTGCCACTGAGCACCACGCCCACGCGCGCCTCGGGCACGTCCACGCCCTCGTTGAGCACCCGCGAGGTGAGCAGCACCGGGAGCTCCGCGCTGGCGAACGCGGCCAGCAGCGCCTTGCGCTCCGGCAGCGGCGTGTGGTGCGTCAGCGCGGGCAGCAGCAGCCTGCGGGCCAGCGTGTAGACCGTCTCGTTGTCGTCGGTGAAGACGATGACGCGGTCCTCGCGGTGCTCCAGCAGGATGCGCCACAGCGCGTCCAGCTTGCCGCTGGAGGTGAGCGCGATGCGGCGCTGCTCCCGGTAGCCCTGGTAGGCCGCGCGGCCCTCGTCGCTGCGCTGGCTCTGCGCGAGGAAGCGCGCCCAGCCCTCCGGCGACGCCAGGGGCACGCCCAGCCTGCGCACGAAGGTGAGGTACCGGCCGCGCGCCTCGTCGTAGCGCGTCTTCTCGTCGGGCGTCAGCGGCACCTCGACGCGGCGGACCTCGTACGGTGCCAGGTACTGGCCCTGGAGCTCCTCGATGCCGGTGCGGTGCACCAGCGGGCCCAGCAGCTCCTCGCACACGCGCTCGCCACCGTCGGCGCGCGCGAGCGTCGCGGTGAGGCCCAGGCGGTAGGGCGCGAGCGTGCCCTCCGCGATGAAGCGGTAGCTGGGCGCGGGCAGGTGGTGGCACTCGTCGCAGATGAGCAGGCCGAAGCGGTTGCCGGTGAACTCCATCTGCATCGCGGCGGAGTCGTACGTCGTCACCGTGAGCGTCTGCCGGTCGTTGACGCCGCCGCCCACCATGCCCACCGGGCCGGGGAAGTACTTCGCGAGCACGCCCTGCCACTGCGCCATCAGGTCCAGCGTGGGCACCACCACCAGCGTGGGCCGCTTCACCCAGGCGATGGCCAGCACCGCGAGCAGCGTCTTGCCCGCGCCGGTGGGCAGCTCCACGAGCCCGCGGCCCCCCGCGCGTGTCCACGCGTCCAGCGCCGCCCGCTGGTGCGGGAACGGCTCGATGGGGACGGAGAGGGGCAGTTCCACCGGCTCGAAGCGCTTCGCGCGGTCCTCGTACGCCAGCCCGCACTCGCGCAGGCGCATGACGACGTCGCGGTAGTGGCGCGCCGGCGCGCGGAAGACGCCCGTGCGCGCATCCTTCTGGAACAGCTCCCGCAGGCGCGCGTCCTCGGGCAGCGTCGGGGCCACCAGCGTGCCGCTGTCGTAGTGCAGCTCGATGAGGGGGGCGGGCAGGGAGTCGATGACGGGCTCGTGGGGGGCCGCAGGTTCGCGGGTTCGAAAGACGGGCGCGGGAGCCGACCCGGGAGGGGACCTCCGCGGGAAGGGAAGTAGCGGGTTGGACGGCGCCGCGCCACTGTGGCCGGGTTGCCCGGAAGAAGCCACGGGCGCGGACGATCGACTGCCCGGCGGCATGGCGTGCCTTCGGAGGACGGGACGGGTTGCTTTGGTGGGCCCCCGGGCGTTACCTGCTTCATGCTCATGCCCAGGACCCGCCCCGTCGCTGCTCGCCGCTCCCCGCTGCCCGGGTGGCCCCCCGCGTCCTTCCGGGCGTGGACCTCTTGATGCGGGTCCTGGTCGTCAGTCCGCACCTGGCGTCGCGCACGCTCCTCCGGCGCTTCCTCGACGCGGAGCCGGACGTGGAGGTGACCGCCACGGGCGAGCCGGACGACGCCTTCGCCTCCATCGCGGAGAACACGCCGGCCCTGGTGGTGGTGGACCTGCGCCGCCCGGACGAGGACCATCCGTTGTTCCTGGGCCTCTTGCGCAAGCGGCACCCGTCGCTGCCGGTCATCTCGCTGGTGCCCGGCCGGCTGCGCATCTTCGATGGTCGCTCCGAGCGCGTGCGGGAAGCGCACGGCGACACGGCGGAGGCGCTGCACCACCTGATGGGCTCGCTGCTCCAGGCCGTGCGGGACCTGCTCGCCCAGCACCTGCTGCGGCTGCTGCGTCCGCCGGTGGGCCGGGCCTGAGGCGCGGGCCGGGGGACTACAGCCGCAGCCGGTAGCCCAGGGCCGCGAGCACGCCCCCGACGTTCACCTCGCCGGTGGTGAGCAGGTTCACGGGGGCGAAGTGGTAGTGCGCCTCCACGAACGCGCCGCCAGGGCCCAGCGGCAGCTCCACGCCCGCGAGCGCCTGGAAGCCCAGCCCGCCGCCGCTCTCCGACGCGGTGCTGTCGAACACCTCCACCGTCGCGCGGTGCAGGTACAGGCCCGGGCCCGCGCCGAAGTACGGCGTGAGCGGCCCCAGCCCCCGGGGAAGGCGGAACACGGCGGACAGTTGGATGGCCACCTCGCGTTGGGCGAGCGTGTAGGGGCGCTCCACGGCCTGGCCCAGATTGTCCAACTGGGGCCCGCGCAGCGTCCCCGTGGTGGAGGGCCGGTGGAAGTTCACCTCCAGCACCAGCGCGAGCCGCCGCTGGAGCAGGGGCGTGAGGTAGCCCACCTCGCCAGCGAGGTACAGGTCCCCGCCAAGCGACGTGGTGGTCTTGATGAAGCCCACCTTGGGCGCGAGGAAGAGGGGGCCTTCCTTGTCCTTGTGGGACGGGGACGGGGCGGCGGCCAGCGCCGCGAACGCGAGCAGGGCGAAGGCGTTCATGGGGTGGGGGCGTCGTTGAGGAGGGAGGCGGAGACGGTGAAGCCCGCGGACCCGGGCACCTGGCCCAGCGCGCCGCTGGGGTCCGCGACGATGAGCGCGTAGGGGCCGCCGGGCACGATGCCGTTGGGGCACTGGGGATCCGTGACGGGGGGCGGCTCGAACCCGGCGCAGGTGGGCACGGTGGCGGTGAGCTGGGAGCCGCCGCTCACGACCGCCACGTCCCGCAGCGGGATGTTCACGCGCTGGCTGGGATCCGCCTTCACGGGGGCGACCAGGTACACGTCCGGGATGCCGGGCGAGAACGGGCGCTCGTCGCCGGACGGGGCGTTGGTGAGCGTGATGGCCGTGTCACCGCTGGCGGGGCCGCTCCGGGGTGACAGGGTGAGCAGCCCCAGCTTCGGATAGGTGACGGTGAGCGCCTGGGGGCGGGTGGTGGAGCAGCCCTCGGGGTTGGTGATGACGACGTCGTAGGTGCCCTCGGGCGTCGCGGGAGGCACCTCGGTCTCGATGCGCGTGTCGGAGACGACGACGAGGGTGAAGAGCGGCCGGTCCTCTTCGCCCTCGCGGCGCAGCGTGATGAGGGGGAGCGCGTCCGCGCGGAAGCCGCTGCCTTCGATGATGAGCGGACTGCCGGCGCCGTAGAAGAAGCCCCGGGGCGGGGTGATGTTCGTGAGCGCGGGGGGGGGCACGACGCGCAGGCCGTCCTCCAACTCGGAGGTGCCGCCCAGGGGGTTCGTCACGGCGACGGTGTAGGCGCCGGGGACGAGCTGGCTGGAGGGAGCGCTGTCGCGGGTGGGCAGGTCCATGCGCAGCAATTCGGCGCGCGCGAAGAAGAGGTGGTCCGCGGGGAGGGTGTAGTCGCTCGGGCCGCTCAGCGTCACGAGGGGCAGCTCCACGGTGGGCGTGTCGGTGAGCGCGTCGCGGGGCAGGGGGTTGAAGCCCGTGCCCAAGAGTTCCAGACGCCAGCCGCGCTCCCCGCCACCGGCGTTGCAGACGCGCGCGGGGGTGACGAGCCGCTCGAGCGGATTGATGAGGCCTTCGAGTTTCGGGGTGGGGCCCTCGGTCGCTTCGGAGCAGGCGACCAGGCTGAGCAGTGCGGCGGCGACCGGAAGGCGCACGGGTTCCTCCATCATCCCGTCAACAAGGCTGTCACACGTTAGGCCGGGGCCCTGGAGGGTCAGGAGTTTTTTCCGGCCCTGACCTCACAGCAGCGCCTGTTCTGAGGGGCCTGGAGACTCAAGTGGCTGATGTTCCAAGGGAATATCCCGTGGCGGAGCGACGGCACGGCGAATGCTAAGGCTCCAGGCAGGACGGGCAGCACGGTGGGGGGGACGGGCAGCACGGTGGGGGGGAGCCGCACTGCTTCGGGGGGAGCAGGGCGGGATGGGGGGCAGGGCAGCAAAGGCAGGACGGGGTCGGGCGGGACGGGGCAGCAAGGTTGGACGGGGCAGGACGGGCGGGTCGGGGCAGCAAAGGCAGGACGGGGTCGGGCGGGTCGGGGCAGCAAGGCTGGACGGGGTTGGGCGGGACGGGGCAGCAAAGGCAGGACGGGGCAGGACGGGCGGGTCGGGGCAGCAAGGTTGGACGGGGTCGGGCGGGACGGGGCAGCAAGGCAGGACGGGGTTGGGCGGGACGGGGCAGCAAGGTTGAACGGGCGGGATGGGCGGGTCGGGGCAGCAAAGGCAGGACGGGGCAGGACGGGCGGGTCGGGGCAGCAAGGTTGAACGGGCGGGATGGGCGGGTCGGGCAGCAAGGCAGGACGGGGTCGGGCGGGTCGGGGCAGCAAGGTTGAACGGGCGGGACGGGCGGGTCGGGGCAGCAAGGCAGGACGGGGTCGGGCGGGGCGGGGCAGCAAAGGCAGGACGGGGCAGGACGGGCGGGTCGGGGCAGCAAGGCAGGACGGGGTTGGGCGGGACGGGGCAGCAAGGTTGAACGGGGCAGGACGGGCGGGTCGGGGCAGCAAGGTTGAACGAGCACGACGGGCGGATCAGGTCGGCATGCAGCACGCGCAGCAATCAGGACGGGCGGGTCGGGGCAGCACGCAGGACGGGCAGCACGGTTGAACGGGGCAGGACGGGCGGGTCGGGGCAGCAAGGCAGCAAGCAGGACGCGGTAGGGGCTGTGCGACGGGATGGCGCAGTGTGCAGGTTGGGGGAGTTCGGCATTGCGGTCGTGACACGCCGGACGGGAGTGATGGGCAGTGACGCACGCAGGGCATGTCGCTGCGAGACGGTCGCGCTCGAACCTGATGGCAGCTCACGGGGACGCGACGGTCGGCACGCGATGGAGAACAACGGCGGGTGTGGAGTGGCGGGTCGGGGGGAAGCAAGAGACGTCGGGTTCCGCGGATGGGTCACTTCCGGAATCTGGCGCGCCTCGCAAATCTCATCGCGGTGGATCGCGATGTCTGGAACGGGGAGAAGCCTCATGGGAGCGGTGTCCATCTTCACCGCGGCAGTCGTGTTCCTGGCGGCGCACACGGCCATTGCCCAGACGCAGGAAGTGCGACGCCGCACCAGTGATCCGGAGCGCCTGGCGCCCTTCGGCCTGATGCTCGACGCGGGCATGCCTGAAGGCGCGGGACTCTCCGCGGTCTTCCGGCCTTCGCCGCACGTCCGGCTGCACATCGGTGGTGCGCACAACGGACTTCGCGCTGCCGCGCGCGCGGGCCTCACGCTGCTGCCGCTGCGCGGAACCTTCTCACCCTCGCTGTCGCTGGAACTCGGTCACGCGCAAGCCGCGAGCACCGAGACCCTCAACCGGCGACTCGCGGACCGGACGCTGTTGCCCGCGTCCTCCATGGAGCGCGTGGGCTACTCGTACGCCAGCGCGCACCTGGGCCTGGAGTTCAACGCCACGCGGCGGCTCAGCTTCTTCGTGCGCGGCGGCATGAGCGTCATGGAGATGGCGGTCCCCAGCCTCCAGAAGCTGGACGAGCCCTTCCGCGACGCGCTCACGCCCGTGGAGAAGCAGTCCTGGGGCATGCGCGCCCTGCAGCCGTCCGCGAAGCTCGGCTTCGCGCTCTTCTTCGGCTGAGCCCGCGCGGACGGAGCGGCGCTACACCGCCGCCGGCCGCTCGGCGAGCACCCGCTCGAAGAACACCAGCGCCTGGTTCTCGGCCCAGAAGGACGGCCGCCCCAGGCTGCCCGCGACGAAGCCCACGTGGCCGCCGTGCTCGGTCAGCACCACGCTGAGGAACGGATTGCCCCGCGCCGAAGGCGGAATCACCGGGGCTTCCAGCATCGGATCATCCGCGGCGCTCAACAGCAGCGTGGGCCGGCGGATGTCCGCCAGCCGGGGCCCCGAGGACGCCTCCCGGTAGTAGTGCTCCGCCCCCTGGAAGCCATGCAGCGGTCCGGTGACGACGTCATCGAAGGCCCGGATGGTGTGCGCCGCCTGCATCGTCTTCAGGTCGAACGCGCCCGGAAACCGCTGGAGCTTCGCGCGGGACTTGCTCTTGAGCGTGCGCAGGAACCGCTGGCGGTAGAACCAGAGGAAGCCGCTCCCGCTGTCCAGCTTCCGGCAGCACGCATCCAGATCATACGGCGCGCTGATGGACGCGGCGGCCATCACCGGGGCCGCGTCGCCCGTCTCCTCCAGCAGCCGGCACAACACGTTGGCCCCCAGCGAGAACCCCACCGCGAGCATGGGCCCGGTGATGCGCGCGCCCACGTCCGCCATCACGAGCAGCGTGTCGCTCGTGTCCCCGGAGTGGTACGCGCGCGCCAGCCGGTTCGGCTCCCCGCTGCACGAGCGGAAGTTGATCGCCGTGGCACCCCAGCCGCGCTTCGCCGCGCCCCGCAGCACCTCCGTGACGTAGCCCGCCTGGGACGAACCCTCCAGGCCATGCAGCACCACCACGTGCGGCGCGCCCGTTGGACCGTCGAAGGTGTCCAGGTCGACGAAGTCCCCGTCCGGCAGCTCGCGCCGCTCGCGCCGCAGGGGCGGTGAACGGGTGGGCCGCGCAAGCGAGGCGAAGATGGTCTGCGCATGCGCGCCGCGGATCCCCGGCGCGGGGACGAAGGGTTCGGTGGGTTGGAACTTCACGTCGCGTCTCCTGGCGCCCGAGCACGTCCCGACAGCCCCGCCACCGCCCGGGCCGCCCGCATGGAGGCGCAGCCGGAGGCCCGAACGGCCTCCGCCTCCCCGGTGAGCTGGAACAGGGCCAGGTAGTTGTGCACGCGCTCCTCCAGCGTGGGCGCCTCGATGCGCCGGCACACCTCATCCGCCGCGTAGTCCCGGCACACCTGCGGCCTGCGCTCGTAGACGGTGCACAGGTTGTCCGCGGCCAGATGGGGGCAGCGCAGCCCCAGGGGCTTGTCCAGCGCGGCGATGTCCGGCGCCACGCAGCAGGCGCCACAGCAGGTGCACTCCATGCAACTCCTTCAGCGGCGGACGGCCTTCTCGACCTTGCCCAGGTTCGTCACGGTGAGCGTGACGCCCTGGCCCTTCTTCCACGCGACGAACTCGTCCTCGCGCTGGGGCTCCACCACGTGTTCCTTCACGCCGTCGTCTTCATAGCGCACGCTCACGCGGTAGGACTCCTCGCGCCGCACCCGCTCGTTCGTTCCGGCCGTCAGCTCCGGCCAGCGCGGCGGGTCGTCGGTGCCCTTCAGCTCCCGTTGATCCACCTGCTTCCACGCGTACGTGTCGTAGGTGCACTGCTGCGAAAAGACGGGCTCGTTGCGGTAGCGCGTCTCGGTCTGGCAGTCCTCGTAGGACTCGTTGCAGTACTTCGTCTCGTCGTGGCAGACCTCCTCGGCGAAGCCGTTGCCCTTGTCGCGGCGACGGCACTTCTCCTCGGTGCCACAGGCCACCTTGCGCGTCTTCGTCCGGCACACGCGCTCCGTGCCATCCGCCACCTTGCGCGTGCCGCGCTGGCGGGACACGCAGTCGCGGATGTTCGTCACGCCCGGCACCTCGCCGGCGCCGTCCACCGGCATGCGCGGGGCGGTGCTGCTCAGTTGATCCCTCCAGCCCGTGCGGGACTCCGGGAGGAAGCGCTCCTGCACCACGGCGCGGCGCCAGTTCGTGGCGGTGACCTCTCCCTGGAGGTCGTGCGTCATGTTTCCCCAGTACCCTATCGCGCAGGTCCCGAAGCAGCAGGAGCCCAGGATGGCCGCCACGATGAGCGCCACCTTCTTCCAGTTGCCGGGTTTGGGCGCGGGCTTCGGGGGCGGCTGGGGGGACAGGTCCGCGATGGGCGCGGCCTTCGCGTCCGAGCCGCGCTCCGCGGAGCACTGCCGGCAGGCCGTGACATCGCCCCGGTTGGAGGCGCCGCAGTAGGCGCAGAACCAGTCCTCGCCCGCGCCCGCCAGGTCCAGGGCCTGTTCGTCGGTGACGCCCTCGCGGGTGGACCTGCCGGCCGCGTCCACGTCACCGAAGTCGAACTCCGACTCCTTGCCCGTGAGCTCGCGGGGGTTGTTGCAGGAGGGGCAGTTCTTGTGGCGCGCGGGGATGTTCTTCGCGCCGCAGGACGTGCAGTTCCAGGTTCCCTCGATGATGCGCCTTCGTTCCGCCATGCGCCCATCCTAGGGGACCCGTGGGGGGACGTCACACCCAGAGGGCGCGAGGGAAGGGGACCTCGGGTGCGGGAGGCAGGCCCGGCCGCAGGGGGCGCAGCATGGGCAGCGAGCCGTCCCTCGGCGCGCGCACGGCCCCGGGCACGCCCGCGAGCAGCGGCGCCGTCGCGGCCTCCTCCCACCACACCACCCGCTTGAGCCCCGCCCGGTGCGCCACGCGGCGTGCTTCTCCCAGCAGGGCCTGCGCTTCGGAGGCGTCCCGCGCATCCAGCATCAGCACCACCAGCTCTCCGTAGCGGGCCATCATCGTCCACAGCGCCGTGGACGCCCCCACCACCGCGCCGCACGTCTGGGGGCGCGGCCTCTCCAGCAGCTCCGCGTAGATGCGCTCCCGCTCCAGGTGCCAGTCCACCTGCGAGGCCGAGGGCCAGAGATGGAAGGGCACCCCGGGCCGCCGCATCCGTCCGAGCGCCCGGGCCACGTCCGTCTCCTGGAGCCCGCCGTCCACGGCGCGGCCTCCGGGCTCCGGTGAGGCATCCAGGTGCCAGTCCCACGCGGGCACCTCCACGTATCCGGAGCGGCGATACAGCGGCGCCCCGACGTCGGAGAACAGGACGACGGCGTGCGGGCGCGGCGCCACGCGCTCCAACTCCAGGGCGACCGCGTCCATCAACCGCGTGGCGTATCCCCGGCCGCGCAAGGCGGTCTCGGTGAAGACGCTGGCGATGGCGTAGCTGTCACCCTGCGCGTACCGCCCGTCCTCGCCGCGCAGGAAGCTGTCGGTGCGGAACGTCTCGCACGAGGCCAGCACCGCGCCGTCGTCCCCCACCCACAGCCAGGTGCTCATGGCCTCGCGGCTCCACGGGTGGGCCCGCAGGCGCGCCTCGCGCTCCTGGTACTGCGCCACGCTGAGCGGGGAGCCCCACGCGGCGTGGGTGACGGCGTCGCGCGCGGCCTTCTGCGCGTCGGAGGCGAGGACGAGGGACATGGTGCCGGGCAGGCTAGACGCGCAGCCCCTCCCGGCGCGAGCCCTACAGCCGCGTGCTGTACGGGAAGCGGAAGTGGAACTGCAGGTACGCCTGCCCCACGTGGAAGATGCCGTCGCCCAGCGTGTCCGGCAGCCCCAGCCCGCCCAGCTCCTGCGGCACGTAGAAGGTGGACTCCCAGCCCACGCTGATGAGGAAGCTCTTCGACAACTGGAACTCCAGGTCCGCGCCCACCTCCGCGCCGGGCCGGAGGAAGTGCGTGTCCGCCAGCGTGTCGGAGAAGATGTACGCGTACGTCAACACCAGCCCCGCGCCCACCGTGAAGCGCACCGGACTGGACGACAGCGGCAGCCCCAGGCCCAGCGGCTTGAACGTGACGCCGTACATGCCCGTGTCGCGGTACTTTGGCGAGATGATGAGCGAGTCGGGGATGAAGATGGACGGTGAGATGCGGATCTCCTCCACCTTCTTGGCCTGCTTGCGGTAGCGGCTCGGGATGACGCGCTGGTTCTTGCGCAGCCACTCCTTGTCCAGCACCGCGTCCACCGACAGCTTCAGCCCCGTGTGGAGGGCCTGGTCTTCGAAGACGGGCCCGAAGAACATGAACACCGCCGGGCCCACGCCCACGTCCACCGGCACGGTGACCTTCTGGGCCGCCGTCGCCAGGACGGGCCACGACAGCAGGGCGCTCAGCAGCAGGGGCAGGGCAGCTCTCAAGGGCGGGTCCTCGCGTACCGGGCCCCAGGGACCCGCGCCTCAAGCCTAGAAGGTCCGGACGCTCCATGTCCCGCATGCGCTAAGAAGTGCGCGCCGGAAAAGGGAGCCCGGTCCCCATTGCTCCCCCGCAGGTCCGGTCGCCGCACCTGCTTCAGACCCAAGGAAACCCGATGCTCCCCGTCGCACTGCTGCTCGCCACCTCACTGCAAGCCCAGACCCCGCCGCCCGCGCCCCGTCCCGCCGCGCCGCCGCCTCCGCCCGCCGCGCGTGCCCAGGCCGCCCCCGTTCCGCCGACGCCGCCCTCCGTGATTGCCGCGGATGCCCCCGCCGCCGAGCGGTCCGCCCTCGCCGCCGAGCGCGCCGCCCTCGCCGCCGAGCGCGCCGCCGAGGCCAGCGCCCGGCTCGCGGCGGCCATCGAGCGCCTGGCCGAGGTGACGGCGCAGGGGCCCATCGCCCCGCCCCCGGTGGCGCCGCCCGCCGCCGCCGCCGCGCCCGACGCCACGAAGCCCAGCGTCTGGGACGTCAGCGTGGGCCTGAGCCTCATCTCCCTCACCGGCAACGCGTCCACGCTGACGGTGAGCGGGCTCGCGAGCGCGCTGCGCAAGACGGAGCGGTGGATCTACTCGGTGAAGGCCTTCGGCGCGTACGGCCGCAGCCGCCCGCCCCAACTGGAAGGAGGGGTGGAGTCGCTGTCGCAGGTGGTGGCCCTCACCGCCGGCATCGAGCTGCGTGGCGACCGCCGCTTCACCGAGCACCTCAGCGGCTACCTGCTGGCGGGCGCCCTGACGGACCACGTCGGCAGCGTCGAGTCGCGGCCCTACGGTGAAGCCGGCGCCAGCATCCTCTGGTTCGACACCAAGAAGGACGAGAAGCTGGGCGTGCGGGACTCCACGCTGCGCACCGACTTCGCCTTCCGCTATGCGCGTGAGACGCGCTTCCAGTACTACCCGGAGCGCCTGGACCTGCCGGACGTGGACCTGGGCGGCCCGCGCTTCGGTGTCCTGTTCCGCTACGGCATCTCCAAGGACATCACCTTCCAGGAAGAGGCGGAGATCCTGGTGAGCGTCATCACCGAATCCCGCGTGCTCTTCAACAGCCAGACGCAGGTGATGGCGAACCTCACCGACGCGCTGGCCCTGGGCGTGGGCTTCCTCGTGAAGTCGGACAGCGCCCCGCCCCCGGGCAAGGTGTCCACCGACACGGCGCTCTCCTTCAACCTGACCATCGCGCTGTAGTCGCGCGGGCAGTCCCCAAAAGCGACGCGGCGCCAGGGAGCAATCCCGGGCGCCGCGTTCATGCTTCCAGACTAGAAGCCGCCGAAGCTACTCGTGCTTCTCGCCCTTCTGCTTCGGGTCCAGGTGCCCGCCCTGGCGGCCCTCGGCCTGGTTCGCGCCGATGTCCACCGCCTGCAGGTCGCTGTACTGCGAGCCCGGAGGGTTGGCCAGGCGGAAGCGCGTGCCGAAGTCCATCAGCGTGAAGCCGATGAGCAGCACCACGAACGCGATGGACACCCCGAACACCAGGCGGTTGGCGCCCCGGTGCTCGGACAGGTGCATGAAGTACAGCGCCACCAGCGTGCCCTTCACGCTGGCGATGACGAGCGCCAGCAGGAGACCGAAGTCCGGCAGGTGCATGCGGCCGGTGTAGACGGTGACGAGCGTGAGCACGAGCAGGACCACCCAGATGACCACGTAGCGCCCGGCGCCGTGGTGCTCCTGCATGTTCTGCTCTTCCTGATGTGATTCGTTGGCGATGGCCATGTCGTAGCTCTCAGACCAGGTACAGCATCGGGAAGAGGAAGATCCACACCAGGTCGACGAGGTGCCAGTACATGGAGCCCAGCTCGACCATCGTGTAGTTGTTCGCGCTGAAGTCCCCGACGCGGTACGCGCGCACCGTGGAGAACATCAGCACCGTCATGCCGATGAGGACGTGCAGGCCGTGCAGCGCGGTGGAGGCGAAGTACACCGTGAAGTACAGCGGGGCGCCCGGCAGCTGGATGCCTTCGTAGAAGTAGTACCGGCCCGGCAGCGTCCCGACCTCGAACTTGTGCTTGTACTCGAAGTACTTGATGACGAGGAACGCCACGGCCATCAGCAGGGTGAGCACGAACATGTGCCCCACCATCTTGTTCTTGCCCTCCTTGGCGTAGTGCACCGCCATGGCGGCGGTGAACGAGGAGGTGATGAGCACCACCGTGTTGACGGTGCCCATCGTCAGGTCCAGCTCGCGGCTGCACGCGGCCCACGCTTCCGGGAACAGGAAGCGGTACGCCGCGTAGCACGCGAACAGACCGGCGAAGAGCAGGATTTCCGTGGCCAGGAACAGCCACATGCCCAGCCGCGCCGCGTGCTTCTGCACCTCCAGCGACGCGAAGTGGGCGGCCAGCTTGGGACCGGGCACCGAGCCCGGCGTCACGTGCGCGCTAGACATCCGACACCTCGCCCTTGCCCGTGTTCGGATCCACGTAGAAGTGGGGCTCCTCGGGATACGTCGGCTGGGGGCCAATGAAGTTGTGGGTGGGCGGCGGCGACGCCGTCAGCCACTCGTAGCCCTTGCTGTTCCACGGGTTGTCCGCGCGCTCGCCGTAGATGAGCGCGTACGTCAGGTAGATGGCGATGATGATGAAACCGAACGCCAGCAGCGACGCACCGGCCGTGGACGCCACGTTCAGCGCCTGGAAGCGCTCCGGGTACTCGTAGTAGCGGCGCGGCATGCCCGCGTTGCCCACGAGGAACTGGGGGATGAACGTCGCGTTGAAGCCCAGGATGATGAGCGCCGCGGACACCAGGCCCCACCCCTCGTGGTACATCTTCCCGAACATCTTCGGGAACCAGTAGTGGAGCGCGGCCAGGAAGGCCATGATCGTCGCGCCCACCATGATGAAGTGGAAGTGCGCCACGACGAAGTACGTGTCGTGCCACGGCACGTCCAGCGACACCGTCGCCACCGCGATGCCCGTCATGCCACCGAACACGGTGAAGAACAGGAAGCCGCAGAAGTAGGCGAACGGGGTGCTGAACTCCACCGCGCCCTTGTAGACGGTGCCCACCCAGTTGAAGACCTTGATGGCGGTGAAGACGCCCACCAGCATGGACAGCACGCCGAACACGCCGGCGTTGAAGGTCGACTGGCCGGACACGAACATGTGGTGGCCCCAGGCGAAGAAGCCCACGAAGGCGATGCCCACGCTGGAGTACGCCACCGCGCGGTAGCCGAAGATGTTCTTGCGGCTGAAGGTCGCGACGACCTCGCTCATCACGCCGAACGCCGGCAGCACCATGATGTACACGGCCGGGTGGCTGTAGAACCAGAACAGGTGCTGGAAGAGGACCGGGTCGCCGCCGCGGGCCACGTCGAACATGCCCAGGCTGAACAGGTTCTCCGCCGTCACCAGCAGGAGCAGCAGGCCAATCACCGGCGTCGCGAGCACCTGGATGCAGCTGGTCGCGTAGAGCGCCCAGACCATCAGGGGCATCTTGAACCAGGTGATGCCCGGCGCCCGCATGGTGTGCGCGGTGACGATGAAGTTCATGCCCGTGAGGATGGAGCTGAACCCGATGATGAACGCGCCGAAGAGCACTGGCGCCACCGACGTCGTCGTGTGCGCGCTGTACGGCGTGTAGAACGTCCAGCCGGTGTCCAGGCCGCCGTTGAGCATGCCCCAGAGCGCGAAGCCCGCGCCCGCCAGGTACACGTAGAGCGACAGCAGGTTCAGCCGCGGGAACGCCACGTCCTTCGCGCCCAGCATCAGCGGCAGCATGAAGTTGCCGAAGATGGCCGGGATGGCAGGGATCATGAACAGGAAGATCATGACGATGCCATGCAGCGTGAAGACGCGGTTGTACGTCATCGCGTCCATGATGGTCGGACCGGGCGTCAGCAGCTCGATCCGGATGAGCAGCGCGAAGATGCCGCCCACCAGGAAGAAGAGCAGCACCCAGGCCATGTACATGATGCCGATGCGCTTGTGGTCCACCGTCAGCAGCCACGACTTCACCGTGGTGCCGTCCGTCAGGTAGCTCGGGTGGTGGCCGTGGTCGTCGGTCGCCTCATGGCCGGGGACTGCCCCCGGCGCGGCGATGCTACTGGATGGGGTCATAGGCGGGTCCCTCGGAAGCGCTCTCGCGCACGTTCGCAGTGCGCAGCGACTTGATGTACTCGACGATGGCGGCCGACTCGGGGCCCTGCAGCTTGCCCTGGTAGGTCGGCATCACGTTCTGGTAGCCGGCGACGATGTGCGCGCCCGGGTCCATCATCGACTGGGTGATGTAGGCTTCATCCACGCGGATGTCCTGGCCGTCGGCGAGCTTCTCCGTGCGGTCGTACATGCCCAGGAAGGTGGGGCCAATGTGCCTGGAGCCGTCCACCGAGTGGCAGCCGAGGCAGCCCTGCGTGCCGACCAGCTTCTGGCCCTGCTCCGACATGCGGGCCGCGGGGGGCACCAGCGAGGTGTCCGCGAGCGCGTCCTGCCGGTCCTGCAGGCGGCCGCGCTGCTGCTCCTTCAGCCAGTTCTCGTAGTCCTCCGGCGCGAGCACGACGACCTCGGCCAGCATCTTCGAGTGCGACAGGCCGCAGTACTCGGTGCAGAGCACCTGGTACGTGCCGGGCTTCGTCGCCTCGAACCAGGCCTGCGTGTAGCGGCCCGGCAGCGCGTCCATCTTGATGCGGAAGGACGGGACGTAGAAGGAGTGGATGACGTCGCGGGACGTGATGAGCAGACGCACCGGGCGGTTCGCCGGGACGTGCAGCACGTTCACGCCGTTGGGGCCCTCCGGGTAGGAGAACTTCCACATCCACTGCTTGCCCATGACGTAGACATCCATCGAGTCCTTGGGCGGGGTGGTGTACCAGGTGAAGTCCCGGAACCCGATGGCGAACCACGCCAGGAAGAACACCAGCGGCACGGAGACGAAGAGGAACTCCGTCTTCAGGTCCGGCACGACGTATTCCGTCGTCTGGTGGGCCTCCCGCCGACGGTAGCGGAAGAACATGAAGAGCGCCGCGAGACCGACGCCCGCGGACATCACCATCGTCGTACCGACGACGAAGTAGTGCAGGAAGTCGACCCGTTCCGCGAACGTGGACGCGCGCTCCGGGAGGAACAGGAATTGGTTGGCCAGGTCGCTCATGTAGTCGCGCCTTTCTTCAGCTCGCGCCTCCAGAAATAGATCAGCATCGTGGCCAGGGCGCCGAAGACGGCAAGGGAGCCCAGGCGGATGAATCCGAAGATGTAGAAACCGTACCGCCGCGTGGCGGTGTCATACTTGAAACAGGACATGACGATGCGATCGAAGCTCGTCCCAACCCGACCGCCCGCCGCTTCCAGCAGCGCGAGCTTCGCATTCTGGCGGTCGAATGACGTGCCGTAGAGGTAGCGCGAAATGCTCCCCTCCGGGGTGAGCACGGTGACCACCGCGGGGTGGGCGTACTGCTTCGTGCTCGGCTCATACGTGTACTGGAAGCCCACGGCGTCGGCGAGCTTGCGGATGTTCTCGTCGGTGCCGGTGAGGAAATGCCAGGGGGCCGACTCCGGCTTGCCCATGGACTGCAGGTACTTGCGGCGGCGCTCCGCGCTCTGGCCCGGGGTGTCCTTCGGGTCGATGCTGACCGTGAGGGCCTCGTAGTCCTTGCCCAGCTCAAGCCCCAGGTCGCGCATCACGCGGACCTGTTCGTTGAGGACGAGGCTACAGAGCATGGGGCACTCGTAGTACACCAGCGTGAGCAGGGTGGGGCGCGTCTTCGACAGCAGGCCCCCCAGCCGCACTTCTTCCCCCGAGGAGTCCAGGAAGCGGGTCTCCAGCGGGATGGGCTCGCCCAGGTGCTCCTGCACGTCCACGCCGCTGATGGGCGGGGGCAGGTCGGAGTCCGCCTCCACGATGGCGCGGGGCGTCCGGCCTCCGCCCGGCAGGGCGGACGCCGGCAGGGCGCTGGCGAACACCAGCGCGACCGCCGCGAGGAGCCCGACGGAGCGGGCGGAGGTGTTCGGGAGGAGGGACGGCATGGCGGGGGCGCGGCTCGGGTGAAGGGGGAGCGGGTGGAACCTACTTCGTCGGCGCGGGCGTCGGGGGCGTCGTCTGCGGCGCCGGCTCGGGGGCCGGGGTCGGGGTCGGGGCGGGCTGGCGGGCCTTTTCGGCTTCGGAGGCCACGACCTGGTCCATGGCCTGGTCGATGGTCTTGTGGGCCCTGACGCCCGGCTGGTCGCCCCAGCCGTTCTTCACGGCCTGCTGCTGGCCGCCCAGCTTCTCCACCGCGCGCCAGTCCTGTTCGAACAGGCGCTGGTTCACGATGCCAATCTCGTACTGGCCCACCGCGGCGGGACGCGGCGGAGGACCGTCCGGCTGGGCCTCCTCCATGGTGACGACCTGGATGCGCCAGGCCCACACCGCGCCCACGAAGAAGAGGACCATGGCGCCAACACCGACGCCCACGACCTTCCCCATGACGATGTGGTCTTCCTCGGCCGCGACGCCATGCGCACCGACGATGACCCGGGACTCGACTTCGGACTGGGTCTTCTTCATGGCTGCACGTACCTCAGGGACTCCGCGATGTAGGGGTCCTTCACCGGCAGCGTGTACCGACCGCGCGCCCGCATCAGGGCGTAGCCCACCGAGACACCGCCCACGCCCACGAAGGCCGTGAGGAGCGTCCAGTGGAACGTCGGGCCGGCCTCACCGGAGAACGCCGGCCAGATGAGCCAGTACAGGTCCACCGCGTGGATGAGAAGCAGATACACGGCCATCGCGGCCAGCAGGCGGGGCTTCTCCTTCAGCTTGCGTGACAGCAGCATGAAGAAGGGCAGCACGAAGTGCAGCCAGAACAGCGCGATGGACATGGGGCGCCACGCGCCGAACATGCGCAGGCCGTACCACGGGGCCTCTTCCGGGATGTTGGCGATCCACACGAGGAGGAACTGGGAGAAGGCGATGTAGGCCCAGAACGCCGTGAAGGCCAGCATGAGCTTGCCCAGGTTATGGTAGTGCGGAATCTTCACCACACTTCCGTACAGGTCCTTGCCCTGCGCGTTGACGGTGATGAGCGTCAGCATGCAGAAGGCGGCCAGGAAGCTGCCCGAAAAATAGTAGACGCCGTAGATGGTGGACTGCCACATCGGCGTGAGGCTCATCAGCCAGTCGAAGGCGGCGAACGTGATGGTGAGCGCCAGGAAGGGCAGGGCGCCCGGGGAGAAGCGGCGCTGCTTGACGGTGAGGTCCAGCCCGCCTGCCTCATCCTGCTGCGTGCTCCAGGCGTAGAGGCGGCTGCTCACGAAGATCCACACCGCGAAGTAGATGACCTGGCGGATGCCGAAGAACGTGGGGTTCAGGTAGCCGTGCTGCTTGTGGGCCAGGTGCTCCAGCTCCAGGCCGTGGATGTTGGCGAGCAGGGGCGAGCCCGGGAACCAGGGGTACAGGTACTTCAGGGCCGGAATCAGGCCCAGGAAGAGGACCGCGAAGACGGGCACCGCGATCGCCATCGTCTCCATGGCGCGGCGCAGGACGATGAGCCACTTGGCCTTCGCCGTGTGGAAGATGGCCAGCATGATGAGGGCGGCCACGCTGATGCCCGCCCAGTAGGTAAAGCCCAGCAGGTAGCTGAAGCTGGTGGCCTCGGGGTTCATGAAGAACCCCACGGCGGTGAGCACGAGGCCCACCACGCCCAGGCCGAACGCGGGCACCATCAACTTGGGCGTGCCGGTATAGCGCTCCATGGCAGTCATCGGTTCTCCTGCGGGACGGGCTGAGCCCCTCCGGGGGTGCTACGGGCGGCCTGCAGCGCGCGCACATAGGCGACGACGGCCCAGCGCTCACGCGTGTCGAGCTCACCCGAGAAGGACGGCATGATGCCGTAGCCCTCGTTGATGGCGGTGTAGAAGTGGCCGGCCGGCTTGTCCGCGAGGTCCAGCAGCGACGGCGGCAGGCGCAGGGCCATGTTCTCCGCGACGACGCTGTCGCCGTCGCCGAGCACGCCGTGGCACTGCGCGCAGACGATGTTGTACTTCTTCTGACCCAGCGCGAGCAGCGGCTTGTCCACCGTCATGGGGACGTTCGTCACCGCGACGCCGTTGGCGCGGCCGGTGCTGATGCCGGGGTTGCCCACGGGGCGCTCGCGCGGAACGGTGCCGGCGGGGGGCACGCGCATGGCGCGGCCGTCCGGCCAGAACTCGGAGGCCTCGTAGTACTCGTACTTGGCCTGGGTCTCCATGCGCTGGAGGAATTCACTGCTGACGTTGCAGCCGGTGAGCGCGGCGAGCCCCGCGGCGGGGATGAGCCACCTCATTCGTTCTCTCCCGAGACGACGGTCACCTGGGTGGCGCCCAGGGACTTCAACTGGTTCGTGGTGTCCGTCGCGTCCTGCCCCGTGGGGTGGGGCACGCTCAGCCAATAGCCGTGCGTGGACGCGCTGCGGAAGGCTTCGAACTCGAAGGCAGGGTGATACGGCTGGGGCAGCTTGCTGAGGCCGAGCAGCCCGAAGACGATGCCGAACGCGCAGAAGAGCACGGTCAGCTCGAAGGTGATGGGCACCCACGCCGGGAGGCTGAGCAGCGGACGACCGCCGATGTTGAGCGGGTAGTCGATGGTGTTCATCCACGTCTGCATCGCGAGCGCGGTGACCATGCCGGTGAGCGCGCCACCCAGGGCGATGAAGGGCACCCGCGAAGGGGGCAACCCCAGCGCTTCCGACCCGCCGTGCAGCGGATACGGAGAATAGGTGTCCATGCCCTGGAAGCCCTTCTCGCGCATCTGCCGGGTGGCATCCACGAGGGCATCCGGCGTGGCGAACTCGGCCAACACCCAGGAATCGAGGACCTTGGCTTCCATGACGCTAGTGCGCTCCGTGCGAGGCCGCGGCGGAATCCGTGCCGTGGTGGCCGTTGGCGGCGTGGGCGGCGTGCTTCAGCTCCAACTGCAGCTCCTTCACCTCGCTCACCGCGACGGCGGGAACGAACTTGAGGAACAGCAGGAAGAGGGTGCCGAACAGGCCCAGCGTGCCGATGTAGATGGACCAGTCCACCCAGGTGGGGCTGTACAGGTCCCAGGAAGACGGCAGGAAGTCCTGGGAGAGTGAGGTGACGATGATGATGAACCGCTCGCACCACATGCCGATGTTCACCGCGATGGAAGCCACCCACATGATGGGGATGCTGGTGCGGCACTTCTTGAACCAGAAGATGTTCGGCGTGATGACGTTGCAGGCGATCATCAGCCAGTACACGCCGGCGTAGGGGCCGGTGGCGCGGTTCACGTAGAAGGTCCAGATCTCATACTGGTTCTGGGAGTACCAGGCGACGAAGTGCTCCATCATGTACCCGTAGGACACGATGAGGCCCGTCGCGAGGATGACCTTGTTCATGTTCTCCAGGTGGCGGTCGGTGATGACGTCCCGGAGGCCCAGGTACTTGCGGGCGGGCACGATGAGCGTGATGACCATCGCGAAGCCGCTGAACACGGCGCCAGCCACGAAGTACGGGGGGAAGACCGTGGTGTGCCAGCCCGGGATCTGCGACACGGCGAAGTCGAAGGAGACGATGGTGTGCACGGACACCACCAGCGGCGTCGAAATGCCAGCGAGCAGCAGGTAGGCGATTTTATAGTTGTGCCAGTGCCGGCCGGAGCCGCGCCAACCCAGGGCGAACAGGCCGTAGATGGTGCGCTGCAGCTTCGTCTTGGACGAGTCGCGCAGGGCCGCCAGGTCCGGGATGAGGCCCACGAACCAGAACAGCGCGGACACGGTGAGGTACGTGGAGATGGCGAACACGTCCCACACCAGCGGCGAGCGGAACTGCGGCCACGCGCCCAGGGTGCTGGGGTAGGGGAACAGCCAGAAGGCGAACCAGGGACGGCCCGTGTGGAGCAGCGGGAAGAGGCCGGCGCACATGACCGCGAACAGTGTCATGGCCTCCGCGAAGCGGTTGATGCTCGTGCGCCACTTCTGCTGGAAGAGCAGGAGGATGGCGGAGATGAGCGTGCCGGCGTGGCCGATACCGACCCACCAGACGAAGTTGACGATGTCGAACGCCCAGCCCACCGGCTGGTTGTTGCCCCACACGCCAATGCCGCGCGCCAGGGTGTAGGTGACGCCGATGACGAGCAGTCCCAGGGCGGCGGACGTGATGCCCAGCATCATGAACCAGCCCTTGCCGGGCTTGCGCCAGACATGGTCCAGCAGCGTCTCATTGAGGGACTTGTCGTCGTGGTGCGGCGCGACGAGGTCCCGGGGCTCGAGCGGGTCGAGCGGGAGTGCGTGAGCGGTCTCGGCCATGACGGTCAGTGACCTCCTTCGGGCGCCGGCTTCGACTCAGCGGGAGCAGTGGCCACGAGGGCAGGGTTGGGGTTGCGCAGACGGATGAGGTGGGCGGTGCGGGGACGGGTGCCCAGCTCGTGCAGCAGCCGGTACGCGCGCTCGTCCTCGTGCATTTGGGTGACGCGCTGTGCGGGGTCCGCCAGGGAGCCGAAGGCGATGGCCTGCGTGGGGCAGGTCTGCTGGCACGCCGTCTGGAGTTCCTTCTCCTGGATGAGGCGCTTCTCCACGCGGGCGTTGATGCGCACGCGCTCGATGCGCTGGACGCAGTACGTGCACTTCTCCATGACGCCGCGGTTGCGCACCGTGACGTCCGGGTTCATCAGCATCTTCTCGGTCGGCGTCTTGCCCTGCGTGTAGTGCAGGTAGTTGAAGCGGCGGACCTTGTAGGGGCAGTTGTTGGAGCAGTACCGCGTGCCGACGCAGCGGTTGTACACCATGTCGTTGAGGCCCTCGTCCGAGTGCACGGTGGCGTTCACCGGGCAGACGTACTCGCAGGGGGCCTTCTCGCAGTGCACGCACGCGACGGGCTGCATGACCATGGCGGGGTTGCTCTCGTCGCCCTCGAAGTAGCGGTCGATGCGCAGCCAGTGCATCTCACGGCCGCGGCCCACCTGCTCCTTGCCGACGACGGGGATGTTGTTCTCCGCCTGGCACGCCACGACGCACGCGTTGCAGCCCGTGCAGCGCGACAGGTCGATGGACATGCCCCACTTGTAGCCTTCCTGGGGCGTCTTCGCGTACTCGAAGCTTTGTTCGAGGACCGTCTTGCCGTCCTCGGTCCGCTGGCTCACGAGCATGTCCCGCTTGCCCGGCGTCAGCTCGCCCTGGACGCGCTCCAGCACGTGCTCGGTGGCCTTCGAGGGGTTCGCCAGCTCGCTGACGGACATGTCGAGCGCCAGCGGGCGGCCCTCCATGCGCCAGTGGTACTGGGTGCGGGCGAAGGTGTGGCTGCCCCGGACCTTGGTGAGCTTCGCGCCGCCGTCGAACCAGGGGGCGTTCACGCTGCGCAGCAGGTTCGCGTTGAAGCCGACGCCCTTGGCCACCACCTCGTGCAGGCCGGTGCGGCCGTAGCCCAGGGCCACGGTGACGGTGTCGTCCGCGTTGCCGGGGAGGATGGTGACGGGGACCTGCAGCTTGCGGCCGCCGTACTCCAGCTCCGCCAACTGGCCGTTCTCCAGGCCCAGCTTCTTGGCGGTCGCGGGGCTCAGGATGGCCGCGTTGTCCCAGACGATCTTCGTGATGGGGTCCGGCAGCTCCTGGAGCCACGCGTTGTTCGCGAAGCGACCGTCGAGCAGCTTGTAGTCGGCGACGAAGTTGATCTCCAGGTCGCCGGCGGACGGCGGCTGGTACGCGGACACCGTGGCGGCGGCGGCGCCCACGTCCGGCGCGGTCGTCACGGCGGTTGCGAGGGTGCCGGGGATGACGCCCTCGGAGACCCAGGTCTCCCAGCGGGACTCGAAGTCGCCGCGGCCGGCCTCGCCACCCTGCGCCGTCCAGTACTCACGGAGCATCTGGTAGGCGGGGCGGAACGGCTCGTCGAGGAACAGCGCGTACAGCTCCGCTTCCGGCACGCCGTTGAAGAGCGGCTGGATGAGGGGCTGGGCGATGGACACCGTGCCGTCCACCGAGCGGCCGTCGCTCCAGGTCTCCAACTGGTGCGCCAGGGGCACGAACCAGTCAGCGTACTTGGAGGTCTCGTCCTCGTAGTGGCCCGCGTACAGGACCGACAGGGCCTTGCGGTTGGCGTTCTGCTTGGGGTCCAGCACCTCCGCCAGGCCCGCGTCCACCGGGAGGGCGTAGAGGGGGTTGCTGGCGGTGATGACCAGCGTGTCCACGCGGCCGGCCTTGATGTCCTCCACCAGGGCGCGGATCTCCGCGAGGCCGGAGGCCTCCGGCGCGGCGGCGGGGACGACCTTCACGGTCGTGCCCACGTTGCCGAGGGCCGCGTTGATGGCCTGGGCGAGCGCGTGCACGGCGGCGGGCTGACGCTCACCGGCGAGGACGACGCCGCGGCCGGCCTTGGACTTGAGGTCCTGGGCCACGGCCTGCACCCACGAGGCGACTTCCGGGCGCAGCGTTCCGCCCTTGGCGGAGGCGGCCAGGGAGCCCGCGGGGCCACCGACGGCCTGCGCCAGCGCGGCGGCGACGCCGAAGACCTCCTGCGACTTCACGCGCAGGCGGTGGTCGGCCATGCCGCCGGTGATGGACATGCGGTGTTCGGCCACGTAGAGGCGGTTGAGTTCGCCGTTCTTCGGGTCGCGACGGTCCGCGAACTGGCGCGACACGCCCAGGTTCTCCGGGCGGCTCTCCAGGAAGTCCGCGTCCAGGGAGACGATGACGTCCGCGCGGGTCAGGTCGTAGACGGCCTGCACGGGCTGGCCGAACAGGGCGCGGTGCGCGGTGTCGGCGGACTCGTGGGAGATGGACGCGAAGCTGTGGAACTTCGCGGCCGGCAGCTTGCGCTGGATGCGGGCCTTGATGTCCGCGAGCAGCGGCGAGTTGATGGGCTCCGAGAGGAAGCGCAGCCGGGCGCCGCCGTCGCCCGCGGCCTTGGTGCCGACGAGCGCGGAGATGTCCTCGGCGAGCACGCGCAGCGAGCGCGGGTTGTTGCCCTGGCGCAGCACGCGGGCGCGCTGCGGGTCATAGAGCGACAGCAGGAAGGCCTGCTCGAAGATGCCCGCGGCGCCCTGGTTGACCGGGTGCTGGGGGTTGCCCTCGACCTTCACGGGCCGACCCTCGCGCGCGGTGATCAGCAGGCCGGAGGTGTGGCCGGCGAGCGTCATGCCGGAGGCGTAGTGCAGCGGGTTGCCCGGGGTGATCTCCGGCGGCGTCTTGGTGTACGGCACCATCCGCTCGTCCTGCGGACGGGTGCTGCACGCGGTGGCGCCGGCCAGCGCGAGCGACGCGCCGAGGATCTGCATGAACTCGCGGCGGGCGAAGCCCGTGGGGGGCAGGTCCGCGCCGACGGGGAACTCCGGGCGGGTCTCCTCCAGGAACTCCGGCGTGGCGAGCTTCTCCTCCAGGCCGAGCCAGTACGTCTTGCCGTACGCGCCTTCCGCCGGGATGGAGCGGGTGGACGCGTGCTCCAGGGCGACGGCCACGACATCGTCGTGGTCGTGCGCGTGGGGCTTGGCCTCGTTGCTTCCCGTGACGACCGGGAGCGCGAACGACGAGGGGAGGTCCTGCGCGGGCGCGCTGTCAGGCTTGGTGTTCATCGGTGGCATGTGGAGCAGCTCGTGCGCGAGTGAACGTCGTATTCTTTGTAGAGCTTGTCGGCGAGCGCCGCGGCTTCGGCCTTATCCGCCGGAGGAGCCCAGGTCATGCTGGTGATGAACTCCGCGGGGCGGAGGCTGGGCTTCGGGTCGCGGTGGCAGTCCAGACACCAGCTCATCGTCAGCGGGGCGGCCTGCTCGATGGCGCCCATCTGGTCCACGCGGCCGTGGCAGGTGGCGCAACCGACGCCCTTGCCCACGTGGATGGAGTGGTTGAAGTAGACGTAGTCCGGCAGGTTGTGGACGCGAACCCAGGGGATGGGCTGGTCGGCGAAGAACGCCTTGCGGACCTCGGTGAGGTACGGGCTCTTGTTCCACACCTGGGCGTGGCAGGACATGCACACGGTGGTGGAGGGGATGCCCGCCGACGGGGATTTCTCCACCGTCCAGTGGCAGTAGCGGCAGTCAATCTGTTCGTCGCCGGCGTGGTGCCGGTGGTCGAACTCGATGGGCTGTTCCACCGGGTGTGCCTGGTTGGTCACGAGCGGTGAGCGCACGTAGGCCAAGAGACCGCCGATGGCGATGGCGGGCACGGCGAGGAGCATCGCGGCCGACAGGCGCGACACCGTATTCGTCCAGCGTGGGAAGAGAGGGCCGCTCATACCAGGACCAGGGGCAAGGGGACTGAAGGCGACATGAAAGCAGGGGTGGACGCGTCAATGCCGTCCGGCGCGGAAGTCGAGGGTGCCATCCCGGCCCCGGTGGACCGGGCGGGCGGTGGCTCCTGGCGCTCAGACGGCAAGGCAGTCACGTCCAACGAACCTCTAGGATGGTGCCGTGGGCGTGGGTCCCTTATGCATTTCCCGACCCAACGCGGCGCGGGACCATCATTCATCGACACGGCAGTGTCAACCATTCTGTGGGGAGTGGGAATACGGAGCGCATAGCACTTCCACGCGGGTTGGCGACAAGTTGCCGCACCCGGGTGATGAATCCCGCTTCTGGCGATCGGAAGGGCCATTGCGCGTCACGCGGCCACGCAGGGGATCAATCCCTCTCAGCGTGCGCGCGATACAGGGTGCGACGGCTCAGGACCCACCGGTCACGGCTTGAAGCGGGGCGACTCGGAGTCCGGGTCGGCGGGGGCTCGCCAGCGATCGCGGCGCTTCTGGAGCAGCCGGTCCACCAGGTCGCGGACGCGGGCGTCGCGGTGGAAGTTCGCGTCGTGGCGGCTGCCCTTGCCCTGGTTGCAGCGGGCGCAGGCCAGGGCCAGGTTCTCCAGCGCGTCCGTGCCCCCCGCGGTCCGGGGGATGATGTGCTCGATGGTGGCGCGGCTGATGGGCTCGCCATCCAGGGCGACGGCGAGGTGGGCGTTGCAGTGCAGGCACTTGCCCATCCAGACCTCGGCGCCCCGGTGGGCGACGCGCTCGAAGGTGGCGTCGGTGGCGATGATGCCCAGGACGCGGCGCCGCTTGGCCTGGCTCATGGCGGGACTAGACCTCCACCACGGCGGTGCCGGCGACGGCGAAGATCCGGTCGTTCCGGCCGCGCCGCACGTTGAGCCCACCCGTGAAGGCACTGAACGCGGGCAGGACGCCCACCCCGGGGCGCAGGTGGAAGCAGGGCAGACGCAGCCGGTCGCCTCCCCCACCCAACCTCACCATCGGATGAAGGTGCCCGGCCCACACGAAGCGTCCGGTCGCGGGTTCGGGGTGGTGAGCGAAGCGGAAGGGGCCTTCGTCCAGGGCGTCCTCGCGGTCCTCCATGCCCCAGGTGGGGGGCAGGGTGCGGACGTGGCGATCGTGATTGCCCCGGATGAGGACCACGTCCAAATGGGGGTGGGCCTCGCGCCAGGTGGTGACGCGGCGGATGACGTCCTGCGTGAGGCCCTGTCGCGAGTGGACCAGGTCCCCCACGAGCAGCAGCCGGCGGGCCCGGGTGGCGGTGAGCGCGGCGGACAGGCGCGCGAGGTCGTCATCCAGCACGCCCAGGGGCAGGGGGATGCCGTGCTGCTGGAAGGACTCCGTCTTGCCCCAGTGCAGGTCGGCCACCGCGAGCACGCTGGCGTCGGGCCAGTGCAGGGCCCGCTCCGGGAGCAGCTCCACGTCCGCATCACCTATGCGGGTCTGGCATCGGCCTGGGACCATCGCTCCTTGAGGCGCTCCACGCGCTCCAGCAGGGACTCGTTGGACACGCTCGCGCTGATGCGCTCGATGACCAGCGGGAAGGCCAGCGGCGAGGGCCGGGGGACGTGGACGCATTCGACGGGGTGCGCTGCCAGGCGCTCCAGCGTGCGCGCGAGCCGCCCCTGTTCGAACTGCTGCTCCAGGACCTCGCGGCGCGCCTGGCGCAGCAGCAGGTTGTCCGGGTCGTACTTCACGAAGACGTCATAGAGGAGGGCGGCGCTGGCCTGGACCTGGCGCGTGGACTTGCGCGCTCCCGGCAGCCCCGGCATCACCAGCCCGGCCACGCGGGCGATGTCGCGGAACTGTCGCCGTGCAAGCTCGCTCAGGTTCACGCTCTCCAGGATGTCGTCCACCAGCCGCTCGCGGGTGAAGAGCGCGGGGCGCAGCGCCTCTTCGAAGGGGAAGGGCGTGGGCGTGAGCAGCTCCAGCCCATAGTCGTTCACCGACAGGCTGAAGGTCGCCTTCTGCAGCCGCGTGAACCGCAGGGCCAGGAGCGCCGCCAGCCCTTCGTGCACCAGCCGTCCCTCGAAGGGGTAGAGGAACAGGTGGTGGCCGTCGCGCGTGCGGCACGTCTCCGCCAGACAGCCCTCGTCCGAGGGGATGCGCGACAGGCGGGCCTGCGCATCAAGGATGGGCCAGGCGGCGGCGATCTCGTCCCGGGTGACGTCGCCCTGGCGCGCGGCCTCCAGCGTGCGGCGCATCGCGGACGCGAGCGACGTGGAGAGCGGCAGGCGGCTGCCTCCCCAGCGCGGCGTCTGGGTGGCCTTGGCCTTCGCCGGCTTCACGTACGCGGTCATGTCCTTGAAGCGGCTGAACTCCAGGCGGCGTCCCGCGAAGAGGAACGTGTCGCCGGGCTTCAGGCGGCTGACGTAGGACTCCTCCACCGTGCCCAGCTTGCCCCCGCTCCAGTAACGCAGTTGCACGGACGCATCCGAGCTGATGGTGCCGATGTTGAGCCGGTGCAGCCGGGCGAGGCGCGCGTCGGGGACGCGGAAGCGGGCCTCCACCTCCACCACGCGGCGGAACTCCGGGTAGGCGCGCAGGGTGGGGCCTCCCTCGCGCACCAGGGCCAGCGTCCAGTCGAACTCCTCGTCGGTGAGGGACGCGTAGCTCGTGGCGGTGCGGACCTCCTCCCTCAGCGCCTCGCGGGTGAAGCCTCCTCCCAGGGCGCACGTCACCAGGTGCTGCGCGAGGACGTCCAGCGGCTTGGACAGCGGCGCGCGCGGCTCCACTTCGCGGCGCGCGATGGCGTCCCTGGCGGCGGCCATCTCCACCAGCTCCAGCGCGTGCGTGGGGACGAAGAGGATGCGGCAGGTGGCGCCGGGCCGGTGCGCGCTGCGGCCCGCTCGCTGGAGGGTGCGGCCGATGCCCTTGGGACTGCCTATCTGGATGACGCGCTCCACCGGACCGAAGTCCACGCCCAGGTCCAGCGAGGACGTGCACACGACGAGGCGCAGGCTTCCTTCCTTGAGGCCCGCCTCCACCCGCTCGCGCTCCTCCCGGTCGATGGAGCCGTGGTGCAACGCGAGCAGGTGGGCCCATTCAGGGCGCAGGTAGCGCAGGCCTTCGTACCAGCGCTCCGCCTGGGAGCGCGTGTTGGTGAAGAGCAGCGTGGACTGCGTGGGGTCCAGCCAGTCCGCCACGCGCGGGAGCATGGTGAAGCCCAGGTGCCCCGCCCATGGGAAGGTGTCCACCTTCTCCGGGACCAGCGTCTCCACGTCCACCGGGCGCTGGAGGTCCGCGCTCACCAGGGTGGGCGTGCGCGCCGTGCCCACGACGGCGCGCGCGGCCTCGTCCAGGTTGGCGAGCGTGGCGGACAGCGCCCAGATGCGCACGTCCGGGGCGAAGTGGCGCAGGCGGGCCAGGGCCAGCTCCACCTGTGTGCCGCGCTTGGAAGCGAGCAGTTCGTGCCACTCGTCCACGATGATGGCGCGCAGCGAGGCGAAGTGCTCCGCCGCGTGCTCCTGGGCGATGAGCAGCGACAAGGACTCCGGCGTGGTGATGAGCACCTGCGGCAGGCGTTCCCGCTGACGCTGCTTCACGGACGCGGACGTGTCTCCCGTGCGGCTCTCCACGTCCAGGTCCGCGTCCAGCGCCATCAGCGGCTCACGCAGGGCCTGCTCGATGTCGCGCGACACCGCCCGCAGCGGCGTGAGGTAGAGGACCTGGAGGCCCTTCTGGTCGCGCTCCGCCACGTCCGCCAGCGGGGCCAGGTAGGCCGCATACGTCTTGCCCGCGCCGGTGGGGACGTGGATGAGGCCGCTGTCGCCTCGCGCGTACGCGGCCCACGCTTCTTCCTGGAAGGCGTAGGGCGTCCAGCCCTTCGCCGCGAACCAATGCCGCAGGCGTTCCATGGGCGGACCCTGGAACGGAGAGGGGGCCCGGGGCGCGGTGCGCTTCTTCGCCCGGCTTCGCGGCGCGGGGGGCGTATCGGTCTGTTTCTCCGGTGCGAGCTTGCCGCGCATGCGGTTGCGGCGAGGCCTGCTAGTGGGCGGCATGCAGCAGCCCCTTCAGCGCGTCGAGCGTGTCCGCGTCCCGGGCCGTCTTGTCCGCGCGCCAGCGGGCGATGCGTGGGAAGCGCAGGGCGATGCCCGACTTGTGTCGCGGCGACGGGGCGATGGCCTCGAAGTGCAGCTCGAAAACCTGCTCCGGATCCACCGAGCGCACCGGGCCGAACTTCTCCCGCGTGTGGGCGCGGATCCACCGGTCCAACCGGCCAATCTCCTCGTCGGTGAGCCCCGAGTACGCCTTCGTCACCGGCAGCAGGTCCTCGCCGTTCCAGACCGCGAAGGTGTAGTCCGTGTACAGCGACGAGCGCCGGCCGTGCCCGGGGTGCGCGTAGAGCAGCACCGCGTCCACCGTGTACGGGTCGATCTTCCACTTCCACCAGTCGCCGCGCTTGCGCCCCGTCTGGTACGCGGAGTCCAGGCGCTTGAGCATCAGCCCCTCCACGTTGCGCGTTCGGGACTCCTTGCGCAGCTCGGCCAGGGCCTCCCACGAGGGCGCCGTCACGGATGGGGAGATGGGGAAGCGGGGATGGTTTGCGAGCAGGGCTTCCAGCCTCGCGCGGCGCTCGCGCAGGGGCAGGCCGCGCACGTCTTTTCCATCCTGCTCCAGCAGGTCGTAGACGACGAACGCGGCGGGGGCCTCCGCCAGCACCTTGGGCGTGAGCTTCTGCCGGCCAATGCGGCGCTGGAGCCGGGCGAAGGGTAGGGGGACGCCGTCCTCGTAGGCCATCACCTCGCCGTCGAGCACCGTGCCCTCGGGCAGGGCGCGGGAGGCCTCGGTGATTTCAGGAAAGCGCTCGGTGAGGAGCTCCTCGCCGCGACTCCAGAGGAACACCTCGCCCTGGCGGCGGATGAGCTGGCCGCGGATGCCGTCCCACTTCCATTCGACGAGCCAGTCCCGCAACTCGCCCAGCGACTCCGCCGGCTGCTCCAGCGGCGAGGCGAGGTAGTACGGATACGGGCGCGACACGTGCCCGTCCGTCACGTCCGGGGCCACGAGCTGGGTGAAGAACTCCGGCGTGGGCTTCCACGTCCCCATCAGCCGGTGCGCCACGCTGGGCGCGGGCAGCCCCGTCACCTGCGCGATGGCGCGCACCACCAGCGTGTTGGACACGCCCACTCGCAGCTCGCCGGTGAGCATCTTGTTGAGGAGGAACAGCTCGCGGCGCGGCATGGACCTCCACCACCCCACCACGCGCTCGCGCTGCTCCGAGGCCTCCAGGCCGCGCAGGGGCAGCAGGCGCTCCTCGATCCAGGTGGAGAGGGGAAGCTCCTCGGCGTGCTCGGGCGGCAGGTTCGCCCCGTCGAGCAGCAGCGCGATGACCTCCGCCAGGTCCCCCACCGAGGCGTAGACCTCAGCGAAGAGCCAGTCCGGGATGCCGGTCAGCTCCTGCGTCCAGCCCACCAGCAGCTTCGAGGTCAGGAGCCGCTTGAGCTTCTGGCCCGTGAGGAAGAACAGGCCCCACGCCGCGTCCTCGGGTGGCGTTTCACGGAAGTAGCGCGCCATCGCGTCCACCTTCGCGTTGGTGGACGTCGTCTGGTCGAGCGTGTCGTACAGGTCCGCCAGTCGGCGCACGCGTCAGTCCTCCGCATCGCCCTCGAAGGGCGTGGCGAGCGGCGAGGCATCCACGCCGCGCTCGCGCAGGTAGTGCGACAGGGAATCCGTCTGGCCGTGGGTGACGAGCACCTTCTCCGCCTGCGTGTCCGCCACCGTGCGCAGCAGGTCCGGCCAGTCCGCGTGGTCCGACAGCACGAAGCCCCGGTCGAAGCCCCGCCGCCGCCGGTTGCCGCGCACGCGCATCCACCCGGACGCGAACGCGGTCTCCGCCTCACCGAAGCGGCGCATCCACGTGGAGCCGCCCGCGCTCGGGGGGGCCAGCACCAGCGCGCCCGCGAACGACGTGCCCTTCTCCGTCTCCGACACCAGTTGCGTGGGAAGCATCTCCACGCCCGCCTCCCGGTACGCGGTGACGAGCCCGTTGACCGCGCCATGCACGTAGGCCGGCCGGTCCGTCAGCTTCCCCAGCTCCGCCAGCAGCCGCTGCGCCTTGCCCAGCGCGTAGCAGAAGAGCACCGCGGAGCGCCCCGCCGCGCGGTTCGCGTCCCACCAGCGCAGGATGTCCTCCGCCACGAGGCGCGGATCATCCCAGCGGTAGATGGGCAGGCCGAACGTCGCCTCGGTGATGAAGGTGTGGCAGCGCACCACCTCGAAGGGCGCGCACGTCGGGTCCGGCGTGCGCTTGTAGTCGCCGGACACGACCCACACCTCGCCCTGGTGCTCGATGCGGATCTGCGCGCTGCCCAGGACGTGGCCCGCCGGGTGGAAGCTCACGGTGGTGTCGCCCACGGTCAGCTTCTCGCCGTACTCCAGCGTGTCGATGACGGAGTCCGCGCCCAGCCGCCGCTGCAACAGGCCCAGTCCGGCGCGGGCCGCCAGGTAGCGCTGGCTGCCGCTGCGGGCGTGGTCGCCGTGCGCGTGCGTGACGAGCGCCCGCTCCACCGGACGCCAGGGGTCGATGTAGAAGTTCCCCGCCCGGCAGTACAGGCCCTGGGGCGTCACGGAGACCAGCGGCGGTCGGTCCTGGAAGGAGGCGGAGCCCACGGTCCTCTAGAGGTAACGAGGCCTTGGAGCAGGGGCCACCCACGGAGGTGGTTCGGGTTTCGCTCCGCTGACAAGGGGGCAGGCGTGCTGCCGGGCCCCAGTTGCGGCCCAAAGGACGAAGGCAGCGACCGCAGGGCCCCTTGGAGGGTCGGCGGCGCCGGGGGATAAACCCGGGGACCCTCTTCTCGACGGACCCTCTCCCGATGACGCCCGCGCTCCTGCTGTCCCTGCTCCTTGCCCAGAACGAACCGTCACCCCTGGAGTACAGCGTGTCGAAGGTGAGCGGGGCGTCACTGGCGCTGAAGGACTTCGAGTTCACCGCGTTCGAGGAGGGCCAGCGCCTCTACCTGGGCGTGGACGAGGCCAACCTGCGCGCGAGCGCGGCGGCGGATGGGGCCGTGCTCCAGACCCTGATGCTGGGCACGCCCGTGCGCGTGGTGGCGGCGGGGGCGCGCGCGAAGGTCGGTGAGTACGTCAACACCTGGTACCAGGTGGCGGTGGTGGACGCGAAGGCCCCCAAGGGAGCGGCCCCTGTCACGGGCTGGGTCTTCGGCAACACGCTCACCCCGTTCCGCATCGAGGCGGATCTGGACGGCGATGGCGAGTTGGAGGTGGCCACGCTGGTGATGAGCAATGAGTTCAAGGCCCGCGTGCGCGTGCTGGAGCCGGGTGTGAAGCCGCCGCGCCGGGTGAGCAGCGTGGACGTGCCCGTGGCGTCTACCTCCTACGGCATGGGGCAGGGCGGCCCCGCGACGATGACGCTGGTCCCCGCGAAGAAGGCGGGGATGGCGCTGCTGGTGGTGGACTCCAGGCCGGAGCGCTGCGGCGACCTCGTCACCTCATATGTGAGCTACGCGGGGGCGGACGGAAAGAAGGGCGTGCTTGGAAAGGCGAAGCTCGCGCTGGAGCTGGGCGGGCTGATGGATCCGCCGAGCGAGAGCACTTTCGAGGTCTCCTTCCAGCCAGCCTCGAAGCGTCTCCAGGTCGCTCGGACGACTGTCGAGGACGAGGATGCGGAAGGCAATCCGCGGAAGAGCACGGAGCGCACGTTGTATCAGTGGCAGGACGGCGTGTTCGCGGAGGTGGGGAAGCCCGCCTCTTCGGGCGCCGTATCGGACGTGAAGCCGTAATCGCAGGGCCCGGAAGGCCGGGCACCCGGGCGCCCCTCCGGGTGATGGATGAGGGGCCAGGGCAATCGACCATGGATGCGCAGGAGCGGAAGGCAGCCTACCGGAAGCGCGCGGAAGCAGGCCAGGCGGTGCCGGTGTCGGTGGAGTTGCCGGCGGACCTGGACACGCCGCTGTCGGCATACCTGAAGCTGGGCGGCGCGGGCCGCGGCTTCATCCTCGAGTCGTGCTACGGCGGCGAGCGCTTCGGGCGCTACAGCCACGTGGGCTCGAACCCGGCCGGCCGCGTGCGGCTGGACGCCGACGGGCTCACGTTGTGGCGGGGCGCGCACGAGGAGCGTCGCGAGGGCCGCCCCCTGGACGTGCTGCGCACCTTGTGGCGCGAGCTGGCCGTGGAGACGCTGCCGGGCGAGGCGCCCTTCCTGGGCGGGCTCGTGGGCTACCTGGGTTACAACGCCACCTCGTGGTTCGAGCCGCGCGTGCCGGACCGGCACCCGCGCGACACCGGCTTCCCGGATTCGGAGTGGCTGGTGTCCGAGGACTTCGTCACCCACGACACGCGCACCCAGACGCTCAAGGCCATCGCCATCGCCCGGCCCGCCCTGCACGGCACCGTCAAGGCGGCGATGAAGGACGCGGAGGAGCGCGCCGAGGCCATGGCGCAGAAGCTGCGCCGTCCGCTGTCGCCGGAGGCCTACGCGGCCGTGCCGGCGCAGAAGAACGCCCCGGCGCCCGTGGCCTGCTGGGACCGCGAGGGCTACGCCGCCGCGGTGGACAAGGTGAAGGAGTACGTCCGCGCGGGGGACTGCTTCCAGGCGGTGCTCGCCCGGCGCTTCGAGGCGCAGGGCGCCATCCCCCCGCTGTCGCTCTACCGGGCGCTGCGGCGGGTGAACCCGTCGCCGTACCTGTTCATGGTGGACCTGGGCGAGGCGCGCGCGCTGGTGGGCGCTTCGCCAGAGCTGCTGGTGCAGGTGCGCGACGGCGACGTGGTGGTGCGGCCCATCGCGGGCACGCGGCGCCGGGGCGCTTCCGAGGCCGAGGACGTGGCGCTGGAGAAGGAGCTGCTCGCGGACGAGAAGGAGCGCGCCGAGCACATCATGCTGGTGGACCTGGGCCGCAACGACGTGGGCCGGGTGGCCGCGCCGGGCACCGTGCGCATCGAGGACATGATGGTCATCGAGCGCTACAGCCACGTCATGCACATCGTGTCCCAGGTGCGCGGCAAGCTGGACACCACGCGCTTCGACGCGCTGGATGCCCTGGCGAGCACCTTCCCCGCGGGCACCGTGTCGGGGGCTCCGAAGATTCGCGCCATGCAGATCATCGACGAGCTGGAGCCCATGCGGCGCGGGCCCTATGCCGGCGCGGTGGGCTACCTGTCCTTCTGCGGCACGCTGGACGTGGCCATCGCGCTGCGCACCTTCTTCGTGGATGGCGACCGCACGATGTGGACCGCTGGCGCGGGGCTGGTGGCGGACTCGGATCCGATGAAGGAAGCGGACGAAACGGAGGCGAAGGCGGGGGCCATGGCCGCCGCGCTGCGCCTCGCGCGTGAAGGCGGTGGGCGATGATCCTCGTCATCGACAACTATGACTCGTTCACCTTCAACCTCGTGCAGTTGCTCTACACGCTGGGGGCGGAGGTGAAGGTCGTGCGCAACGACGCGCTGGATGCGGCGGGCGTCGTCGCTTCGGGCGCGTCCCACCTGGTGGTGTCCCCGGGGCCGTGCACGCCGCATGAGGCCGGGGTGAGCGTGGCGGCCATCTCCCAGTCGCGCGTGCCGGTGCTGGGCGTGTGCCTGGGACACCAGTCCATTGGCGCGGCGTTCGGCGGTGACGTGGTGCGCGCGCCGGAGCCCGTGCACGGCAAGGCGGCGCACATCCGGCACGGCGGCACGGGCGTGTTCACCGGCCTGAGCCAGGGGTTCCAGGCGGCGCGCTACCACTCGCTGGTGGTGGCCGCGGAGTCGCTGCCCCAGGAACTGGAGGCCACGGCGTGGAGCCAGGACGGACTGGTGATGGCGCTCCGGCACCGGACGCGGCCGGTGGTGGGCTTCCAGTTCCATCCGGAGAGCGTGCTGACGCCGGAGGGCCCGGCGCTGGTGCGCAACTTCCTGGAGGGCCGGCTGTAGCGCTCACTCCTTGAGGTGCGTGGTGTCGTTCCAGCTTTCGAGGACCGGCTGCCTTCCGCCGGCCTCGGAGCCCAGCACGCTGATGGAGGCGGTCCCCAGGTGGAACAGCCTGCCTCCGTCCGGGGGCAGGCCCAGCCAGCGCGCGGCGATGATGCGCAGCATGTGCCCGTGGGAGAAGAGGAGCACGTCGTCCTGGAGCGCGCGGGCGTCGGCGATGATGCGGTCCGCGCGGGCCGACACCTGCTCCAGCGTCTCGCCGTTGGGGACGCCGTGGGCCCACAGCGTCCAGTCCGGGCGCGTGGTGCGGATGTCCGCGCCGGTGCGGCCCTCGTAGTCGCCGTAGTCGAACTCCATCAGGTCGTCGCGCTTCTGGACCACGCCGCCGTAGCCGGCGAGCACACAGGTTTCCAGGGCCCGCTTCAGCGGGCTTGACCACACGGCGGCGAAGCTCCAGGCGCGCAGCGGGACGTGGAGCTTCTCGCCCATCACCCGTCCCTCTTCGAGGAGGGGCAGGTCGGTGCGGCCGGTGTGCTGGCTGGAGCGGCTCCACTCCGTCTCACCGTGACGGACGAGGACCACCTGGGGCGCGCGAGTCTTCATGGCGCCAATCTGTGTCAGCCAGGGGCCGGATGGGTGGGAAAAAGGTCGGCGCTACTTCTTCCGTGTTCGCCACTCTTCACGGCTCTGGCCCCAGATTTCCGTGGGGTCCGCGTCGTACGGCGCGGGCAGGTGGCCCATGCGCAGGAAGCGGGAGCCCAGGCGCTGGGCGACCTGCTTCGACGGCGTGTTCTCCGGGGCGATGGAGTGGATGACCTCCGTCCAGCCCAGGTTGTCGAAGGCCCAGTCGATGGTGGCGGCGGAGCTCTCCGAGGCGTAGCCCTTGCCCCAGTGCTCGCGCAGCAGGCCCCAGCCGACCTCGGTGCCCGGCCAGCCGTCCGGCATCCAGGGCCCGACCCGGCCCACCCACTTCCCCGTGGACTTCTCGAACACGGAGAACATGGCGTAGCCCTGGAGCACCCACGAGCCGGCCATGGCGCAGACCGCCCGCCACACGTTGGAGCGCGGCTGGAGGCCGCCGATGAAGCGGGCGGATTCCGGGTCCGCCATCATCGCGGCGAAGCCGTCCAGGTCCTGCAGCGTGGGCGGCCGCAGGATGAGGCGAGGGGTTTCGAGGGTGGGGCCCAGGGTGAGCATGTCCGGTCTCCAGCGTTCGTGCCGCTGGAGACCGTACTGCATTCAGCGCTTCAAGCCGCGCTTGATGTCAGCGCAGAGCTGCTTCGCCGCGGCCGGGCCGTCCGCGTGGGCGGCCTTCACCAGGGCGCTGCCCACGACGACGCCGTCGGCATGGGCGACCAGCGCCTTCGCCTGTTCGCCGGTGGAGATGCCGAAGCCCGCCACCACCGGTACGGACGCGGCCCTGCGCACCAGGTCCAGCCGTTCGGACAGGTTCGCGGGCAGCTCCGCGCGCATGCCGGTGACGCCCGCCACGGACACGCAATAGACGAAGCCCCGCGCGTCCTTCGCGATGCCCTCCGCGCGGGCGGGCGGCGTCGTGGGCGCGCACAGCGGGATGAGGTCCACGCCCTCCGCGTCGAACGCGGCGCGCAGGGCGGCGCTCTCCTCGGGAGGGAGGTCCGGGAGGATGGTGCCCGAGATGCCCCGCTCGCGCGCGAGCTTCGCGTAGCGCGCCTCGCCCATGGCCATCACCACGTTGACGTACGTCATGATGACCAGCGGCGTCTCCGGGCAGCGGCGGCGCACCTCCGGCACCACTTCATCCAGCACGCGGCGCAGCGTGGCGCCCGCCTTCAGCGCCCGCTCCGCCGCGGCCTGGATGACGGGCCCGTCCGCGATGGGGTCGCTGAACGCCACGCCCAGCTCCAGCACGTCCGCGCCGCCCTCCACCATCGCGACGAACACGTCCACCGACCGCGCGAGGTCGGGGTCGCCCGCCATCGCGTAGGCCACCAGCGCGCCCTCGCCCCGGGCCTTCGCCCGCGCGAACGCCTTGCCCAGCTCCGTGCTCATGACTTCGCCCCTGTCGCCGGAGGTACGCCGCGCGCGGAGATGGTCGCGACGTCCTTGTCGCCCCGTCCCGAGCAGTTGATGACCAGGTGCTTGCCCTTGCCCATGTCGCGGGCCAGGCCGCGCGCCGCCGCGAACGCGTGCGACGTCTCCAGCGCGGGGAGGATGCCCTCCGTGCGCGCCACCTCGTAGAAGGCGGAGAGGGCGTCGTCGTCCGTCGCGGTGCGCACCTCCATGCGCCCCGTCTTCGCCAGGTGCGCCAGCTCCGGCCCCACGCCCGGGTAGTCCAGGCCGGCGGAGATGCTGTGCGCCTCTTGAATCTGTCCGTGCTCGTCCTGCAACACCAGCGAGCGCGACCCGTGCAGCACGCCCTCCGTGCCCAGCGTCAGCGACGCGCCGTGCTGTCCGGACTGGAGCCCGTGGCCCGCCGCCTCCACGCCCACGAGCCGCACCGACGCGTCCGGGATGAAGGGGTGCAGCGCGCCGATGGCGTTCGAGCCGCCGCCCACGCACGCGATGATGGCGTCCGGCAGCCGGCCGATGGCGGCCTGCGTCTGCTCGCGGATCTCCTTGCCGATGATGGCCTGGAAGTCGCGCACGATGGTGGGGTAGGGGTGCGGGCCGGCCGCGCTGCCGATGACGTAGTAGGTGTCCTCCACCTGCGACACCCAGACGCGCATGGCCTCGTTCATCGCGTCCTTCAGCGTGCGCGAGCCCGACTCCACCGGCCGCACCACCGCGCCCAGCGCGCGCATGCGGAAGACGTTGAGCGCCTGGCGCTCCACGTCCAGCGCGCCCATGAACACCTCGCAGGGCAGGCCGAAGAGCGCGCACGCGGTGGCCGTGGCCACGCCGTGCTGCCCGGCGCCCGTCTCCGCGATGATGCGCTTCTTGCCCATGCGCCGGGCGAGCAGCACCTGGCCCACGGTGTTGTTGATTTTATGCGCGCCGGTGTGCGCCAGGTCCTCGCGCTTGAGCCACACCTGGGCGCCGCCCCAGGACTCGGTGAGGCGATGCGCGGGCGTCAGCATCGTGGGCCGGCCCACGAATTCGCGCAGCACGCGCGCGACCTCCGCGCCGAAGGCCGCGTCCCGCTGGGCTTCCGCGTACGCTTCTTCCAGCTCCATCAGCGCGGGGACCAGGGTCTCCGGTACATAGCGTCCGCCGTAGCGGCCAAAGCGGCCCGCGGCCGTGTCCGTCGTCATGGCTCTACTCCAAGCGGTTTGAGGGGCGGCCAGGGTGTCATGGGCAGTGGGTAGCGCGGCTCATGGTGGCGGTGCGATTGCAGAATGAAGCACAAGTCCTCCTGGCAGGGGAGGGGCCAGAGGTCGCAGAGGATGTTGCCTCGCTTGCAGGGGGCCGGGCCTGACGGAGCGGGCGTCGAGCGTTCCCGCGCGAAGCGAGGGGCCCGCCGGGTCGATGGGGGCGGGGGAGCTGTTGTCCGGCACGGCGCGGCGTTGGCGCCGTGCCCTGGCCGTCACGGCTTGTCGGCCATGGCGGCCAGTTGGCCCTGCGCAATCTGGCGGTACAGGGGCACCACTTCGACCGACAGCACGTCGCGCATCTCCTGGCGGGCGGTGTCGTAGTCGCCTTTATCTCGGAGGCGGTACATCCGGTGGAGTGCATCCCCCAGCCGGTTGGAGCCCTCGGTGATGCGCCGCGAGCACTCGCGCAGCACGGCGAGCGCGCTTGCCTCGGTGCTCACGTCGGCGGCGTCCAGTGCCACTTCGCGCGCCGTGCGTCGCAAGAGGTCGCGCACGTCGTCGGTGAGCACCAGCGGTGCTCCCTGGCGGAGGACTTGCCGCACGAGCGCGTGTATCGGGTCCCAGTCAATTTCCTCATTCATCGTTGCTCATCCTTCGGCCGGCATCGGTTGAAGGGCCAGATGTGCTGTCCCTGGCAGCGCTCGAAGCACGCAAAGCAGCTCTTCGCCCCTATCCAGTCCTGAGTCTGGCAGTCCCCGTACAACTGGATGCAGCGCCGTTTCCAGTCCGGAAGGTTGGCGTTGTGTGCGTCGTCGTACTCCTCCGCGTTGGAGCCGGTATGCGTGCCGGTGGCACCGACCCCCGCGGCCATGATGGCGGCGGCTTCGGCGGTCGTGAGGCCGCATGCCTCCGGCACGCCGGGGTGGCGCTGGATGCAGTCCGTTTCGGTATCCATCGCAATCGTGGCGCACCCCAGACCGAGGGCCGCGAGGATGGGGGCGAGGAGGTATCGCCAGGAGGCGGCGATCGGGGTGTTCATTGAGCCCGATGCTACCGCGCGGCGCCGAAGGGGTCGCTTCGTCTGACGGGGCGAGGTGGACGCGGGATGAAGAGCACGCAGTCCAGCTCGCAGGAGCGCGGAAGGGCTACCGTGGACCCTCATCCCAGAGGTTGAGGGACCTGACCGTGCGCACGAAGGCGCGCACCGCGTCCAGGTCCTTGATGCCAGGGGACGACTCCACCCCGCTGGCCACGTCCACACCGTAGGGCCGGGTGGCCTTCACGGCCTCGGCCACGTTCGACGGCTTGAGGCCGCCCGCCACCAGCACCGGCGCACCACAGTCCGCGAGCCTAGCCACCAGCGACCAGTCGAAGGTGACGCCGCCGCCGCCATAGCCCGGGGCCGCGCCGTCCAGCAGCAGCCCCACCACGTCGCCCACGCCCACGTAGGCTCGGGCCCGCGCCACGTCGTCCGGCCCACGCACGCGCAGCGCCTTGATGACGGGCACGCCGTAGCCCGAGCAGGCCTCGGGGGGCTCGTCGCCGTGGAGCTGCACCACGGTGAGGCCGCACTCGCGCACGCGCAGCCGGATGTCCTCCGGCTTCATGTTGACGAACACGCCCACCACCGCGCCCAGCGGAGGCCGCGTGCGGGACAGCGCCGCCGCCGTGGCCACGTCCACGCAGCGGGGCGAGCCCGGATGGAAGTTGAGTCCCATCGCGTCCGCGCCCGCCGCCCACACGCCTCGCGCGTCCTCCAGGCGTGTCACGCCACAGACCTTGATGGTGACGTTCACGCGCCGCCACCTTCCAGGCCCAGCAGCCGGCGCAGGGCCCGGCCGGGGTCCGCGTCGCGCAGGAGCGATTCGCCCACCAGGACCGCGTCCGCGCCCGCGTCACGCGCGGCGATGAGGTCCGCGAGCGCCTTGAGCCCGCTCTCCGCCACCAGCGCGGTGGACCGGGAGCGCAGCGCGGGCATCACCCGCAGCGCCGTGCCGGTGTCCGTCTTCAGCGTGGCCAGGTCGCGGTTGTTGAGGCCCACGATGCGCGCCCCCGCCGCGAGCGCGCGCTCGGCGTGCTCCTGCGTGTGGGCTTCCACGAGCGCGGCCACGCGGAGCTGCTCCGCGGCGGCCACCATCTCGCGCAGCACGGCGTCCTCGAGCGCATCCGCGATGAGCAGCACCGCGTCCGCGCCCCAGGCCGCGCTCTCCTCCACTTCGCTCGCGGCGACGAGGAAGTCCTTGCGCAGCACGGGGATGGACAGGGCCGCCCGCACCGCGACCAGGTCCTCCAGATCCCCGCCAAAGTCCGGCCCGTCCGTGAGCACGCTGATGGCGCACGCGCCCGCGGCTTCATAGGCACGGGCCACCGCGACCACGTCCGCGTGCGGGAAGGCGCCGCCCGAGGGGCTCTTGCGCTTCACCTCCGCGATGACGTTGACCGGATGCCCGGGCACCCTTCGCACCAGCGCCTGCGCGAAGTCCCGCGTCGGGGGCTGCGCGCCGTGCTTCGGGGCAGGGCGCGTGCCCAGCTCCCGGCGCTTGCGCGCCATGATGACGTCCAGCGTGCCGGGCGCTTGCGCGGACTTCGCGGCGGAGGAGGCGGTCGTCATGCCGCGATCCTCTCGATGAGCGCGGCCAGCTTGAGCTCGGCGGCCCCTGAGTCGATGGCGTGCTCGGCCTTCTTCACGCCGTCCTTCAGCGTCTCCACCTGCCCCACGACGAGCAGCGCGGCGGCCGCGTTGAGCAGCACCGCGGTGCGGATGCCGTTCCGCTCGCCCGCGAGCAGGGCTCGCAGCTTATGGGCGTTCTCCTCCGCGTCACCTCCCGCGATGGCGTCCCGTGAGATGGTGGCGAGCCCCGCGTCCTCCGGCGTCACGGTGAAGCGGTGCACGGTGCCGTCCGCGCGCAGCTCCGCGACCTCCGTGGGCGCGCAGGGGGAGACTTCATCCAGCCCGTCGTGGCCATGCACCACCCACGCGCGCCGGCTCCCCAGCCGCCCCAGCACCCGCGCGGTCTGCTCCACGCGCTGCCGGTCGAACGTGCCCAGCAACTGGTAGCGCGCCCCGGCCGGGTTCGTCAGCGGCCCCAGCAGGTTGAACACGCTGTGGAAGCCCAGGTCCCTTCTCGCCTGCGCCACGTGCCGCAGGGCACTGTGGTGCGAGGGCGCGAAGAGGAAGCCCACCCCGTGCTCGTCGATGTCGCGCGCCACCTGCGCGTGCGCCCGCTCCATGGACACCCCCAGCGCCGCGAGCACGTCCGCGCTCCCGCAGCGACTGGAGACCGCCCGGTTGCCGTGCTTGGCCACCGTCACCCCCGCCCCGGCGGCCACGAAGGCCACCGCGGTGGAGATGTTGAAGGTGTGCGCCCCATCACCGCCCGTGCCGCAGGTGTCCAGCACCACCTCGGCCACCGGCGAGATGCGCGCCGCGCAGGCCCGCATGGCCTCCGCGGCGCCGAGGATCTCATCCTCGGTCTCACCCTTCATCCGCAATGCGGCGGCCAGCGCCCCCACCTGCGCGGCGGAGGCCTCGCCCGCGAGCATCTGGCCCATGATGGAGGCCATCTCCTCGCGGGAGAGGTCGCGCCGGCCCACCACCCTGCCCAGCGCTTCCTTGAGCGTCATGGCGCTATCCCAACCGGACCAGTTCGCGGCCCATCGCCTTGGCGATGGCGCTCACTTCGCCCATGGCCTTCTCGAACTCGGAGAAGTCCAGTGACTGGAAGCCGTCCGACTTCGCGCGCGGCGGATCCGGGTGCACCTCGACGATGATGCCGTCGGCGCCCGCCGCGATGGCCGCCCGCATCATCGCCGGCACGGCCTTGCGCACGCCGATGCCGTGGGAGGGGTCCACGAACACGGGCAGGTGCGTCAGCCCCTTGAGCATGGGGATGGCGTTCAGGTCCAACGTGTTACGCGTCATGTTCTCGAACGTGCGGATGCCGCGCTCGCAGAGGATGACCTGGGTGTTGCCGCGCGAGACGATGTACTCGGCCGCCATCAGCAGCTCCTTGATGGTGGCGCTGATGCCGCGCTTGAGCAGCACGGGCTTGCGCGTTTCGCCCACCGCTTCCAGCAGGCTGAAGTTCTGCATGTTGCGCGCGCCCACCTGGAGGATGTCGGTGTGCTCCACGACGGCGGCCAGGGTGGCCGTGTCCTTCACCTCCGTGGTGACGAGCAGGCCCGTCTCCTTGCGCGCCTCCGCGAGCAGCGCGAGGCCGTCACCCTTGAGGCCCTGGAACTCATAGGGGCTGGTGCGGGGCTTGAACGCACCGCCGCGCAGCATGGTGGCGCCCGCCTTCTTGACCGCGTGCGCGGTGGAGACGATCTGCTCGCGCGACTCCACCGAGCAGGGCCCGGCGATGACGTGGATGGCCGGGCCGCCGATGTTCAGGTGGCCCACGCGCACGATGCTGTCGTCGGGCTTCACCTCGCGGCTGACCAGCTTGAACGGCTGGGAGATGGCGACCGCGTCCGCGACGCCGGGCAGCACGCGGAAGGGCTCCGGCTCCACCGCGCCCGGGTTGCCCGTGATGCCAATGGCCGTGCGGGAGCCGCCTGCGATCGCGTGCGGATGCCACCCACGGCGGCGGATCTCGTCGTTCACACGCTCGATGTCCTGGGCCGTCGCGTCGGGGCGCATCACGATCAACATGGGGTGCTCCTGCTCTTTCTTCTCCGGAGGTCACACCGGCGGATGCCGATATGGGGTGTGCTTGGGGAAAACGGGCACGGGGGGAACGTTTGCAATAACTGTCGGCTGCCCGCAACCGGCCTGGAGTCTCGCTTGCACGTCCTGGCGTTATCAAGTCAGGGTCCGCCCGCTCGCTGGACTGGAGGAAGACGTGGCGAAGCCAGGGGTCATCGTCGTGGGTGCGGGGCTCGCGGGGCTGGCGTGCGCGAAGGCCCTCCGGGAGGCGCGCGTGGATGCGCGCATCCTCGAAGCAGGGGACGCGCCGGGCGGCCGGGTGCGCACCGACGCGCACGAGGGCTTCCTGCTGGACCGGGGCTTCCAGGTGTACCTCACCGCCTATCCGGAGGGTCAGCGCGTGCTGGACCTGAAGGCCCTGTCCCTCCAGCGCTTCATCCCGGGCGCCAAGGTGTGGCGGGGTGGGCGGCTGCACACGCTGGCGGATCCGCTGCGGCAGCCGCTGGAGGCGGTGTCGCACCTGTTCACGCCCGTGGGGGGGCTGCTGGACAAGCTGCGCGTGCTGGAGCTGCGGCAGCACGCGACGTCGGGTGAGCTGGGGGACCTGTGGCAGCGGCCGCAGCAGGACTCGCTGCGCTTCCTGCGCGACCTGGGCTTCTCCGAGGAGATGATCGACACGTTCCTGCGCCCGTTCTTCGGCGGCATCTTCCTGGAGCGCGAGCTGGCGACGTCCAGCCGGATGCTGGAGTTCGTGTTCCGGATGTTCTCGAAGGGGCACACGGTGGTGCCGGAGCGGGGCATGGGCGCCATTGCGGAGCAGCTCGCGGCGAAGCTGCCGTCCGGGGTGCTGCGGATGAAGGTGCGGGTGGCGGAGGTGTGGGGCCACCGCGTGCGACTGGCGGACGGCGAGATGCTGCACGCGGACGCGGTGGTGGTGGCGACCGACCCCGCCACGGCGGCGTCCCTGCTGGTGGGCATGCCGGCGCCCCGGATGAACCGGGTGACGTGCCTGTACTTCGCCGCGCCGGAGCCGCCGGTGGAGGGGCCGTGGCTCGTGCTCGACGGCGAGGGCCGGGGCCTGGTGAACAACGTGGCGGTGATGAGCGAGGTGTCCCCCGCCTATGCTCCGAAGGGACAGGCCCTGGTGTCCGTGTCGGTGGTGGATGACGGCGGGGACGCGCAGGTGCTGGAGGCGCGCGTGCGCGAGCAGCTCACGGAGTGGTTCGGCACGGCGGTGTCCGCGTGGCGGCACCTGCGCACGTACGCCATCGCGGAGGCGCTGCCGGTGCAGACCCCGTCCGCGCTGGTGGAGCCGCACCGGCCGGTGCGGCTGGCCCCGGGGCTCTACGTGTGCGGAGACCACCGCGAGAACGCCTCCATCGACGGGGCGCTCACGTCGGGGCGCCGCGCGGCGGAGGCGGTGCTGCTGGACCTGGGGCAGTAGGCGTCCGTCCTGCTCCGGGAGGGGGACCGGCCAGCCGGGCCAATGGTGGCTGGACGCACCGCCCGCAGCGGACCTAGGGTCGGGACACACACTCCTAGTCCAAGGACCCGTTCATGCTCCGCCGTCTTGCCCTCCTGGGGATGCTCGGTCTTGCCGCCTGCGACACCAAAGGCGACGATGACGATGATGACATCCTCGATTCGACCAAGGGAACGGTCGAGGGAACCCTGCAGCCCTTCCAGGCGGGCTCCGCCGCGGTGGGCAGCCCGTCCTCGCTGGACGCGTTCTTCTCCCTGCCCAACGCGAAGAGCCTCTCCCAGTCCGTCTCCCGCGCGCTCGCCGCCCGGGGTGTGTGGCGCACGGGCATCCCGTCCAAGCCGCTGACGCAGGCGTCGTCCCTGCTGCCGGGACAGGTCATCGTCCGCTTCGACACACCCGGCCTGTCCGCGGAGGAGGCCGTCGCGCAGGCGCGGGTCGCCGGCTATCACGTCGAGCACCAGGCGTACCTGAGCGACACCCTGCACCTGCTGCGCTTCGAGGTCCGCCAGCCGCAGGCGATGTCCAGCGGCGCCCCCAACGTGCGCGCCCTCACCGAGGCCGAGCACGTGCGCGTGCTCCAGAAGGTCCAGGCCGTGCCGGGCGTGCAGCACGCGGAGAGCAACGTGCGGGTGCGGCCCCTCGCCGTTCCCAACGACCCGCTGTATTCGCGGCAGTGGCACTACTCGAAGATGAACCTGCCCGCCGCGTGGGACCTGGGCACGGGCAGTGAGTCCATCATCGTCGCGGTGCTGGACACCGGCAGCACCGACCACCCGGACCTGAACTCGCGCATGCTGCCGGGCATGGACCTCATCTCCGACGCCGCCAGGGCAGGGGATGGCAATGGCGTGGACAACAACCCGAAGGACGAGGGGCGGGACCTGCCCAACGGGGACTCGTCGTTCCACGGCACGCACGTGGCCGGCACCATTGGCGCGTCGTCCAACAACGGGGTGGGCGTGGCGGGCGTCACTTGGTCGGGCCGCAACATCGTCCCGGTGCGCGTGCTGGGCAAGCAGGGCGGCTCGCTGGCGGACATCGCCGCAGGCATGAACTGGGCGAGCGGTGGCAACGTCCCGGGTGTGGCACCCATCGCCAACCGGGCGCGGGTCATCAACATGAGCCTGGGCGGCAACGGCGCTCCGTCGAAGGTGCTCCAGGATGAGGTGAACGCCGGGGTGTTGCGCGGCTCTATCTTCGTGGTCGCCGCTGGCAACGAGAACATGAACACCGCCAACAGCTTCCCCTGCAACCTGCAGAACGTCATCTGCGTGGGCGCGGCGCGCTTCAACGGCAAGCGCTCCAGCTACTCCAACTTCGGGCCCCAGGTGGACGTCATGGCCGCGGGCGGTCAGACGAGCGAGGACCGCAACGGCGACAAGTTCCCGGACGGCGTGTTGTCCACCCTGCTCAACAGCAGCAACCAGCCTTCGTATGAATGGAACCAAGGCACCAGCATGGCCGCCCCGCACGTGGCGGGCATCGTCGCGCTGATGCTCGCGAAGAACCCCAACCTCTCGTCCCAGGAGGTGGAAGGCATCCTGAAGGACACGGCGGACGCGACGAGCCTGTGCTCGGAGGGCTGCGGCGCGGGGCTCGTGGACGCCTACGCGGCCGTCCTGCGCGCTTCGGGTGGCGGCAACCCGGACGCCCCGCCGAAGCTCGCCATCAGCACCACCCAGCTCTCCATCACGGGGGCGGACACGCAGACCCTGTCGGTGCGCAACAACGGCGGTGGGTCGCTGCAGGTGGGCGTCGCCGTCTCCGGCGCCAACGCCTCCGCGGTGTCCGTCTCCAGCACCTCGCTGACGATCCCCGCCTACAAGTCCGCGTCGCTGAGCGTGAGCGTCAACCCGGGCTCGCTGGCCGTGGGCAGCTATGTGGCGCAGGTGGACCTCACGGGCGCGTCGGGCGCGGGCTCCGCGCAGGTGCTGGTGAAGTTCCGCGTGGGCGCCACCGAGGGCAAGGACGCGGTCATCGCCTTCGCGTACCTGGATGCGGCGGGTGAGGTGCAGATCGACGACGACGGCATCGGCACGGTGTCCGGGTCCGGCGGCTACGAATACACGACGAAGCTCACCCCTCGCGACTACCTGGTGCTGGCGTCCATCGACGACACCGGGGAGGGCGACTACTTCGACGACGGTGACCGCGTGGGCTTCTGGCGCGACACCACCCAGGTGGAGACCGTGGCGGTGACGAAGGGGCAGAAGACCCCGGGCATCAGCTTCACCCTGGTGCCCTACCAGTCCGACGAGGATGAACAGCCGAACGCGACCATCGGGCAGCCGTGCAGCAGCAGCAGCCAGTGTGGCGCCAACGGCCTGTGCGCCAATGGGAGCGCCTTCCCGGGCGGCTACTGCACCCAGGACTGTCTGTCGTTGAGCTGCCCGTCGGGTTCGGCCTGCTACCCGAGCAGCGATGGCGCCAGCGCCTACTGCTTCGCTTCCTGCACGCCGTCGAGCTCCGGCACGACGCAGGGCTCGTGCCGCACCGGCTACGTGTGCGTGGACGACGGCGCGGGCAGCGGCGCCTGCATCCCTCCCTGAGGTGATGCTCCGCCTCGTGTCGGTGGGGCGCGCGCGAACGCGCTCCCGACACGAGGCTCGCGGGTGGGGAATCGCTCCGGGGTACGCTGCCGGAGCGATGACGGTCCCTCCCGCTGTTTCCCCGCCGGCCGGTGATGCGGCCCCGGCCTCCTGGCGGGCCCTGGCCACCGCGGGCGTGCTGGCCTGGACGGCGCTGGTGCACGCGCACCCGCCGTTCTTCTTCGCCATCGCCTCCGGCTTCTGCGCCCTCTGGCTCGCGGTGACGTGGCGGGCGATGGGCCCCTGGCGAAGGACTCCGCCGCGCCTGTCGCTTCCGGATGCCGCGTGGAGCGTGGCCCAGGCGGGGGTGCTCTACGTCGGCGCGCGCGCGTTCCTGTGGGCCTTCTGTGGCGGCTTCACGGACGCGCTCTGCGAGCCGCTGCACGCCGTCTACGCGACGTTCGGCACGGGCTCCTGGAGCACGGCCCTGGCCCTGGTGCTGCTGCTCGTGCCCGCGGAGGAGCTGTTCTGGCGCGGCCTGGTGCAGGGCGCGCTGCGACCGCGACTGGGGCGGTGGGGCGCGGTGGCCGGCTCGGCGGTGCTGTCCAGCCTCGCGCTGCTCGTCTTCGGGGAGCCCCTGCTGGCCCTGGCCGCGCTGCCCACGTCGCTCGCCTGGGGCGCGCTGGCCGAGTGGCGCGGTACGCCCGTGGCGTCCTGGTTGAGTCACGCGCTGTGGGACGTGCTCATCGTCGTGCTGCTGCCCGCAGCGTGAGCGCGCCTGGGGGAGAAACCCGTGCATGGCCGGGCGGGGCCGGCCAGAATCCGCGCCCATGGCCACTTCCCCTGAAATCTGCGTCTTCGGCGCGGGCAGCATCGGCTGCTATGTCGGCGGTCGGCTCGCCGCGAATGGCGCCACGGTGCGCTTCATTGGCCGCGAGCGCGTGGTGCGGGAGGTCCGCGAGCACGGCCTGCGCCTGACGGACCTGCATGGGGCGGATCAGCGGGTGCCCGCCGCGCAGGTGGACATCGACACGGCGCCCGCGGCGCTGGACACCGCGGACCTGGTGCTCGTCACGGTGAAGTCCGCGGCGACGGAGGAGGCGGGGCGCACGCTCGCGTCCCGGCTCAAGCCCGGCGCCAGCGTCGTCAGCTTCCAGAACGGCCTGCACAACGCCCAGGTGCTGCGCGACCTGCTGCCCGGCCGCACGGTGCTCGCCGGGACGGTGCTCTTCAACGTCGCGGCGCAGGGGCAGGGCGCCTTCCACGCGGGTTCGGAGGGCACGCTGGACATCGAACAGCACGCGGTGCTCGCGCCCTTCGTGGACGCCTTCGCTCGCGCGGGGCTGCCGCTGAAGCAGCACGCCGACTTTGGCGCGGTGATGTGGGCGAAGCTGCTGTTCAACCTCAACAACGCCATCAACGCGCTGGCCGACCTGCCGCTGAAGGAGGAGCTGTCGCGGCGCGCGTGGCGGAGGTGTGTCGCGCTCGCGCAGCGTGAGGCCCTGGCCGTGCTGGACGTGGCCCGGGTGAAGCCCGCGAAGTTCACGCCCCTGCCGCCGCACTGGATTCCGGGCCTGCTGGAGATGCCGGACGCGGTGTTCGCGGTGCTCGCGAAGAAGATGCTCGCCATCGATCCGAAGGCGCGCTCGTCCATGTGGGACGACCTCAAGGCGGGCCGCAAGACGGAGGTGGACTACCTCAACGGGGAGGTCGTCCGGCTGGGACAGAAGCACGGCGTGGCCGCGCCGGTGAACTCCCGCATCGTGGAGCTGGTCCACGAGGCGGAAGCCGGCCCCCGTCGCGCGTGGACCGGCGAGGCCCTGCTCGCCGAGCTGCAGCGGGCGAAGTCCTCGACGGGGGCCTGAGCGGGAGGGGGGCCTCCCGCGGTGAACCCGGACCGCGTGATCAGGTCGTGGGCGCCGTCGCCGTCACGGTGGCGGCGGCGGAGGGCGGCACCTGGGCCGCATCCGGGAGGCCGTTGCCCGCGCCGGACGTGGCCAGCTGCGTGAGCAGCGCGGTCATCCTCCGGGCGAAGCGGTTCGGATCGCTCAGCGGGCTGCCCTCGGTGAGCAGCGCCTGGTCGTGCAGGAGCTCAATCCACTCGCTCACCTGCGGCAGGGACGGATCCCGGGCGATGAGGCCGCGCAGGTGCTCGATGACCGGGTGCTTGGGGTTGATCTCCAGGATGCGCTTCATGCGCGGCATCCCCTTGCCGCGCTCCTTGAGCAGCCGCTCCAGGTAGGCCGGCGAGCCGCCCTCGGACACCACCAGGCACACCGGCGAATCCGTGAGGCGATCCGACACGCGCACCTCGCGCACGTCCTCGCGCAGCACGTCCTTCATCCGGTCCGTGAGGCCCTTGAGCCCTTCGGAGTGCTGCTCCTTCTCCTTCTTCTCCTCGTCCGTGGACTGGAGCTTCAGGTCCGCGTTGAGCGCGGAGACCAGCGGCTTGCCCTGGAAGTCGCGCAGGCCCTGCGCGGCCCACTCGTCCACCGGGTCCGTCATGAAGAGCACCTCGTAGCCGCGCTTCTTCAGCGACTCCAGGTGGGGGCTGTCCGCCACCGCCTTCCGGCTCTCGCCGTAGACGTAGTAGATGGCCTCCTGGCCCTCCTTCATGCGCGTGACGTAGTCCGCCAGCGACGTGAGGCCCTCCTCGCGCGAGGACTCGTAGCGCACGAGCGCCCCCAGCTTCTCGCGGTACTCCGTCTCCAGCGTCAGGCCTTCCTTCACCACCGTGCCGAAGGACTCCCAGAACGTGCGGTAGTCGTCCGGCTTGTCCTTGGCCATCTTCTCCAGCAGGTCCAGGGACTTCTTCACGACGTGCTTGCGGATGGCGCGCACCACCGCGGAGTCCTGCAACATCTCACGCGACACGTTGAGCGGCAGGTCGTCCGAGTCGATGACGCCGCGCACGAAGCGCAGCCACTGCGGCACCAGGTCCTCGCAGCGGTCCATGATGAACACGCGCTTGACGAACAGCCGCACGCCGCGCTGCTGCTGCGAGTTCAGGTCGAACGGCGGGTGCTTGGGCACGAAGAGCAGGCCGGTGAACTGCTGCGTGCCGTCCGCCTTGAAGTGCGTCCACGCCAGCGGCTGGTCGTAGTCGTGCGTCAGGTGCTTGTAGAACTCCTGGTACTGCTCGTCCGTCACCTCCGACTTCGGGCGCTGCCACAGGGCGCTCGCCTTGTTCACCACCTCCAGCGCCGTCTGGGTGGCCTGGGTCTCCCCGCTGCCCACCTGCTTCGTCACCTGGAGCTTGATGGGGTGGCCCACGTAGTCCGAGTACTGGGTGATGAGCTGGCGCAGCTTCCACTCGTCCAGGAACTCCTTCTGGTCCGGCTTCAGGTGCAGCGTGATGGCGGTGCCGCGCGTGGCCTTCTCCGCGGGCTCCACGGTGAAGGTGCCGTGCGCCTCCGACGCCCAGCGCCACGCGGTGCTCTCACCGGGGGCGCGGCTCACCACGTCCACGCGGTCCGCGACCAGGTACGCGCTGTAGAAGCCCACGCCGAACTGGCCGATGAGCTGCATGTCCTTCTGGCCCTTCTGGGCCAGGGCCTGGAGGAACTCGCGCGAACCGGAGTGCGCGATGGTGCCCAGGTTCTTCACCAGCTCGTCGTGCGTCATGCCGATGCCGGTGTCCTCGATGGTGAGGGTGCCCTTGTCGGCGTCCGGGATGATGCGCAGCTCCAGCGCCGGCTCGTCCTTGAGGAGGTCCGGCTCCGTGATGGCGCGGAAGCGCAGCTTGTCCAGCGCGTCCGACGCGTTGGACACCAGCTCCCGCAGGAAGATCTCCTGGTGGCTGTAGAGCGAATTGATGACCAGGCTCAGCAACTGCTGGATCTCCGCCTGGAACGAATGGGTTTCCCGCTGGGGGTGGGTCTCTGCGGACATGAGGGCCTCCGGGCGCTTGGGAGCGGCGCCAATCCCCTTCCCCATAACCATGCCCGCCGGCTTGTCGAGAAGAGGGAATCCGCTCCAGGCTCCGCTGGGAGGGGCGGCCGGGTTGGGGTAGGGAAGGGGGCATGGCCAAGTTCCCCTCCCGCACCCTCCTGCCCCTGCTCGGCGCCATGCTCCTGTCCGGCGCCGCCCCCGCCGCGGAGGCGCCCGCCCGCCTGCCCGACGCCCCGACGCTGAAGCGCATGACGGCGCGCTTCGCCCCGGTGGACCTGAAGGTGGACGTCTCCAAGCTGCCGGACGCGGAGAAGCGCGCCCTGGCCAAGGTGGTCCAGGCCGCGAAGCTGATGGACCCCCTCTTCCTGCGCCAGGCCTGGGCGGGCAACGAGGCGCTGCTCCTGGACCTGGTGAAGGACACGACGCCCCTGGGCAAGGCGCGGCTGCACGCGTTCCTGCTCAACAAGGGCCCCTGGTCGCGCCTGGATGAGGGGAAGCCGTTCCTGCCCGGCGTGCCGGCGAAGCCGGAGGAGGGAAACTTCTATCCCGCGGGCGCCACCAAGGCGGAGGTGGAGGCGTGGGTGAAGGGCCTGCCGGAGGCGCAGCAGCCCGCGGCGACGGGCTTCTTCACCACGCTGCGCAAGGGGCCGGACGGCAAGTTCGTGAGCGTGCCCTACAGCATTGAATACCAGGGCGAGCTGGCCCTGGCCGCGCAGCTCTTGCGCGAGGCGGCGGCGCTCACCCAGCAGCCCACGCTCAAGAGCTTCCTGGAGAAGCGCGCGGCGGCGTTCCTGTCCAACGACTACTACGCGAGCGAGGTCGCGTGGATGGAGCTGGACGCGAGCGTGGAGCCCACCATCGGGCCCTATGAGGTCTACGAGGACGGCTGGTTCAACTACAAGGCCGCGTTCGAGGCGTTCGTCGGCGTGCGCGACGACGTGGAGACGCAGAAGCTCTCCAAGTTCAGCGCGGAGCTGCAGGAGCTGGAGAACAACCTCCCCATCGAGCCGTCGCTGCGCAACCCGAAGATTGGCGCGCTGGCCCCCATCCGCGTCATCAACAGCCTGTACTCCTCCGGCGACGCCAACCGGGGCGTGCAGACCGCGGCCTTCAACCTGCCCAACGACGAGCGCGTGGCGGCGGAGAAGGGCACCAAGCGCGTGATGCTCAAGAACGTGCAGGAGGCCAAGTTCCAGCGCGTGCTGCTGCCCATCGCGAAGGTGGCGCTGCCCGCGAAGGACCGCAAGGACGTGGCCTTCGACGCCTTCTTCACGCACATCCTGATGCACGAGCTGATGCACGGCCTGGGGCCCCACAACGTCACCGTGGCCGGGAAGCAGACGACGGTGCGGCAGGCGCTCCAGGCGTCCTCCAGCGCGATTGAAGAGGCCAAGGCGGACGTCTCCGGCCTGTGGGCGCTCCAGCGGCTGGTGGACAAGGGCACCCTGGACAAGTCCCTGCAGCGCACCATGTACACGACGTTCCTCGCGTCCGCGTTCCGCTCCATCCGCTTCGGCATCGACGAGGCGCACGGCAAGGGCGTGGCGCTGCAGCTCAACCACTTCCTGGACACCGGCGCGGTGAAGGTGAACGCGGACGGCACCTTCGAGGTGGTGCCGGACAAGATGCAGGCGTCCGTCACGTCGCTGACGAACCAGCTCATGGCCCTGCAGGCGAAGGGCGACCGCGCGGAGGCCGAGGCCCTGCTCGCGAAGCAGGGGGTGGTGCGGCCCTCCGTGCAGAAGGTGCTGGAGCGGCTGAAGAACGTGCCGGTGGACATCGAGCCGCGCTACGTCACCGCGGACATGCTGGTGCGCGACTTCGGCGCGCCCGCGGCGGCCCCCGCCACGAAGTAGTCATTCCCGTGCCCCCGGGCCCCTTTTCCCGTGCGCGGGAGGAGGGGAGGGGTCAGTAAGGGAAGCACATGGTGCCCGAGCCCCACTCCCGTCCCGTGCCCCCCGACCCGTGGGGGCTCGTGTTCGCGCTCACGGTGCTGGGCGCGTGGGGCGGGCACCTGGCGTGGCTGCTGGCGGGCCCCGAGCGGCCGTGGGACTCGCCGCTCACCTGGCTGCACGTCCTGCTCCAGATGTGGCTGTCCACCGGCCTGTTCATCACCGGCCATGACGCGATGCACGGCACCGTGTCCCTGCACCGCCGGGTGAACGCGACGGTGGGCACGGTGGCCTGCTTCCTCTTCGCGGGCCTGTCCTACCGGCGGCTGGTGGTGAACCACCGCGCGCACCACGCGGACCCCACCGGGGAGCACGACCCGGACTTCGCCACCCGCACGCAGGCCTTCTGGCCGTGGTTCGGCACCTTCATGGTGCGCTACACGACGTGGCCGCAAATCCTGGTGATGGCGCTGAAGTTCAACGCGCTCCTGCTGCTGGGCGTGGCCCAGGCGCGCATCCTGGCGTTCTGGGTGCTGCCGTCGGTGCTGGCCACGGTGCAGCTCTTCTATTTCGGCACCTACCGGCCCCACCGGCGGCCGGACACGGCCCAGATGGCGCCCCACCATGCGCGCACCCTGGCGCGCAACCACCCGTGGGCCTTCCTGTCGTGCTTCTTCTTCGGCTACCACTGGGAGCACCACGCGTCCCCCGGCACGCCCTGGTGGCGGCTGTGGCGCCTGAAGGACGCCCGGCGGTAACCGACCGGGGGGCTGGGGCGTTATAGAGGGGTCATGCGCGACAAGCTCCCTCCAGAGCCTCCTGGTTCCGAAGTGACGCCCGAGAAGCTCTACCTGCGCCGCCGCGAGCTGCTCAAGAACGCGGGCCTGTTCGCGGGCACCGCCGCCGTGGTGGGCGGCGGGCTGTACCTGCTGGGCCTGAAGCGCACCCGGCCCATGGACGGCTTCGTCCCGGACGCGGGGGCCGTGGCGCAGCCGGTGGCGCCCGCCGCGGGCGCCTTCGACACCGACGAGCCGCGCACGCCCTACGAGGACATCACCACCTACAACAACTTCTATGAGTTCGGCCTGGACAAGAACGACCCGGCCCGGCGCGCGCACACGCTGAAGACGCGGCCGTGGACCGTCGTCATCGACGGCGAGGTGCACAAGCCCCAGACGGTGGACGTGGATCAGCTCATCTCCGGCTTCCCCCTGGAGGAGCGCGTCTACCGGATGCGCTGCGTGGAGGCCTGGTCCATGGTGATTCCGTGGCTGGGCATCCCCCTGGGCAAGCTGCTGGAGCGCGTGCAGCCCACGTCCTTCGCGAAGTACGTGGCCTTCACCACGCTGGAGGACCCGGAGCAGATGCCCGGGCAGAAGAGCCCGGTGCTGGACTGGCCCTACGTGGAGGGCCTGCGCCTGGACGAGGCCATGCACCCGCTGACGCTGCTGGCCACGGGCCTGTACGGCAAGCAATTGCCCGCGCAGAACGGCGCGCCGCTGCGGCTGGTGGTGCCGTGGAAGTACGGCTTCAAGGGCATCAAGTCCATCGTCCGCGTCTCGCTCACGCGCGAGCAGCCGCGCACGACGTGGAACCTGGCCAACGGGCGCGAGTACGGCTTCTACGCCAACGTGAACCCGGCGGTGGACCACCCGCGCTGGAGCCAGGCCAGCGAGCGGCGCATCGGCGACACCGGCCGCAGGCCCACGCTGCCCTTCAACGGCTACGCGGAGCAGGTGGCCGACCTCTACCGTGGCATGGACCTGAAGCGGGACTTCTAGCGCATGGCCTCCAAGCAACCCTGGCTCAACCCCGCCGTCGCCCTCGGGGGACTGGCGCCCCTGGCCCTGCTCGCGGTGCAGGGCGCCCAGGGGCAACTCGGGGCCAACGGCATCGAGTTCGCCCTCAACCAGACGGGCCTCTTCGCGCTGGCGGTGCTGTTGGCGTCGCTGGCGTGCACGCCGCTGCGGCTCGTCACCGGCTGGACGTGGCCCGCGCGCATCCGCCGCACGCTGGGCCTGCTGGCCTTCGCGTACGCCTGCGCGCACTTCCTCACGTACGCCGTGTTGGATCAGGGCCTGGACGTGCGCGCCATGGCGGAGGACGTGCTGACGCGGCCCTTCATCACCGTGGGCTTCACCGCGTTCGTGCTGCTGGTGCCGCTGGCCCTCACGTCCACGAACCAGCAGGTGCGCCGGCTGGGCTTTCCGAAGTGGCAGCGCCTGCACCGGCTGGCCTACGTGGCCGCCATGCTGGGCGTGGTGCACTTCGTGTGGCGGGTGAAGAAGGACGTCACGGAGCCGGTGCTCTACGGCGCCGTGCTGGCCCTGCTGCTGGCGGTGCGGGTGGGAGAGGCCGTGCGCAAGAGGCGGGCGCTCGCCGCGCAGCGCACGGCGTGAAGCGGCGCGCTGCTACCTGGCGGCGCGGGGCAGCGGCAGGATGGTGTCCACCAGCGTCATCAGTTGCGCGCAGCTCACGGGCTTGCGCACGAAGGCGCTGATGCCGGCCTTCTGACCCAGGGCGCGCACTTCCGCCACGTTCGGGTCGCCGGTCATCATCAGGATGGGGACCTTGGACAGCTTGGGGTTGGCGCTGGCGCGGATCTGCCCGGCGAAGTCCGCGCCGTTCATCCCGTCCATGTGGAAGTCGGTGAGGATGAGGTCCACCGGCTCCGCTTCGGCGACCTTGAGGCCCTCCTCCGCGGACTCGGCCTCCAGGAACTCGAAGCTGCGGGCCATCAGGTAGATCTTCAGCAGCGTCCGGATGGAGCGGCTGTCATCCACCAGCAGGACGCGCTGCGGTCCTGTTCCCGAAGCCGGACGGACCGTGGGCGTACTTCCCGTGGGGCGGGAGGGCACGGGTTCGGGGGCGGAGAGGGGACCGGCCTTCATCGGAATCAAAACCTCGGGAGGGGGGACGCCTCCGACAGCACGTCCCCATGGTCGCGGATGGGCCCTGCGAAGTCAAAGCAACGCATGGCCCCGGACCGAGATTTCACGAGCGTGTGGAGCCCTCAACGAACCTCGAGGACGAACGACTGCGACGGCACGGCAGGCAGGCCCGCGGCGTCCGCGAGCGCCGGGTCCAGCTCGTTGGGCACACGCCATGTCTGCCCGGTGGACTGCACCAGGGTGACGCTGTAGCGCCCGGGAGGAACGGCGGCCAGGGGAGCGGGCGCCGAGGGGTCGCGCGCGTCCAGCGCCCGGTTCTGGAGGGCCACGCGGAGCTGGGGGACGAACACGGGCTGCGTGCGGGGGTTGCCCTGCTCGTCCTTCAGGGCGGCGAGGAGGGGGTCGGGCACCAGGCCGGCCGCCAGCACCACCACGTCCGGCCTGCCGTCCTTGCCACCGGAGACGCGCGCGTAGTCCTCGCCCTCGTCGTCCACCACGCCGTCGCGGTCCAGGTCGTTCTCGTCCACGACGCCGGGCACGTCCGCCAGCTTGCGCACCACCACGCGCGGCCAGAAGTCCGGCACGGTGTCGTTGTTGGCGTCGTCGGGGACGCCGTCGCGGTTGGCGTCCACGAACTGCACCCAGAAGCCGGGCGGCCGTTGATCCACCGCGCCGGTGAGGGGCTGCGGCGTGAGCGTCAGCACCTTCAGCGACGTCGTCGCGGTGTCGAACTCGCGCCCTTCGGCGACCTGGAAGGCGGGCCGGTCGAAGGGCACCGTGGCCGTGTCCGCGAAGGACACGCTGACGCCGGTGAGCGGCTGGGGCCAGCCGTCCGCGTCCGTCGTCACCTCCAGGATGCGCGTGGCGCCGGTGGTGGGGTCCACGCTGCCGCCGCCCACGTCGCCCGCGTTGGGTTCGGAGGTGACGCCGTACCAGGGATTGAAGTCGGAGACGTGGCAGGGCTGCGGCACGAAGCGGCAGGTGTCCGCGTCGATGAAGCCCCGCAGCACGTACCGGCCCGGCTGCACGAGGCTCAGCGCGAACGGCGCGGTGAACGGGCCCGGGGAGGTGTCCCCCAGGGCCGTGCCGAACAGCTCCGCGGCGGGGATGACGGTGAAGGCCAGCGGCCGGCCGGAGCCCTGCGGCGGGGGCGGGTTGTCCGCCGTGTAGATGAACACCACCGCGTTGCCCCGGGCGCGCGACTGGACGACGAGGCTGCCCTCGATGCGCGCGGCGCGCGTGTTCTGCCGGCCGTCCGCGGTGGGCTTCACCTCCGGGGCTTCGCACCCCAGGGCGAAGAGCGACGTGAGCGCGACGGTGAGGAGTCCGCGCGAGGCGGGGGAGCAGGGGGCGCGCTTCATGGGGTCACCGTGAGGTTGGCGAACACGCGCCGCTCGATGCGGTTGCCGAAGGGGTGCTGCGCGTGGGTGCCGCCGAGCTGGCTGCCCATGAGCGACACGGAGGCGAAGTCCTTCACCACCTCGTAGCCCACGCGGGCGTTGATGACGGCGTACGCGGGCAGGTTGTTGGACAGGAGCTCCACGCGCGTCGGGTCGGACGCGGCGGGCTCGCGCTCCACCCAGGTGGAGGAGGAGGTGAAGGCCGCGTCGATGCCGAACTCCAGGTCCGTGCGCGTGCGGTACGTGACGCCGCCGAAGACCTTGAAGCCCGGCGCCTGGCTGCACGGGCCGCACTGGCCCTCCTCCGGCAGGTCGGAGGAGACGCTCTGGAGCGCGGCGCTCGCCTTGATGCCCAGACCGTCGATGGGGGAGAGGCTCAGGCCCGCCTCCGCGCCGCGCGCGGTGTAGATGGCGTTCTCGTTGGTGAACAGCGAGCGGCCCACCAGGTAGCTGCCGCTGCCGCTGTCGTAGGACTCGCCCGCGGGCAGCCGCTGCACGGCGGACAGGCCGATGAGGTCCTTCACCGTGTTCTGGTAGAGGGCCACGTCCCAGTCCAGGCCCAGCCGGGGGGACTCACCGCGCCAGCCCAGCTCCAGGGCGTTGAGGCGCTCCGGCCGCAGCTGCCGGTTGCCGGTGGTCAGCACGCTGACGCCGTTGACGCCCGGCACGGGCACGGGCAGCCGCGTGTAGCTCTCCAGGAACGTGGGCTCGCGGAAGGCGGTGGCCACCGACGCGCGGAAGGCGTGGCCTTCAATGGGCTGGAAGACGGCGGACAGGCGCGGCGACTGCGCGAGGCCCGGGCTGCCCTTGTCGAGCAGCGGGTGGCGGTCCACGCGGTAGCTGACGACGAGGCGCAGGGGCTGCACGATGCGCCACTCGTCCTGGATGAAGGCGGCCGCGTGGAACTCCTCGCGCAGCCCGTCCAGGTAGCCGAAGGCCACGCGCTTGAGGCGGCCCTCCACGCCGATGTTCACCTGGTGCTCGCCCGCGAGCTGGAAGCCCCGGGCGTACAGCGCCTCGCCGTTGAAGACGTTGGAGGCGACCGTGGTCGCCAGCGAGCGCTGGCCAATCGCTTCGTACTGCGGCCCCGCGTCACCGGACAGGTGGTTCCAGAAGGCCTTGAGCTTCACCGAGCCCAGCTCCACATCCGCCTTGGCGTACGCGCCCAGGGCGTCGATGTAGTAGTTGCGCAGGAGGCCCAGCGGATAGGCCTCCGTGGTGTAGCGGTGCACGCCGCCGGACAGGCCGACCGCGCGCCCCTCGGAGAACGAATAGACCGTGGACAGGTTGCCGCGCGCGCCCCGGAGGCCGACTTCAGGGTCGGGCCCCTTCAGGGCGAAGTCCGGACGGCCGCTGGCGTAGTCGAGCGTCCACTTGTCCTCCTGACGGTAGGCGGCGGACGCGCGGTAGCGCAGGGCGCCGTTCTGCCCGTGGCTGACGAAGGAGCCCTGCACGGTGTTGCCGCCGCCCGCCAGGGCGCTGAAGCGCGCCCGCCTGCCGGTGCCGGGGGCCTGGGTGATGATGTTGATGACGCCCAGCATCGCGTTGGCGCCGTACAGCGCGCTGCCCGGCCCGCGGATGACCTCGATGCGGTCGATCTCCTCCAGGCCCACGGGCAGGCCCGCCCACAGGGTGAGGCCGAGGAAGTCCTGGTACTCCGTGCGGCCGTCCACCAGCACCAGCACCTTGTTGGCCAGCCGCTGGTTGAAGCCGCGCAGGCTGACGTTGGAGCTGCCCACGCCCATGGCCATCACGTCCGCGCCGGGCACGCGGCGCAGGAGCTCCGGGAGCGTGGTGGCGCCCGACAGGCGGATGTCCTCCGCGGTGATGACGGTGGTGGCGTTGGGCGCCTCCAGCGAGGACTGGGCGCGGCGGCTCGCCGTCACCACGCGCTCCTCGTACGGCACCAGGCCCTGGTCCCCGGAGGTGTCGCCGGACTCGGCGCTGCCGCTGGGGGCGTCGGGGCCGGGCGAGCTGACGGTGGCCCGGGGCTGCTGGGGCTGTCCGGACGCGAGCGACTCCGCGCGGTTGACGGCCTTCTCCAGCCGCTCCATGAGCGTGGCCAGCTGCTGCTGGGCCTGGATGCTCGTGGGGGGCGGCGGCGGCATGGGCAGGGTGGAGTCCTGCGCCGCCGGGGTGCTGCCGGGCGCGGGGGCTTCGGCCTGGGCCGCCTTCTGCGTGGACTCCAGCCGCGTCACCTGGGCCTGCACGCTGGCGGCGTCCGGCGGGTTGGAGGCGAGGTAGCGCTTGAAGGCGTCCAGCGCCTCGCCCAGCCGCCCCGCGTCCTGGTACGCCCGGGCGATGTTGTAGAGCACGCTGGGGTGCGGCTTGATCTTGTAGGCCTCTTCCAGCTCGGCGATGCCTTCATCGAACTGCTTCTGCTCGATGAGGTTCATGCCGTTGCGGAAGTGGCGGCGCGCTTCCAGGCGTGCGTCCGCCAGGGCCTCGGTCGCGCACAGACACAGCGCGAGGAGCGCCCCACGTCGAAAGACTGTCGGGATGGTCACTGGTACGGATCGTCCTTGTACGTGGAACCGGGAGCCTTCGGCTTCGGTCCCTGCTTCTTGATGCGCGTCAACTTCAGGGAGACGGAGACCGTCTTCCCCGCGTTGTCCGCGTAGTTCTTGCTCACGGGCTGATAGCCGTCCAGCGCGAGCGCCAGCACCACGGAGGCCATGCCCGAGCCGTCCGGCGGCTGTTCGAAGGACATGGGCGTGGTGCCGCGCACCGTCCCGTTGACGGTCACCTCCGCGCCCGGCGGATCACTGACCACCTGGAAGCGCACGGGCCTGGGCGCGGCCGGAGGCGGCTCGGGTGAGGCGGTGGGCGCGGGCTCCGCGGCGACGGGCACGCGGGCCTCGAGGACGGGCTGCCGCACGGGCGCGGGCATGGGCGCCGGGGCCTGCGAGGCGCGCAGCACGAACACCGCCGCCGCGCTGATGCCCACGAGCACGGAGGCGCCGAACAGGGCGATGCCGAGCCCCTTGCCGGACTTCTTCTCCCGCGCGGAGCCCTGCTCGTCCACGGAGATGTCCAGCGCCACGGTGTTGGGGCCGGAGCCCAGCGCATGCGCGCCCGTGTGCGGACCGCTGTGGGGGCCGGAGCCCACCGCGGTGAGGCCGGTGCGGGGGCTGGAGAAGACGCCGCTGACGCCGGACGCGGAGGCCGCGGCGCGCATGCCCTGGAGCACCGCGTCCATGGACGCGTAGCGGTCCACCGGGCGCTTGGCCAGGCACTTCATCACCAGCGTCTCCACCTCCGGCGGGACGCCGTGGTCGGGCCAGATGGTGTGGAAGGAGGGCGGCGGGTCGTTGATGTGCTTGACGATGACGTCGATGCTCTGCGCCGCCTGGAAGGGCGGGCGGCCCATCAGGATTTGATAGAGCACCACGCCCAGGCTGTACACGTCGCTGCGCGGATCCGCGATGTTGCGCGCCTGCTCCGGCGCCATGTACTGCGGCGAGCCCAGGATGACGCCCGCCTGCGTGAGCGTGGTGTCCTCCTTCATGTTGGCGTCGCCGAGGAAGGACTTCACCAGGCCGAAGTCCAGCACCTTCACCACGTCGTGGTCGGTCTCCTGGTTGAGGACCATCACGTTGGCGGGCTTCAGGTCGCGGTGGATGAGGCCGACCTTGTGGGCCTCGCGCAGCGAGCGGGCCACCTGCTGCGCGATGCTCAGCGCGCGGTCCCACGGCAGCGGGCCCTCCTGGATGAGCAGCTGCGACAGCGTCAGCCCCTCCAGGTACTCCATGGCGATGTAGTAGATGCCGTCTTCCGTCTTCCCGTAGTCGATGACGGTGACGGTGTTCGGGTGGCGCAGCTTCGCGGTGACGCTGGCCTCCAGGAAGAAGCGCTTCTGGAAGCCCGGGTCCTTGCCCTCGCCGCTGTACTGCGGGTTGAGCACCTTGAGCGCGACCAGCCGATCCAACGGCGCCTGCATGGCCTTGTAGACGCGGCCCATGCCACCGGCCCCGAGCGTCTCCAGGATGCGGAAACGTTCGTTGAGGACCCTCCCAAGGAGAGGATCCGCCACGTCGGTGGGCGCGCCCTTTCGGGGGGCGTCGCTTTCGATCATGTGTTCCCCCAGGCAACGAGTGGGACCGCGCACGTCGGTTCGGACCCGCAGGATGCTAGCACCGCCTTGGAAAACCGCCCAAGAGACGTCCCGCGCCGTTCGGGACGCCAGGGGAAGCCGAGTTTCCGGCCCGGGCCGCATGCCTGCACTCCCGCACCTGCCGTGTTGCCGCCGTCCCGGAGCGGTTTGGAAATCAGGAAAATCAGCGTCCGCTGCCGTACAGAGCGTCGTGGCTGGTGCGATGCGTCATCCCGGGTGGAGTGGCTGCGGGCGCGTTAGGGTGCCCGGCATGAACGCCCGACTGGCCTCGCTGTTGTCGTCCGCGCCGCGCTACCCGCGGCGGGTGGTGTGCATGACGGAGGAGACGACGGAGGTGCTCTACCGCATCGGGGCGGGGGAGCTGGTCGTCGGGGTGTCGGGCTTCACGGTGCGGCCTCCGGAGGCGCGCAAGAAGCCGCGCGTCAGCTCGTTCCTGGACGCGAACTTCGAGCGCATCCTGGAGTTGAAGCCGGACCTGGTGCTGGGCTTCAGCGACCTGCAGGCGGACATCGGGCGGGAGCTGTGCAAGCGCGGGGTGCCCGTGTACCTGTTCAACCAGCGCTCGCTCGCGGAGATATTGCAGACGGTGCGGCTCACCGGGGCGCTGGTGGGGCGCGCGGAGGCGGCGGAGGCGCTGGCGGTGGAGCTGGAGAAGAACCTGGAGCGGCACGCGGACGCGGCGCAGTCGCTGCCCCGGCGCCCGCGCATCTTCTTTGAAGAGTGGCACGAGCCGCTCATCTCCGGCATCCGCTGGTGTTCGGAGCTGGTGGAGGTGGTGGGCGGGGAGGACGTGTGCCAGGAGTCGCGCGCGTCGCAGGGGGCCAAGGGCCGCATCTTCGAGCCGGAGGAGGTGGCGCGGAGGAACCCGGAGGGCGTCATCGCCAGCTGGTGCGGGCGCAAGGCGAAGCGCGACAAGATCGCCTCGCGGCCCGGCTGGGACCGGGTCCAGGCGGTGGTGGATGACCAGCTTTATGAGGTGCGCAGCTCGTACATCCTCCAGCCGGGGCCGGCGGCGCTGACGGACGGGGTGGATCAGCTGGCGCGCATCGTGGGGGCCATCGCGCGCGGGGAGAAGCTGCCCATGGCGCGGCCGGGAGACCTCCGCACCGCGCTGGAGTGAGGGGAGGCTGGCGGAGGGCGCGGCGCATGACAGGATGCGCGCGTGCCGCCCTTGCTGCCCGTCCTGGTGTTGACCGTGCTCGCCGCGACGGGTGGAGCGTCCGCGTCGCCAACGCAGCCGCCCGCGCCTCCCGCGGTGGACGCGAACAAGAACTACGAGGACGCGCTCATCGCCTGGGGCCTGGAGCAGCGCGAGCGCCAGGTGGAGCCCGCCCCCGAGGGCAAGGTGCTGGAGGAGGTCGTTGTCGCCGCGGAGGAGGTCGTCGCGCCGATGGATCCGTACCCATCGCTGCTCAACATCTTCCACGTCCGCACCCGCGACCAGGTCGTCCGGCAGGAGGTGCTGCTGACGCCGGGGCAGCCGTACTCGGCGGCGCTCGTCGCGGAGTCGGTGCGCAACCTGCGCAAGCTGGGCCTCTTCTCCGTGGTGCGCGCGGTGCCGGTGAAGGGGAGCGCTCCGGACAAGGTCGCGCTGCTGCTCGTCACCAAGGACCTGTGGTCGCTGCGGCTCAACAACGAGTTCTCCGCCGTGGGCTCGCTGCTGCTCTACCTGCGCTTGCAGGGCACGGAGCAGAACTTCCTGGGGCGCGGCAAGAAGGTGGCGGTGGACTTCATCCTCCGCCTGGACACCTTCAGCCTGGGGCAGAGCTACACCGACCAGCGCGTGCTCGGCAGCCGCTGGTCGCTCACCGAGTCCGCCGCCGTGTTGATCAACCGCGAAACGGGCCGCGCGGAGGGCTCGCGCGGAAGCCTCTCCGTCAGCCGTCCGCTGTATTCGCTTTCGACGCCGTGGAGCCTGAGCACGTCCGTGGCGTGGAACGTGGAGACCGCGCGCCAGTTCCGGGGCGCGGACATCTGGCAGTTGCCGTTCCCGGACGGCGACCCGGTGCCGTACGTCTACAACACGCGCGAGGTGGCCGTGGGCTCCACGTACACGCGCTCCTACGGCCAGCGCTACAAGTGGAACGTGGGCCTGGGCGCGGGCGCCTACCACTACGCCTACGCCCCGCCGGTGGCGTCCAACCTCAGCGACGCGCAGACGGACTGGTTCCGGCGCAACTACCTGCCGCGCCAGGAGGACGCGGGGTACGCGAACATCTCCCTCAATGCCTTCGAGGCCCGCTACGACGTGCTCCGCAACGTGGACTCGTACACGCTGTCGGAGGACTTCCAGCTGGGGCACTCGGTGGTGGCCAAGCTGCGCTATGCGCCGCCCGTGTTCCCGTCCGCCGCCCACTTCGCCGAGGGCGGCCTGTCCCTGCGCTACCGCGTGCACTGGGGGGACGCGCTCACCACGGCGTCCGCCGCCGCGTCCATCCGCCGCCAGTTCAGCGGCCAGGAGGACACCGTCCAGGAGGGATGGACCAACCGGCGCTGGGCCGCGGAGCTGGTGCAGGTGTCGCCGCGCGTGCTGGGGGGACGCTTCGTGGCGCGCGGCCTGCTGGACGTGAACATCGATGATTTGTTCGAACGCGTGAGCCTGCTGGGCGGCAGCAACGGCCTGCGCGGCGCGGCGGTGGATGCGTACTCCGGCAAGCGGCTGCTGCTCGTGAACCTGGAGTACCGCACCGCGCCGCTCGTCGTGCGCACGGTGCACCTGGGCGGGGTGTTCTTCCTCGACTCCGGCAGCGCGTTCAACCGCCGGCCCATGATGGTGACCACCGTGGGCGTGGGCCTGCGCATCCTGTTCCCGCAGTTCAACGTGTTCCCGTTCCGCATCGACTTCGGCTACGTGCTCAACGGGGACCGTCCGCCCGTGGGCAGCCGCCTGTCGCTCAGCAGCGGACAGGTGACTGAATACCGGCCTGGCTTCCTCGACTCGCCATGAGGCCGTGACGCCGGTGGGGGCTCACGGGGGCTCCACGCGGAGCAGCTCGCGAAACAGCACCTCCGCCGCGTCGCGGAACAGCTCACCGGACGCGAGCAGCCCGCCGCAGTGGTGGGGCTCGCGCGCCAGCGTCAACGCGATGGCCTTGCCCAGCACCGCATCCCAGAAGGGCTCCGAGTCGGAGGGCAGCAGGAACTCGCGGATGATGGCCTTCGGCCACGGCAGCACCGTGGTGGGGTCCGCGTCGCTCAGGCTGGTGAAGCAGTCCAGGTCCACGTCCAGCAGCACGCTCGACGCGGCCTCCAGCACGTCGCGCACCAGGTCCGTGGGGCCGGGGTTCCGGTAGGCCTCCGCCGCGCGGTCCACCGTCGTCACCGTCACCAACCGGTGGGTGCGTCCCCGCGTGTCCACATAGGTGTCCCCGGCGTAGGCACCCCGGGGCCGCGTGCGCGCGATGATCAACGCGTCCCCCACGAGGTTCGCCTCCATCGCCGCGAGGATGTGGTCGTAGTTGCGCACGTTGAGGTGCCAGCGCGCATGTTCGTCCAGCGCGCGCAGCCCCGCGGAGCGGTCCGGCATCTCCGCCGGCTTCGCGGGCACCACCACGTCCAGGTGCCGGTCCAGCGTCACCAGCAGGGCAGGGGGACCCTCATCGCCCAGGGCACACGCCCACGCGGGCAGCGCGAGCCGGTGCGGATCGAACACGTAGGCGTCTGTGGGGCCTCGGCCTCCTCCCAGGCCCAGGCGCACCACCCCCGCGAGGCGCAGATGTCGCAGGGCGTCGTCCTCTTCCGGCCGCGTGGGATGGAAATCCTCTCGACGCTGTTCCGTAGGAGGGGGACGCGGGAAGGTAGGCATGCCGGCATCTTCCCGCGAAAGGAGCCTTGCCCCATGGGGATTCAACTCCACCTGCGTCAGGTCCTCATCACCGCGCTCTTCCTGGGCGCCCCTGCCCTCGCCCAGGAGGGCAAGGCGCCCGCGACAGGAGCTTCACGGAAGCCCGCGGACACCTTCTTGCACCAGTACGCGGAGACGCGCCGCTTCATGAACGGCCGCCCGGCGGGTGCGCGCATCACCCCGGATGAGCAGTCCGTCCTCTTCCTGCGCACCTCGCCTACGTCCAACGTGCAGGTGCTCTACGCGTTCGACGTGGCCACCGGGCAGGCGCGCGAGCTGCTCACGCCGGAGGCCCTGCTCAAGGGCGCCGAGGAGACGCTGACGCCCGAGGAGAAGGCCCGCCGTGAGCGCATGCGCGTGAGCGCCCGGGGCTTCACCTCCTACAACCTGTCGGAGGACGGCACGCGCCTGCTCGTGCCGCTGTCCGGCCGGCTCTACGTGGTGGACCGGGCCACGGGCAAGTCGACGGAGGTGAAGACGGGCCCCGGCGTCATCGACCCTCGCCTGTCGCCGGACGGCAAGCAGGTGGCGTACGTGCGCGGGCACGACGTGTACCGGGTGGACCTGGGCACCAACCAGGAGAAGCGCGTCACGAAGGGCGGCACGGCGGAGAAGACGCACGGCCTGGCGGAGTTCGTCGCGCAGGAGGAGATGAGCCGCTTCTCCGGGTACTGGTGGAGCCCGGACGCGAAGTCCATCGCGTACACGGAGTCGGACACGTCGGAGGTGGAGAAGCTCACCATCGTGGACGTGATGCACCCGGAGAAGGGCGGGGAGGTGTTCCCGTACCCGCGTCCCGGCAAGCCGAACGCGAAGGTGCGTCTGGGCATCACGCCCGTGACGGGCGGCAAGACGGTGTGGGCGCAGTGGGACGCGCAGAAGTACCCGTACCTGGCGACGGTGAAGTGGGAGAAGGGCGGGCCGCTGACGCTGCTGGTGCAGAACCGGCTCCAGACGGAGGAGCAGGTGCTGGCGGTGGACCCCGCCACCGGCAAGACGCGCGTGCTCCTCACGGAGAGGGACGCGGCATGGATCAACCTCCACCAGGACTTCCCGCTGTGGCTGGAGGATGGCTCCGGCTTCCTCTGGTACACCGAGCGCAACGGCGCCAGCGAAGTGGAGCTGCGTCGTGCGAACGGTGAGCTGGAGCGCTCCGTGGTGAAGCCGGGCGCGGGCTTCCGCAGCCTGACGCGCTTCGTGCAGTCGGACAGGACGCTCTACTTCTCCGGAGGGCCCACGCCTCCGGAGAGCTACGTGTGGCGGGTGAAGGACGGCGGCACTCCGGAGAAGGTCGCCACCGGCATCACCGGCCCGGCCGTGGATTGGGGCATGGTCTCCAAGAATGGGGGCATCCTGGTCCTGAACAGCCAGGGCCCGAAGAGCATGCCGCGCACGCTGGTGATGAAGGGCGACGGCACGAAGCTGGGAGAGCTGCCGGAGGTGGCGCAGGAGCCGCCCTTCACGCCGAACTTCGAGGTGCGCCAGGTGGGCGCGAAGAAGTTCTGGACCTCGCTGGTGAAGCCGCGCGACTTCAAGCCCGGCACGAAGCTGCCCGTCATCGTGGACGTCTACGCAGGTGCCATCACGACCGTGGTGCACCAGTCCATGGCCGCGCACCTGCTCAACCAGTGGATGGCCGACCAGGGCTTCCTCGTCGTCAAGGTGGACGGTCGCGGTACGCCGCTGCGCACCGCCGAGTGGAACCGCGTGGTGAAGCATGACTTCGCCACCGTCACCCTGGATGATCAGATTGAGGCGGTGCAGGCGTTGGCGAAGGAGGTGCCGGAGATGGACCTTCAGCGCGTGGGCATCACTGGCTGGAGCTTCGGCGGATACATGGCCGCGCTCGCCGCGATGAAGCGCCCGGACTTCTTCAAGGCCTCGGTCGCGGGGGCGCTCGTCACCGACTGGCGCGACTACGACACGCACGCGACCGAGCGCTACCTGGGCCTGCCGGAGGAGACGCCCCAGGCCTACGAGGTCAGCAGCCTGCTGACGTACGCGAAGAAGGAAGGCCCCATCGGCGCGCTCCTGATGCTGCATGGCACCGCCGACGACAACGTCTACTTCTTCCACGCGCTGAAGCTGTCGGACGCGCTCTTCCGCGCGGGCAAGCCGCACCAGTTGCTGCCCTTGAGCGGCCTGACGCACATGGTGGCGGATCCGCTCGTCACCCAACGCCAGTACGAGCGCGTGATGGCGCACTTCCAGCAGAACCTGAAGTCACCCTGAATCCGGGCTGAAGCCAGGGCAGGGCACCCGGTGACGAGGCCGTGGCCCGGGAGGGACCCCGGGCGGGTCCCTCCCACCCGCCCAGGTCAAGGGACGAAGGACGGGAGGGGCCTCTGGTCGAACCGGCCGCCTCGCCCGCGCGGCGTGGGTGTGCCGCGCAGCGTTGTCCTCTTCCGGCTGCATGGGACGGGAATCCGCTCGGGGGCCGGACGTTGGGAGGGCCGCGCGGCGGCCGGAGTGTAGGCTTGCGCGCATCTTCCCGCGAAAGGAGCCCCGCCCCGAGCGGGGATTCAACTACGCATGCGTCAAGCCCTCACCGCTGCGCTCCTCCTCATGAGCGCCCCCGCCCTCGCACAGGAGCTGAAGCCCCTCGCCATGGCCCCTTCACAAAAGCAGCCGGACCTCTTCCTGCGCCAGTACGCGGAGACGCGTCGCTTCCAGAGCGGCCGTCCCACCGGCGTGCGCATCACCCCGGATGAGCAGTCCGTCCTCTTCCTGCGCACCTCGCCTACGTCCAACGTGCAGGTGCTCTACGCGTTCGACGTGGCCACCGGGCAGGCGCGCGAGCTGCTCACGCCGGAGGCCCTGCTCAAGGGCGCCGAGGAGACGCTGACGCCCGAGGAGAAGGCCCGCCGCGAGCGCATGCGCGTGAGCGCCCGGGGCTTCACCTCCTACAACCTGTCGGAGGACGGCACGCGCCTGCTCGTGCCGCTGTCCGGCCGGCTCTACGTGGTGGACCGGGCCACGGGCAAGTCGACGGAGGTGAAGACGGGCCCTGGCGTCATCGATCCGCGCCTGTCGCCGGACGGCAAGCAGGTGGCGTACGTGCGCGGGCACGACGTGTACCGGGTGGACCTGGGCACCAACCAGGAGAAGCGCGTCACGAAGGGCGGCACGGCGGAGAAGACGCACGGCCTGGCGGAGTTCGTCGCGCAGGAGGAGATGAGCCGCTTCTCCGGGTACTGGTGGAGCCCGGACGCGAAGTCCATCGCGTACACGGAGTCGGACACGTCGGAGGTGGAGAAGCTCACCATCGTGGACGTGATGCACCCGGAGAAGGGCGGGGAGGTGTTCCCGTACCCGCGTCCCGGCAAGCCGAACGCGAAGGTGCGTCTGGGCATCACGCCCGTGACGGGCGGCAAGACGGTGTGGGCGCAGTGGGACGCGCAGAAGTACCCGTACCTGGCGACGGTGAAGTGGGAGAAGGGCGGGCCGCTGACGCTGCTGGTGCAGAACCGGCTCCAGACGGAGGAGCAGGTGCTGACGGTGGACCCCGCCACCGGCAAGACGCGTGTGCTGCTCACGGAGAAGGACGCCGCGTGGGTGGAGCTGAACCAGGACTTCCCGCTGTGGCTGGAGGATGGCTCCGGCTTCCTCTGGTACACCGAGCGCAACGGCGGCCCGGAAGTGGAGCTGCGCAAGGCGAACGGCGAGCTGGAGCGCTCCGTGGTGAAGCCGGACGCGGGCTTCCGGGGCCTCTCGCGCTTCGTGCAGTCGGACAAGACGCTCTACTTCTCCGGCGACCCGAACCCCACGGAGAGCCACCTGTGGCGCGTGAAGGACGGCGGCGCCCCGGTGAAGGTGGCCACCGGAAACACCGGACCGGGCCTGGAGATGGGCATGGTCTCCAAGAACGGCGGCCTGTTCGTCCTCAGCACCCAGGGCCCCAAGGCCATGCCGCGCACGCTGGTGATGAAGGGTGACGGCAAGAAGCTGGGCGAGCTGCCGGAGGTGGCGGAGGAGCCGCCCTTCACGCCGAACTTCGAGGTGCGCCAGGTGGGCGCGAAGAAGTTCTGGACCTCGCTGGTGAAGCCGCGCGACTTCAAGCCCGGCACGAAGCTGCCCGTCATCGTGGAGGTCTACGCGGGCCCCACCACCACCGTGGTGCACCAGTCCATGGCCGCGCACCTGCTCAGCCAGTGGATGGCCGACAAGGGCTTCCTCGTCGTGAAGGTGGACGGGCGCGGCACGCCGCTGCGCACCGCCGAGTGGAACCGCGTGGTGAAGCACGACTTCGCGACCGTCACCCTGGATGATCAGATTGAAGCGGTGCAGGCGCTGGCGAAGCAGGTGCCGGAGATGGACCTTCAGCGCGTGGGCATCACCGGCTGGAGCTTCGGCGGGTACATGGCCGCGCTGGCCGCGCTGAAGCGCCCGGACTTCTTCAAGGCCGCCGTGTCCGGCGCCCCGGTGGTGGACTGGCGTGACTACGACACGCACTACACCGAGCGCTACCTGGGCCTGCCGGAGGAGACGCCCCAGGCCTACGAGGTCAGCAGCCTGCTGACGTACGCGAAGAAGGACGCCCCCATCAGCGCGCTGCTGCTCCTGCACGGCACCGCCGACGACAACGTCTACTTCTTCCACACGCTGAAGCTGTCGGACGCGCTCTTCCGCGCGGGCAAGCCGCACCAGCTGCTGCCCCTGAGCGGCCTGACGCACATGGTGCCGGATCCGCTCGTCACGGAGCGCCAGTACGAGCGCGTGATGGCGCACTTCCAGCAGAACCTGAAGTAGCCAAGGCCAGACACAGCCTCCGAAAAGGGAGAGGCCCGGATCCCCTGCCGTGGGGTTCCGGGCCTCTTCAGTTCAACCAGTCCGTGAGGAATGGCTGAGGACGACGCGTCACTTCACGCCGCGCGGACGTTCTGCGCCTGCAGGCCCTTGGGGCCCTTGGTGACTTCGAACTCCACCTTCTGGCCTTCGGCCAGCGTGCGGAACCCATCCATGTTGATGGCGGTGTGGTGGCAGAACACGTCCTCGCCGCCGCCGTCCTGGGTGATGAAGCCGAAGCCCTTCGCGTCGTTGAACCACTTCACGGTGCCAGTTGCCATTGCGCTTCCTTGCGTTTGCAGAGCAGCCGTGGGGAAGGCCGCCCGTTCTGCCCGACGACCGGGGAGACGGACCTATTTGTAGTGAAAGGGCCGACTGGAAGTCCAGCCGGCCCACGGGGAATGCCTGTCTTCCCACCCCGCACAACCATGTGCGGAGGAGTGGGTCAGATGTCGAGCAGCAGGCGCTCCGGGTCCTCGATGCACTCCTTCACGCGCACCAGGAACTGCACCGCTTCGCGGCCGTCCACCAGGCGGTGGTCGTACGTGAGGGCGATGTACATGATGGGCCGGATGACCACCTGGCCGTCGCGCGCCACCGGGCGGTCCACGATGTTGTGCATGCCCAGGATGCCCGTCTGCGGCGGGTTCAGGATGGGCGTGGACAGCATGGAGCCGAAGATGCCGCCGTTGGTGATGGTGAACGTGCCGCCCTGGAGGTCCGTCAGGGTCAGCTTGTCGTTGCGAGCGCGGCCGCCGTAGTCGCCGACGGTCTTCTCCAGCTCCGCGAGCGACAGCTTGTTCGCGTCGCGCACCACCGGCACCACCAGACCGCGGCTGCCGCTGACGGCCACGCCGATGTCGTAGTAGTGCTTGAAGATGACGTCCTCGCCGTCGATCTCCGCGTTGATCTGCGGGAACGCCTTGAGGGCCTCCACCGACGCGCGGATGAAGAAGCTCATGAACCCGAGCTTCACGCCGTGCTTCGCCTGGAACTTCTCGTTGTACTTCTTGCGAAGCGCCATCACCTCGCCCATGTCCACCTCGTTGAAGGTGGTGAGCAGGGCGGCGTTGGACTGGGCCTGGAGCAGGCGCTCCGCGACGCGCTTGCGCAGCGGCGTCATGCGCACGCGCTCCTCGCGCGCGGCGTTGGGACGCGGCCCGGACGGCGCGGCCGGAGGCGGCGGGGCGGAGGGCGCCTGGGTGGGGGCGGCCGGGCGGTTGAGCTGCCCCAGCACGTCCTCCTTCACGATGCGCCCACCGGTGCCGGAGCCCTTGAGCTGGCCCACGTCCACCTGATTCTCCTCCGCCATCTTCCTGGCGGTGGGGGTGATGCGCGCGTCACCAGCGGCGGCGGCCTGCACCGGCGCGGCGGCCTGGGCGGGCGCGGGCGTGGCGGCGGCCTGGGCGGGAGACGCGGCGGCGGCACCGGCACCGCCAGCCTCGATGGTGCCCAGCACCTCGCCCACGCGGACCTTGTCGCCCTCCTTGAAGGCAATGGACGCGATGCTGCCGGCGGCGGGAGACGGCACGTCGATGGTGACCTTGTCGGTCTCCAGCACGACGAGCGGCTCGTCCGCGGCGACCGTGTCGCCCTGCTTCTTGTTCCACTTGCCGACGACGGCCTCGGTGATGGACTCACCGAGGGGCGGGACTTTCAGTTCAACGGCCATTCTGGGTTCCTCGGAGGATGGCTTCTTCGATGATGAGCTGCTGCTCGTAGTCGTGCGTCTTGGGGAAGCCGGTGGCGGGGCTCGCGGCCTCGGCACGGCCGATGTAACCCAACTTCAACGGGTGCTGCTGCGCACGGCCGGAGACCAGGTCGTGCAGGCGCGGGAACATGAAGTGCCAGCCACCCGCGTTGCGAGGCTCCTCCTGCACCCAGTACAGCTCCTGCAACTGGGGCAGCTTCGCCACCAGGTTCGACAGCTCGTCGTGCGGGAACGGGTAGAGCTGCTCCAGCCGCACGATGGCGATGGTGTCGTCCTTGCGCTCGTCCCGGGCCTTGGCCAGATCGTAGTAGACCTTGCCGCTGCACAGCAGCAGCCGCTTCACCTTCGCCGGGTCCGCCTTCGCATCCAGGATGACCTCCTGGAACGTGCCCGTCGCCAGGTCGTCCATGCGGCTCATGGCCTCCGGGCGGCGCAGCAGGCTCTTGGGCGACATGATGACCAGCGGCTTGCGCACCGGGCGCAGCACCTGGCGGCGCAGCAGGTGGAAGATCTGCGCGGGCGTGGTGGGGTAGCAGACCTGGAGGTTGTCCTCCGCGCACAGGTCCAGGAAGCGCTCCAGGCGCGCGCTGGAGTGCTCCGGGCCCTGGCCTTCGTAGCCGTGCGGCAGGAGCAGCGTGATGCCGCTCAGCCGGCGCCACTTGCTCTCCGCCGCCGCGATGAACTGGTCGATGATGATCTGCGCGCCGTTGGCGAAGTCACCGAACTGGCCCTCCCAGATGGTGAGGCCGTCCGGCACGTCCAGGCTGTAGCCGTAGTCGAAGCCCAGCACGCCCATCTCCGACAGGGGGCTGTTGTAGACGTTGAACGCCGCCTTGCCGGTGGCGAACTGCCGCAGGGGGGTGAACTCCGCGCCCGTCTGCACGTCGTGCAGCACCGCGTGGCGGTGGCTGAAGGTGCCGCGCTCGCTGTCCTGGCCGGACAGGCGGATGATGTAGCCCTCCGACAGCAGCGTGGCGTAGGCCAGCGCCTCGCCCTCGCTCCACTGCAACTCCTCCGTCTCCAGCATGCCCTGGCGCTTCTTGAGGACGGTGCGCTCCACGTCGCGGTGCACCTGGAAGCCCTCCGGCGCGGTGGCCAGCTTCTGGAGCGCGTCGCGCAGCGTCGCCTTCTCCACCGCGGTGGGGACCTGGGGCGCGTTCTTCATCAGGCCGCCCTTGTAGGGCTTCCACAGGCCCTCCAGCGCGTTGGGCTCCTTGAACTGGCTCTCCTGACGGGCGCGGGTGAGCGCCGCGTCGAAGTCCTGGTAGCAGCGCTGCTTGAGCGCGTCGGACTCCTCCGCGGAGATGCGGTTCTGCTCCGCCAGCGCCTTCGCGTACAGCGCGCGCACCGGCGGGTGCTTGCGGATGATGTCGTACATCGACGGCTGGGTGAAGGACGGGTCGTCGCCCTCGTTGTGGCCGTAGCGGCGGTAGCAGATGAGGTCGATGACCACGTCGCTCTTGAAGGTCTGGCGGTACTCCGCCGCGAGCCTCGCCACGTGGACGCACGCCTCCGGGTCATCCCCGTTCACGTGGAACACCGGGATGTCCAACATCTGCGCGATGGCGGTGGCGTAGATGCTGGAGCGCGAGTCCGACGGGTCGGTGGTGAAGCCGACCTGGTTGTTGATGACGACGTGGACCGTGCCGCCCGTCGTGTAGCCCTTGAGGCCCGCGAAGTTGAGCGTCTCCGCGACGACGCCCTGCCCGATGAAGGCCGCGTCGCCGTGGATGAGCAGGGGCACCACGCCCGTGCGGTCCGCGTCGCCGCCCCGGTCCTGCTTGGCGCGCACGCGGCCCTCCACCACGGGGCCCACGCACTCCAGGTGGCTGGGGTTGAAGGCCAGCGACAGGTGCACGTTCCGGCCCGAGCGCGTGGCGTGGTCCGACGAGAAGCCCATGTGGTACTTCACGTCACCCCGGCCCAGGTACGCCTTGGGGTCCTTGGGGCCGTCGAACTCGCTGAAGATCTGATCCGGCTTCTTGCCCAGGATGTTCGTCAGCACGTTGAGGCGGCCGCGGTGGGCCATGCCGATGACCAGCTCCTTGAGCCCCATGGCGGCGCCGACTTCCAGCAGGGCGTCCAGCATGGGGATGAGGGCCTCGCCGCCGTCCAGGCTGAAGCGCTTGGCGCCCACGTACTTGGTGTGCAGGAAGTGCTCGAAGCCCTCCGCGTACGACAGCTTGGTGAGGATGTGCCGCTGGTCCTCCACGGAGAACGGCGTGCGGTTGTCGCTGTGCTCCATGCGCTGCATGAGCCAGCGGCGACGCTCGCTGTCGAGCATCTGCATGAACTCCACGCCGATGTGGCCGGAGTACGTGCGGCGCAGCCGCGTCACCAGGTCCGACAGGCGCACGCGCTGCTGCGGGAAGACGTTGTTGCACTCCACCGCCTGCTCCAGCTCCTTCGCGGTGAAGTGGTTCTCGTCCATCAGCGCCACGTCCGCGACGTGCCCCAGGGGCGGGCGCGGGCGCTCGAGCGGGTCCAGCGTCGCGCGCAGGTGACCGCGAAGCCGGAAGGCGGTGATGGCCTGGTCCACCTTCGACTGCAACCCGATGTCCTGCGCGGGCGCGACGGGGGCCGCGGGCGCGGCGGCGACGGGGGCCTGCGCGGCTCCGTTCGCCTTGCCGTTGCCCTTGCCCTTGCCCTCGGGGACGACGGGCGCGGGGGCCTCCAGCTGCTTCGCGTTGAAGATGGGGCGGCCCGCGCCGTTGTTGCGCTCGAAGACTTCGCGCCAACTCGGGTCCACGCTGCCCGGGTCATCAAGGAAGCGCGCGTAGAGCCCCTCGATGAAGTCGATGTTGGCACCAGAGAGGAAGCTGTCCTGGAAATTCGCCATGGCGGGGGTCTTTTACTGGAAGGGCGCCGCGTTGGGGGGTTTTCGCCTCAGCTTTGTTGAACCCCGCCGCGTCCGGCTGCCCCTCCTCCACCATGGGGAGCAGATGGAGTCATGCCCTGCGTGAGCGCAGCTTCACCGAGGGCCGGATTCCCGCCGCTGCGTGGGGCTCAAAAGAAGGCTGGGGGCGTCCGGCATGCTGAACGGACGTACATCCGGCCCACCCGGTTGGGGGCCCCCTCCGGCGTCGGGAAGGGAATCGGGGGCCGGTGCCCCAGAAGGGGGCGAAGGAGTGCTAAGCACGCGCCCCCCTTCCTCTTCTCTTGCGAGAACGTACCGACATGCTCCTCCAGGGCAAGAAGCTGCTCATCACCGGCGTGCTCACCCCGCAGTCGCTGGCCTTCGGCATCGCCGAACACGCGCTGGCGCAGGGTGCGGAGATCATCCTCACCGGCTTTGGCCGGGCGAAGTCGCTGACGGAGCGCAGCGCGAAGCGGCTCAAGCCCGGCACGGAGGTGCTGGAGCTGGACGTCACCAACCCGGAGCACTTCCCGGCCCTGACGGAGACGCTGCGCCAGAAGTGGGGCCGCGTGGACGGCGTGCTGCACGCCATCGCGTACGCGCCCGAGGACGCGCTGGGCGGCAACTTCCTCAACACCCCCTGGGAGAGCGTGCAGACCGCGTTCCGCATCTCCGCCTTCTCCGTGAAGGAGCTGGCCATGGCGTGCGCGCCGCTGATGCCGCCGGGCAGCGCCATCGTCGCGCTGGACTTCGACAACCGGCAGGCGTGGCCCATCTACGACTGGATGGGGGTGTGCAAGGCGGCCATGGAGGCCACGGTGCGCTACCTGGCGCGCGACCTGGGCCCCAAGGGCATCCGCGTCAACGCGCTGGCGGCGGGTCCCCTGGCCACCATCGCGGCCAAGGGCATCCCGGGCTTCAAGTCCCTGGCGCAGTACTGGGGCAAGCAGGCGCCGCTGGGCTGGAGCGACAAGGACAGCCACGACCACGTCGCCAGGACGGCGTGCGCCATGCTGTCCGACTGGATGCCCTCCACCACGGGCGAAATGGTCCACGTCGACGGCGGTTATCACTCCGTGGGCGCGCCCCCGGTGGACACGGTGGAAGGAGCGGAAGGGGTCCTGGCGACCCCCACGCCCAAGGAGGGATGAAGCCTCCCAACCTTTCCGGAAAGAGCAGACATTTGCCTGCCCTGCTTCCCGGCGGTCGGGGGCCCCCCGCTTCCGAACATCGGAGCGCTCACGGTAGGATCACCCATGCAGCGCAGACCTCTCCGCACTTCGCGGAGCCTGTGCGAGGAGCCGTGGCACAGTGAGTACCAACGTCTTGCTGGTGGACGACAGCCCGACCGTCCGCAACATCCTCAAGATCTACCTGATGAACCTCAAGGTCAGCATCGTGGAGGCGGAGGACGCGGCGCGCGCGCTCCAGCTGCTGCGGCTGGTGCCGGTGAGCGTGGTGATCGCCGACATCAACATGCCGAACATGGACGGCATCACCTTCGTGAAGGAGGTGCGCGCCAGCGCCCAGGCCCAGGTGAAGAGCGTGCCGGTCATCCTGCTGACGGCGGAGAAGGGCGAGGACCTGCGCCAGCGCGGCACGGAGGCGGGCGCCAACGCGTTCATCCAGAAACCCGTTTCGCACGACGAGCTGACCAAGACGGTGCGTCAGTTCCTGAACAGGGTGTGACGCCGTGAGCCTGCCGTCCCTGCTGCTGGTCGACGACAGCGACGCCATCCTGGCGCTGGAGCGGGCCATCCTCTCCGGGCACTACACCATCCACACGGCCAGCAACGGGCGTGAGGCGCTGGAGAAGGTGGGCCGGCTGCGGCCGGCGGCGGTGCTGCTGGACCTGTCCATGCCGGAGATGGACGGCGACGAGGTGCTCCAGCGGATGAAGGCGGATGTCGCGACGACGGACATCCCGGTCATCATCATCTCGTCGGAGAAGCAGCGCGCGGAGGCGTGCCTGGGACTGGGCGCGGAGGCGTTCCTGCCCAAGCCCTTCCGCGCGGACGAGCTGCTCAACCGCGTGGGCGAGGCGCTGGAGGCCGCGCGGCGCCGCTCGCGCTCCGGCGCGATGCTGGTGCTGCGGCTGTCGGTGGGCGAGCGCGAGTTCGCCGTGCCGCTGGACTCCGTGAAGGAGGTCCTCCTGCAGCCGGCGACGCGGCCGCTGCCCACGGGCCCATCCTACCTGCGCGAGTACGTGGAGCTGCGCGGCCATGCGGTGTGCGTGCTGGACGTGGCGCTGCGGCTGGGCGTGAAGCACCAGGTGGCCATCGCGGAGCGGATGCTGGTGGTCATCGAGGCCGAAGGGGTGTCGCTGGCCCTCACCGTGGACACGGTGAAGGATCCGGAGGAGTTCCAGGCGACCGACATCGACCGGCGCGAGAAGGTGGGCGGCGCCGAGCACGGCCTGCTGCAAGAGGGGCTTCTGGGCATGCTGCGCACCGGTGGTCGCGCGCTGCCCATCCTGGATCCGAAGGTGTTCATCGCGCGGGGACTCCTGCGCGACCTGCCCGCGCTGCTCGCGCCGGTGGAGGAAGATCGGAGCGCATGAGTGCAGGGCTCGACCCCCGGCTGCTGGCCCGAGCCCGGGAAGTGGTGGCGGACACCACCGGCTTTCGTGATGACGCCATCGCCCAGGATGCGGTGGAACGCGTGCTGCGCGCGGAGCTGGCCCGGGGCCGGGTGCCCACGGAGGTCCTGAGCGAGCTGCAGCAACTGGGCTCGCCCCTGGCCTACACGCTGGTGCGCGCGGTGCTGGTGGGGGAGACGTACTTCTTCCGCCAGCCGGAGCACTTCCGCTTCATCGCTTCGGAAGGGGTGCCGTCCGCGCTGCGCCACGGCGCGCTGCACCTGCGCGGCTGGAGCGCGGGGTGCGCCACCGGCGAGGAGGCCTATTCGCTGGCCGCGTGCCTGCTGGCGTGCGCGCCCCCCGGGATGCCGGTGGAGGTGGTGGGCACGGACCTGCATGAGGCCAGCCTGGAGGCCGCCCGGCGCGGCACCTACGGCGCGTGGTCCCGCCGCGAGTCCGCGCCCGCGCTGCACACCGTCTACGAGCCCCACGGCGAGCGCCAGGTGTCCATCATCCCGGAGGTGCGCAAGGTCACCCGCTTCGCGCCGGCCAACCTGCTGGCGCCGCTGCCGGAGCGCTTCGGCCTGTTCGACTTCATCCTCTGCCGCAACGTGCTCACGTACTTCTCGCCGTCCGCGCGCGACGCGGCCATCGGGCACCTGACGCGCAGCCTGACGCCGGGGGGCCTGCTGTTCCTGGGCACGGTGGAGGTGGACCGCGTGCCGCCGGGGCTGACGCGCGAGGGGCCGCCGGAGCTGCAGGCCTTCCGCAAGCCGCGCCCGGAAGAGCGCTCCTTCGCGCCGCTGCCCCCGCCGCAGCCGCTCGTCACCTCGCGGGTCACCCCGCCGCCGCGCCGGCTGTCCGCGCCGCTGCCGCCCCCGCCCGCGCAGCCGCCGTCCCCCCCGCCGCCCCCCGCGCGGCTGCACCTGCAGGCCCTGGAGCGCATTGAAGAAGGCAACGTGTCCGGAGCGACCGCCGTGCTGGAGCTGCTCGTGAAGCAGGCCCCGGACTACCTGCCGGGCCTGCTGGAGCTGGCGCTCCTGCGCGAGCGCGCGGGGGCCCGGGACGCGGCCTTCCCGCTGATGCGCGCCCTGCGCTCGCGGGCGGGCCAGCTGCCCCCGGACGAGCTGGTGGATGGACCGGAGGCGCTGCCTGCGCGCTTCTACCTGGCGTCCGCTGACGCCTACCTGAATCTGGGGGCGCTGGAATGAAGGGGACGCCGCGGTTGATGGACGAGGCCCTGGAGGAGGAGACGCGCGACCTGCTCGCGCGCCGGGCCGCGCGCCTGCGTGAGCAGGGCGAGTCGTCCGTCGAGGAGGCGGTCCACTGGATCGCCGAGTTCCCCCTGGGCGAGGAGCGCTACGCGCTGCCCCTGGAGTTGCTGCGGGCCGCGCTGCCCCTGCGCATGGTGACGCCCGTGCCGCTGTCGGAGCCCGCCGTCATCGGCGTGCTGCGCTTCCAGGGCCAGGTGCTGTCCGCGCTGAGCCTGGCGTCGCTGCTGGGCGGCCACGGGTGGCGGCAGGACCCCGCCGTGCTGCTGGTGGTGGACCGGGGCGATGGGGAGCTGTGCGCGCTGGACTGCGAAGCCATCCCGCGCCCCACCACGCTGCCGCTCGCGGCGGTGGAGGCCGCGCGGGTGCGGGCGGAGGGGCCGGTGATGGAGGTCTTCACCCAGGACCGGCAGCTCATCCACCTCATCGACCCGAAGCGCCTGTTCTCCGTGCCGGACACGGGGGTGCGCCATGGCCGTTGACCCGATGCTGCAGCCGCTGGTGGCGGGCTTCGCCATCGAGGCGCAGGAGGTCATCCAGAAGGTCACCATGGACCTGCTGGAGCTGGAGCGCGAGGGCCTGGAGAACGACGCGCTCGCGAAGATCTACACCCGGCTGGGCCGCCACCTGCACACGCTGAAGGGCAGCGCCTCCTCGCTGGGCCTCCAGGACCTGGGCGACATCGCCCACCGGCTGGAGGACGCGCTGGCGCCGCTCAAGGCGACCACGCAGAAGATGCCGCGCCCGGTGGTGGACATCCTGCTGCACGGGCTGGACCTGTTCATGCTGCGCGCGCAGGCGCACGCGGATGGCCGGGGAGAGCTGCTGCCGGACCCCGCCGCCGCGCTGGCCCAGCTGGTCGCGGCCGCGCCGCCGCCGGAGGCCGCCGCCGCGCTGCCCGGGGGGGCCTTCGCGCAGGCGGTGCCCCCGCCGCCGCCGACGGACGCTGGCGTGCAGGGCCTGTCTCAGGGCGCCCCGGGCGTGCCGCCGTCGCCGGAGCCGCAGGGCGAGTCGGCGGACGCCGGGTGGCGCGTGAGCGCGCGGCAGGTGACGTCGCTGATGCGCGAGGTGGAGCGCCTGCGCGAGGTGCGCCTGCGGGTGGAGGAGCGCAGCCGGGAGCTGGAGCGGGTGTCCACGCTGCTGGCCAAGCAGGGCCTGCTGGCGGAGACGGCGGAGGCGCGCACGCTCCTGTCCGGCACGGGCCGCTCGCTGCGCACCGACGGCGAGGAGACGAGCGACATCGTGGACGCGCTGGAGGAGGGCCTCAAGGCCATCACCACGCGGCCCACGCGCACCATCCTGGAGCCCCTGCAGCGCATGGTGCGGGACCTGTCGCGCCAACTGGGCAAGGAGGCGCGGCTGTCGGTGGTGGGCGCGGAGGTGTCGTTGGACAGGCGCCTGCTGGAGAAGCTCCAGGGCGCGCTCGTGCACCTCCTGCGCAACGCCGTGGACCACGGGCTGGAGATGCCCGCCGAGCGCGAGAAGGCCGGCAAGCACCACGAGGGCGCGCTCACGCTGCGCGTGGAGCAGCAGGGCAACCTGCTGTACCTGGAGGCCTCCGACGACGGGCGCGGCATCGACCTGCAGGCGGTGCGGCGGGTGGCGGAGAAGCGCGGGCTGGTGACGGCGGAGGAGGTGGCGCGCTTCAACGACAACCAGGTGCGCGACCTCATCTTCAGCGAGGGCTTCAGCACCCGCTCGGACGTGACGGACACCTCCGGGCGCGGCGTGGGCCTGGACGCGGTGCGCGCCACGGTGGAGGCACTCCAGGGCCGCATCGAGGTGGCCAGCACGCGCGGGCAGGGCACGCGCTTCGTGCTCACGCTGCCGGTGGACCTGGGCAGCTCCCCGGTGCTGATGGTGCGCGCGCTGGAGCAGTTCGTGGGCCTGCCCATGCTCGCGGTGGAGTCCACGCAGCTGGCGCGCGCGGACTCGCTGCGGCTGGGCAAGCGCCGGGCGCACCTGGAGCACCTGGGGCAGCTCCTGCCGGTGGTGGACCTGGGCGCGCGGCTGGGCCTGCGCGCGTCGGCGCCCCCGGCGGAGGGCCAGCCCATGCTCATCGTCCAGAGCGGCGGCAAGCGCGTGGCGCTGGTGGTGGACGCGGTGGTGGGGGACCGGGACCTGGTCATCCGCCCGCTGCCCTCGGAGGTGCGCGACGTGCCGGCCTGGCAGGGCGCGGCGACGCTCAGCCGAGGCGAGCTGCTGCTCATCCTCCGTCCGGACTGGGTGGTGTCGGATTCGGAGAAGGTGACGGTGTCGGCGGGCAGCCGGCGGGCGCTGGTGGTGGACGACTCGCTCACCGCGCGGGCGCTGCACCGGGCCAGCCTGGAGGCCGGCGGCTTCCAGGTGCACCTGGCGGCCAGCGGCCCCCGGGCCCTGGAGCGGCTGGCCGCGGACACCTACGACGTCGTCATCTGCGACCTGGACATGGAAGAGATGGACGGCACCGAGCTCATCGCGCGGCTGCGTGAGAAGAAGGAGACGCGCACGCTGCCGGTCATCCTGGTCTCCGCGCACGACAGCCCGTCCGCGCGCGAGCGGGGGCTGGAGTCCGGCGCGGACGGCTTCTTGAGCAAGCGCGAATGCGCCGCGGGCCGCCTGCTCGCCGAAGTGCTGGACGTGATGAGCCGCCGCGGGAGCCGCGCTTGAGCATGAAGAAGATCCGCGTGCTCGTGGTGGACGACTCGCCCACCATGGCCAGCACGCTCACCGCCCTCCTCACGGAGGAGCCTCGCATCGAGGTCGTGGGCCGGGCGGCGGACGGCAACCGCGCCGTGCAGCTCGCGCGCCTGCTGCGTCCGGACGTCATCACCATGGACCTGCTGCTGCCCGGCCTGGACGGCCCGGCGGCCATCGGCCACATCATGTCCCAGGCGCCCGCGCGCATCCTGGTCGTGAGCGCCGTGGCGGAGCAGCGGGGCGTGGACCTGGGCTTCCAGGCCATGAGCGCCGGGGCGCTGGAGCTCATCGGCAAGCCCAACGTCACCAACGCGGACGAGCTGCGCAAGTGGGGCCGGGAGCTGGCCCACTCGGTGTGCCTGATGGCGGAGGTGCCCGTCATCTCCCGCCGCCCGCGCGCCGCGCCGCCCCTGCCCATGCCCACCGGGGCGCGGGTGGACGTCTTCGGCCTGGTGGCCTCCACCGGCGGGCCCCCGGCGCTGGCGGAGGTGCTCTCCAAGCTGCCCAAGGACCTGCCGGTGCCGGTGCTCATCGCCCAGCACATCACCGTGGGCTTCACGCAGGGCATGGTGCGCTGGCTGTCGCAGGTGTGCCCGCTCCACGTCACCATGGCGCGCGACGGCGAGCGGCTGGAGCCGGGCCGGGTGTACTTCCCCCTGGACGGGCACGACCTGCTGGTGGACAGCGCGGGGCTGGCCCGCCTGCAGCGCACCCAGGGCGGGCCGTGCCCCAACGGGGACGTGCTCCTGAATTCGCTGGCGGCGGCGTACGGCCGGCGCTGTGGCGGCGGCGTCCTCACCGGCATGGGCGAGGACGGCGCGCGCGGCCTGCTGGCCATCCGCACCGCGGGGGGCGTCACCTTCGCGCAGGACGAGGCGTCGAGCGTCGTCTACGGCATGCCGCGCGCCGCGCTGGAGCTGAAGGCCACCGACGGGGGGGTGCCCCTGTCCGCGGTGGCGGACCTCATCCTACAAAGTTGTCAGCGCCCCACGTTCCGCCCTTCCCGCCCGCCGGAGGGTGGCTCACGATGAGCCCTCCGCGCCGTCCGGGTCCTCCGCCAAGAATCCGTGCGGCCGTGCGTTGTCCCCGTCGGCGGATGGCCGACGGTCGGCCGTCTGAACGCGTCGTCCTGGGAGTGCTCCCGTGAAGTCGACCGCCCCGCTCAACGTCTCCTTCCTGCGTGGGCTCGGGCTCGCGCCGAAGTTCGTGCTCGTCACGGCGGTCGTCAGCGCCGCCGTGGCCGTGCTGCTCACCTTCATCGCCACGAACCAGCTCCAGGCCAACCTGGAGGAGCGCCACATCATCGAAGGGCAGGCCGTGGCGCTGAGCCTGTCCATCGCCACGGAGCAGGGCCTCGCCGCGGGCATGCCGTCGCTCCAGCCCCTCATCAGCCCGTTCCTGGGGCGCGACGACCTGGCGTACCTCTTCATCCAGGACGCCTCCGGCAAGGTGCTGGTGCACACCTTCAACGGCGCCTTCCCGGAGGCGCTGAAGGTCGCCACCGAGGCCCCGGCGGTGGTGGGCCATGACGGCCTGCGCGTCATCCCGGAGCTGCGGCTGCAGCGGGGCGGCAGGACGCTGGTGGGCACGGACGTGGCGGCGCCGGTGGCCGGGGGACGGCTGGGCACCGTGCACGTGGGCATGGCGCGCGAGTTCATTGAAGCGAAGGTGGGCGGGCTGCGCTGGCAGATGCTGCTGTTCGCGCTGCTGCTGGAGCTGGCCGGCGTCGTGGTGGCGGCGCTGTTCGGCCGCAGCATCGTGCGGCCGCTGGCGGAGCTCACGTCGGTGGCGGGCCACATCGTGGCGTCCGGCGACCTCACGCGTCCCATCACGGTGCGGGGCAACGACGAGGTGGGGCGGCTGTCCAACTCCTTCTCGCAGATGGTGGGCAAGCTGCGCGAGGTCACCCTCAACCTCCAGCACGCGGCCACCGCGCTCACCCAGTCCACCGAGCACCTCAACGCGTCCTCCACGGAGCAGGCGCAGACCATCTCGCGCCAGGCCGCCGCGCTGCAGGAGACGCAGGTGACGGCGCAGGAGATAAAGCAGACCTCCACGCTGGCCGCGCAGAAGGCGGAGAGCGTGCTCAGCGTGGCCGAGCGCGCCGACTCCCTGGCGAAGGCGGGCGAGGACTCCATCGAGCAGACGATGGCGGGCCTCAACGACATCCGCGCGCAGGTGGGGGAGATCGCGGAGAAGATTCTCGAGCTGGGCGAGCGCACCCGCCAGATTGGCGGCATCACCCAGACGGTGAAGGACCTGGCGGACCAGTCCAACATGCTCGCGCTCAACGCGGCCATTGAAGCGGTGCGCTCCGGCGAGCACGGCAAGGGCTTCAGCGTTGTGGCCCGTGAGATCCGCGCGCTGGCGGACCAGTCCATCCAGGCGACGACGCGCGTGCGGGAGCTGCTGGACGACATCGCCAACTCCGTCACCGCCGCGGTGCGCATCACCGAGCGCGGCGCGGAGCGCATGGAGGCGGGCCTGGAGCAGGTGCGCACCAGCGGGCAGAACCTGCGCGAGCTGTCCTCCATCGTCCAGGACAACGCCGCCGCCGTCCGGCAGATCGCCGCCGCGGTGAACCAGCAGAACGTGGGCATCAACCAAATCACCCTCGCGGTGAACGACTTGTCCCGGATGATGGACGACACCGTGGCGCGCATCGGGTCCACCGGCGAGGCGGCCACCACGCTGCAGATCATCTCCGAGCAGCTCTCCAGCGCCGTGGGCGCGTACAAGGTGGACGCGAAGAAGCCGTAGCCGCCCCGCACGCCGGTGGAAACACGAAGGCCCCGAGTTCCCCTCAAGAGGGAGCCCGGGGCCTCGGTGTTTCAGGCAATCCAGCGGCCTTACGCGGGGACGGCCTCCGCGGACTCGGTGACGAGCTTCAGCGCGTCGTCCACCACGTCGAAGCGCGCGACGCCGCCGCCCTTGAGGGCCCCGAACAGCAGGGCCTCCGCGAGCTGCTTCTTGAGCGAGCTGTCCACCAGCCGCGCCATGGGGCGCGCGCCGAAGGCCGGGTCGTACCCGTGCTCCGCCAGCCACGCGCGGGCGGCGGGCGTGAGCTCCAACTTGACCTTCTTCTCGTCGAGCACCTTCTGGAGCAGGCGCACCTCCTTGTCCACGACCTTGAGGATGACCTCCGCGGGGAGGCCGGAGAACAAAATCCAGCCGTCCAGCCGGTTGCGGAACTCCGGCGTGAAGGTGCGCTCGATGGCCTTCTTCGCCCGCGAACCGTCCACCACCACGCTGGTGTCACCGAAGCCCATGGCCTTGGTGCTCATCTCCTGCGCGCCCGCGTTCGTCGTCAGGATGAGGATGATGTTGCGGAAGTCCGCCTTGCGCCCGTTGTTGTCGGTGAGCGTCGCGTGGTCCATCACCTGGAGCAGGATGTTGAAGAGGTCCGGGTGGGCCTTCTCGATTTCATCCAGCACCAGCACCGCGTACGGGTGCTTGCGCACGGCGTCCGTGAGCAGGCCGCCCTGGTCGAAGCCCACGTAGCCCGGGGGCGCGCCGATGAGCCGGCTCACCGTGTGCTTCTCCGAGTACTCGCTCATGTCGAAGCGCAGGAACTCCACGCCCAGGCTGAGCGCCAGCTGCTTGGCCAGCTCCGTCTTGCCCACGCCCGTGGGGCCGGAGAAGAGGAAGCTGCCAATGGGCTTCTCAGGCGCGCGCAGGCCGGAGCGCGACAGCTTGATGGCGCTGACCATCTCTTCAATGGCCTTGTCCTGGCCAAAGATGACGCCCTTGAGCTCCTTGTCGAGGTTCTGGATCTGCACGCCCTCGCTGGCGGACACGCTCTTGGCGGGAATCTTCGCCATCTTGGAGACGACCTGCTCCACGTCGTGCGCGGTGACGACGCCCGTGCGCACCCCGTCCGGCTTCAGCCGCTCGGCCGCGCCCGACTCGTCGATGACGTCGATGGCCTTGTCCGGCAGGAACCGGTCGTTGATGTGCTTGGCCGCCAGCTCCGCCGCCGCCTGGAGCGCCCCCTCGCCGTACTTCACGTGGTGGTGCTCCTCGTAGCGGCTCCTCAGGCCCTCCAGGACCTTGATGGTGTCCTCCACGCTGGGCTCGTCCACTTCAATCTTCTGGAAGCGGCGGGACAGCGCGCGGTCGCGCTCGAAGGACGCCTTGAACTCCTGGAACGTCGTGGACCCGATGCAGCGCAGCCGGCCCGACGCCAGCGCGGGCTTGAGCAGGTTGGACGCGTCCATGGACCCGCCGCTCGTGGCCCCCGCCCCGACGATGGTGTGGATCTCGTCGATGAAGAGGATGGCGTCCGGCAGCTCCTGCAGCGCCTTGAGCACGCCCTTGAGGCGCTCCTCGAACTGGCCGCGGAACTTGGTGCCCGCCAGCAGCGCGCCCATGTCCAGCGAGTAGACGACCGCGTCCTTCAACGCGGCCGGCACGCGGCCTTCGGTGATGTGGAGCGCCAGGCCCTCCGCGATGGCCGTCTTGCCCACGCCGGCCTCACCCACGTAGAGCGGGTTGTTCTTGCGGCGGCGGCAGAGCACCTGGATGGTGCGCTCCAGCTCCTTGTCGCGGCCGATGAGCGGGTCGATGCGGCCCGCCTTCGCCTCCACGTTGAGCTGCACGGCGTACGCTTCCAGCGGGCTCTTGCGCGAAGACTCGCCGTCCTCGTCGTCCCCCGCGGGCGCGCCCTTGCTGTCCCCGGCCGCGTCGGACTCGCCGTCCTTGCTGATGCCGTGGGAGATGAAGTTGAGCAGGTCCAGGCGGGTGACGCCCTCCTGCTGGAGCAGGAAGAGCGCCTGGCTCTCCTCCTCGCGGAACATGGCGACCAGCACGTCGCCCCCGTCGATGTACTTCTGTTCGGCGGACAGGGCGTGCATGGCGGCGCGGTGGAGCACGCGCTCCACGCCGATGGTCTGCTGGGGCTCGGCGTCCACGTCGTCGGGCAGCCGCTCGACCGTCTCCTCCAGGAAGGAGGTCAGGTTCTCCTGCAGGCGCTTGACGTTCGCGCCGCAGGCCTTGAGCACCTCGCGGGTGCGCGAGTCACGGGTGAGGGCCAGGAGCAGGTGCTCCAGCGTCAGGTATTCGTGGCGCATCTTCCGCGCCTCGTCGAGCGCGGTGCGGAAGCTGGCCTGCAACTCTTTGGCAATCGATGGTCCTGCCACGGTTCAGCCTTCCTCGGGTTCCATGGACAGCCGCAGGGGGAACCCGTTGTCCCGCGCCGCGGCCTCCACTGTCTTGAGCTTCGTCTCTGCGACGTCGTAGGTATAAACGCCGGCCACGCCGATGCCGTTGTAATGAACGTGCATCATGATCTGCACGGCATCCGTCTCCGACTTGTGGAAGATCTCCTTGAGCACGGCCACCACGAACTCCCGCGTGGTGTAGTTGTCGTTGTGCAGGAGGACCTTGTAGAGCGTCGGCCTCTTCAGCTTCTGCTTGGGGACGGTCTCCGTGACGACCTGGCCGTCATCATGTTGGTGCTTCTGCGCCATGGGCTTGCGGACTCCCTTGCCTTCGCTTCGCGAACCACGGCGGGTCCTCGAAAACTTCAGACCCGCTCCTTGAAACCCGTCTCCGCCCACCAGAGGGGCAGACCGCTTTCGACGGCCGCCCGCTCGTGCGCCAGGAAGCCGCGCACCGCCCGGTCCAATCCGGGGTGGAGGAAGAGATGCGCACTGTACGTGAGGTGCGGCTCGAATCCCCGGGTGAGCTTGTGCTCGCCCCCGGCCCCGGGCTCGAAGCGCTCCAGCCCCCGCGCGATGCAGGCCTCCACCGGCTGGTAGAGGCAGACATTGAAGTGCAGGAACGGGTGCTCCTCGAGCGCTCCCCAATAACGGCCGAACAGCGTGCGCGGCCCGATGAAGTTGAACGCCCCCGCCACCCGCCGGCCTTCCCGCCGGGCCTCCACGAACTCACACCGGTGCCGGAAGCCCCCGAGCAGGCGGGCGAAGAAGTCCGGCGTCAGCGACCGCACCCCCCAGGGGTAGCGGTCCACCGTGGCCACGTAGAGCTGGTGCGCGCTCGCGGGCTCCAGCTCCTCCAGGGCCTCGCCCCGCAGGGTGCGGAAGGTGATGCCCTGGGCTTCAGGGGCGGCCAGCTCGCGCCGGAGCTGGTGGCGCCGCTTGGAGTGGAAGCGGGCGAGGAAGTCCTCGAACGTCCGGTAGCCGGTGTTCGTCCACTGGTACTGCACGCCCAGGCGCACCGCGTAGCCCTGGGCCTCCAGCACCGGCAGCTCCTCCGGGGTGGGGAAGAGGACGTGGACGCTCAAGAGCCCCTCCGCGCGGGCGTACTCCAGGGCGGCGCCGTACAGCTCCGCCTCGCGGGTGGGGCGGTCCTCACCGGGGGCCACCAGCACGCGGCGGCCCGTGGCAGGGGTGAAGGGCACCGCGAGCACCAGCTTGGGGTAGTAGCGCAGGCCGGCGCGCTCGGCGGCGGTGGCCCAGGCGGCGTCGAAGACGAACTCGCCGTGGCTGTCGTCCTTCAGGTACGCGGGCGCGGCGGCCACCAGGCGTGAGCCCCTCCAGAGGGTGAGGTGGCGGGGGTGCCAGCCGCGCTCGGGCACCACGCTGCCGCTCTCCTCCAGGGCGGCCAGGAAGGCCCACTCCAGGAAGGGCATGGAGCCCGGGTCCACCAGCGCGTCCCAGGCCGTCTGGGGGACGTCGGTGATGGACGTGAGCAGGCGCAGCGTGGTGGGGAGCGGGGCGGACATGGGCGGGCCGGGCAACGCCAGCCTATAACGGCGCGTGAGGCCTGCCGCCACGCCCGCCCCACGCCAGCTACTTGCCGCGCGTCAGCTCGGTGGCGAGGAAGCCCGCGACCTCCGCCATCCCGGCGGCGGCGCGCTTGCGGCCCTCGTCGGACTCCATCACGCGGCGGGCGGCGTCGCTGGCCGTGCCCGCCTCCAGGTCCACCAGCACCAGGAAGGCGCTCCAGCCGGGCGTCGTGGGCGCGACCTTGCCCGGGCGCTGCGGCCGGTCGCCCAGGGTGGTGGCCACCTTCTCCAGCAGGCCGTCCTCGGTGAGACGTTTTGTCTTGCCGAGCATCTGGGTCCACGTGGCCTCCAGCAGGGCCGTCAGCAGGCGTCCGGAGAGCGCGGTGGAGAGGCGCTGGGCGGATTCCTCGGCGTCCAGGCGGTGGGCCTCGGCGTAGGTGGGGCCCAGCTTGGCCACCACCACGGCCCGGGTGGCGAGGTGGGCAAGGCGCGGCGGGAAGGCGGACATGGGGAGACCTCACCAGCGGGGCAGGGAAGGGAAGGACGGTCCCCCGGACCGGAAAAGCAGAGGGGACCCGGTGTCTTACATCGGAACGACGCTCCGGGCCGCATCCGGAGTGAATGGAACGCGCGGCGCGTTTGCCTGACAGCCGGACAGGTTGCTATGGGGCCCGGCGCGCCTTAGAGGAAGCAGACTTTCGTCGGGAGAACAGAATGTCCGTGAACATCCAGCTCGAGTGGACCCCCAACCCCAGCACGTTGAAGTACGTGGTGGACCGCAAGCTGCTGGGCGGTGGCGCCGTGAACTTCACCAACCGGGGGGACGCGGAGGCGAAGTCGCCCCTGGCCCTGCGGCTGATGGACATCCAGGGCGTCACCGCGGTGATGCTCGGCACCAACTTCGTCACCGTGACGAAGGGCGACTCCGGTGAATGGGACGAGCTCAACGATTCCGTGATGGCCACGCTGGACACGCACCTCACCGAGGGGCTGCCCGTGGTGGACGAGGCCGCGCTCGCGGCGTCGCGCCAGGCGTCCTCCCAGGAGGGCTCCATCGAGCAGCGCATCCAGACCATCCTGGACGATGAGATCCGTCCGGCGGTGGCGCAGGACGGCGGCGACATCACGCTGGACCGCTTCGAGGACGGCATCGTGTACCTGCACATGAAGGGCTCGTGCGCGGGCTGCCCGTCGTCCACCGCGACGCTGAAGATGGGCATCGAGGGCCGCCTGCGCGAGGCCATCCCGGAAGTGATGGAAGTGGTGTCCGTCTGAGGCGCAACGTCAAGGCGCCGCAGGTCCGCAAGGAGCTGCTGCCGGACCAGTCCCAGGCCCTGCTGCGGGAGCTGCACCTGCTCACGCGCGAGGGCCACCTCAACGCGGACGCGCTGCGCAAGCTCAAGCAGGTCAACCACCTGGTGGGCCTCTTGCGCCCCGCCATGGACGACGTGCAGGCCCGCCACCCGAGCCCCCTCGTGGTGGACGCCGGCAGCGGCAACGCCTACCTGGGCTTCGTCGTCTACGAGCTGTTCCTCAAGGACGCGCAGGCCGGGGAGCTGCTCTCCATCGAAGGGCGCCCGGAGCTGACCGAAAGGGCGAAGGGCCGCGCTGAGCGGCTGCACTTCGACCGGATGCGCTTCCAGACGGCGCACATCGACGCGGCCCAGTACCCCGAGCGCATCCACGTGCTGATGGCGCTGCACGCGTGCGACACGGCCACGGACGACGCGCTGGTGGCCGCCATCAAGCATGGCGCGGACCACGTGGCGGTGGTGCCGTGCTGCCAGGCGGAGGTGGCCGCGCAGTTGAAGGAGAAGCGCGCGAAGCCGGCCGGCTCCATGTCGCTGCTCTTCCAGCACCCCATGCACCGGCGCGAGTTCGGCTCGCACCTGACGAACGTCATCCGCGCGCTGACGCTGGAGTCCTTCGGCTACCAGGTGACGGTGACGGAGCTGACGGGGTGGGAGCACTCGCTGAAGAACGAGCTCATCCTCGGGCGGCGCGTGCACCGCGACAACCGGCGCGCGAAGCTCCAGCTCCAGGCGCTGCTGGCGGAGACGGGCGTGCAGCCCCGGCTCACGCGTCTGCTGGGCATCACCCCCGCGACGACGGGGGGGGCGCCGGTGGAACTGCCCGACGGTCCGGAAGTAGAATCCGCGCTGGAACCAGGGCCGGAGTCGGACGAACGTCAGGCGTGAGGCGTGCCCGCCGTGCTTGAGGCGGGCGCTTCTGTCGGGAGGGGGCATGGCCTTGGAGCTGGATGATTGGGGCGGCACGGGGCCGCTCCTGCACTTCGCCTGCGCGAACGGGTTTCCGCCGGAGACGTACCGCAAGCTCTTCGCGCGGCTGGCGACGCGCTACCACGTGGTGTCGCTGCGCACGCGGCCGCTGGTGCCGGACGAGGATCCAAAGCGGCTCACGACCTGGGCCGAGCTGGGCGACGACCTGGCGCGGGAGCTCAAGGCGCGGGGCCGCTCGGGCGTGCTGGGCGTGGGCCACAGCGTGGGCGGGGCCAGCACGCTGATGGCGTCCGCCGCGAACCCCGGGCTGTTCCGCGCGGTGGTGGCGTTGGATCCGGTGCTCATCACCGGCGCGCGGGCCTGGGCGGTGCGCCTGATGAAGCTGCTGGGCCGCATGGACCGCACCGCCATCGTGCAGGGCGCGCTGCGCCGGCGGGACCGGTGGCCGACGCGCGAGGAGGCCGCGGAGGCGTACCGCTCCCGCAAGCTGTTCCGCGACTGGGACGCGGACTGCTTCAACGACTACATCACCCACGGGCTGGTGCCGACGCCGGAGGGCGACTTCAAGCTGCGCATCCCGCGCGAGTGGGAGGCCCGCATCTTCGAGACCTTCCCCGCGGACCCCTGGAAGCTCATCCGCGCCAACGCCGCGCCCACGCTGGTGCTGCGCGGTGAGAAGTCGGACACGCTGCTGCCCGCGGCGCTGGCCCGGGTGGAGCGCGAACTGCCCCTGGCGAAGTGTGACGTGCTGCCGCTCGCGTCCCACCTGTTCCCGCTGGAGCAGCCGCGTGAGACGGCCGACCGCGTGCTCGCGTTCCTGGAGCACCTGCCGCCGGAGAAGTGAACAGCGGGCGGCCCTTCGCTGGAGAAGGGGCCGCCCGCCGTGTGACTGCTTCTGTTTCGCGCGGGGGACTACCGCGACAGGGCGAGGTCGCCGGGCAGGCCCCACTGCACGCCGCCGAACTGGGCGTTGTACCAGGTGCCCGACGACGGCCTCCAGACGATGTACTCGTCGGTGCCGTCCAGGTTGGCGTCACCGAAGCGCGGGATGTCTCCGGGCAGGCCCCACTGCGCGGTGCTGGTGCCGCCGCCGTGGATGTTCTTCGTGGTGAAGATGCCCGTGGTCGGGTTCCACACCGCCAGGTTCCACTGGTTGCCCGCCTTGTACGGCACGGGCACGTCGCTCCAGGAGCCCAGGGCGTGGACGGCGGAGGTGCCGCTGAAGAAGCGGATGATCCACTGGCCGGTGGACGGCCGGTACACGGAGACGTCCTCGTAGCCGTCGCCGTCGAAGTCGCGCGCGATGGGCACGTCACCCGCCGCGCCCCAGTTGATGGCGGTGTACGTGTTGTTGGCGTAGCGGATGAGCCACTGGCCCTCCGGGGTGCCCCCGACGTACGGGGGGCGGTAGACGACGAACTCCGCCTTCTTGTCGCCCGTGAAGTCCAGGGGCACCGGGATGTCACCCAGCATGCCCCACTGGGTGGACTGCGTGGTGCCGTCCCACTTGCGCACCAGCCACATGCCGGTGCTCGGCCGCCACACGATGAGCTCCGCGCGGGCGTCCCCCGTCACGTCCGCGGGCACCGGCACGTCGCCCTGCATGCCCCACTGGATGGACTGGGTGAGGCCGGTGGAGGAGAAACGGATGTTCCACACGCCGGTGCTCGGCCGCCACACCGCGTAGTCGCTGCGGCCATCTCCGTCGAAGTCCGTGGAGTGCATGGCCGGGTAGCGGTTCTGCATGTGGGAGATCTGCTTGCGCAGGTCCGGGCGCGGTCCAATCTTCCCGCCCGCGGCCTGGGGCGTGCCGTCGCGGCGCAGGAGGTCGCGCATCTCCTTCGGGTGGTAGTGGCCGCCGTAGCGCAGGTACATCACGCCGGACAGGCCCACCGCGGCGCCGGTGACGATGGGCGACGCGCCGGACGTGCCGGAGAAGGTGGACGTGTAGAAGAGGTTCTCCCCTTCCGCGGAGTACCTGTCGCCATAGCCGGTGGTGACGATCTTGAAGTCGCCCTCGGCCTGCGTGTCCACGCGGCTGCCGTAGGTGGAGAAGAACGCCTTGTTGCGCGTGAGCTTCTCACCCGCGCCCACGATGATGGCGCCCGAGTCCTTCGTCGCGTCGGTGGCGCTGAAGTAGCCACCGAAGGTCGCGAGGTCCAGGTTGCAGTTTCCGTTGCCGCCGGCCGCCACGACGATGCGGCCGTTGGCGGTGGCGACCTTGACGGCGTCGCGCACGGCCGGGACGTACTCGGCGGGGACATAGTCCGCGTTGGCGCCGGAGGCGCTGACGATGCCGTCGCCGTTGCAGTCGATGGTGGAGGCCGCCTGCATCTCCAGCAGGATGACGGCGCCCGCCCAGAACTGGTTGGACGCCGAGTAGATGGCGGAGGCGCGGTTGTAGCCGGTGGTGGGCCACTCGGTGGACAGGCGCACGGCGGAGCCGTTCACCAGGCCCGTGGTGCCGAAGGCGTTGGTGTCACTGCTGAGCACGCCGACCACGGCGGTGCCGTGGTTGCGGTTGCCCAGCACCGCCGCGCTGGCGTGGGGCTGGCCGTTGACGAGCACCGCGCCCGTCAGCTGGGTGAGGTCCTGGTGCCAGTAGTTCCAGGAGTACTCGGCGTCGGTGTAGCCCCAGCCGTTGCCGTAGGCGTTGTAGAAGTTGCCCCGCAGCCAGTCCGTGTCGATGCCGGTGGGCGCGGCCTCGCCGTAGTCCTGGTCCGCCACGTAGCTGACGGCCAGCATGCCGGAGGGCCCGAGCGCCGGGGTGGGCGCGGCCACCGCAGAAGGAGGGGGCGGCGCTTCGTTCAGCAGCGTCCGCGCGCCCTCACCGCGCTCCCAGGACAGCAGGTGCTCCTGCGTGGGCCAGTCCATGCGCGCGTGCTCGCGCCAGTACGCCTCGAAGGCCTCCGCGCTCCGGGAGTCCATGTCCGCGGAGCGCACGGGCAGGGGCGACGGATAGGCCACCTCCACCACGTCCAGCGCGTTGAGCGCGTTGACGACGTCCGCGACCGCCTGGTCCGAACCCGCGTCCACGTACAGGTAGTACCAGAGGTTCGGATCCGGCAGCTCCGTGCCCGAGCCGCGCTCGCCCTGGGCCTTGAGCCACGCGGCGGTGTCCTCCGTGAAGGGGTGCATCTTCATCGCCGCGTAGCGACGGGCGCCGCGCAGCGTGGCGCGCACCCGGTCCAGCTCCGCGATGGCCGCCGCGCCGCGGGCCTGGGTGGCGTCCAGCGCAAGCTCACCCCCGCGCGAGCGCACGCCGCTGCCCTCGCGGAACTTCACCTCGATGCGGTTGCGGAACGCGGCCTGGAGGTCCTCCGCGCGAACCGTGCGCTTGAGCGACGCGTGCGAGCCTCGCGGCTTGAGCGTCGCGGGGGCCAGCGACGCCGGCCCCCCCTGGGGGTGGCCACCACGGTCCACGTTCACCGCGGCCGCGTTCGTCGCGGCGGTACACGTCATCACGACCAGCGCCAGCTTCAAGGGCTGGGCCTTCGCCTTCTTCATGGGGGTGTGCTCCTGGGGCCGTGCTCATGCCGAGCCGGCTGCTTCCAGGACGCCGTCCCCTGAAGATATTCACGGGATATCGGCTATGCGGGCTTTCCCGGAATGTCGCTGACGCACGACGTCATCCGTAGGCCTCGCGCTTGATGCGCTTGTCGGGGATGTCCAGCGCGTGCAGGTGGCCGAGCACGGCCTCCATGAAGCGCGGCGTCGCGGGGGTGCGCGTCTCCAGCGCCTTGCGCCGGTCCCACGGGGTGATGGCGGGGCCGCAGACGTAGACGAGGCAGGTGTCGCGGTCCGGGAGCAGCTCCTGGAGCAGCGCTTCGTTGACGCGGCCCTTGCGCACCTGGGGGCCGTACTTGGTTTCGTCCAGCTCCCGCGTGAGGGTGTGCACCACGCGCACGCGGTCGGGCGCGGAGCGCTCCAGCGCGGCCAGCTCCTCGCGGTAGAGGATGTCGCCCCAGGTCTTGTTGGACGCGAGGAAGGTGTGGCGCAGCTTCAGCCCCCGGTGCAGCGCGTCCTTCAGCATGGCGAAGTTGGGCACCGCGCCGGAGCCCGCGACCAGGTGCAGGACGTGGTCCGTCTTGTCGGCCACGTCGTCCGGCAGGACGTAGGGCCCCATGAAGCCCGTGACCTTGAGGCGCGCGCCGGTGAGGCGGCCGTGCACGAGCAGCGGCGACAGCAGGGGCGGGTAGCGGGTGACGCCGGAGATGAACTCCTCGTCCTTCACCGTGATGGCCACGTGCGGTTCGTGCGGCGCGGAGGCGAGCGAGTACGAGCGCGCCGGCTCCTTGCGCCCCTTCTGCTCCTGGAGGTACGCGCACTGGTGGGCGAGCGCGGGGAACTGGTGCGGGTCGATGTTGAGGAACTGGCCCGCCTTGTAGTCGAGCGGCCCCGGGCCCAGGTCCAACAGCAGCGTCGCCGTGTCGTGCGTCTCCATGCGCACGGCGGTGACGGTGGCCTCGTACTCGACGGGCTTCTTCGCGCGAGAGGGCGTGGCTTCGACGCTCATGGGCCTTCCCATAACACGCGGGGTGTGGCCTCGCGCGGCCAGGGGGCCGCGTCCGGCCATGCTTTTCTCCCGAACCCTGGAACAAGGGGGCGGTGTGGGCGTTGGCTGGATGACGGATGGGCAGGCGGGCAGGGAGGGGCTGGCGGACGGGCGCTGACCGACCCTGGCAGGCAGGACTACATCTTCGCCAGGGACGCGGAGCCGTCCCGCCCCGTGTTGCGCGGGGGCACCCGGGAAAGGAAGTGGGCCGCCGCGTGCTACGAGTTCTCTTCTTCCTGATGTCGCTGTTGCCGCGCGCGCCCCGCCGGCGCGTCGTGCGCGGGCTGATGCACGCGGTGTGGGGCACGCTGTCCCACGCGAAGGTGTACGGCCTGAGGCAGGTGCCGCCCGGCCCCTGCCTCTTCATCTGCAACCACCTGTCCAACGCGGACGGCTTCACGCTCTACCGCGCGTTTCGCCCCCGGCAGGTCGTCTTCCTGGCCGGCGTGAAGCTGCACGGCACGGTGATGACGCGGCTGGCGGCGGAGACGATGGACACCATCGACATCACGCCGAACTCGCCGGACATCGAAGCGCTGCGCCGCTGCGTGGAGCTGCTCAAGGGCGGCCAGTCGGTGCTCATCTTCCCGGAAGGGGGCCGCAGCCGCTCCGGGGGCATGCTCCAGGCGAAGAAGGGCGTGGGCCTCATCGCCAAGCGCGCCGGGGTGCCCATTGTTCCGGTGGCGCTGACGGGCACGGAGAAGCTGATGCCCATCAACGACTCCGACATGGGCGGCGAGCGGCTCTTCCACGCCAACGTCACGGTGACGTTCGGCCCCGCCTTCCGCATGGAGGACCTGGAGCCGGAGGTCGCCGGGGCCCGGGACGCGCGCCAGGCGCTGGTGGACGCGATGATGCGCCGGGTGGCCGCGCTGCTGCCGCCCGCGTACCAGGGCGTCTACGCCGCGCGCCCGGAGGCGGTGGAGGCCTCTGCGCCGCCGGCCTCCGCGCCGCCCCCCGCGTAGGGCTGCCCCTGGAACGAAGACGGCCGCGCGGGCGACGGTGCCCACGCGGCCGGGTGCTTCACGCCTTCGGACTCCGGACTCCGGGCTCCGGACTCCGAGCCTCGGGACTACTGGAGGAACGCCTTCTTCACCTCGGTGAGGAGGGGGTTGGCGCCCGTCGCGGGGTCGGTGCAGCCCTGGTTGATGGTCCAGATGATGGTGCCGCCGTAGCCGTTGGCCTTGGCGTACTGGCCCTTGGCCTGGATGGCCTCCGGGCCGTCGTAGGTAATCCAGCGCACGGTGCCGTCCTCCACGGGCGTGTTGAAGGTGACGTAGTTGGCCTGCGCCGCCGCGTCCCACTTCAGGGTGCCCGTCTTGGAGAGCGCGAGGATCTTCTTGTACGTGAAGGAGTTGTCCCCGCCCACGTAGTCGGACCAGTTGGTGAAGGGCTGGCGCGGGCCGGTGATGTTGCGCCACGCGAGGCCGTAGAACGGGATGCCCATGCCCAGCTTCTCCTTGGGGATGCCCGCGTTCACCCAGGCCTTGAGGCTGGACTCCACGGACGTGGGGTGGGTGCCGGACTCGCCCGTGAGCGCGGAGCTGAACCACGAATCCCACCCGTCCCAGACGCCAATCATCTCGTAGGACATGACGTTGACCTGGTCCATGTACGCCGCCAGCTGCGGGTACCACTTGAGCTCCGCGTCGGTGCGGAAGTTGTTGTTCACCCAGCCGATGGGGAAGGTCATCAGCATGTTGGGCCGCAGCTGGCGCAGCCGCTGCGCGAGCGCGAGCAGGTTCGGCTTGTCCGCCTCCTCCACCGGCTCCCAGTCGATGTCCAGCCCGTCGTAGCCGTGGTCGTCCATCACCTTGAGCAGGTTCGCGACGAACTTCTCCCGGTTCGCGGGGGCGGCCGCGCCCACCCAGCCGGCGTGCTCGCCTGCGCCGCCCACCATGATGATGGCCTTGCGCCCCGCCGCGTGCGCGCGCGTGGACAGCGTCTTCGCCATGGCGGAGCCGTTGGAGTTGTCGAAGACGGCGTTGACGGTGCCGTCCGCGTTCGGCGTCACGCGGCCGACGATGATGTGCGTGAGCGCGCTGAAGTCCACCTTCTCCGGCGGGTAGTCATCCGCGTTCCAGCCCGTGTAGTAGCCGGACACCCACTTGTTGGTGTTGCCCACCGGGCCCGTGACGGTGACGTCCGCGGTGGCCTTCTTCGTCGCGTCCGCGACGCTCGTCGCGACGACGTGGTAGCTGCCCGCCGTCCGGGGCGCAGTGTACGTGCCGCTGGAGGTGACGCTGCCGCCGCCCGCGCCCTCCAGCACGGACCAGGTGACGGCCGTGTTGGTGGCGCCCGTCACCTTCGCGGTGAAGGTCTGCACGCCGCCCTGCGCCAGCGTCGCGCTCGCGGGGGTGACGGTGATGCTCACGCCGGTGGGCGCGGTGCGCGTGCCGGACACCGCGGCCGAACGCGCGCTCTCCCCGGCCGCGTTCAGCGCGGTGACGGCGTACCAGGACGTCGTGCCGGTAACGGCGCTGGTGTCCTTGTAGGACGCGGACGCGACGGGGGACGCGGTGAGCTTCGTGTACGTGCCCGTCTGGGAGGCCGCGCGGTAGACGTGGTAGCCCGTGGCGCCCGTCACCGCGCCCCAGGTGAGCGCGACGTCCGTCGCGGAGCCGGTCGCCTTCAGGCCGGTGGGGGCGGACGGCGCGGTGGCGCTGGTGCCCAGGCGCAGGTTGTCGAAGTACACCGTGGGCAGCGACCGGCCCGCGTTCTCCATCACCACGAAGCCGGTCAGGCTGCCGCCCGCCGCGCCCAGGGTGGAGAGGGGCACGCGGCACTGCGTCCACGCGTTGGCCTTGATGCTGCCGCCCGCGCAGGACGGGTTGAGCGCCACGGGGGGCTTCTGGGACGTGCCCACGGTCGCGTAGACGGCGAGGGCGGGGTTGTTCGTCGCGCCCGGGTGCACCTGCAGCTCCACGAAGCCGAAGCCCGTGGTGGGGACGCCCGCGTGGTTCAGGTACACGCCCTTCCACGGGCCGAACGTCGCGGAGATGGAGCGGGTGCCCGCGAACACGGGCTTCGTCGCCGAAAGGCTGTGCGTGGCCCAGGACCAGTCCTGCCAGCCCGAACCCAGCGCGTCGTCATACAGGGTGGTCGCGCTCGCGAGCGCGTCACCGGAGGTCAACAGCGAGTCCTCGTCACCCGCGGTGGAGGTGAAGTCCGGGGCACCACCACAGCCGGCGTGGACCGCGCCCAACGCGACAAGCAACCCGATGAGCTGCCTTCTCAAGTCTGCTCCTGCCTCGCCAGGTGAGACAGGACGGCGTCGGAGGCGCTGCACCCGCTGCCCGCGGTGCGTGGCAGCGAAGCCCCCGGCCGCCCTGGGGTCGCGCCGGAATTGGCGGACGCTTGGGGGACCTGGCAATCGAGGGCCAAGAAACACCGCGATCACCCGTCAGCGTTCAAGCCATGGGGTGGGGTGTTTCGGCACGTCGCACGGACGCCAGGCCGGTGCGCGGACGGAGGCGCGGGCGGCCGGTGTGAGAGTGAAACGCGCCTGGTGACGGCTCCTGCGAGCGGGCCCTTCCCACGCCTGGAGGCGCTCCTGACGCGCCTCCAGGGGGAAGGTACCCATGCCGTCAGGCGTGGGAATCCAATGCTTCAACGACGTTGGAAGTCACTTCCTGCCGGCCGACGTCATGAACGTCCACGCGCTGCCCTCTCCCTGCAGGTACGTGCGGAAGTGGTTCTCCCCGGGACGGTAGAGGCCGGTCCGCTGGAGCTGCGCGTGCAGCTCTGGCAGGTGGTAGTAGGGCACCGACGGGAAGAGGTGATGGGACAGGTGGTAGCTGGCGTTGAAGGGCGCGATGAAGAAGCGCTCGAACCAAGTGGGTGACTCCACGTCCCGCGTCTCATGGGTCTCGTCCGGCGTGGCCGCGGTGAAGGGGTGCTCCACCACCGCGCGGATGCGGAAGGCCACCATCATCAGCGTGAGCGACGGCACCGACCACAAGAGCAGGTAGTGCAGCCAGCCGCCCGTGAGCGTGAGGAACGCCACCAGGCCCACGAGCCACAGCGTGTAGCGCACCTTCTCCGCGCCCGAGGGCGGCGGCCCCCCCTTGCCCATCATCCGGCCCGTGAAGGACCAGGGGATCATGATCTTCAGGTGGGAGAGGGTGAACACGCCCACCATGTCGCCCAGGAGCACGCGCGCGGCGCCCCAGCGCGTCCTCGGGAAGATCCACGCGGCGTCGCGCTGCGCGGTGCGCCAGTAGGGGTCCTTCGGGGTGTTGACGTAGCGGTGGTGCTCCGCGTGCTCCTTGCGGTAGCCCGCCGTGGTGATGTTCATGGGAAACGCGCACAGCAGGTCCGCCAGGAGGTCGTTCGCGGACCGGTTCGTGAGCAGGTGGTGGTGTGACGCTTCGTGCACCAGGCTCAGGAGCGCGTGCTGACGGGTGGAGATGATCACCGCGGCCACCAGCCACGCCCACCACTGGTCCACCTGCACCACGAAGCCCAATGCCAGCGCGATGATGAGCCACTGGCGCGTCATCGCCCACAGGCCACGCCAGTTGGTCACCATCGACAGCGCTCGCACGCTGGAAGTCAGCGACTTGCGCTCGAACACGCGAGAGGTGACCGCTTCCGAGTCATCCAGCAACTGGGGTTCTGGAACGGCAAGCATGGGGACAGACCTCCAGCCGGGCGCAAGCGCTCTGGCTGGAGGCAGGGAGGCCCTTCCTCCCAACCCAAGGCGACCCCCTGCCGCGCACCCCGGTCCATGTGGGACTACACCGCCTGGGCGGTAATAATCTCATAGCACAGTAATCCTGAGGTCGGAAATACCCGCCCAATCTTACAGCCAGGACGGACAGGTAAGGCAAGGGGACGGCGGGACTGGCCGGGTGTCGGGCAGTGTCCAGTGGGCGGCCTTCCGGGGCCCTGGCGCCTGGGAAGGTGGAGGTGCTCCGGCCTTTTGGACGGTGTGCAGGAGGTGTTGTTCGTACACTGGGGAGGCACGCCCTTTCCGCGTCCCGCGGCCCCAGGAAAGGACGGAGGGCTCCCGCCTTCCGGTCAATGGATGCAGGCACCCTTCGACTTCCAGAAGCTCTTCGAGCTCTCACCGAACCCGTACATGCTGCTGGACCGCGACCTGCGGTACGTGACGGCGAACGCGGCCTACCTGCGGGTGACCGCCAGCCGGCTGGAGGACCTGGTGGGGCGCTACGTCTTCGAGGCGTTCCCCCACGACCCGGACGACCCGGCCAACGCCAGCCTGCGGATGCTGCGCGATTCATTCTTCCGGGTGCTGAACGAGGGGGTGCTGGACACCCTGGCGCTCATCCCCTACCGCGTCCCCCGGCACACGGAGCAGGGCGTCGTCGTGGAGGACCGCTTCTGGAGCGCCACGCACACCCCCCTGCTGGATGGGGCGGGGAAGGTGGCCTTCATCCTCCAGCACACGATGGACGTGACGGAGCTGCAGCAGCTCAAGCAGGCCATGCGCGAGGTGGAAGGCCTGTCGTCGCGGGGGCCGGGCCCGCAGCTGGAGGGCGGCGTGTTCCTGCGCGCCAAGGCCGTGCAGGAGGCGAACCTCACGCTGGACGGCGAGCGCAAGCACCTGCGGCGGCTGTTCGAGGCGGCGCCGGGCTTCATGTGCTCCTTGAGGGGCCCCGACCACGTCTTCGAGCTGGTGAACCGGGCCTACCTCCAGCTCATCGGGCACCGGGACATCCTGGGCAAGCCCATCCGGGAGGCCCTGCCGGAGGTGGCCGGGCAGGGCTACTTCGAGCTGCTGGACGGGGTGCTCACGTCCGGTGAGCCCTTCGTCGGCCACGGCATGCGCGTGATGTTGCAGCGCGTGCCCGGGGGCGTGCTGGAGGAGGCCTTCGTGGACCTGGTGTACCAGCCCATCGTGGAGCCCGACGGGCGCGTCTCCGGCATCTTCGTCCAGGGCCACGACATGACGGCGCAGAAGCGCGCCGAGGGCGAACTGGCGCGCCACCGCGACCACCTGGAGGAATTGGTGCGCGAGCGCACGCGGGCGCTGGAGGAGAGCGAGGCGGAGCGGCGCCAGACGGAGGCCGCGCTGCGCCAGGCGCAGAAGATGGAGGCGGTGGGCAAGCTGACGGGCGGCGTGGCGCACGACTTCAACAACCTGCTCCAGGTGGTGAGCGGCAACCTCCAGCTGCTCCAGCGCGACATGGCGGGCGACGCGAAGGCGCAGCGGCGGCTGGAGACGGCGCTGGGCGCGGTGGAGCGCGGGGCGCGGCTGTCCTCGCAGCTGCTGGCCTTCGCCCGGCGCCAGCCGCTGGCGCCCACGGCGCTCAGCGTGGGCCGGCTGGTGCGCGACATGGACGACCTGTTGCGCCGCGCGCTGGGCGAGGACGTGGAGGTGGAGACGGTCATCGCGGGCGGGCTGTGGAACACGTCGGTGGACCGCAACCAGCTGGAGAACGTCATCCTCAACCTGGCCATCAACGCGCGCGACGCCATGGACGGCCGGGGCAAGCTGACCATCGAGGCGGGCAACGCGATGCTGGATGACCACTACGCGCTGCTGCACCCGGAGGTCACCGCGGGGCAGTACGTGATGCTGGCCATCTCCGACACGGGCTCGGGCATGGCGCCGGAGGTGATGGAGCGCGCGTTCGAGCCGTTCTTCACCACCAAGCCGGAGGGGCGCGGCACGGGCCTGGGGCTGAGCATGGTGTACGGCTTCGTGAAGCAGTCCGGCGGCCACGTGAAGATCTACAGCGAGGTGGGGCACGGCACGTCGCTGAAGATCTACCTGCCGCGCACCTTCCAGGTGGCGGTGCAGCCGACGGAGGCCGCCACGGGCCAGGTGGAGGGCGGCACGGAGACCATCCTGGTGGTGGAGGACGACCCGGCGGTGCGCGGCACGGTGGTGGAGGTGCTGGGGGAGCTGGGCTACCGGGTGCTCAAGGCGACGGACGGGCAGAGCGCGCTCGCGGTCATCCAGAGCGGCCTGCCGGTGGACCTGCTCTTCACGGACGTGGTGATGCCGGGGCCGGTGCGCAGTCCGGAGCTGGCGCGGCAGGCCAAGGAGCTGCTGCCGGACCTGGAGGTGCTCTTCACGTCGGGCTACACGGAGAACGCCATCGTGCACGGCGGCCGGTTGGATCCCGGCGTGAGCCTGTTGAGCAAGCCGTACCGGCGCGAGGACCTGGCGCGGAAGATCCGCGCGATGCTGAAGAACCGCGAGCAGCGCTTGGCGGCGAAGGGGCCGCGGCCGCAGGCGCCCACGGCGGTGGCCCCGCAGGCGCCCGCGCCGACCTCCGCGTCCTCGGGGGCGCGCGCGGGGGGCGGCGAATTGAAGGGGCCGCTGCGCATCCTGCTGGTGGAGGATGACGCGGACATCCGCGAATCCGCGTGCGAACTGCTCACGGACATGGGACATGGCGTGCACGCGGTGGAGAGCGCGGAAGCGGCGCGCGCGGTGCTGGGAACGGACCCCATCGACGTGCTCTTCACGGACGTGACCCTGCCGGGCATGTCCGGCGTGGCGCTGGCGCGCGAGGCCGTGCGGCGGTTCCCCACCCTGCGCATCGTCATCGCCTCCGGCGATTCGCGCGCGGTGACCTCTGAATCCGGAAAAGAACTGGAGCGCGCGGTGCTGCTGCCCAAGCCGTATGACCTGGATCAAATGGAGCGCGCGTTGACGCAGGTCTCCGCCGCGCTGCCGGACGCGCCCCGGACGCGTGCGCCGTGACGGACGCGCGCACCCGGACGGGCGAGGAAGTCATCTACGTGTCCACGCTGCCCGGGCTGGAGCCCGCGCTGGAGGCGGAGGCCCGCGCCTGTGGGCTGGGCCCCCGCCGCGTGGAGGGGGGCGCCGAGTTCGTGGGGCCGCCGGGCCTGTACCAGACGGCGAACCTGCACCTGCGCACCGCCAGCCGCGTGCTCCTGCGCCTGGGCACCTTCAAGGCGCCCACGGCGGACGGGCTGGTGCGCGAGCTGGCCGCGCTGCCCCTCCAGGACTTCTGGGACGGCAAGGCGCCGCCCCGGGTGTCGGTGACGCTGCACCGCTCCGCGGCGCCGGGGCCCAACGTGGTGCTGGAGTCCGCCGCGGTGGCCTGGGGCGTGAAGGAGGTGCTGCGAGCGGGGCCGCACCTGGACGAGGAGGGGGGCGCGCCAGGGCTCACGCTGCTCGTGCGCGGGGAAGGGGACCGGTGGACGGTGAGCGTGGACACCTCCGGGGAGCCGCTGCACCAGCGCGGCTACCGGCAGGAGGTGGGGCGCGCGCCGCTGCGCGAGACGCTGGCGGCGGGCCTGCTGGGGCTCGCGGGCTACACGGGGGACGTGCCCCTGGTGGATCCGATGTGCGGCTCGGGCACCTTCCTGGTGGAGGGCGCGTGGATGTCCCAGCGCAAGGCCCCGGGGCTGCTGCGCACGTTCGCCTTCCAGTCGTTCCCCGCGTTCGACAAGGAAGGGTGGGCGCGCCGCCGCGCGGAGGCGGAGGCGGGCGCGCTGGCCGAGCCGCGCGTGGCCATCCGGGGCTACGACATCAACGCGGGCGCGCTGGGGACGGCGCGGCGCAACGCGAAGCGCGCGGGGGTGACGCTGACGCTGGAGCGGCACGACCTGCGCACGTTGAAGGCGCCGTCGGAGGGGCCCGGACTGGTGGTGGCCAATCCGCCCTACGGCAAGCGCGTGGGCGAGGACCTGGACCTGCCGGACCTCTACCGCGCGCTGGGCGCCACGTTGAACGGCGCGTTCCGGGGCTGGCGCAAGGCCATCATCATCCCCGACGAGCCGAAGCTGCTGGCCGCGCTGGGGCTGGAGGGTGCGCGGACGGTGGACGTGAAGAACGGCGGCCTGCCGTGTCTGCTGGTGCTGGCCGGGCCCGCCTGAGCGTGGCCCTGGCATGCTGGGCGCCAGCGCTGTCCCTGGGACCTAGAGCGGCAGCACCAGCTCGAAGCGCGCGCCCCCTTCGGGCCGCGCGCCAGCGTGCACCGTGCCCCCGTGCGCGAGCACCACGCGCCGCACGATGGCCAGCCCCAGGCCTCGCCCGTTGGCGCGCGTGAGGAAGAAGGGCTCGAAGGCGCGGTGGGGATCCGTGCCCGCGATGCCCGGGCCCTCGTCCTCCACCACCAGGGACACGCCCCGGGGCACGCGGCGTACGGCCACGTGCACCGTGCCCCGCGCGGGCGAGGCCTGCAGGGCGTTGCGCATCAGGTGCGTGAGGGCGAGCTGGAGCAGCGTCTCGTCGCCGGAGAAGTCCGGCACGTCCGGCGCCTCCTCGAACACCACGTGCGCCGCGGGCAGCCCCTCCCGGCCCTGGAGCTGGCCGAGCGCCCGGTGCACCAGCTCCCCCAGGTTCAGCAGGCGGGGCCGGGGCTCCAGCGGGCGCACCGTGTCCAGCAGGTCGCGCACGATGTCCTCCAGCCGGATGGCCTCCTCCTCCAGCATCTCCACCGCCGCGGCGCCGGAGGGCCCCAGGCGCGATTCGCGCTTGAGCACCGCCACCGTGTTGAGGATGGCGCCCAGGGGGTTGCGCACCTCGTGGGCCACCACCCCCGCCGCCTCGCCCAGGGCCGTCAGCCGCTCGCTCGCGACCAGCTCACCCTGCAGCCGTGACACCTCCGCGAGCCGGGCCTCCGCCGCGCGGTGGTGGCGCACGTTCTCCAGCGCCCCGCCAATGAGCTGCGCGAACAGCTCCAGCGCGCCGGCGTTCGCGGGCGTGAGCGTGGGGGACTGCACCGCGAGCACGCCGAAGGGCTCATCCCCCACGAAGATGGGCGCGTCCAGCGCGCGAGAGCCCGGGGGATAGATGCGCTCGATGTTGTCCGCCACCTCCGGCGGATGGATCCGTCGGGCCATGCTGAACGCATCCGGATGGAAGGCCGCCTTGCGCCGGGTGAGCACGTCCGCCAGTTGCGGCATGGCCGCGCGGTGGATGCGCACCTCGTGGATGCTCTGCCCGTAGATGCGTTCGGCGGCCGCCAGGCCCTCCGGCTCCTGGCGCAGCGGCCCGTGGCGCAGGTGGTCGCCCTCCAGCAGCATCACGGACACGTAGAAGCCCTGCTGGTGCACGGCCTCCACCGCCAGCTCCAGCACCGCCGCCTCGTCGCGGCAGCGCAGCAGCTGCGCCGCGGTGGACACCAGCAGGGTGGACAGCCTGCGCACCGCGTCCCCGCCCTCGGCGTCCAGCAGCACCACCAGCTGCTCCTCCGGCACCCGGCCCGGCGCGTGGAGCATCGTCATCAAGTGCTGACGCCCGTCCTCGCTCCGCATCCGCACCCAGGACGGCTGCTCCGGCAGGGGCTCGCCGCGGGCCAGCGCCCGCGACAGGGGCTCCACCCACGCGCTCTCGTCCGGAGAGAAGCGGGCGTTGAACTCCAGGACCGACGGCAGCTCGTCCTCGCGCAGGCCCAGCAGCGCCTGGAGCGCGGCGTTGGTGAACACCAGCCGGTCGCCCCGGACGACGAGCAGCGGCATCGGCAGCCGCTGGAGCAGGCCGTCCAGCGTGACGGGCGGAGCCCCGGCGCTCATCGCGTCACCGGCCGCATGACGCCGTCCGCTTCCCTGACCGCATGCCACGCCGCCCCGGGGCGCCGCGGGCTCCCAGGCAATCGATCCACGCGAGGTCCGTAGGAAGGGGTGAAGGCATTGATGACGAGGATGGGAGAGAACACCGTGAACTTCGCGAACGAGTTGGACCGCAGGGACCTGGAATTGAAGTCCGTCATGGTGGTGATGGTGACCTTCGTGGCCATGAGCGCGGTCTTGCTGGTGCAGTTGTTCTGAGGGCCCCGTCCGCCATCCCAGGACGGGGCCTGAGCCGCGGGCTCAGGGCTTCTTCGGGCGGCGGACGTACTGCTGGATGAAGTCGCGCTCCTCCGCGCGCAAGGCGCTCAGCCGCAGCCCGTAGCCGCGAGGGTTCTTGCCGTCATCGAGGGAGTTCTCCCAGATGACGGAGCTGCGCAGGGTCATCACCCGCTCCGGATCATCGAAGCGCAGCGTCAGCTCCACCTGCGTCCCCAGTCGCAACGGCCGGTCCGTGCCGATGAACAGACCGCCCGACGACAGGTTGATGATGCGGTGGTCGGTGAAGATGCCCGTGTTCTTCATCGTCACCCGCACGTCCGCGTGCAGCCGGTCGTCCGAGCGCCGCTCCAGACCCACGAACTCCGCGCTCGAATAGGACGGCGGGGGGGGCGCCGCCACCGGACGCCGGGCCGGCGCGGGGGGCGGAGGCGCGGGCGGTGGGGGGGCGGGAGGCGGCGGGGCCAGGGGGCGCGCGGACGGCGTCATCACCGGCGGAGGCCGTGGCGGCGCGGGCGGCGGGACGTACTGTGGAGGACGTGCCGCGACCGGCGCGGGCGGCGGGGGCGGGGGGACGAACGGCGGAGGCGGCCGCGCGGCCACCGGGGAGCCGCTCAGGGGCAGCGGCGACGGCGGCGGTGGCGGTGGCAGCGTTCCGCTCATGTCCAGGCGGGGAGGCGGCGCGGGCGGAGGCGGGGTCGTGCCCTGGAGGAAGAGCGTCTCCGCCTCGCGGATCCGCCGCGAGAGGAAGTCGAAGATCTCCACGGAGATCTTCCGGAGCTCCGGGTGCAGGTCCGGCGACAGGTGATCCGGCGAGAAGCGCTTCGCCATGCGGAAGAAGGCGGTGCGGAACTCGTCGAGCGACGCCTGCGGCTTGAGCCCGAAGACCTCATGCGGGGGCAGGTGCAGCAGGCCCCTCAACTGGGTGCGCAGGCGCTCCGCCTGCTGCGTCTCCACCGAAGCGGAGGGCGCCGCGGTGGCGAACAGGTCGCGCACCTCCGGCAGCTCCTGCAACGGAATCCAGTTCGTTCCATCGCGCGACGCGCGCACGGCCGTCTTCAAACGGCCGGAGGCGATGAGCTCGCGGAATGCTTGCAACTGGAGCGGGCCCAGCACGCGGCCAAGCGAATCTCCCACCCAGTAACCGACAGCGGATGACGACACGGGAACCTCGGAATCAGGACGCGAGCGCCTCGCGCATGGCCGACGCGATCTCCATGGGGTGGAAGGGCTTGCCCACGAAGCCCACCGCGCCCGCGGCGATGGCCTGCTCCACCACCGGCTCGGCGTCCATGCTGCTGATGACGAGCACGCGCGTTCCCGGCGACACGCTCTTGATGGCCCCCAGCACCTCCAGCCCGCTCTTCTTCGGCATGAACAGGTCCAGGAACATCACCGCGGGCTGCTCCTTCGCGGCCAGCGCCAGTCCCTCTTCCCCGTCGGCTGCCTCCAGCAGTCTCAGGGCGATGCCCGTCTCCGCGATGACGTCCTTGAGGATGCGACGCACGAAGCTGTCGTCATCCACCAGCAGCAGGGTTGGCAGTCCAGACATGGGCGGCAGGATACATGGGCCGCGCGTTTTTCGGCGCGGCTGTCGTACGGCGCCTGCCCGCCTTTTGGGTTAAGGGGTGGGCATGTCCATCGACCAGGCGCTGTCCCATTTCGAGTCCCAGAAAGCCGCGTACCTGGAGGACCTCAAGGCCCTCGTACGCATCCCCAGTGTGTCCTTCGCCGGCTTCGACCCGGGCCTCGTGCGCAAGAGCGCCGAAGCAACCGCCGCGCTGTTGAAAGACCGTGGGTTTGAAAACGTCCAGCTCCTGGAAATCGAGGGCGCCCATCCGTATGTCTATGGCGAGGTGCTCAAGGCGCCGGGCAAGCCCACGCTGCTGCTCTACGCGCACCACGACGTGCAGCCCGCCGGGGACGAGGCCGCGTGGAAGAGCCCGCCCTTCGAGCCGGAGCTGCGCGACGGTCGCCTGTACGGGCGCGGCGCCGCGGACGACAAGGCCGGCATCGTCGTGCACTCCTCCGCGGTGGACGCGTGGCTCAAGAGCACCGGCCAGCTCCCACTCAACGTGAAGGTCATCATCGAAGGGGAGGAAGAGGCGGGCAGTGACCACCTGGGTGCATTTCTCCAGAAGCACGCGAAGTTGGTGGCGGCGGACGCCATCGTGTTGACGGACACGTCGAACTTCGACACGGGCCTGCCGTCCATCACCACGGCGCTGCGCGGGCTGGTGACGGTGGACGTGGAGGTGCGCGGCCTGAAGCAGGCGGTGCACTCCGGCATGTGGGGCGGGCCGGTGCCGGACCCGGCCATGGCGCTGTGCCGGATGCTCGCGAGCCTGACGCACGCGGACGGCTCCATCGCCATCGAAGGGGTGATGGAGCATGTGAAGCCGCTGACGGAGGCGGAGCGTCAGAGCATCCAGGCGCTGCCGGGCGACGACGCCACCTTCCGCGAGCAGGTGGGGCTCAACGCGGGCGTGGAGCTGCTGGGCGGCGGACGCCACCCGTGGGAGATGAACTGGCGCCAGCCGAGCCTGGCCATCAACGCCATCCAGGCCAGCAGCCGCAAGGACGCGCGCAACATCATCGTGGAGTCGGCGTGGGCGCGCGTGGGCATCCGCGTGGTGCCGGACCTGGATCCGGAGGACGTGCAGCGCCGGCTGGTGGCGCACCTGAAGAAGGTGTGTCCGTGGGGCCTGGAGCTGGAGATCCGCGAGGACCAGGCGTCCGGCTGGTGGTACACGGACTCGTCGCACCCGGCCTTCCAGGCGGCGTTCCGCGCGCTGGAGAAGGGCTACGCGAAGAAGCCCGTCACCATCGGGTGCGGAGGGTCCATCCCGTTCGTGGAGCCGTTCGCCAAGGAGCTGGGCGGCGTGCCCGCGCTGCTCATCGGCGTGGAGGATCCGTACACGTACGCCCACTCGGAGAACGAGAGCCTGCACCTGGGGGACTGGGAGAAGTCCATCCGCTCCGCCATCCATCTCTATGAGGAACTGGCGAAGGCGCTGGGCTCGCGCGGATAGGCGGGCCGGAGGGGTTTCCCGGTGGGGGCGGATGGACTAGATGCGCCCCCATGCGCGTGCCTCCCCTCTGGAACGTCTGTCTGCTGCTGCTGTGCGCCCTGGGGCCCCGGAGCGTCCTGGCGGCGGAGGCGCCGTGGGCCATCGTCCTGGGACAGGACACCAAGCGCCCCCCGGTGGCGAAGCTGCTGGCGGCCCAGAAGCAGGCGCGTGCCTTCGCCTGGGTGAAGCCCGCGAAGGGCTTCCCCAAGCTGGTCGCCTCCAAGGCGCTGCCGGGGCTCCCGGAGGGCCAGCACGTCCTGCTGCTGGGGGTGTGTGGCACGAAGGAGGAGGCGGAGGCGGCCCGGGCGCTGGTGCGACCGATGGTGCCGGGCGTCCGGGTGCAGCCGCTGACGGGCGCCGCCGCGCTGGCGTGTCCTTCGCCCAACGCGCTGAAGGAGGCGCTGCCCGCGGACGCGAAGGCGCAAGGCACGTTCCCGTTCCCGGACTCGCCCGGCCTGGAGCTCACCGTCCACCGCGTCACCCCGAGCCCGGCGCCGGCGTGTCCGACGACGGACCTGCTGCTCCGCGTGGTGCGGGGCGACGCGGTGCTGGCCCGGCAGGTGATGAAGGGGCAGTGCGTGGGCCCCTGCACGCCGAAGCAGAAGCAGGAGGAGGCGGCGCGCCTCGCGTCGCTCCAGGAGCGCGCACGCCAGGGAGACCCGCTGGCCGAGCTGAGGCTGAAGCAGGGGAGCGTGGCGTGTCAGGCCCGGCAGACCCACTTCAAGACGGTGCTGACGGGGCTGGGGCTGCCCGTGGCGGTGATCGCGCAGGAGCCCGCCATGCACGAGCGCATGCGGGACGTGGGCATGCTGGTGGGCGCGGGCTGTGGGAGGCTCCTCGTGTCACCGTACCTGTCGGGAGAGACGGGGACGGGGGACCTGTCCAGGGCCCAGGCGAAGGCGGACGCGGACGGGCCGGAGGGCTGGAAGGCCTTCAGCGTCTTCCTGCCCGCTCCGGACCCCGAGGCCCAGGCGGGGCGGCGGCACCTGGGGCACTACGTGTGGCTCGCGCCGAAGTGCGAATGGGTGACGGACGACGCGGAAGGCCAGGACATGTAGCCGGCCCCCGCGCCCTCCGGACTCCTAGCGGCTGCGGAAGCGGTCCGTGGCCTCGATGAGCGCGGACGTGTTGCCGGGCTCGTTGGCGGAGTGGCCGGCGTCCGGGACGATGACGAACTGGGCCTCGGGCCACGCGCGGTGCAGGGCCCACGCGCTCTCCGGCGGACACACGACGTCGTAGCGGCCCTGCACGATGACGGCGGGGATGTGGCGGATGCGGTGCACGTCATCCAGGAGCTGGGTGTCGGTGCGCATCCAACCCCGGTTGAGGAAGTAGTGGCATTCGATGCGCGCGAAGGCGATGGCGAAGTCGTCCCCCGCGTTGCGCGCGATGAGCTCCGGGTTCGGGTACAGGCAGCTCGTGCGGCCCTCCCACATGCTCCACGCCCGGGCGGCCTCCTGCTGCGCGTGGCGGTCGTCGCCGAACAGCCGCCTCGCGTACGCCTGGAGCAGGTCCCCGCGCTCCTCCTCCGGGATGGGCGCGAGGAAGTGCTCCCACGCGTCCGGGAACATCGCGTCCGCGCCGCGCTGGTAGAACCAGTCGATCTCCTGCTTGCGCAACAGGAAGATGCCGCGCAGCACCAGCTCCGTGACGCGCTCCGGGTGCGCCTGCGCGTAGGCGAGCGCCAGGGTGCTGCCCCACGAGCCGCCGAAGAGCTGCCAGGCCTCCAGGCCCAGGTGTTCGCGCAGCCGCTCCATGTCCGCCACCAGGTCCCAGGTGGTGTTCATCACCAAGCTGGCGTGTGGGGTGCTGCGGCCACAGCCGCGCTGGTCGAAGAGGATGATGCGGTAGACGCTGGGGTCGAAGAAGCGGCGCTGCTTCGCGTCGGTGCCGCCGCCGGGGCCGCCGTGCACGAACACCACGGGCTTGCCGTTCGGGTTGCCGCACTCCTCGAAGTACAGGGAGTGGTCACCCGGGACGCCCAGCCGACCGGTGCGGTAGGGCTCGATGGGGGGATAGAGCGTGCGCAGCGGCGTGGGTGCGGGCACGGCGTTCCTTCCGTGAGAGGGAGAGTGGGGGGACCCTAGCAGCTTGGTTCGTTCGCGCGGATCCGCTCAGAAGTACCACGTCAGCCCGAGCACGAGTCCCCAGGGCCCACCCACCACGGTGGTGCTCCGCGGGTGATCACCGGTTTCGCTGTCGACGGTGATTTCCCGCTTCAGGGGCCAGGACTTGTCCACTTCCAGGAGGAGGCCCAGGTGCCGCCCGAGCCGCGCCTCGCCCAGGACGCCGGTGGTGAAGAAGGGCAGGGCCGGCCCCGAGTCGATGAAGCGCACGCCCGCGGTGAGGCCCGCGCGGAGCGGGGCGGTGGGCGTCAGCACGCGCAGGCCGCCGGCGAAGGACGTGTAGAAGCTGTCCTCGCGGCCGGTGAGCAGCTCGGCGGTGACGAACGCGCCCACCAGCGCCTCGAAGTCGTAGCCCGCGCGCACGCCCAGGCCCACGCCGCTGTCAAAGCGAACGTCCTGCGCAAACAGCGGGGAGGGGTCGCGCACCGTGGTGTCGAAGCCGGAGCTGCGCGGCAGCGACACGCCAATCCACGGCCCGTGCATCGCGCGGTCCTCCTCCGCGCGGGTCAGGGACGAGGCGAGCATGAAGAGCAGGAGCGCGGCGGGCAGGGAACGGAGGGAGCGCGGCACGGAGGCGGAACCTCGGAAGGGGGGGCGGATGACCTGGACTCCGCACCCATGTACGGAGCGGAGGCTCCTTCCAGGTCGTTGCCGCGCCCGCTTCCGCTCAGGGCTCCGCCGGGTGTTTCACCTGGACGCTCCCGCCCAGGGCCCTTCCAGGTCGTTCCCGCGTCCGCTCAGGGCTTCTCGGGTGGGACGGGCGCCGTGGGCGGGGCGGGGTCCCGGGGGGCTTCGGGCGCTCGGGGGGGGCCGGGGGGCACGCCGCGTCCGGCCTGGGCCACGATGCGCACCTCGGCGTTCTCCCCGAGCGCGAAGCCGTCGCCCTTGGTCTCCAGGTCCGTCGCTTCAATGACGTCCCCGCGCTGGAGGTGGAAGAACCGCTCGTTCTTCTCCGCGCGGTGGCGCTCCTGCATCGCCAGGCCCACGCGCCCCTCCGGCCCGCAGCCGATGTAGCGCTGGCGGCCCTTGCCCTCCAGCGACTCGCTGACGATGCGGAACACCCGGCCCGGGGGCGGCTCCGGCCACGCCTCCCCCTTGGGCGCCACCACCAGGTAGCTCATCTTCAGCGACTCCTTGTGGAACCCGGCCGTGCGCGCCAGCTCCTCCACCACGCGCGGCATGGGCCACGCGCGCTCGGCGTGGCACCAGTCCGTCTCCTTCACCAGCGCGGGGCAGGCCCCCCGGTACAGGCACGGCGCGCGGATGGCGTAGCCGCGCTCCACCAGCAGGTCGCGCACCTTGAGCAGGTTGCGGCTCGTCTCGCGCAGCGCGGGCTCCATCACCAGCAGGCTGCCGCCCTTCTTCACCTTCGCCAGCACGGCCTCCAGCAGCGCCGCGCGCGGCTTGAGCGCTTCGTCCGTGGCGCCGTACAGTTCGTTGACGACGTGCCCCATCGTCACCAGGTCGTACTGGCCGTCCGGCAGGGAGGCGTTCTTCTTCAGCGGATCCCACTCGCGCGTGGCCAGCGCCTCGCCCGCCTCCGTGGCCAGCTTGAGCGCCAGGGCCAGGGCCGGCTTGCTGCGGTCCGCCGCGGTGACTTCACTGGCGCCCGCGTCCATCGCCGCGAAGGCGACCGGGCCCGGGCCGCTGCCCAGGTCCAGCACGTGGCGGGGGCGGTTGGGCAGCTCCCCCAGCACCTGCCGCGCCTGGGCGTAGGAGACCGGCCAGTAGAAGAGCAGGTAGGCGCCCAAGAGGCGCGGGTCGTCCATGTACCGGGCGCCGGCCAGCTGCCGCTCACGGGTGAGGCCGAGTGACAACTGCTTCACCCCCGCGCCCACCTCCTTGACCTCCTGGGGCGTGAGGCGCCCCTCCGGCCCGTCGCCCTTGCCCCGCGACGCGCGCCACACGGCGATGAGCCGCGGCAGCCACCGCTCCAAGTCCTTGCTGTATGCGTTGCTCATCCGTGCCTTCACTTCTGGGGTCGCCACCCGGAGGCGACCGCGTTAAACCCGTTCCGCCATGATTTCCGTCCGCGGATTGCGCAAGCACTATCAGGTTCACAAGCGCCCGCCCGGCCTGAAGGCGGCCCTGCGCTCGCTCGTCCACCGCAGCTACACGTCCGTCAAGGCCGTGGACGGTATCTCCTTCGATATCAAGGCCGGGGAACGGGTGGGGTTCCTGGGGCCCAACGGCGCGGGAAAGACGACGACGCTCAAGGTGCTGGCGGGCCTGCTCCACCCCTCCGAGGGTGAAGTGCGCGTGGACGGCCACGAGCCGAAGCTGCGCGAGGAGGCGTTCCTCAAGAAGATCATGCTGGTGATGGGGCAGAAGCAGCAGCTGCTCTGGGACCTGCCCGCCGCGGAGACGTTCGAACTCAACCGGGCCATCTACGACGTGCCCCGCCTCCAGTACAAGCAGACGCTGGAGGAGCTGGTGTCGCTGCTGGAGCTGGAGGACCTCATCCAGAAGCCCGTCCGCCAGCTCAGCCTGGGCGAGCGGATGAAGTGCGAGCTGGCCGCGGCCCTCATCCACCGCCCCCGGGTGCTGTTCCTGGACGAGCCCACCATCGGCCTGGACGTGTCCATGCAGGTCACGATGCGCAACTTCATCAAGGCCTACAACGAGACCACGGGGGCCACGCTCATCCTGACCAGCCACTACATGGACGACGTGGCGGCGCTGTGCCCGCGCGTCATCGTCATCGACAAGGGGCAGCTGTCCTACGACGGCAGCCTGGACGCGCTGGTGCAGCGCGTGCGTCCGGAGAAGCGCGTGGTGCTGCGGCTGGCCCGGCCGGTGGACGCGTCCCTGCTGGCCCCGCTGGGGCGGGTGGTGTCGCACGAGCCCGGCGCGGCGGTGCTCCAGGTGCGGCAGGACGCGGTGAACGCCACCGTGGGGCAGGCCCTGTCGACGCTGCCGGTGACGGACCTGACGGTGGAGAACGCGCCGCTGGAAGAGGTGATGAGCGAGCTGTTCCAGGAGGGCAAGGCCCGCCGGGCGGAGGCGGCCCGGGAGACGGTGTCCGCATGAGCCTGCGCACGTCGCTGAGGGCGCTGCCCACGCTCCTGCGCATCGGCTTCGCGGAGGCCGTGGCCTTCCGCGCGGAGATGATCGTCTGGGTGTTCGCCACCACGATGCCGCTCATCATGCTGGCGCTGTGGTCGGCGGTGGCGCGTACGGCGCCCGTCGGCCGCTTCGGGCAGGAGGAGTTCGTCGGCTACTTCCTGGCGGCCTTCTGCGTGCGGCAGGTCACCAGTTGCTGGGTGGCGTGGCTGCTCAGCTACGAGGTGAAGCAGGGCACGCTGGCGATGCGCCTCCTGCGGCCCATCTCCCCGCTGCTCGCCTACGCGACGGAGGTGCTGGCGGGCATCCCGCTGCGGCTGCTGGTGGTCGCGCCCGTGCTGGGCATCAGCCTGTACGTGGTGGGCGCGCAGGCCGTGCCGTCGTCACCGGCGGGCTGGGCCATGTTCATCCTCTCGCTGGCGGGCGGGTGGCTCATCACGTTCTACCTGAACCTGCTGATGGGCACGCTGAGCCTGTTCATGGAGAGCAGCCAGAAGCTGATGGACGTCTACATGGTGCTGTTCTTCGTGTGCTCCGGCTACATGTTCCCGGTGGAGCTCTTCCCGGCCTGGGCGCGCACGTTCATCGACGTGCTGCCCTTCCGCTACCAGATGGGGTTGCCGGTGGAGCTGATGACGGGGGCGCACGCGACGGGCGCGGCGCTGGGGTTGCTCGCGAAGCAGTGGGCGTGGGTGGCGGGGCTGGGCGTGGTGTCCACGCTCGTGTGGCGGCGGGGCCTGGCGCGCTTCGCGGCGTTCGGAGGATAGGCGCGTGAAGCTGGAGCGATACCTGCGACTGCTGGGCGTGCAGCTCAAGGCCTCCGGCCTGCTGGCGCTGCAGTATCGCGCGGACTTCCTGGCGGAGGGGCTGACGTCGCTGGCGTGGACGTTCACGGCGCTGGCGCCGCTGTTCGTCGTCTTCGGGGAGCGGCCGAGCCTGGAGGGGTGGAGCTTCCACGAGTCCCTGTTGGTGGTGGGCTGGTTCACGCTGCTGCAGGGCGTGCTGGAGGGCGCCATCAGCCCCAGCCTCACGGGCGTGGTGGAGCACATCCGCAAGGGCACCTTGGACTTCGTGTTGCTCAAGCCCGCGGACGCGCAGTTCCTGGTGTCCACGCAGCGCTTCCTGCCGTGGCGCGCGATGAACGTGCTGTCCGGCGTGGGGCTGTTCATCTACGCGTTCGTGTCGCTGGGGCGCTGGCCGTCGCTGCCGGGCCTGCTGGCGGCGCTGGTGCTGCTGGGCACCAGCGTGCTGTTGCTCTACTCGCTGTGGATCCTCGTGGTGAGCGCGGCGTTCTTCGTGGTGAAGGTGGACAACCTCACGTACCTGTTCACGTCCATCTTCGACGCGGCCCGCTGGCCGTCCTCCGTGTTCCGGGGCGCGCTGGCGATGGTGTTCACCTTCATCATCCCGCTGGCCCTGATGACCACGTTCCCCGCGCTCGCGATGCTGGGGCGGCTGCCGTGGACGTGGCTGGCGGGCTCGGTGGCGGGCTCCGTGGTGTTCGCGTGGGTGGCGCGGCGGGTGTGGTTGCTGTCCATTGGCCACTACACGTCCGCGAGCAGCTGAGCCGTCCTACGGCGGCGGCGTGGCGGAAGGCCGGGGCGCCTGGCGGGCCCACTCGCCCTTCACCAGGGCGGGCAGCAGGGTGGGGAGGTGGTGGTCGGGAAAGCGCCGGGTCACCTCCTGGATGACGGTGGCGATGGGGTCGCTGCTGGGGTGGGCCGCCCTTCGCTCCGCGGTGACCTCCTCCACCACGGCCTGGAGGTAGGCCGCCTGTGCGTCCAGCAGCTCCGGTCCCCCGGGGAGGCCGCGTCCCGGGTGGATCCACTTCGGCTTCAGGGCGCGCAATTCGTCCAGGCGCTGGAGCCACGCGTCCACCCGGCCGTCCTCGAACCAGGGGTGCGTGGCGCGGGCCACGAGGTCCCCCGTGAAGAGGTGGCCCTCCCATTCGATGACCACGTGCTCCGGGCTGCACCCCGCGCCCAGGACGTGGGCCTTCAGCGTGAGGCCCGCCGCGCTCAGCTCGCGGGTGCTGTCACCGAAGCCGTCCGCGAGCACCAGCTCCCGGGGGTAGCGGCCGTTCCAGTACTTCTGGAAGAGGGAAGGGGCCCACTTCGCGTGGACGGCGGGGATGCGGGCCCGGACCTGGTCGGAGGTGAGGACCGGGACGCCCAGCTCCTTGAGCAGGGCGGTGCCGTTGAAGCGGTCCGGGGTGGGGTGGAGGATGATGGCCAGCTTGACCTCCTTGCCGGTGCGCTCCTTCGCGAACGCCATCTGCTTGCGCAGCGCCGACGGCAGCAGCTGCGTGTCGATGAAGACGAGCCCGTTGGGGCCTTCAATCCAGTACGAGGCCGTCTGGAGCGACCACTCGGAGGAGATGTACCCACCGATTCGCGCGTCCCCCTGCTCCTGGACGGAGTGGGAGCGGTGGTGGGTCGGGACGACGGGCCGGGCCGCACCGCAGCCGAGCAGCAGGGCGCCGAAGGAGGCCACGAGGACGGCTTTCACTTTCATGAGCGTCAATTCTAGCTGCTGGAATGTGGACTGAAAGGGATTCACCGGTGGTGTCTTCGTTTGAATTGGGTTAAGGGGCCGCCCCCCAACGGCGCAAGCCGTTCCCCCTCGCAGTGAAGTGAAGGACCACCCCCCTGATGATGCGGATCCGTTTCAACGGCCTGATGGCCGCGCTCGCGCTTGCGTGCGCCTCGGCTTGTTCTCCTGATGAACAGTCTTTTGTCTCCCGCTCCGCCGCGCTCGTCGACACGTCGGCGTGGAGCATCGCTGGGACCATGGCCTCGGTGCGCGTGGACCCCACCGCCACCGTGCTGCGCAATGGCTACGTGCTCGTCGCCGGTGGAGGCACCTCCGCCGCGGAGCTGCATGATCCGCGCACCGGCCGCTGGTTCACCCTGGGCGCGATGGCGGCCAGCCGTCAGCGGCACACCGCGACGCTGCTCGCCTCCGGCAGGGTGCTCGTGGTGGGCGGCGGCACCTCCGCGCAGGGCGCCGGAGGGTCGGAGGTGTTCGACCCGGACACCAACACCTGGACCGGGGTGGGCGGCCTGGACCTGCCCCGCTCCCAGCACACCGCGACGCTGCTGGACGACGGCCGGGTGCTCGTCGCCGGGGGCGACAGCGGCGCCGGCAACGCGCTGTTCACCGCGCTGCTGTACACCCCCGCCACGAACACCTGGAGCGCGACCGGCCGCATGGGCGCCCCCCGCGTGGGTCACACCGCGACGCTGCTGTCCGACGGCCGGGTGCTCGTCGCCGGGGGCCGCGACAGCGCCAACGGCACCGTGCTGACGTCGGCGGAGCTGTATGATCCGGCGTCCGGGACGTGGCTCGCGGCGGCCCCCATGGGCATCCAGCGCACGGGCCACACCGCGACGCTGCTGCTGTCCGGTCAGGTGCTGGTGACGGGCGGCTTCGTGGGCAGCCTCGCCACCGCCACCACGGAGCTGTACGACCCGGCCACCGGCGGTTGGACGCCGAAGGGCGAGCTGCCGTCGCTGCGGGTCTTCCACACCGCCACGCTCCTCATCTCCGGGCAGGTGCTCGTCGCGGGCGGCTCCCACGGCGGCCAGCCCTACCTGGAGAACGCCACGCTCTTCGACCCGGCCACCAGCACCTGGACGGAGACGACGCGGATGGCCACCCGCCGCATCAGCCACGCCGCCACCCTGCTGCCCTCGGGTGAGGTGCTCGTCCTGGGGGGCGTGGCCCAGGCCGGGGTGCTCAACGCCTCCGCTGAACGCTACCGGCCGTCCTCGCTGCCGTGGCGCCCGGCCGCGAGCCTCACCGCCGCGCGCATGCAGCTCAGCGCCACGCAGCTGCCCACGGGCGCCGTGCTGGTCACGGGCGGTGCCGGCGCGGGCGGGAGCGCGCTCGCGAGCGCCGCGCTGTACGACGAGACGACGGACACCTGGCAGGACACCTCGCCCCTGCGCACCGCGCGCTTCCTGCACTCCGCCACGCCGCTGAGCGACGGCCGGGTGCTCGTCACCGGCGGGCAGAAGGACGCATCGACGTGGCTGTCCGCCTCGGAGGTGTACGCACCCTCCACCGGCGCCTGGACGCAGGTGGCGGACCTGGGCACGCGCCGGGCACGCCACACCGCGACGCTGCTGTCGGGCTCGGGGAAGGTGCTGGTGTCGGGCGGCGTGTCGGGCACGGGCTCGGCGTCCAACCTCGCGAGCGCGGAGCTGTTCGACCCGGCCACCGGCACCTGGAGTCCCACGGGCGCCATGGCGCGGTCGCGCTCGCTCCACGCCGCGGTGCCGCTGTCGTCGGGCGAGGTGCTGGTGATGGGCGGCATCTCCACCGACGGCGCGGCCGTCACGGCCACCGCGGAGCTGTACAACCCGGCCACCGGGAGCTGGCGGTCCACGGGGGCCCTGGCCACCGCGCGCTATGGCCATGTCGCCGTGCCGCTGGGCAACGGTGAGCGCGTGCTGGTGGTGGGAGGCTGGGGGGCGGACGGCGCGCTGCGCTCCGTGGAGCTGTACGACGTGGCCCTGGGGACGTGGAGGAGCGAGTCCCCGCTGGGCACGCCGCGCTACCTGCCGCACGCCATCAAGCTGGCCTCCGGCCGCGTGCTGGTGGTGACGGGAGAGGGGGGCGCGGGCCTGGGCGTCCTGGACTCCGCGGAGGTCTACGACGCCGCCACCCGTGCGTGGACCCCGGCGGGCACGCTGGCCCAGCGCAACACGCACCATGACCTGGCCCTGCTGCCTTCGGGGCGCGTGCTCGTCGTGGGCGGCAGCGGCACGAGCGGCCCGCGCGTCGGCGCGGATGTGTACTCGCCCACGCCCTGACGCCTCCTCCGGGCACGGGCAGGCACCCTTCGCGAGGGGCGGCACCGTCCGCCCCTCACGGAGGCCTCAGGCTCCCGCGTGCGGTGCTTCGTGTTCCTCCGCCTTGCCGCGGCCGTAGTGCGCGAGGCATTCATCCTCGCGGCCCTTCACGACGCGCCGTCCATCCAGCGGGCCGCCGTGGGCCGTCACCACCGTGCACTGCCCCCGGATGTCGTCCTGGTCGTAGTAGAGGACCACCCAGTCGTGCGTGGTCTTCTGCCGGTGCGCCAGCGCCGTGTTGGAGAACAGGGCCCGCAGGTTCCAGCCGTCCATGTGCTCGCGCATCACCGGCAGCCAGGCTTCGCCAGAGGGGTTGAAGCGCTTGGGCGCGATGCGGCGCAGCTCCCCGTTCGCTGACCTCCGGCGGTAGTCCGCGTCCACGCGCAGCAGCGCCTCCACGGACGGTCGTGGCGCATCCTCGCGGCGATGGGACCGTGCCTGCTCACGCGCTCGCCGGTTGCGCTCCAGTCGCGCCGCCAGCACCTCGCGCACCTGCTCCGCGCGCCGGGGCCCGAAGCCCTCCACGCGCTCCAGCCTTCCGTCGTGCGCGGCCAGCTCCAGCGCCTCCAGGGTGGTGATGTCCAGCGCGTCATGGATGCGCTTCGCCAGCTCCGGCCCGATGCCGGGCACGCTGGCGAGCAGGCCCTCGGGAGAGCCCTCCCCCTCCAGCCGTTCGAGCAGGTCCATCCGCCCCGTGCGCACCAGCTCCGCGACCGCCGCCGCGATGCTCTTGCCCACCCCCGGCAGCTTCCGCAGCCCCGCTTCACCGTCAGCCGCGAGCACGTGGGCGACGGAGTCCGGCCACGTCGCGATGGTGGCCGCCGCCTTGCGGTAGGCCCCCACGCGGTAGGGCATCGCGTCCTGGGTGTCCAGCAGGTCCGCGACCCGCTCCAGCGCATCCGCGATGTCGATGTTGTTCTTCCATTCAACGCCCATGGTACCTGGAAGGTAGGCCCTGCCACGGAGGACGGCCACCCGGCCGGAGCGCACGGGCCCGCGCGACCAATCGATTCCCGCCCCCAGCCGACGCACGCCCGGTTGGGAGGCGCTGGCGTCGCTGCCGGACATCGTGGGCGCCTCGCTGGAACCCGACCCCGGCGCTCCGGAGGACGTGCCCTCCGGCGTCAGCTAGCCCAGGGCGGACGCCACCACGGCATCCGCTTCAATCTCCACCAGCATGCGCGGGTCGATGAGCGCCTTCACCTCCACCATGGACGTGGCGGGGCGGATGTCCCGGAAGCATTCGCCGTGCGCGCGCCCCACGTCTTCCCAGCGGGAGATGTCGGTGACGTACATGCGCGTGCGCACCACGTCCTCCATCCGGGCGCCCACGGCCTCCAGCGCCGCGCGGATGTTGGCGAGCGCCTGGGCCGCCTGCCGGTATGCGTCCCCTTCACCCACGAGCTGCCCGGCCGCGTCCGTGGCGGTGGTGCCGGAGACGGACACGAAGGGGCCCACGCGCACCGCCCGCGAGTAGCCCACGCGGGGCTCCCAGGGGGTGGCCGTGGAATGGAGGGTGCGCTGCATGGCGTGACTCCGGGTGGGGGCGGGGAGGGGGCGGCGGGGGGCCTCTGGGAGGGCCGGAGCCCGGCCGGACCTCCAGGCGCCGCTTGCAAGCTGCAAGGAAAGACCGCCCGTGATAGTTGGCCTCGGATCATGGCCAACGAGCTTGAGCGGGAGGTCGCACGGCGACGTACCTTCGCCATCATCTCCCACCCCGACGCGGGAAAGACAACCCTGACGGAGAAGCTGCTGCTCTACGGCGGCGCCATCCACCTGGCCGGCAGCGTCAAGGCCAAGCGGGCGCGGCGGCACGCGACCAGTGACTGGATGGAGCTGGAGAAGGAGCGTGGCATCTCCGTCACGTCGTCGGTGCTCCAGTTCACCTACCGCGACCACGCGGTGAACCTGCTGGACACCCCGGGCCACCAGGACTTCTCCGAGGACACCTACCGCACGCTGTCCGCCGCGGACGCCGCGGTGATGCTCATCGACGCGGCCAAGGGCGTCGAGCCGCAGACCAAGAAGCTCTTCAAGGTCTGCCGCATGCGCGGCATCCCCATCTTCACCTTCGTCAACAAGCTGGACCGCTACGGCCGCGAACCGCTGGAGCTGATGAACGAGCTGGAGCAGGTGCTGGGCATCCGCTCCTACCCGATGAACTGGCCCATCGGCATGGGGCCGGAGTTCCGGGGCGTCTACGACCGGCAGGCGCGCGTGGTGCACGTGTTCTCCGCGGAGGGCTCGCACGGCGAGTCGGAGGTCACGGAGCGCTCGGTGCCCATCGACTCGCCGGACATCCACGCGGTGCTGACCGAGTCGGAGCTGGCGAAGCTCCACGAGGACATCGAGCTGCTCGACATCGGCGGCGACGCGTTCACCCGCGAGAAGTCGGACTCCGGGCAGCTGACGCCCATGTTCTTCGGCAGCGCGATGACGAACTTCGGCGTGCGGCCCTTCCTGGACGCGTTCCTGGACCTGGCGCCCGCGCCCTCCGCGCGCCTCACCACCACGGGCGAGCGCGAGCCCACGAACCCCAAGTTCGCGGGCTTCGTCTTCAAGATTCAAGCGAACATGGACCCCGCGCACCGCGACCGCATCGCGTTCATGCGCGTGGTGAGCGGCCGCTACGTCAAGGGCATGAACGCGTTCCACTCGCGCCTGGGCAAGGAGGTGCGGCTGGCCAAGCCCAGCCAGTTCATGGCGGCCGAGCGCACCTCCATCGAGGACGCGTGGCCGGGGGACGTCATCGGCCTGTTCGACCCGGGGCAGTACCGCATCGGGGACACGCTGGCGGAGGGCGCCACGGACGTGGCCTTCGAGGGCGTGCCGCGCTTCAGCCCGGAGTTCTTCGCGGTGGTGCGCTCGCGCGACCCGCTGCGCCGCAAGCAGATGGAGAAGGGCCTGGAGCAGCTGTCCGAAGAGGGCACGGTGCAGATCTTCCAGCAGCTGAGCATGGGCATGAAGGACCCCATCGTCGGCGTGGTGGGCGCGCTCCAGTTCGAGGTGCTGCAGTACCGCCTGGAGCACGAGTACGGCGCGCGCATCGCCCTGGACCGGCTGCCCTTCAGCCACGCCCGCTGGGTGGTGGGCGCGAACTTCGACCCGCGCTCGTTCGACTGGGAGGGCAACCGGCAGACGGTGCAGGACCGCGACGGGCTGCCCCTGGTGCTCTTCCGCGACGACTGGGCGCTCCAGCACGCCGAGGACAAGCACCCGGAGCTGAAGTTCGTGACCGAGGCGCCGATGATCCGCGCCGCGACCCCGGTCGCCACCGGCAGCTAGCGACGACGCACGGGGCCTGGGAGGAGAGGCGGAAAAGAGGCGCCTCCCCCGTGTCCCGGCCGCGCTACTTGTGCGGCACCACGGTGCCGCCCCGGAAGGCGGAGTCGCGCAGCACCAGGCCGTCCTGCTTGAAGAGGCGCGCGGCCTTGGGGCCCACGAAGAAGTCCTTCGGGTCACCGCGGCGGAAGGTCTTCTTGATGAACTCCTCCACCTCCAGGTAGAGGCGGCGGAACTTGTCCGGGGCCGCGTCGCGCCGGCCCGTCTGGGACGTCACCTCCAGCTCCACCCACATCTGGCCGCTGAGCAGCTCGCCCTCTTCGTTGCGCCGCGAGCGCATGATGAAGATGACGGGGGAGCGCACCTCGTCGATGCGCCACGAGCCCTTGTCCGGCCCGCGCTTCACCTTGTCCACCAGGGCCGGGCCGATGTCGCTGGCCACCAGGTACAGGTCCTCCTCCGGCAGGTGGGGGACGTTCTCCATGGTGGCGCGGAAGGGCTTCCAGTCCGCGGGAACGCGCCGGGGGTAGACCTCCAGCACGTGACGCTCGAGGAAACGGAAGAAGGCGACCTCATCGTCGGGTGCCATGAAGAATTGGAGGATGTTGGCCATCGCGGCGTCCTCATATCCTGGAAGCACGCTAGAAACACAGCCATGGACACTTGGCTGCGCTCCCGGATGCACGAGCTGTGTGACTTGCACGGCGTCATCAACCTGGCTTCCTGGGATCGGGAGGTCTACCTGCCCGCCAAGGGCGCCACCGCCCGCGCCTGGCAGCTCTCCACCCTCCAGGCCCTCCAGCACGAGCGGCTGGTGGATCCGCGCCTGGGCGAGGCGCTGGCCCGCGCCAGCGAGCCGGGCCCTGCCTCCCAGGCCCTGACGCCCGACGAGCGGGCCATGGTGCGCGTGCTCACCGAGGACCGGGAGCGCGCGGTGCGGCTGCCCGCCCGGCTGGTGACGGCGCTGGCGGAGGCCCAGGGCGCCGGCATCCAGGCCTGGCGCGAGGCCCGCGAGGCGAAGCACTTCGCCCGCTTCCAGCCCGCGCTGGAGGCGCTCCTGGCCCTGCGGCGGGAGCAGGCGGACGCGCTGGGCCACGACGGCGAGCGCTACGACGCGCTGCTCGAAGGCTTCGAGCCCGGCATGCGCGTCCAGCGCCTCACCCCGGTGCTCACCGCGCTGCGCGACGCGCTCATCCCCATGGTGGGCACGCTCGCGCAGGTGAAGCGCCCCGCGCCCGCGTTCCTGGACGGGCGCACCTACGACACCGACCAGCAGTGGCGCTTCACGATGCGGCTGCTGGAGGCGGTGGGCTTCGACCTGGAGGCGGGCCGCCAGGACGTCAGCATCCACCCGTTCACCAACAGCCAGCACGCGAACGACGTGCGGCTCACCACGCGCCTGGACGCGAAGCACCCGCTGGCCGCGCTCTTCGGCACGCTCCACGAGGCGGGCCACGGCCTGTACGAACAGGGCTTCTCCCCGGAGCACCTGCGCACGCCGCTGGCGGCGGTGCCCTCCATGGGGCTGCACGAGTCCCAGTCCCGCCTGTGGGAGAACCTGGTGGGCCGCGGCCGCGCCTTCTGGGTGCACCACTTCCCCGCGCTGAAGGACGCCTTCCCGCAGGCGCTGGCGGACGTGGACCTGGACGGCTTCCACGCGGGCATCAACCACGTCACGCCGTCGCTCATCCGCGTGGAGGCGGATGAGGTGACGTACAACCTGCACATCGTCCTGCGCTACGAGCTGGAGCTGGCGCTGCTGCGGGACGAACTGCCCGTGTCGGAGCTGCCGTCCGCGTGGAACGAGCGCATGCGGCGCTACCTGGGCCTCACGCCCCCGGACGACACGCAGGGCGTGCTGCAGGACATCCACTGGGCCTGGGGCGAGCTGGGCTACTTCCCGACGTACGCGCTGGGCAACCTCTACGCCGCGTCACTGCACGCCGCGGCCGGGCGCGCGCTGCCGGACCTGGAGGCGCGCCTGTCCCAGGGGGACACGTCGCCCTTGAGGGGGTGGCTGCGCGCCCAGGTGCACTCGCAGGGCTTCCGGCTGCACGCCGAGGACCGCGTGCGCGCCGTCACCGGCGAAGGGCTGACGGATCGCGACTTCCTGGCGTACCTGCGCGCCAAGTACGGCGCGCTGTACGGCGTGGCGCTGTAGCGGGGTGTCCCGGGCCGCCCGCGAAGGACTCAGGCGGCGAACACCAGCGGACGGCACGCGCGCGCCAGGTGCAGCGCGTCCCGCGCGAGCGCATGCGAGGCCGGGTCCTGCGCCTCCAGCCACGCGGCGCGCGCCACCTGGCTGCCCAGCTCGAAGCACAGGCTCGCGGTGCGCCGCGACAACCGGCTCTCCTTCTGGAGGGCCCGCACGTTGAGCTCGCACAGCTCCGCGCACTGGCGCAGCAGGCGCACGGCGTCGTCATCCGCCGGGAGACCCTGGGCCTTCAGGCGGGCCATGCCCTCCTCGCAGGAGGTCTGGCACTGCAGGCTCGCGGCGATGCACCGGGAGACCTCTGTCCTCGCCCCACCTGTCCTGGCTCCCAACATGACCACGCCCTCCCTGGTGAGGCGACAAAGGTACGCATGCCCGCTGTCCGGGCAACCTGCACTCCGGGCTCAGATGGGGTCTGGACAACCGCCCCCTAGACCCCTGGACACCGGGCCCGGCCACGGATGCCCGGACGATTCCGGCGATTTTCGCCGGACCGCCCTTTCGTGCCGGGAAACGTCAGGTTCCCAGCACTGGGTAGGGCGCCAGCAGTGCGACGAGCTTGTCACCGTACAGCCGCCGCCGCTTCTCCCCGAAGTAGGGCAGCTCCAACAGCGCCTCCGCGGTCGCGGGAGGGTGCGCCGCGAGCGCGTCCATCAGCGGGTTGGTGAGGATCACGCTGGGCGTCACCTTGCGCGCGGTGGCCTGTTCGATGCGGAAGGCCTTGAGGGCGTCCTCGCGCTTGCGCCGGTGGGGGTCGCGCGGACCCTTGGGCTCGCGGTCCAGGTCCAGCTCTCCCCGGGCGGCCTTCTCCTGCTGCTCGCGGATGAGGGCCAGGATGGCGTCCCCGTGGGCGCGCACCACGGCGCCGCGCACGCCGGCCGCGCGCGCCAGGTCCTTGTGGGTGTTGGGCTGCTTCAGCGCCAGGTCCGTGATGGCCATGTTGGACAGCATGCGACCCATGGGCACGTTGTCCTTCTCCGCCCACTCCAGCCGCTGCTTGTGCAGCCCCTGGGCGATGGCGTGCGCCAGCGCGTACTGCGCCGAGGACAGGCCGCTGCGCGACAGCTTGGGCTTGTACTCGGCGCCCGTCTCCGGGCGGGCCGCCGCCTCGTCGCACATGCGCGCGCAGTCCAGCAGCACCTCTTCCAGGATGTCCGCCTCGCGGCACGCGTCGCGCACCTGGCGGCCCAGCTCGCACAGGTAGCGCACGTCGTTGGCGATGTAGTCGCGCATGCCCGGGGGCAGGGGCCGCAGGGAGAAGTCGGACTGCTGGTGCTCCTTCGGCAGCTCGATGCCCAGGCGTTCACGGGCCAGGTCCGCCAGGCCCACCTTGGGCCAGCCCAGCAGCGTCACCGCGCGGTGCGTGTCGAAGAGGCCGCGCACGCGCACGCCCGCCTCGGCGAGGTACTGGAGGTCGCCCTGCGCGGCGTGGAAGAACTTGGTGCGCTCCGGATCCCCCATCAGGGGGACGAGCAGGCGCGGATCCACGCCTGGCTGGAGCGTGTCGAAGAGGAAGATGTCCGTGTCGGTGCCCAGCTGGAGGAAGCACAGGCGGGCGCGGAAGGCGTGCATCGCGTCCGCCTCCAGGTCCACCGCCAGTTCGGGCGCGGATTCGAGCACGCGCGTGGCCGCCTCCGCGCCGGCTGCGTCCACCACGTCCAGGGCACCTTGAGGGAAGGTCGGCATCGCGGAGAGCAGGCTAGCGGACCCGCCCGCCCCTTTGACGTGTTTTTTCCCGAACCGCCGCTAGGATGGCCCCGCCGATGAACGACGCCCAACGTCTTGAAAAGAGCCTGCTCGGCCACATGGGCCGAGCCATCGCGGACTTCCGCCTCATCGAGGCCGGAGACCGCATCATGGTGGGCGTGTCGGGGGGCAAGGACTCCTACACGATGCTCCACCTGCTGCGGGAGCTGCAGCGGCGGGCCCCCGTGAAGTTCGACCTCCTCGCGGTCAACCTGGATCAGGGACACCCTGGATTCCCGGGCCACGTGCTGGAGGGCTACTTCCAGCGCGAGGGGTACGCCTACAAGATGCTGAAGGAGGACACCTACAGCATCGTCCTGGAGAAGACGCCGCCGGGGAAGACGCAGTGCTCGGTGTGCTCGCGGCTGCGCCGGGGCATCCTCTACAACGCCGCCGTGCACCTGGGCTGCAACAAGATCGCCCTGGGCCACCACCGCGACGACCTCATCCACACGATGCTGCTGAACATGTTCTTCGCCGGGAGCCTCAAGGCGATGCCGCCGCTCCTGAAGAGCGACGACGGGCGCAACGTGGTCATCCGGCCGCTGTGCTACGCGCCGGAGAAGGAGATCATCCAGTTCGCGCAGGCGAAGGCGTTCCCCATCATCCCCTGTGACCTGTGCGGTTCGCAGGAGAACCTGCAGCGCAAGCGGATGCAGAAGCTGGTGGAGGACCTGGGCAAGGAGATCCCCAACGTCCGCCAGAGCCTGCTCAACGCGATGTCGAACGTGCGGCCCACGCACCTCTTGGACAAGACCCTGAACCCGGACCCGCTGAACGCGCACGAGGCCGTGCCCGGGCTTCCCCCCACCACCGACGACACGCAAGGGAGCGCCAGCCCATGGCTCGAGAGCAGGCAGTAAAGACGCGCAAGGAGCGCAACGCGGCGCTGGTGGAGGCGATGCTGCTGGCCGCCATGGCCGACGGCAGCGTGTCCCAGCGCGAGATGCAGACGCTGCTGGCGCGGGTGCTGGAGCGCCCGGAGTTCGAAGGCACGCAGGCCGGGGAGCTGAACCTGCTGGTGGAGTCCAGCGCGGTGCGGCTGTCGGAGGCGCGCAACCTGGAAGAGGTGCTGGCGTCGCTGCGCCGGCGGCTGCCGGACCACAAGAACCGGATGCTGGCGTTCGGGCTGGCGGCGGCGGTGGCGCTGGCGGATCAACGCGCCACGCGCTCGGAGCTGGGCCTGCTGAAGACGTTCCAGGCGGCGCTGGGCATCTCCGAGGACGAGGTCGCGCAGATCATCGACGTCATCGAGCAGGGGGGCAGCCTGTCCGAGGCGCTGGGCGAGCCCCTGGAGCGGCTGTTCGCGGAGGTGATGGTGCTGGTGCTGGCGGCGGACGGCCAGCTCAAGGAGGCGGAGGCCCGGGCGATGGTGGAGAGCTTCGCGGCGGATCCGCTCTTCCAGAACGTGAGCCCGGAGCGGGCGCAGGGCTTCGTCAGCGAGTCGGTGGCGGCGCTGGCGTCGGACGGGCTGCCGCAGCGGCTGCACGCCCTGGCGCACGGGCTGGCCACGCACTCCCAGCGGATGAAGGCGTACCAGCTGGCCACGAAGATCGCCCACGCGTCCGGGAGGACGAGCCACGCGGAGCAGCGCATCCTGGACCTGCTCCAGGCGACGTTCGGTCTGGCTGACGATGAAGTGGCGCGGTTGGACCAGCAAGGGTAAGCAGGGAGTGGCATGACCCCGCACGTCCCCTCAGGTTCGCGGCACTCCTTCCGTTTCGGCCTGCCGCCGTCGCTGGGCAGTGAGACGGCGCGCGAGCGCGCGGAACGGCTCGCGTCATTCCTCCAGCGCGCGCTGGGCAAGCTCGTGGAGGTGGGAGTCGCCACCAGCTACGAGACGCTCGCCAAGGACCTGTTGTCCGGGCGGGCGGATGCCGCCTGGGCGCCGCCCTTCGTGTGTGCGCGCATGGAGGCCATGGGGGTGAGGGTGCTGGTGCGCGGGGTGCGCCGGGGCATGTCCAGCTACCGCTCCGCGCTGGTGGGCCGGGCGGGCTCCGGGCTGACGCTGGAGAAGCTCAAGGGCGCCAAGGCGGCGTGGGTGGACCGCGATTCGGTGGCGGGCTACCTGCTGCCCAGCGCCTTCCTCAAGACGCAGGGGCTGGAGCCGTCGCGGGCGTTCGTGTCGCAGCAGTTCACCGGCTCCTACCAGGGCGCGCTGGAGGCGGTGCTGGAGGGGAGGGCGGACGTGACGAGCGTGTTCTGTCCGCCGGCCTCCACCGGGCTGTCGTTCGCCACGGGCGTGGAGGATGTGCTGGGCAAGGGGATGGGCTCGCGCTTCGAATTGCTGGCCTACACGGACGAGGCGCCCAACGACGGCGTGCCCGTGGCCATGGGGTTGCCGGCGCCGCTGGTGGCCTCGCTGGAGTCGGCGCTGCTGGGGCTGCCGGCCACGCCGGACGGCCAGGCGCTCTTGCGCGACATCTTCAACGCGGAGCGCTTCGAGATCGCCCCGCGCATGGGCTACCGGGCGCTGTACCGCGTGGCGCTGGCGAGCCTGTAGGACGGCTGCTTTCGCCCGGGTGACCCGGGCGGCGCGCGGAGGCTGCTCGCGCTCCGCGTCATCACGCGCGCACGTCAGGCGAAGGCACCGCACCCTCGGTGAGCCCCCGCACCCTCCGGTTTAGGCGAAGGCACCGCACCGGCGGTGAGCCCCCGCGCCCGCCGGGTTGCTACTTGTCGGAGTCCGGCCCGTTGCCGCGCGCGGGGCGCCGGGCCTGGGAGACGGAGCCTTCGGCGGCGCGGGCGGACTTCGCGGGCGCCTTTCCTCCGACGGAGTCCTCCGGCGCATGCGCGGGCCTGGCAGCGGCCCGGCTGTCGGCCGCGCCTTCCTGGGCTCGCACGGGCTTCGAGGCGGAGCGGCTGTCGGTCGCGCCGTCGGAGGCGCGCACGGCCTTGGAGGCGGAGCGGCTGCCGCCGCCAGGTGCCCCCTCCGGTGCGCGCACGGGCTTCGCCGTCGGCCTGAACTCCACGGGCCCCTCCGGCGGCGGCGCGGCGGGCTTCGCGCCCGTGTCCTCGTCACCCCGCACCGGTCGCGTGTCCGCGTGGCTGAAGCCGGTGTTCTCCTTCGTGCGCACGGGCCGCGCCTCCGGGCGGCTCAGGCCGGAGTTCTCCCGCGTGCGCACCGGCCGCTCCGAAGGGCGGGCCACCCCGGAGTCCTCCGGGGAGCTCGCGGCCTTCGTCGACGATTGGCTCACGGCCGAGGCCTCCGGAGGAGGCGGCGGCTTCGCGGGCGTCTTGCCCGGGGCCGGTGGCGCCTTCGGGGCCGGGCTGCCCGGCCGGGCCATCAGGCGCGGGTCGAAGTAGATCATCGTCGGCTCGGCCGCGAAGCGCTCCTCCTCCAGCTCCTCCGCGTACACGTCGCGCATGAACGCGGCCAGGTGCGCGCTGGTGCCGTGCAGCTTCTCCTGCTGGAGGAACTCCTCCAGCGCGAGCTGCAGCTCACCCGCGGTGGAGAACCGGTCGTCGCGCTTGCGCGCCAGCGCCTTGAACACGATGGCGTCCAGCGACTTGGGGATGCCCGGCACCGCCTCCGACGGCGGGATGATCTTGAAGCCCACCACCGCCTTGAGCGTGGCCATCTCCGACTCACGCTTGAACAGGCGGCCGTTGGTGAGCAGCTCGTAGAACACCGTCCCCAGCCCGAACACGTCCGAGCGCGCATCCAGCGGCTCGCCCCGCGCCTGCTCCGGGGACATGTACGCGTGCTTGCCCTTGATGGTGCCCACCACCGTCTGGGACAGCTTCCCCTGCGCCTTCGCCACCCCGAAGTCGATGAGCTTCACGCCGCCGTTGAAGCCGACGAGCACGTTCTGTGGCGACACGTCCCGGTGGATCAGCGACAGCTTGCGCCCGGACGGACTGCGCGCGTTGTGCGCCGCGTCCAGCCCCGCCGCCGCCTCCGCGATGATGCGACAGCGCAGGCCCAGCGGGAACCCGCCCGGGTGCGCGGACGCGCGCGGCACCAGCGAGCCCAGGGGCTCTCCGTGCACGTACTCCATGGCGATGTAGTACTGCCCGTCCACATCCCCCATCTCGTAGATCTGCGCGATGTTCGGATGGTTCAGCAGCGCCGCGATGCGCGCCTCGTCCAGGAACATCTGGAGGAACTCGTCGTCCTCCGACAGGTGGGGCAGCAGCCGCTTCACCACCAGGAGCTTCTGGAAGCCCACCGGCCCCTTCTGTCGGGCAAGGTAGACGGCCCCCATGCCGCCGGTGGCCAGCTTGCGCAGCAATTCATAGCGGCCGAACGTTTCCACTCCGGCCGGGGACGATAGCCGCGCCCGGGCCGAACTCAAAAGTCCGCCCCGCCGGAAAACGCGAACCGGGCCGGCCCCTTGGGGGACCGGCCCGGCCGCGGTGCGTCACGGGTCCGCGGAGCCTTGGGGCTCCCTTACGGCGTGGGGGCGCAGACGCTGCGGTAGCGGATCTCCACGGCCTGGCCCGGGGTGGGCACCGAGCCCGGGTTGAAGATGATGGCGTTGCGGCCCGCGTCGTACAGCCACTGGTTGGCGGGGACCACGCGGCCGTTCACTCGCACGCTCAGCTCCGCGGTGCCGTCCGGCTGGGCGGTGAGGGTGAAGTCCGCCTGGGGCTCACCGGCCTGCTGGATGATGGGATCCAGGAACCCCCGGTAGTCGCCCTCGCAGATGGAGCCCACGGAACCGCCCGTGCCCCTCGCGACGGCGGCGAAGCGCTCCCCGTTGGGGCCGGCGGTGGTGCACGCGGTGCTGGTGGGGATGAGCGCGTGCAGGTTGCTGCGCTGGGACATGCCCGTGCCCTTCAGCGTCTGGAGGAACTGGATGTAGCTGTCCGGTTCGAAGCCGGAGTGGTCGTCCTCGTCCGCCAGCACCACCACCGCCATGCGGGCCGCGGCGCGGGTGAAGCCCAGGTTGCCGTCGTTGGGCTGCGCGGTGCGGACGTCGTCGGCCTGCTCGGACAGCGGAGCGGACAGGCCCTGGCGCATCGTCTCCAGGCCCTGCACCAGGTTGTGGCAGAGGCCCACGCCCAGGTTGGCCTGGATGGTGGCCGCCGCGTTGGCGCTGGTGCCGGACACGACGCGGGCGCGGCTGCCGTCCACCGGGAAGAGGCGACCGGCCTCACCGCCGTTGGCGCCGCCGCCGCACAGCCCGCCGCGCTGCACGAGGCCGGTGCTGGTGACGCCCACGCGCACGTCCACGTTCAGCTCCTTCGCGCGCTCCAGCCAGCCGGGAATCGCGGCCTTCAGGCGCTGCTGGTAGGTGTCCATGGTGGTGGTGTTGGAGACCACGAAGAGCACGTCCAGCTGGCTGTCGGTGCCCTGCGTGAAGCGGTCCACCTGGATGCCCTCGTGGTTGGTCTCCGCGAGCAGGGGAACCAGGAAGCCGTTGGGCTCCGTGTCCGCCCGCAGGTACATGGGGGTGAAGTGCTGGCCCAGCACGTTGCGGGCGTAGTTCACCTCCATCTCGAAGCCCTGGCCCGGCGCCAGGGTGACGGGCGCGCTGACGGGCGTCATCAGCGAGAACTGGTTGCTCGTGCCGTTGCCGATGACGGCGTCCGTCACGGTGAGCGGCTCGCTGCAGCGGTTGGACACGAACGTCTTGCGCGGCTTCGCGGCGCAGTCGTAGCGGATGGGCCCGAAGTCCACGAAGGACGGCGTGGCGACCAGGCAGGACGCCTGCGACACGGCGTGGATGGGCAGCGTCACCGTGGGGAACGCGGGGTTGTTCACCGTGAGCTGGAGCTCGCCGTTGAACTCACCGCCCGTGGTGGGCGCCCGGAAGGAGATCATGGAGCTGAAGGCCGTGTCGTAGAGCACCACGCCGCCGGTGATGGGGCCGCCGGGCATGGTGAACACGCCGCCGGCGTCGTTGGACAGGTGCACGTTCTTGATGGCGCACTCGGCCCGGCCCGGGTTGCGGAAGTAGAAGCCCAGCACCGCGCCTCGGCCCGGGGCCACGTTGCCGAACTCCAGCGACGGCTGGGGCAGCAATTCGTACACGCAGGGGCCGCTCGCACGGGCGCGGCCCGTGAGGGTGATGGCGCGCTCGGGCGTGAACAGGTCGTTGGACTGCACGTAGAGCGTCGCGGTGAAGGGCCCCTCCGCCTTGGGCTCGAAGTAGACCTTCAGCTCCAGCGCGTCGGCGCCCGGGGCGATCTGCAGGCCGTTGGCCTCCAGCGTGGGCCAGGTGCCGCCCTTCCACGGGTAGTCCTGCATGCCGCGCGTGGGCGTGCCCACGGTGAACTGGGCCGCGTCGCCGTCGGCGCGCACGCCGGTGAAGGTGAGGGGGCCGTTGCTGCCGGCGTTGGTGATGCGGATGACCTGCTCCACCTTGCCGCCCACCGGCAGCTCGCCGAAGTCGAGCGCCACCGGGGCCACGGCCAGCGTGGGACGGCCGCCTCGCGCGTCCAGCATCACGCGGGCCTCACGCGCCTTGTCGGACGCGTACGCCACCGTGAGGTTGCCCACGTTGGGGCCGGAGAAGCGCGCGGCGAACTCCATCCGCATCTCCACCACCTCGCCCGGCTGCACCGTGGCGCCCTCGGGCTTGGACAGCGGCGAGAAGGCGCGGTCGCTGGTGGCCAGCGCGGAGATGGTGACCGGGCGCCAGGTGATGTTGCGCGCCCGGGTGAAGGACTCGGTGCGCTCGTGCACCGGAATCTCGTCGAAGGGCACCGGCGCCGGGTCGAACGCGAAGGCGCTCGCCACGGAGTTGCCCTTCAGGTCCACGACGGACGGGGTGCACGTCTCGCACGACACGACCTCCAGCCGGGCGCCCATCTGCCCCAGCGCGCGCGGCAGGTACTTCGTGCGCACGACCTGGGTGCTGTTGGGCGGCACGGTGATGGTGTCCGGCGTGAACGGATCCGCCTGGTCGCCCGCGACCTTCAGCGTCAGGGGCAGGTCCACCGGGTTGGTGACGGTGACCTCCAGCACGCGGTCGCTGTCCACCTCCAGCGTCTCGTAGTCCAGCAGCGGCGGGTGCACGCCAATGGGCGTGGGCGTGCCCATGCCGCGCACGGGCAGCTGGTTGAGGGAGCCCACGTTGGCGTCCGTCGTCACGCGCAGCGTCTCCTCCACCGGGCCCTCGGCCAGCGGGTGGAAGCGCACCTTCACCACGTGCGACTCGCCCGGCGGCACGCGGCCGCCGCCCTCGGTCAGCTCCACCTGGTAGGACGGATTGTTGCCCAGCCCCAGCGCCTCCAGCGCGGAGAAGGGCACGTAGCCCACGTTGCGGATGCGCACTTCGCGCTCACGCCACTCGCCCACCGGCACCTCGCCGAAGTCGAGCGCCTCCATGTCCAGCACCGCGGTGGCCTGCACCCCGCGGGTCTGGTCCTCTTCGTGACACGCCATCGTCCCCGCCATCAGCGACGCCAGCAGGACGAACCGACCCCTCCACCCCATCACCATTGTCCGCTCCCCACCCTTCCACACCACACGCACACGGATGCCCGGGACACGTAATCTCTCGCGGGCCTTCCTGATCCAAGAGCCGTGCCGTCGCGCGGGCGGCGGCGTCACCCACCTGAAATCAAGGACTTGGGGCACGCCACGGCGGCCAAGTGAGCGCTGGAGGGAACCAGGGTGCCCTGGAGGGTGAAAGGTTTTTCCCGACCTCTTGCCAACCCTCACCCCCATCTTTTCAGGGGGGATAGCGAACGTTTCCCTGCACGAAGGTCGCGATCGCGGCGGCGATGGCCTGGGGTTGCTCCAGGTGGACGTGGTGGCCGCCCTCGAAAACCTGGGGTGGGCCCACGAGCGTCCGCAAGGCGTCCAGGCGCCCCTGGAGGAGGGGCGGGGAAGGGGACAGGCCCTGGCTTCCCCGCAGGATCTGGACGGGGCAGGTGACGGCGGCCTCCAGCGCCAGCCACTGGGACTCGTCGAAGCCCTGCCCGAAGCGGCGGCGGTGGCGCGGGTCGAAGGTGAAGGCGTGCTCGCCCTCGGGGGTGGGGTGGGTGCCGTGGTGGGCGAAGAGCCGGGCCGCGTCCGGGGACAGGGTGGGGTTCGCCTGACGCAGGCGCTCCGCGGCGGCCTCCACGGAGGGGTAGCGCTTGCGGTTGGGGGGGCGGCGCGCGTCGTCCAGGAAGCCGCGCAGCCGCTGCACCGCGCCCTCGGGCGGGCCGCCGGAGGGGCCCAGGCTCTCGATGAGGGTCAGGCTCAGGATGCGCTCGGGGCGCGCGGCGGCGTACGCGAGCGCGACGATGCCGCCCAACGAGTGCCCCACCAGGTGCACGGAGGGGAGGGCCAGGCCGTCCAGGGCGGCCTCCACGTCCAGCAGGTGGTCGCTGAAGTGGTACGTGGCGCCGGGCCCCAGGTGGCCGCTCTGCCCCATGCCGCGAAAGTCGAGCAGCACCGTGCGCCAGTCCGGGGGCAGGTGCTCGCAGAGCGGGTCGAAGCTGTGGGAGTGGTCCAGCCAGCCGTGGAGGAACAGCACGGCGGGGTCGCCGCCCGGGTGGCGCTGGCGCACGTGCAGCGGCAGGCCCTCGGCGTCCAGGGTGCGTGATTCGAAGGGGGCGGTGGGCATGGAGGTGGCTCCTCCTGCCCGTGTGTCAGCAACGCGGTGTGGGCCTCAAGGCGCCGCGCGCGCGGGCCCGCTCAGGCGGCGCTGCTGGACGGCGCGGCGGGGCGCGGCGGGGCCCCCGAGTCCGGACGGCCGAGCACCAGCGCCAACTGCCGGGCCTGGCTCTCCGTGGCGCAGCGGTACTCCTGGACCTTGCCGTTGGGCCGCTCAATCCGAATCACCCAGACGTCATTCTCCTTGGTCACCACAGGCGCTTGGGACATGGGGTCCCTCCTTGCCCCGATACAGAAGCATCCTTCGTGCCGACCCCTGGGCTTGAGCCAAACGCCTGATATCCGGCCATCTCCCCGTCTTGCGGCCGCACGAGTGACAAAATTCGTTCAGCGAGCCGACAATTTTCGGGCGCCTGGGTCGCACTCCTTGCGTAGCCCCGCAGGGCAACCCGAAGTCGTTGGAATGACAAACATGTTTCAGACCGGGTCAGGCCACTCCCAGGCGGAGCGGTAGCCGCCGTCGGTCTGGGTGCCTTCGATGAAGCGCGCGTAGAACGCGTGGCTGCTCAGGGTGGCGGAGTCCCCCACGACGAACAGGTGCCGGCGGGCGCGGGTGAGCGCGACGTTCATGCGGCGCAGGTCATTGAGGAAGCCCAACTGCCCCTCGCTGTTGGAGCGGGTGAGGCTGACGAGGACGGCGTCCTTCTCCCGGCCCTGGAACGCGTCCACGGTGTCCACCTCCACCTCCGGGTGCACCGCTTCCAGCGCCTCGCGGAGCTGGCGGGACTGGGCGCTGTACGGGGCGATGACGGCCACCTCGCGCGGGGACAGGCCCAGCGCCAGCAACTGGCGCACGCGGGCGACGACGTAGTCCGCCTCGCCCGGGTTGAAGAGGCTGTGCGTGGTGGGCTCCACCTCCTCGTCGAACCCCTTGCCGGCGGTGTCCAGGAAGAGCACCGGCGGGGCGTCCACCTCCGCGCCGGGCGCGAGCACGTCCGCGAGCGTGCGCTCCGCCACGGACGGGTGGGCCCGCAGCTCGCCGGCGTACATCTCCCGCGACGGGAAGGCCATGATGGTGGCGTTCATCCGGTACTGCTCGCGCAGCATGCGCTTCACGTCGTCGCCGTGGTCCTTGAGCAGCCGCTCGAAGAGGCTCACGCCCAGGCCCGCCTTGGACGCCTCCTGCGACAGCACGGTGGGCGGCAGCTGCTGCGGGTCCCCGGCGAGCACCACCTTGGGCGCGCGCAGGAAGCCCAGCAGGGCCAGCGGTTCGGTGGCCTGGGTGGCTTCGTCCAGGAGCGCCCGGTCGAACTCCTCTCCGGCGAGGATGCCGGAGCCCAGGCTCGCGAGCGTGACGCACACCACGTCCGAGCGCGCGAGCACGGCCCTCACGGCCTTCTTCTCCAGCTTGCGCGCCTCATCCATCAGGTCCTTGGCCTCCGCCGTGGACGAGCGGGCGTTGGAGAAGCGCTCGCGGCTGCGGCCCTGGCTGCGCTGGCGGCGCGCGTAGCCGAACAGGTCGAAGGCTTCATCGAACAGGTCGCGGCTGATGATGCGGTCCGGGTGCTCCTCCACCACGATGTCCAGCGTGTGCTCCTGGAGCCGCGCGGCCACGCGGGCGGGGTGGCCCACGCGGATGGCCCGCAGGCCCTTCTCCAGGCACAGCTCCAGCAGGTGGTCCACGGCGGCGTTGCTGGCCGCGGTGCACAGCAGGCGCTCGCCGCGTGCGACGGCCTGGGCGGCCACCTCCGCGAGCACCGTGGACTTGCCGGTGCCGGGAGGGCCGTGCACCAGGAAGAAGTCCTCCGCGGCCAGCGCGCGCTTCGTGGCGTCCAGCTGCTCCGGGTTGAGCGGGCGGGTGGGGGTGAAGTCCTTCGCGTTGTCGAAGCGCGGGGGCTCGTTGCCCAGCAGCACCTCGCGCTTGTGCCGCTCGGCGCCCTTGTCCAGGGCCTTCACGCGCTGGAGGCCCGCCCGGATGCGCTCGTACGTGATGTCGTTGGGGACGACGTCCAGGCGCAGCAACCCTTCGGAGATATAGGCGGGCGGATCCCGGTCGAACGCGAGCTGGATGCGGGTGGAGGACGCGCGCGACACGAGCGCCTTCGCCGGGTCCTTCACCTCCGCGCGGCGGGGCAGCACCGCCACGAAGTCGCCGTTGGACAGGCGCGTGGGCAGGCGCCCCCGGTCCGCGCGGGCGAGCGTGAGGAGGATGCGGCCCCCCAGGCCCACCTCCTCCTCGACGGTCTCCAGGTCCAGCACCGACAGGCCCTGCTCCTCGCGCTCGCGCAGGGACAACCCTTGCGCGAACGCGACCGTGCGGGCCTTCTCGGCCTCGCGTTCCTGGGCGAGCAGCGAGCCGAGCTTGTCGAAGAACGAGACGTCACGGGCCATGGGGCAGGTCATGCCACCACAGGCGCCCTGGCGGCCAGCGCGCCGTCACGGCCCGTGTCGGGCAGTGGCCTGCCCGGACGCACCGCCCCGCTACTGGCAGGCGTAGGTGTACGAGGAGGGCGTGCTCCAGGTGCCGTCCGGGTTGATGAGGCGCACGGTGTAGCCGCTCGCCGGGTAGCTGGTGCCCCAGCAGTCGCGGGCGCGCACGTCGTTGCGCAGCGCCGTGCCCAGGCTCCAGTTGCCCACGCGGCGCTGCTTCTCGTACACCGCCACGCGGTCCACCGCCTGCGCCCAGGTGGCGTCCGCCGCGAGCACGTCCCGGCGCTTCTCCAGGAACTTCTGGAGCCAGGCGCTCTCCGTGATGCCGTTGTGGCCAATCACCGGCGCCACCTGGCCGCTGTTGCCCAGGGCCGTGTTGGCGCTGCGGATGATGGCGTTCACGCCGCTCTCGCCGTGGTTGATGGCCGCGTCGTACAGCGCCGCCTTGGTGAGCGCCTGGGTGAAGCCCCAGCGCGTGGCCTCGTTCATGATGGGCGTGTAGTAGAGCGCGTCGCTCACCTGGTCCTGGCACTGCTTGAAGTCCGCCTTCGTCGCGGCGGTGTTGAAGCTCGCCGCCCAGTCCGCCGTCCAGTTGCCCACCGCGTCCAGCTCCGCCGTGGACGCCTGGTTCTGGCCGGTGGACAGGAAGCGGTTGTTGATGACGTTGAGCGCGTTCCAGTACTTCGCCAGCCGGTTGCCATTGGCCTCGGTGCGCAGCGCCCGGTAGCACTGCACGACCTGGATGGCGTCGCCGGTGCCGGTGCAGAAGCCCGCGCGCCCGTTGGTGTAGCCGCGCCCGTCCTGGATGTTCTCCGCGTAGGCGTAGTTGAGCGTGGGCGTGTCGTTCTCCCAGATGCTCGTCAGCGCCTCCGCCACCTTCTTCTGGTTCGCGGTGAGGCCCGGGCCACCAGGGGACGTGGTGCCGCAGCTGTCCGACTGGACCTTCACGTTGGCCGCGGTGAACGACGTGTTGGAGTTGGTGGAATAGTAGAACGTGTGTGACGCATTCACCGCCACCGTCAGCGCGGAGGTCCGCGTGTACGTGCACGTCCGGTTCGACTGCGTGTGCGTCCAGCCGGGCTGGTCGTCGTCACACGTCACGCCCGACGGCACATCAATGGAGATGTGCGGGTTGGCGATGGCCACCGTGCCCGTGTTCTTGAACACGAGCGTGCCCCAGTAGTCCGCGCCCACGTACGTGTTCGTCGTGATGGAGTGCGCGCACGCCCCCAGCTCCTGCTCCACCGCGCCCGGCGCCACCGCCGCGTCGGCGCCCTCCTCCGCACCACACCCGACCGCCAGCGCCGCCAGCCCCGCGAGGACGAACGACCGACGGGCCCGACCCTGTGAACGCTTCGCTTCCATGTGCCTGCTCCCTGTCGTGGACGGAGGGCGCGGACCTTCCCCACGCATCCCCGTGAAAGCAGGAATAATGGAATTTACGGCGAACTCCAAGTCCTCCCGGGAGCGGGTCGGGACGGGAGACTTCGCCTACCCTGGCGCCGGCGTGGGCGCGTCCGGCAGCGGGAGCACCCGCCACAGCTGGGGCTTGTTGTACTGGGGCGGAATCATGCCCAGGGGCCAGCCGTCCGCGGTGAGCTCCGCGTACTGGTAGCCGCGTCCGCCAAAGGGGATGCGGGTGCCGGAGCCGGGCAGGCCCACGCCAATGGCCGCGTGCGCCAGCGCATCCGAGTACAGCAGCACCGCGTCCACGCCCACCTGCCGCAGCAGCATCAGCGCGAGCACGGCCTTGGAGTCGCAGTCGCCGCGGTCCTGCGCGGGCACCAGCCCTGGCGGGACGATGCCGAACGGCTCGTCCCCGGGCAGCTCGTAGCGGATGCGGCGCACGAAGCCGAGGATGAGCTCGGTGGCCTGCGCGGCGTCCAGGTTGCGCTCGCGGATGGAGGTGGCGAAGCGCTCGCCCAGGACGCGCACCGGCACCGCGTTGCTCTGCATCAGCTCCGCGTAGATGCAGCGCATGTCCGTGCCGCACCCCGGGGGCGCCACGTACGTGAAGCGCTCCGGGCCCATGGCGCGGTAGCGCAGCCGCAGGCTGTGGTCGCGGTGCGCCTGCTCCAGCCCGCGCTCCACCGCTTCGCCCAGGCCGTAGGCCACCTGCTGCCGGGCGGGCTCCAGTCCCTCCACGCGCCAGTCATACGCGTGCACGCGGTCCGGGGGCGTGTCCTCCGGCACCAGCGCCCTGCCCAGGTCCAGCGTCGCCTCCACCGGCGAGCCCGCCCCCACCTCCGTCCCCGGGGCCTCCGCGAGCCGCCCCGCCTTCTGGACGTCCACGCGCCAGAAGACCGTGGCCAGGACCGTGCCCGCCAGTCCCCACCGCAGCCAGGTCTTCCAGGAGCGCGCGGCCATGGTGCTGGGACTCAGGCGGGCGCGCGCAGCATGCCGGTGGGGAGCTGCGGGAAGGGGATGAGCCCGTTGAGCGCGGCCTGCAGGCCGGGCGCGGTGAGCAGGGCAATCACCAGCAGGAAGGCGCAGAGGATGAGGGCCGCGGCGATGTTGCCCTTGCGCACCTCCGCCAGCTCGTCGATGCCCGGCGTCATCCTGTCAAACAGCCGCACGCCCAGCGCGAGCACCGCCACGCCCACCGCCAGCGACAGCGCCACGTGCACCAGGGACAGGCCCATGAGCTGGAGCACCGCGATGGGCGGCACGGGCGGGTTCTGCACCGCGATGTCCACCGCGTCCCCGGTGGCCTTCAGCGCGTGCTGCACCAGCAGGCCCAGCGACACGAGGCTCGTCGCGTGCACCAGCCCTGCGGCGACGTTGCCCTGGCGCAGCTCCTCCACCGGGTGGCTGTCCAGCAGGCGACCCAGGCCGTGCATCCCCAGGCCGATTCCGAGCGCGGCCACGAGTCCACCGAAGACGACCTTCACGAGTCCGACGACGAAGAGGGTGAGGTCCATGGTCCGCGCGGGACTGTAGCGGATGCTCAGGCGTCCTGCGCGGTGCCCTTCTTCCGGCGGCTGAGCGTCCAGCCGAGGAGCAGCAGCGCCGCCCAGCCCGCGCCCGAAGCCGGGCCGCTGCCCACGGAGCACCCCAGGCTGCGCGTCATGTCCGTCGTCGGGTCGTACTCCACGGCGACGTGGAAGCTGCACAGCGCCGCGTTGCCGGCCGCGTCGAGCGCGGTCACCTGCACCGAATGCATGCCCGGCGCGAGCGGCGTGCCCGGCTCGGGGGTGTAGTGCAGCTCCGCCGCGGACACGGCGTCCTGAGCGGTGGCCGGCGGGTAGTCGGCGCGGGTGCCGGACATGACGGCGGTCCGCAGCGTGACGTCGTCCGGGCAGGCGAGGACGGGCGGCCGGGAGTCGCGCACCTTCACCTGGATTTCACACGAGCTGCTGTTGCCCGCTTCATCGGTGCGGGTGAGCTGCACGCGGGTGATGCCCAGGGGGAACAGGTCGCCGGGGGCGTGCGTACGGGAGGTGGCCGCCTGGGCGGAGACGTTGTCGCTGGCGGTCACCTCCGGCCACCAGGCGCGAGCGCCGTCCGGGCCCTCGGCCTCCACGCGCACCTCGCTCACCTTGCACGCGGACGCGGGCGGCTGACCGTCGCGCACGGTGACGGGGAAGGCGCAGGTGGACGTGTTGCCCGCCCGGTCGCGGGCCGTCATCGTCACCAGGGTGGTGCCCAGGGGCAGCACGCTGCCGTTCTCCGGGATGATGGAGGTGACGACCTCGCCGCCCGTCTCCTCCGTCACCGTGAACTCCGGGTAGTACACCGTGGCGCCCCGGGGCGAGCGGGTGTTGACGACGAGCTCCGACGGGCAGCCCTGGATGGTGGGCGGCGTCAGGTTGGCCACGGCGACTTCGATGACGCACGCGGCGACCCGGCCCTGCGCGTCCTCGGCCTGGTAGTAGACGGGGAAGCTCATGGGCATGGTCAGCGGCGTGCCCTCGGGGTGGCTGGTGCGCACCGTCAGGGGCGTCTGGCCACCGGTGAGCGCGGGCACCGGGAGGCGCATCTCCGTGCCCTGGGCATGCGTGGCGGGCACGTCCAGGTGGGACGGGCACTCGCGGAAGGCAGGCGCCGTGGCGTCGCGGTCCAGCCGCCACAGCGACAGGCCGTTGAAGGGGCTGTCATTGGGGATGATCAGCGAGTCCCCGAACGGCACCACCCTGGACGGCGAGAACGGCCGGGTCGCGGGCACCCGGGCCAGACGGTACGTGCCCGCCGCGGTGCCGTCGGTGCGCCACAGCTCGCCGCCCCAGTCATTGGGGGCGCGGTAGAAGACGAGCTCGTCACCCCAGGCCGCGATGAAGTGCGGGACGAGGGGCCGACCCGCGTCCTCCAGCGGGATGGCCGTGGTCTTCTGCGCCGTGCCGTCCGTCACCCACAGCTGGCGGCCGGACCCCGTGCCCTGGGTGAGGTAGTAGACGCGCGCGCCCGCCCGGACGAGCGAGACGGTCCCGCTGAGGTCGCGCGGAAGCGCCTTCACCGGAAGGGTGCCCGCCTCCGTGCCGTCCGTGCGCCAGAGGTCCACCTGCTGGCCGTCCTTCACGAGGAACAGGAGCGTGTCACCCAGCACGGTGAGCTGGCTCAGCTCCGGCTCGAAGGAGCCCGCCACCAGGTCGCTCACCCGGGACGTGCTCGGATAGGTGCCATTCGTCTTCCACAGGGTCCTGCCGTGCTGACCGTCGTCCGCGGTGAAGAAGCAGGTGGAGCCCAGCGCGGTGACGGGCCCGGGGTTCGACGACTCGGCGCCCGGACGGAGGTCGCGGACGCGCCAGGTGCCCGCATCCGTGCCATCCGTCCGCCACAGCTCCCGGCCCTCGGGACCGACGGCGCTGAAGTACATGGCGCCGCCACACGGCCCCAGGAAGGAGGGATGGGAACCCTGGGGACCGGGCCACACGTCCTGGACGCGCACGGTGCCCGCTTCGGTGCCGTCCGACTTCCAGAGCTCGGTGTCGCCGTCGCGGTCCTCGGCGGCGAACAGCACGGAGGTGCCGAAGGCGACGGGCAGGTTCGGCGCGCGCACGCCGCTGGCCGCTCCCGACTGGAGGTCCCGTACGACGTGGGTGCCCTGGGCCGTGCCGTCGCTCGTCCACAGCTCACGGCCGGTGGCCGTGTCGTGGGCGGTGAAGAACAGGCGGCCCGGCACCGAGGACAACGTCGTGTGGTCGATGACGGCGGAGGGCGGCACCAGGTCCTGCATGGAGCGCGTGCCCTGGGCAGTGCCATCCGTCGCCCACAGCTTCAGGGGGCGGTGGTCGTAGGCTTCCACGCGCGGGCCGCTGAAGAAGTACAGCTGCCCGTTCAGGGTGGCCTGGGGCTGGAGCTCGAAGTTCGTGGCGGAGGCGAAGCCGCTCTCTTCCGGAAGCCTGGCCAATGGACGAACGCTGACCGGATCCGGACCATTCGCGCTGACACCGGAGGCCAGCGCAGGACCGCTGACCGCCACCAGTGACAACGCCGAAAGCCACGCACGACCGCCGCGAGTCATCATCCAACCCCTCCCCACCAACGCCCGTTCCACTGACCGCTTCGCGCCCGCTGGCCGCTGACCCCTTGAAGGGAGCCGCGCCAACACCATCCACGGGGCGCACCGTCATCACGCCCGGTGTGATCCACAACCGAGGGGACGACTGACTGTTCGCCAGTCGTCTCACGGACCCGGTGTCATCCCTGCTTCATGTGTTCACCAGCGACCGGCCGGCCCCGGTCTCCCGTCGCCTGATGTGGGTGGTACTCGGACGCCGACGGTGGGAGTCCTCTACCCGCGCCACCGGACGACCTCAGACGATGTCGAAGGTCACCATCGAGGTGCCGGGAGGGTTCGAGGACAGCGTCAAGGCGCTGGAGGAGACGCTGAAGCGCGCCCACCGAGGCGTGGAGGGGCAGGGGACCTGGCCGCGTTCGACGCCGAGTAGCAGGAGGTGGCCTCGGGGCAGGAGGCCACCGTTCACGGCTCACACCGTCGGCACTGTGCCGCCATCGATGACGTACTCCGTGCCGGTGATGGAGCCCGCCTTCGGCGACACGACGAACGCGATGAGGTCGGCGACCTCTTGAGGCGTGGCCGGACGGCCGAGCGGGATGCCTCCCAGCCCCTTCATGATGAGCTGCTTGCCGCCCTCGTAGTCGGTGCCGGCCTCCTTGGCGAGGCGCTCGGCCAGTTGCACAGAAGCCTCGGTCTCCACCCAGCCCGGCGAGACGCGGACCACCCGCACGCCTTTCGGCGCCACCTCTTTCGACAGTGACTTGCTGTAGGTCGCCAGCGCCGCCTTCGCTGCGGCGTACGCCGTCGTTGACTCTGGCAGGGGCAGCTCGCGCTGGATGGACGTGACATGCACGATGACGCCCGAGCGTTGCTCCAACATCGACGGCAAGAGCGCTCGGTCGAGCCGGACCGAGGGCATCAGGTTCAGATTGAGCTCCTTCTGCCACGCGTCCTCGCTGAGCGCCGCAAAGCCACCTGGGGGCGCACTCGAGCCGCCGAGCACATGGACCAGGATGTCGATGCCACCGAGGTGCGCGAGTGCGTCGCGCGCCACCTGCGCGCAGCCTTCGATGGTCGTGACGTCGGCGGCGACGTAGTGCACGTCAGGCGTGTCGCTGGGAACGGTGCGTGCGGTCGCGACAACCTTGGCGCCGGCGTTGACGAGGGCCGTGACGACCGCCGCACCGACCCCCTTCGTTCCTCCCGTGACAAGGGCTCGGCGGCTCTTCAGTTCGAGGTCGAAGCTCACGGTGCAATCTCCAGTCGGGCGATGAGCCCGTCAGCGAGGGTGAAGCGGAAGCGGAGCTCAATGGGGCTGACTGGGAAGTTGCCCATCACCTTCGCACGCACCGTGGTGCGAGCACCGTCGGACTCCGCCGCGAGCAGTTGCGTCGTGAACGTGTACTTGCTGTGTGCGGCAGCGTTCCACGCCTCGATGGCGGCGCGCCCGCGGTGTTCGTGGCGCTCATCCACGACGAGCGCATCGTCGGTGAAACACCGCGCCACGGCTGCTGGGTTGGTCGTCTCGTGTGTGAAGTAGCTCGCGATCGGCGCGGGCAGGCCAGGGAGCGGGTCGGGCGTCGTTTGCATTGCCCATCCTGTAATGAGTACGGTTTTGTTCCGCAAGAACACACGGGAAAGTAGGGTACATACCTTTGGGTAAGCATGAGCACCATACGCCAGCGACGGCGGCCAGCGGCATCGAGGAAGCCATCCAGATGCTGGAGGGCCGCTGGAAGCTGGTCATCCTCTTCCACCTGTTCGGCGGCAAGCTGCTCCGCTTCTCCGAGCTGGAGCGTGCAATCCCAGCCATCTCGCAGAAGATGCTCATCCAGCAGCTTCGGCAGCTTGAGCAGGACGGCATCGTCGCGCGCATCGTTCACGCGCAGGTGCCGCCCAAGGTCGAGTACCACCTGACCGAGTGGGGACAGTCGCTCTGCCCGGCGCTCGACGAGCTCCTGACGTGGGCCGAGAAGCGGCCAACGCCGAAGCGCGCGCGACGGCCCACGAGCGCGTGACTTCGAGCCCGTTCGCCATCGCCCTGCCCGACGAACAGCTCGGGTCGGGGGCCAGCAGCCTCCCGCCATGCTCGTGCATGCCATTGGAGGACAGGTGCCCTGAGAGAAAGTCCTCAATGGCGGGAGACCGCTGGACAGGGCAACACACCTCCTCTGTTCCTCTGACTGCCTGCTAGGGTCCGCCCTCATTTTTGAGGGACCCCCCATGCGCCACCATCTGTCGCAGTACCTGTTGCCGTTGCTGCTCCTCGGGCTTGGAGGCCTCGCCTGTGGCGGTGACGATTCGACCCTCATCAACCATCCTCCGACCCTCATCGGTCCGAATGCGCAGACGACCCAGGTGAGCGCCGGGAGCCCGGTGGAGTTGGGGGTGGAGGCCACGGATTCGGACGGGGACGCGCTCACCTATGCCTGGGCGCAGAGCCCCGCGTCGCCAGCGGGCGCGTTCAATGACGCCTCCGCGCGCAACCCCACCTGGACGGCTCCGCAGGTCGAGAGCGCCCAGCGCTTCACGCTGACGGTGACGGTGAGCGACGGCAGGGACGGCATCACGCAGGGCACGGTGGCGGTGGATGTCTCGCGCGCCCTCGTCGTGAACAAGCCTCCGACGGTGTCGACGCCCACGGCCACGCCCGCCACGCCCATCGACGAGCAGCAGTCCGTCGCCCTGGCGGTCAACGCCACCGACCTGGACGGTGACACGCTCACGTACGCCTGGGAGCAGGTGACGCCCGGCACGCCGCGAGGGACCTTCAGCGCCCCTGCTTCTGCCCAGACCAGTTGGAAGGCCCCGGATGTGCTCTCCAGCGGGACGTACACGTTGAGGGTCACCGTCACCGACGGGAAGGGCGGCAGCACGCAGGCCACCGTCGACGTCGCGGTCCAGAAGGTGAACCAGCCGCCCACGGTGAACGCGACGCTCTCCGGCCCAGCGACGCTGCTGGCGGGAGCGACGGGCACGTTCACCGTCACGGCGAGCGACCCGGATGGGGACCCGCTGACCTTCGCGTGGTCGCAGACGGCCCCTGCTTCAAAGGGCACCTGGGTGGGAGGGGCCACCGGCGCGAGCGCGCAGTGGTTCTCGCCCGAGGTGGCCACGGGGACGTCCTTCACCCTGTCCGTGAGCGTCACGGATGGCGCGAGCACGCCCGTGGTCCGGAGCCTCACCGTCTTCGTCTCCGTGCCCCGGTACTCCACGGATGTGCAGGGTGTGTGGAGCTCCGGCTCATGCACGGGCTGCCACGGCACCAGCGGTGGGCTCAACCTCGCGTCAGGGAGCAGCTACAGCCACCTGGTCAACGTCAACGCCACCGTCGCCTCATGCAGCACGCTCAAGCGGGTCCAGCCCGGCGACCCGGACAACTCGGCGCTCATCCGCAAGATGGAGGGCACGACGTGCGGGAGCCGCATGCCCCAGAAGAACACGGCCTACTTTGATCAGAACCCGGGGCTCGTGGTTCGCGTCCGCTCGTGGATCCTCGCGGGCGCGGCGAACGACTGACCCGCCTGCGTACTGTGCCAGCTTCCCGGTGACCATTGTCATTCCCCGGAGGGCTCGTCGGAGGCAGTGCACGGAGAGCCGGGGGTACGACTCTGGATGTCCGTGCGAAGAGGCGTGGGCGTTCCTCGGTTGCTCAGCGTTCCGGAGGGGCGCTGCTCAACCAGAACGAGCGGTTGCCGCTGCGCAGCGCCTTCTCCAAGAACTCTCCAAAAGAGGATGCAATTCGCTCCACCACAGGGAACGTCTCGTGCCACGCGTCGAATAGCGGGTAGCTACCGGCAATGCGCTGGGCAACGTCCAGGACGATGAAGTCTGAGTCCTGCATGTCCACCAGCGTGTAGACCGAAGGCGCTCCGTCCTCGTCTTCGTCGCTGGCCCTGATTGCAAGACGAGCGCGACGGATCTCCGCGAGCGGGAGGAAGCGGTAGTTGGCGTTGTTGCGAGTCTCGAAGAGCGTGCCGCCGTCGCAGTGCAAGTAAAAGGCGCGCAGGTCCTTGTCGAGTTCCCAGCCTACGTGGGCTTCAAACGCAGCGAGCTGTGCTGGCGTCGCGGGTGCATTGGGGTAGTGAGTCCTGGAGACCTCGGCCAACATGCTACGCATGGACATGGCGGCCCTCTCAATCCACGTACGGGCGGTCAGGCCCTGGCGTCCGCCACTGGCCTGAATATTGTTAGACACTGTTATTGCATTAGCTTGCTGGTCAAAACGCTGGTCGCGACGCTTAGGACCGTTGCGAGAATGACTGCATTTCGCCACCAGCCTAGTCGTCGACTTCGCTCCACGCCATCGCCTATTGCAAAGTCCGCGACTGGCATTACGCGATTTCTTAGCCATGTCGCGATGAATCCGATTGTCGCGAGCAACCAGCCCCATAAAGGCGCTACTTCAGCTAGTGGTGAAGGCTTCCCTGCTGTCTTTGTTTCCTGAATTGCAGACTCACTGGCTGGAAATGCGGCCAAAGCCATGATCAGAAGGGCCGTACCGCCGAAGAAACTGACCACCGGCACCAGCTCCCATCGGGCGAAGTAGGCATATGGTGGTCTTCGCGCTGCGATCCATTGGTCTAGTTTTCCAGACAGTACGAAGACGTCCTTTTCTTCGCCCGCCATATCATAATCGATAGACGATACTTCTTGCTTTTCTGGTTTGCGTAGGCGAATTGCTGCCCTTTGCTGGGACTGCCAAGAAGTGCTGATTAGAATCTCAAGAATGGGATTTCCCCTGTCGCTTGTTTGCTGTCTGAGGCCCTGCAGGTCGCCACACTCAAGAGTGAGTCCGTCTGTGAAAGATATGGTGTATGTTCTTGGTCCGAACTCGCTGAGAATTCGATCAAGCTTTTCAAGTGCTGGGTCGTCGATCATGAATGCAGTTTGAAATTCGCGCTTTTTTGTGGCGTTCATTGTGGGTTTTGATCTGTGTCGTGGAGTGTTGATGTGCCTTGGGTGCTGTTTATGTTGATTGGGGCTGTTCAATCCTTTAGGCGCCACACCGTGAACGTGTGCAGCCGCCGGCCCCGGAAGTCGCCCGTGAGTTCCACCGGCCCCTCCACCGAACCGAAGCGCTGCACCAGTTCCTCGGGCGGAGGTGCGCCGTTCTCCGAACACCACAGCACGTCCTGCCCGGGCTTCAGCTCCAGCGGGGGCCAGACGTCGTACTGGCTCTTGCGCCGGGCCGGGCCCACGGTGTCCGTCTCCACGCCCGCGAAGTACGCCACCTGCGAGGCCATCTGATACGTCGGCGCGTACACCGCCGTGCGCCCCGGCGTCATGCCGGCGAAGAGCTGCTCGGGCCGGGCCAGCCGCTCCAGCGGGCCCCAGCCGTGCGTCCGTGACAGCAGCACGTCCCGCTCGAACGTCAGCACCGGGAACAGCAGGTGCGACGCCACCGCGAGCGAGATGAGCGCTCCGCTCCACGCCGTGCCCCGCTGCCAAGGGTGCTTCATGCCCGCGACGCCAATGCACGCCGCCAGGTACGCCGCCGCCGGCCAGTTGGCCTCGCCCCGCGTGCGCGCCGCCGCGTAGCCGAAGAACACCAGCGGCACCAACGCCGCCATGCGCAAGAGGAACTGCTCGCGCGGTCCCCGCACCGCGTACACCAGCGCCAGCGGGAACAGCAGCGGCCCGCCCATCGCGAGCTGCCCCGCCAGGAACTCCCCGAACGTCCTCCAACCGCCGCTGCCTCCCAGGCCGTGGTTCAACTGGAACGCGAAGCCCACCCATTCATGGCTCGCGTTCCACAGCACCACCGGCAGGAAGCACAGCAGGCCAAGCCCCGCCGTGAGCCACGCGCCCGCCGGCAGCCTCCGCGCGCGCAGCGCCGCCAGCATGAACGCCAGCCCCAGCAGCACGGATGGGTACTTGGACAACAACGCCAGGCCACACGTCAGGCCCGCCAGCACCCACCTCTCGCGGTACAGCGCCCACAGCCCCAGCGCCCAGAACAGCAGCATGGGCGAGTCGGGCGTGGCCCAGACCCCGGAGATGATGCCCACCGGCACCACGCTCCACAGGGCCAGCGCGCGCCACGCCACGTCCTTGGAGCCGTAGACGTCCCGCGCGAGCCCCCACACCGCCGCGCCCGTGCCCAGGCCGCACAGGAGCGCGGTGCCCCGGATGCCCAGCGCGGCGATGAGCCACGCCACCAGCGGCGGGTGGTCGAAGTACCCCCACGCGAGGTGCCGCGCCCACTGCCAGTAATAGGCCTCGTCGAAGTAGACGTCCGTGCCCAGCGCCAGGGCCAGCCGCACCCCCACGCCCAGCGCCACCAGGGCGACACAGGCCCTCATTCCCAGGCCAGGGGTGGAGTCGGCGGACGCACGCACGCCCCCGGACAAAGCGCACCGGAGGGCCGTTGGCCAGCGGCGAGTGAGGCCATTTCGGCTTGCTCCGGAGCACCCGGGCTCACAATGTGATGGGCCGCCAAGTCTCTGCGCCCCGGGAGCCCTCCATGGCCGTACATCCCCCCTCTGGCTCCACCAACCGGCTCGCCCAGGAGCCCTCGCCCTACCTGCGCCAGCACGCCACCAATCCCGTGGACTGGCACCCGTGGGGCGACGAGGCCCTGGCCCTGGCCCGCGCCCAGAACAAGCCCATCCTGCTCTCCGTGGGCTACTCCGCGTGCCACTGGTGCCACGTCATGGCGCACGAGTCCTTCGAGTCCCCCGACACCGCGCGCCTGATGAACGACGGCTTCATCAACATCAAGGTCGACCGCGAGGAGCGCCCGGACCTGGATCAGATCTACCAGGGCGTCGTGCAGCTCATGGGGCAGGGCGGAGGCTGGCCCCTCACCGTGTTCCTCACGCCCGACCTGCGCCCCTTCTACGGCGGCACCTACTTCCCCCCCGAGGACCGCTACGGCCGCCCCGGGTTCCCACGCCTCCTCACCGCGCTGCGCGACGCGTGGGAGAACAAGGCGGACGAAATCGAGGAGCAGGCCCGCCGCTTCCAGGAGGGCCTGGGCGAGCTGTCCTCGCACGGTCTGGACGCCACCCCCGGCCACCTGTCCGCCGAGGACGTCGTCGCCATGGGCCACGCGATGGCGAAGCGCATGGACCCGGTGCACGGCGGCTTCGGCGGCGCGCCCAAGTTCCCGAACCCCATGAACGTCGCGCTGCTCTTGCGCGCGTGGCGCCGCGGCGCCGGTGAGCCCCTGAAGGCGGCCGTGTTCCGCACGCTGGAGCGCATGGCGTCGGGCGGCCTCTACGACCAGTTGGGCGGAGGCTTCCATCGCTACTCGGTGGACGAGCGGTGGCTCGTGCCCCACTTCGAGAAGATGCTCTACGACAACGCCCAGCTCCTGCACCTGTACGCGGAAGCGGAGCAGGTGGAGTCACGCCCCCTGTGGCGCAAGGTCGTGGAGGAGACCGTCGACTACGTGCGCCGCGAGATGACCGACCCGGCCGGCGGCTTCTACGCCACGCAGGACGCGGACAGCGAGGGCGAGGAGGGGAAGTTCTTCGTCTGGCGCCCGGAGGAGGTCCGCGCGGTGCTCTCCCCGGGCCAGGCCGACACCGTGCTGCGCCACTACGGCATCACCCCGCAGGGCAACTTCGAACACGGCGCCACCGTGCTGGAGGTCGTCGTCCCCGTGGAGACAGTGGCGACCGAGCAGGGCCGCCCCGTGGAGATGGTGCAGGCGGAGCTGGCCGAAGCGCGCCGCCTCCTCTTCGCCGCGCGCGAGCAGCGCGTGAAGCCGGGCCGCGACGACAAGATCCTCGCGGGCTGGAACGGGCTGATGATCCGCGGCCTCGCGCTCGCCGCGCGCGTCTTCGACCGCCCGGACTGGGCGAAGCTCGCGGCCAACGCGGCGGACTTCGTGCTCGCGAACCTGTGGGACGGCACGCGGCTGCTCCGCTCGCACCAGGACGGCAAGGGCCGCATCGACGGTTTCCTGGAGGACTACGGCGACCTCGCCTCGGGCCTCACCGCGCTCTATCAGGCCACCTTCGACGCGAAGTACCTGGACGCCGCGGACGCGCTCGTGCACCGCGCGGTGGCGCTCTTCTGGGACGAGGAGAAGCACGCGTACCTGTCAGCGCCCCGGGGACAGAAGGACCTGGTGGTGGCGGCCTACTCCCTCTTCGACAACGCCTTCCCGTCCGGGGCCTCCACGCTGACCGAGGCGCAGGTGGCGCTCGCGGCGCTCACGGGGGACGTGGCCCACCTGGAGCACCCGGAGCACTACGTGGCCAAGCTGAGGGATCAGCTCGTGCGCAACCCGCTGGGCTACGGGCACCTGGGGCTCGCCGCGGACTCGCTGCTGGACGGCGCGTCCGGCGTCACCTTCGCGGGCACGCGCGCCGCCGTGGCGCCGCTGCTGGCCGCCGCGAACCGCACCTACGCCCCCGCGTTCTCCTTCGGGTGGAACGACACCAGCGCTCCACCGCCCGCGCGCCTCCAGGAACTCTTTGAAGGGCGCGACCCGGTGGAAGGGCAGGGCGCGGCGTACCTCTGCCGCGGCTTCGTCTGCGAGCGGCCCGTGACGGACCCGGCCACGCTCGCGGAGCGCCTGGTGGCGACCCCGGGCCACTGAAACAAGCGGCCCGGGACACCGCCGACGGCTACTTCACGTCGGTGACCTGGAGCGAACCGATGAGGGGCGTGATTTCAGCGTTCCCCTCGTAGCCCACGGCGAAGTGCGTGGCGTCCGCGACGGGCTGGTTGAAGGTGGGGTCCAACTGGGTCCACTCGCCCACCCAGGCCTCCACCCACTCGTGCCAGTACAGCGCGGGCACGCCGTCGGCGTTCACCATGTAGATGACGCCGTCCACGCGCCGCGCGGGGATGCCGGACGCGCGCATCATGGCCACCGTGAGCAGCGAGTGCTCCGTGCAGTCGCCCTTCTTCTGGCGCAGCACGTCCGTGGCCCGGTCCGCGCTGGCGCCGTAGTCCTTCTGCAGGTTGCTGTACACCCACGCGGACAGCATCCGCGCCGCCGTGTACGCGTCCTTCTCCTCGCGGATGATGCTCCTGGCCTGCGCGACGATGGCCGGCGCCTCGGACTCCACCGCGAGCGTGGACTTGAGGTTCGCCCCGCCGTCGGGGTCCGCCACCGGCCGGGGCTTGCGGCCCTTGGGCGCGGGCGGCGCCGCCATCAGCGTCACCTCCACGCGGCCATCCGGCAGCGGCTTGTACTTCTGCCGGTACGTGTCCTGCTGGAACTTCGCCGGCAGGTTCTTCATCACCAGCGTCACCTGCCCGGGGACCTCGCGCGCCTTCGCGGGCAGCGGCTTTGGCAGCACCACGCGCGTGAGGCCGAACACCTCCACCAGGTCCATGCGCTTGGCCACGGACTCGGACTCGGCGCGCGCCTGCATCGTCTGGCCGAAGTCCACGCGCACCATCTTCCCGTCCGTCGTCAGGAAGGCCGCCACCGGCACCTTCTCCTTGTCGGACAGCGTGCTCACGCGCGCGAGCTTCACCTTCACGCCGCCCAGCACCTGCTCCTCCGGGGCCTCCACCGTGGTGACGGTGCGGTAGCCCTCCAGGTCGGTGCCGTCCAGCAGCACGCCCTCCACCTTCTTGCCGCGCAGGAGCGCCACGCGCGCCTGGTCCGCGTCGTCCACCGTCTCCTTGGGCGCGGGCATCGGCTTGAGCACCTCCTCCGGCTGGCCCGGGCGCTTGCGCACCACGCGCAGCCCGTCCGCCGTGGCAGTGCCCACCAGCTCCTGGTCCCCGCCGTCCCCACGCTGGGTGACGGTGAAGGACAAGAGGCGCCCGCCCGGCTTCGCTTCGTAGACGCGCACCTCGCGGTGCACGCGCTCCGACACGCGCGTACCCACCTGCGCCTTGAAGATGAGCTCGTTGATGCTCTGCGCCTTGCCGCCCGGCAGCGCCGTCAAGTCAGTGAAGAACCAGCCCACCTTCTTGTCCATCAGGTACAGGCCGAAGTACTCGCCGCCCTTGGGGCGCGGGGCCCTCAGCGCGTCGGAGAGCTCCTGCGTCTGCGGGGCGGGGGCAGGCGCCTTCTGCTGCGCCTGGGTCGCCGCGGCCTTCGCCTGGGACTTCAGCGCGGCGGAGGAGGGGGCCTGGGCCCAGGCGGGGGCGGGTGCCCCCGTCAGCAGGGCGAGCAGGCTCAACAATCCCAGACGGGTGCGTCGCATCGGTCGGTTCATGGAAGGCATCTGCCCCCTCCTGACGGGGACCCGGGCGGCGTCTTCACTCACGCCCAGGGGTGGTCTGCTGCGGACGGCGGACTACAGGCGCTTCGTCAGGATGATGAGGTCGTCGCCCTGCTTGTAGAAATCCCGCAGGCGCGCCTCTTCCCCGTACTTCATGGACGCGTAGAAGCCGCGCGTGGGGCCGTAGGCCTCCGTGGCGCTCGTCTCCACGCGGATGAGCCGCGCCTTGCGGCGGCGCAGGTCGCCCTCCATGGAGGAGATGAGCTGGGCGCCAATGCCCTGGCCGCGCACTTCCGGCGAGGAGGCGATCCAGTACAGGTCGAAGGCGTTCTCCGTCATGGGCGTCGGGCCGTAGCACGCGTACCCGACGATGCCGCCTTCCTGCCCGCGGTCCGCCACGAGGATGGAGTAGTCCCGGTTGCCCGCGGTGAGCGCGGTGTCAACCAGCTCGATGGCGCAGTCCTGCTCCTCCTGCGAGAAGGTTTCGATTCGCCGGATCAACGCGACGAGCGGTTCCCGGTCCTTTCTTTCGAGTGTGCGGATTTCCATGGGCTCTTTCGAGAGCGACCTCCACGATTCGTGAGGCCAGGGTCGCGTAGTCCATCCCAGCGGCCTGCGCCGCCTTCGCGAACCCCGCGCCCGGGTGAAGGTCGCAGTTGGGGTTGATGTCGATGACGTACGGCACACCCTCGGGCGACACCCGAAGGTCCACGCGTCCATAGTCCTGGCAGTCCAGCGCTGCAAATGCTTCCAGCGCCGTCTGGACGCAACGGGCTTCCTGCACTGCGTCGAGCTTGCACGGCCCGGAGGTCGAGTCCCGGTACTCCGGCGACTCCACCTCCCACTTGGCCCGGTACGACACGATGTTCGGACGGTCGTCGAACGCGTGGCCGAAGTGGATCTCCGTGAGCGGCAGCGCCTGTCGCGGGCTGTTGCCCAACAACGGCACGTAGATTTCCCGCCCCGGGATGTACTGCTCCACCAGCGCGGGCTGGTGGAAGGTCTTGAGCACCGCCTCGCACGCCCGCACCAGGGCGGCCCGCTCCGTCACCACGGAGTCGAAGTCCATGCCCACGCTGGCGTCCTCGCGGGCGGGCTTCACGATGAGGGGCCAGGGCAGGTCCACCGCCAGGGCGTCCTCACGGCGGCGCACCACGCAGGAGGCGGGCGTGGAGACGCCGTTGGCGCGCAGCAGCTCCTTCGCCTTGGGCTTGTGCAGCGCCAGCCCCAGCGACAGGGCGGACGAGCCGGTGTACGGCAGCCCCAGCGCGTCCAGCAGGCAGGGGATGGCCATCTCCCCGCGGCTGTCGGCGGCCAGCGACTCGCACAGGTTCACCACGAGGTCGGGCTGGAGGAAGCGCAGGGCCTCCACGAAGTCCAGCCGGTCCCCTTCGATGGCGAGCGGCTCGGCGACCACCCCGTCCCGGCTCAACGCCTGGGCCAGGCTTTCGGCCACCCGGACCACGTCCTCGCGGGCTTCGCGCCCCGGGTCTTCTTCGAGCAGCTCGTGGTCACGATTGTGCAGCAGGATGATGTGCATTCGGAGTGCGGGAAGGGTTAGCACGTCCCTTGGGACCTTCCCAGCGGGAGACATGGTGTCTGGTCGCCTCCTCACGGGGCTACCGCCCGCCAGGGTCTGCGGTACGGTAGGTGACCTCCAAGGTGGGCGACCCCCTGGAGGAGGTCCGGGATTCCAGAAGCCCGGCAAGGACGACATGCGGATTCGCGACCCCATCCACGGCGTCATCCCGGTGAGCGACCCGGAGAAGGCCGTCATCGACAGCCGCTTCTACCAGCGGCTGCGCTACGTGCGGCAGCTGGGCTTTGGCGACATGGCCTTCCCCGGCGCCACCCACACCCGCCACGCCCACAGCCTGGGCGCCATGTTCGTCGCCTCGCGCGTCTTCGGCGCCGTGGCCAGCCGGTCCGACCTGCCGGACGATGTGCGTGAACATTTCTGCGAAGCCGTGCGGCTGGCGGTGCTGTGTCATGACCTGGGGCACATGCCCCTGTCGCACGCGTCGGAGCGCATCGCGCCCCGGCGGTCGCTGCTGCGGTTGCCCGGCTGGCTGGATTCCGTGGCGGAAGGGGAGCAGGCGAACCACGAGGACTTCACCGCCAAGCTCATCCTGGACAGCTCCCTGACGGAGGTCATCCAGCGCGAGTTCAGCCCCCGGGGCATCACCCCCATGGCCACGGTGGCGCTCATCTCCGGCGCGAAGCCGCCGAAGGACCCGGGCTTCACCCACAAGGGCGTGGACTGGACGCCGCTGTTGCGCGCCATCGTCTCCGGGGAGCTGGACGCGGACCGGATGGACTACCTCCTGCGCGACTCGTTCTACACGGGCGTGAACTATGGCCGGTACGACCTGGATTGGATCGTCTCCAACCTGAACCCGGCGGTGAAGGACGGCAAGGCGGTGCTGGCCCTGTCGCGCGCGGCGGCGTTCGCGTTCGAGGACTTCCTGCTCAGCCGCTACCACATGTTCGTGTCGGTGTACCTGCACCACACGTCGGTCAACTTCGACCACATGCTGCGCCGCTACTACGAGGAGACGCCCGGCGAGTTCGAGATCCCGGCGGACCCGGAGGCCTTCCTCCTCTGCGACGACGCGGCGCTCTGGTACACGCTGCGCCGCTCGAAGAACCGGTGGGCGGAGCGCATCAGCCGCCGGCAGGGCTTCAAGCTGCTGGCGCAGTTCACGGAGCGCGACACGGGCTACGACCTGGAGGTGCTCAACAGCGCGCTCACCAGCGAGGGCTTCGAGCACTACACGGTGCAGTCCAAGGGCGCGCTCAGCAAGTACGTGGGGGCGGCCGGGGGCAACCCGGGGCTGTTCATCCTGGACGTGTCCACGGGGCGGCTCACGGAGGTGGCGCGGTACACGCCGCTGTACCAGCGCTACAGTGGCGCGGTGCGACTGACGCGGCTCTATGTCCGGCCGGACCAGGCGGAGCGGGCGCGCGACATGATGGGCCGGCTGCTCGGCCAGACGACGCAGTCCTGAAGGATGGTGCAACCATGAGCGAGCCCCTCCCCGGCATGGGCCTCTTCGCCCCCTACGCCCCCGTCGAACCCCGGGCCTCCTCGGTGGTCATCCTCTACCGCCGCGCGCGGGACGGCGTGGGCGTGGAGGTGTTCTGGGTGAAGCGCGAGCGGGCGCTGGCCTTCGCCGGAGGCTTCTACGCCTTCCCGGGCGGCAAGCTGGACCGCGACGACGCGGACGTGCCCGTGCAGGGCGCGCAGGGTGAAGAGGCCGCGCTGCGCTCGGCGGCGGCGCGCGAGCTCTTCGAGGAGGCGGGCGTGCTGGTGGCCGAGGGCGCGGGGGCGCTCTCCGAGGCGGCGCTGGCCCAGGGGCGCACGGCGCTGCTCGCGGGGACGGTAAAGTGGAGCGAGTGGCTCTCGCGCCACGCGCTCACCCTGCGCGCGGAGGACCTGCGGCCGGCGGGCCGGTGGATCACCCCGCCCTCCATCCCGGTGCGCTTCGACACGCGCTTCTACCTGGTGGAGCTGCCGGAGGCCGCGACCGCGAGCGTCCTCCCCGGGGAGCTGTCCGAGGGCGCGTGGACGCGGCCGGAGGACGCGCTGTCGCGCTGGAGTGAGGGCACGGCGCTGCTGCACCCGCCCGCGCAGCACGCGTTGCAGGTGCTGTCGGAGTTCACCGACGAGGCGGACGCGCGCGCGCGGCTGAACACGCCGCCGTACTGCCCGGGCTACGTGGCCCAGCGCATCGAGTTCCAGCGCGGCGTGCGCGTGGTGGCGCTGGAGACGCCCACGCTGCCGCCCGCGACGCACACCAACGCGTACGTGCTGGGCACGGGCGACCTGCTCATCGTGGACCCGGGCTCGTCGGACGTGAAGCAGTACGCGAAGCTCCTGTCGCTGGTGTCCAGCCTGAAGGCGGAGGGGCTGCGGCCCCTGGCGGTGGTGCTCACCCACCACCACGGCGACCACGTGGGCGGGGCGCTCGCGGTGAAGGAGCGGCTGGGGATTCCGCTCTGGTGCCACGCGCGCACGGCGGACCGGCTGGACTTCCCGGTGGAGCGGCTGCTGGAGGACGGCGAGGTGCTGGAGCTGGGCGGGCCGCTGCCGCAGCGCTGGCGCGTGCTGCACACGCCGGGGCACGCGCAGGGGCACCTGTGCCTGGTGGACTCGCGCAGCAGGGCGGCGGTGGTGGGGGACATGGTGGCCAGCGTGGGCTCCATCGTCATCGACCCGCCCGAAGGCAACATGGTGGACTACCTCGCGCAGCTGCGCCGGCTGCGCGACTGGCCCGTCACCACGCTGTACCCCGCGCACGGCGCGCCGGTGCCGGACGGCCCGGGCAAGCTGGACGAGTACCTGCGCCACCGCGCCCAGCGCGAGGCCATCATCCTGGAGTCGGTGCCCGCGACGGGCGCCACGCTGGCGGAGGTGGTGGCGACGGCCTACGCGGACACGCCGCCGCTCTTGCACCCGGTGGCGGAGCGCAGCGCCCTGGCCACGCTGGAGAAGCTGGTGGCGGAGGGCCGCGTGCGCGAGGAGTCCTTCAGCTGGTTCCGCGTGGGCGCCTGAGCCCTTCAGGGACGGGGCGTGAGGCCCCGGGACGCCAGGGCCTTCTGCTTCAACGGACCTGCCTGACGCAGGTCAGAAGCTGCCCAGCAGGCCCAGGTGCGGGCCCTTCGCGCCGTAGGTGGCCACGGGCATCAGGCGCACGCCCTGGGGGGCGTGGGGCTGCCGCGCCGCCTCCTCCGCGCGGAGGGTGCTGCTGTGCGTCAGCTCGTAGCCCACGCTCGCGCCCACCACCGGGAGGATGAAGAGCGCGGCGTTCACGGCGGGAGGCGCGTCGGCGCCGCCGCTGTTCACCAGCGAGATGCCCAGCAGCGTCGCGCCCCAGCCCACCATGCTGCCGGCCACCGTGGGGCCCAGCCTGCCGCGCCCGTTCATGAACCGGCCGCCCGCGTAGGTGCCCACCGGGATGCCGATGAGCGCCCCGGCCGCGGCGCCCGCGACGGCCATCACCAGACACTCGTCACAGCCCACGGTGGCGGAGCCCAGCAGGTACCCGAAGGAGCCCAGCACCGTGGCGCCCACCACGCCGCCCGCCGCGCCGCCCAGCGCCTCCACCGCCACGCGGGGCACGGGGTCCTTCGACGGCGGAGGCCGCGCGTCCGGCAGGGCCCCGGCGGTGACGGAGGGGCGCGACCCGGAGGGCGCATCCTCCGGGGATTCAGCGTCCGGAGGCGCCGGCACGTCCTCCGCCTCCGCGCCCACCAGGGGCGGCGGCGTGAGGCCCCGGGTGGGAGCCGTGGCCGGCTCGGCGGGGGCCTCCTGGGCGGAGGCCAGGCCCGACACGAGCAGCAGGGCGAGGAGTGGGAACAGGAGGGGGGAGCGCTTCACCACGTTCCACGCTACCGCAAGGGCGGCGGTTGCGTCGCCCCGTCGCCTGAGCCGGCCGTCGCCGCGCGCGCCCGCCGGCGCAGGGCCCAGTAGGCCAGCGGGGCCGCGGCCAGCAACGCCTGCGGCACCAACGACAGGACATCCGGGTACACGCCGAGCATGTCCACGGTGATGAAGCGCACCGGCATCAGCGGCAGCGCGCCCACCTCCTGCAGCGAATGGATGCCCTTGCCCAGCAGCATCACCGCCGTCACCACCAGCACCACGGTGGAGAGGTTGAAGAGCGTCTTCATGGGCAGGCGGTAGCCCATGCGGTTGACGAAGAGCACCAGCACCGCCAGCGCGACGACGCCCGCCAGCGCGCCCCAGGCCACGCCCGCCGCGGAGTCCACCGCGAGCCCCTGGAGGAAGATGGCCGTCTCGAAGCTCTCGCGCAGCACCGACGTGAAGGCGATGGCGAACAGGCCGAACGTGCTGCCCCGGCCCAGCGCGCCCTGCATGCGCTGGCGCAGCTCCCCCATGAACTGGCTCACGTTGGCGCGCGCGTTGAGCCACAGCGCCGCGTACAGCAGCATGGCCACGGCGACGAGCGCGGTGACGCCCTCCAGCCACTCGCGCTGCGCGCCCGCCAGCAGCTTGCGGCCCAGCAGGTACGCCAGCGCGCCGACGACGAGCGCGGACACCCAGCCCGCGTGCACCACGCGCACCTGCTCCGGGGCCTTCATCTTCTTGAGCGCCGCCAGCAGGGCCGTGACGATGATGGTCGCCTCGAAGCCCTCGCGCAGCAGGATGAGCAGCGTCAGCCACGCCACCGACAGCATGTCCGTGGTGCTGCCGTTCGCCTTGCGCGCCTGGTCCAGCAGCGACAGCAGCTCACGCCCCTCGTCCTGCAGGTGCGGGCTCTTGCGCTCGGCGGCGAGCCGCGCCTGGAGGAAGGCCTCCTCCAGCTTCTGGGTGAGCACCGGGTCGCGTCCGCGCAGCTTGGGCTCCACCGGCTCCAGGCCGTTGAGGTACGCGTCCAGCAGCTCCGTCCTCGCGCTGGCGTAGTCGCCCGCGGCGCCCATGCGCATCGCGTTGCCCACCGACTGCCGGGCGGCGAGCAGCGCCTTCTCCTCGTCCTCGTCCGGCATGTTCCGGCGCAGGCACGCGACCTTGTCCGCGCCGTACTCCTTCGCCAGCTCCGCGTCGGTGGCGGTGGCCAGGCGCTCCAGCGACGCGCGCGGCGGCTCGCCCTGGCACGGCGGCTGGCGCAGCGTGAAGACGAAGAACGCGAGCGACCAGCGGTCGTCCTCGGAGAGGGTGGGGAAGGCCGGCATCGCGGTGCCGGGCACGCCGAAGCTGGTGGTGTTGAACGCCTTGTAGGGCGTCAGGCCCTCCTCCATCAGTTGCGGGTCCTGGAAGTTCGCCGGCGCGGGCTCCATGGTGGCCGCGATGTCCACCGCCGCCTTGCCGTCCACGCCGTGGCACACCGCGCAGTTCGCCTGGAACAGCTTCGCGCCCTGCTCCAGGTCCGGCGTCTTGCGGGGACTGCGCGCGAGCCCCCCCGCCAGCACCAGGCTCTCCACCAGCTCCCCGCAGTCGCGGCTCACGCCCTCGGGGTCCGTGGACTGGTCCACGCGCGCCTGGATGGCCTGCACCTTCGGCACGAAGGTGGCCGCCGCCGGGCCCAGCTCCTTCGCCGCCTCCAGCGCCTCCGCCGCGAAGCTCTTCTGCTCCGCCAGCTCGAACTCGGAGCGCGTCGACACCGCCGCCGGGTAGTCCGCCTGGAGGTACTGGAGGATGCCCACCAGCCGGTGCCAGGTGCGGCCCTCTTCGGACGCGGGCGCTTCGGCCCGGACGGTGGAGGACAACGCGAGCAGCAGGCACAGCGTGACGGAGGCGGCGCGATTCACGCCTGACTTCTACCAACCCCCTCTGGGGCGTTCAATTCTGAGAATCAATATCAGGATACAGCGCCCCCTCCGAGGACGAAGGGGGCGGGAGAGCAACACTCCGGGTGACCGCGAGGGCTACTGCGGAAGGGCCATCCCTACCGCTCGTAGGTGAGGAAACCGAAGGGGAGGTCCGCCTCCGGGTGGGCTTCCTCCTCCACGAGCCTCCACGCGGACAGGTCCACGGGCGGGAAGAAGGCGTCGCCCGGAAAGTCGCGCGCGATGCGGGTGAGGTAGAGCCGGTCCCACCGGTCCACCGTCTGGGCATACAGGTCCGCGCCCCCGGCGATGAAGACCTCGCTGTCGGCGCGGGCCAGCGCCAGGGCCGCGTCCACGGAGTGCGCCACCTGGACGCCGGGCGGCGCGACCCAGCCGGGCTGGCGGGTGAGGACCACGGTGGTGCGGCCGGGCAGGGGCCTCCCGATGGATTCGTACGTCCTGCGGCCCATGACGAGGGTGTGGCCCATCGTCAGGCGCTTGAAGCGCGCCAGGTCCTGCGGCAGGCGCCAGGGCAGGGTGTTGCCCAGGCCGATGGCGCGGTTCGCCGCCATGGCGACGATGGCGGACAGGCGCGCCGTCATACGGCCACGGGCGCCTTGATGGCGGGGTGGGGGTCGTAGCCTTCCAGCGTGAAGTCCTCGTAGCGGAAGGCGAACAGGTCCTCCACGTCCGGGTTGAGGCGCATGCGCGGCAGGGCGCGGGGGGCGCGCGTGAGCTGCTCCCGGGCCTGCTCCACGTGGTTCAGGTACAGGTGCGCGTCGCCCAGCGTGTGGATGAACTCGTGCGCGACGAGGCCCGTGGCCTGCGCCACCATCATCGTCAGCAGCGAGTACGACGCGATGTTGAAGGGCAGCCCCAGGAAGATGTCCGCGCTGCGCTGGTAGAGCTGGCAGGACAGCCGGCCGTCGGCCACGTAGAACTGGAACATCACGTGGCAGGGCGGCAGCTTCATGGCGGGCAGGTCCGCCACGTTCCACGCGCTGACCAGGTGCCGGCGCGAGTCCGGGTTCTTCTTCAGGCCGTCCACCAGCTGCCGCATCTGGTCCACGGGCGCGCCGTCCGGCGTGCTCCACGAGCGCCACTGGTGGCCGTACACGGGGCCCAGGCCGCCGTCGGCGTTGGCCCACTCGTCCCAGATGGTGACGCCCTGCTCCTGGAGCGAGCGCACGCTCGTGTCCCCCCGGAGCATCCACAGGAGCTCATGGAGGATGGACTTCACGTGGAGCTTCTTCGTCGTCACCAGGGGGAAGCCCTGGGTGAGGTCGAAGCGGAGCTGGTGGCCGAAGAGGCTCAGGGTCCCCGTGCCGGTCCGGTCACCTTTCTTCGTACCGTGGCGCAGGACATGGTCCAGCAGACTCAGGTATTGCTGCATGGCCCCCTTATGAATCGGTCCGGTGGGGCAGGCAATCTCAACCTCCTGCCCGCCGTTAAGAGGATGAAATGAAGATCTACACAAAGACGGGCGACGCGGGAGAGACGGGCCTGTTCGGCGGCGGACGCATCGCCAAGGACGACGCGCTGGTGGACGCCTACGGCGAGGTGGACGAGCTCAACGCCACGCTGGGGCTCGCTCGGACCTTCCCGCTGCCCGCGGACCTGGACCACTTCCTCCAGCGCCTCCAGGACCAGCTCTTCACGGTGGGGGCGGTGCTGGCCACGCCCCCGCACACCAAGGCGGCGGCGCACATCCCGGAGCTGAAGCCGGAGTGGGTGGAGGAGATGGAGCGCCACATCGACCGCTACGAGGAGGAGCTGCCGAAGATGACGCACTTCATCCTCCCGGGCGGCGCGCCCGCGGCGGCGGCGCTGCACCTGTCGCGCACGGTGTGCCGCCGGGCCGAGCGCCGGGTGGTGACGCTCCTGCGCGAGGACAAGGCCCCGCCCGCGGTGGCCATGTACCTGAACCGCCTGTCGGACCTGCTCTTCGTCGTGGCGCGGCTGGTGAACTTCCGCGCCGGCCTGCCCGACGTGAAGTGGATCCCCGAGAAGCCCTCGAAGTAGGTCGCGCCCGTGACTCCGCTGCCCACCGCCCGGCTCCGGGACCTCGCCCAGCAGGTGGGCTTCGACCTCATCGGCTTCGCCCGCGCGGAGCCCATCCCCCCGTCGTCGCTGCTGTCGTGGCTGGAGGCCGGCTACGACGCGGACATGGACTGGATGGGGTCGCGCGCGGAGGAGCGGCTCGACGTGTCGGTGCTGCTGCCGGGCGCGAAGACGGTGCTGTCCTTCGCGAACAACTACTACCGGGACGACGCGTCGTCGCAGGGCTCGCCCATCGCGCGCTACGCGCGGGGCCGGGACTACCACTCCACGCTGCGCGACCGGATGAAGGCGTTCCGCAAGACGCTCAACGCCTGGTACCCGGGGCTGGGCAGCTACGGCGGCGTGGACAGCGGCCCCATGATGGAGAAGGTCTGGGCCGCGCGCGGGGGCCTGGGGTACGTGGGGAAGAACGGCTGCCTCATCACGGCGTCGCACGGCTCGTGGGTGCTGCTGGCCACGCTCATCCTGGACGCGGAGGTGGACGCGTATCCGGAGGGCCCGGTGGCGGACCGCTGCGGTTCCTGCCGGCGGTGTCTCATGGCGTGTCCCACGGGCGCGCTGGTGGGCCACCGGCAGGTGGATGCGCGGGCCTGCCTGTCGTACCAGACCATCGAGAACCGCGACCGTGACGTGCCGGAGTCGTTCCGCTTCAAGTTCGACAACCTCATCTTCGGCTGCGACATCTGCCAGCAGGTGTGCCCGCTCAACCGCAAGCCGGTGCACACGGAGGACGCGCGCTTCATGCCCCGCGCGGTGGCGTCGCTGGGCACGGTGGAACTGGCCGCGCTGACGCCCGAGCAATACAAGGAACTCATCCCCGGCACGGCGCTGGCCCGCGCGCGCTACGACGGTTTGAGGCGCAACGCTGTCTATGCGCTGGGCGTGGCACGGCAGGCGCAGGCCCGGTCGCTGCTCGAAAAGCTCAGCGCTGACTCCAGCGAACTGGTACGCAGCGCCGCGAAATGGGCGCTTCTCCAACTGGAGTCGTGACACCGCCCGCCGTCACCCCGCTCGGGCGGGTGTACGCGGCGCTGACGGTGCAGGTGCTGATCAGCGCGGGCACGTACCTGGCGGCCAAGCGGGCGATGACGGAGCTGTCGCCGTTCACCGTGGTGCTGTGGCGCTTCCTCGTGTGCGGCGCGGCGTTCACGCTGCTGCTCGCGCTGACGCCAGGGCCGAAGCTGCCGCCGCGCTCGGAGTGGAGGCGCGTGGCGCTGCTGGGCCTGATGGGCGGGCCGGTGAACCAGACGCTGTTCTTCTCCGGGCTGTCGCGCTCCACGTCGGCGCACGCGGCGCTGCTCTACGCGCTGACGCCGCTGGGCGTGTACGTGGCCAGCCTCATGCTGGGACGTGAGCGGGCAAGCCGGCGCGCGACGGCGGGCATCCTCACCGCGCTGGTGGGCGTGGTGGTGCTGCTGCTGGGGCGGGGGCTCGCGAGCGCGCGGGGCTCGGTCCTGGGAGACCTGCTCATCCTCACGGCGGTGGTGGCATGGGTCATCTACACGACGGAGGGCAGGCCGCTGGCCGCGGAGCACGGCGCGCTGCGCGCCACGGCATGGACCATGACGGTGGCCACGGCGTTGCAGTTGCCGCTCATCCCGTTCGTGCTCCAGCCCGAGCAGGTGTGGGCCGCGAGCCTCACGGCGAAGGCCGCCATCGTGTACCTGGGGCTGATGACGTCGGTGGTGGCGTACCTGCTCTGGTACTACGCGCTGTCGAAGGTGCCCGCGTCGAAGGTGGCCATCTTCTCCAACCTGCAGCCGGCCGCGACGGCGCTCGCGGCCTGGGCCTTCCTGGATGAGGCCCTGCACTGGGAGCTGGCGCTGGGCGGCGCGCTGGTGCTCCTGGGCGTGCGGCTGACGCAGGCCGCGCCGGTGAAGCCTCCTCCGGTGGTGGTGCGCGCGGGCTGAGGCCCTCTTGCTAGTCGCCGTTCGGGTCCCAGTCGGAGATGTCCTTCTTGGGCTCCGGCGGCGGCTTCGGGCGGGGTGCCTCCACGGGGCGGGGCGGGGGCGCCTTCTTCTCCACGGGCGGCAGCGGCGCGGGCAGGTCGTCGTCGTCGGACGTGTCGCGGCTCGGCGCGGGTTCGGCCACCACGGGCTTCGGGGCCGGCGGCTCCGCGCGCGGCGGCGGCTCCGCGAAGGCTTCGATGTCCGGGGGCTCGGACCGCGTGGGCTCGGGAGCGACGGCGGGGGAGGGCGGGGGCGGCGGGCGCGCGGGCTCGGACGCTCGCGCCGGGACGGCCGCCGGGCGGGGGTTGCCCCTCACGGGCTTCTTCTCCGGCTCGTCGGAGGCGCGGTAGCCCTTGCGCTCCGGGGGCGGCTCCGGCGGGTCGTCGTAGGCGTCGCGCGCGGGGCGCTCGCGCACGGGCTTGTCGTCGTCACCGAACGGGTCCTCGTCGCGCTTGCGGTCCTTCTCTTGAATCTCCCGCAGCTTGGCGGCCTCCGTCTTGGACTGCCGGCGCTCGGGGGCGGCCTCCGGCGCATCCGGGGCGCGGCCGTTCACGGCGTTGAACTTCCGGGCGCACTGCGAGCGCTTGCTCGTGCAGCCCTCGAAGCAGCGCGTCAGCTTGCGGATGGCGTTGCCGTTGCCGCCGTACTCGATGGTGCAGTCCTCCTTGCACGCGACGGCGTCCTCCTCGCATCCGGGCGGGATGGGAGCGGCCAGGGCAGGGGTAGCAAGGAGGAAGGCGAGGGCGACGAGGCGCGGAAGAAGACGCATGGCAAATGTGAAAGCTACCAGTCTTCGGCGCTTCCCGGGGGAGGGCCCCGCGATATCGTCAGGCCCACGCCCGGCGTCCGGGCAAGGGGAGACGCATGCCGGCGGTCAAGGTGGGCATCATCGGAGGCCACACCCTCCATCAGGCCCTGGGCCTCCAGGGCCGGGGCGAGCACCTCACCATCGAGACGCCCTTCGGCCCCCACAGCTCGCCGCTCATCGCCACGGAGCTGGACGGCGTCCCCGTCGTCTTCGTCTCCCGCCACGGCCAGGGCCACGTCCACAACGCCACCCGCTCCCCCTACCGCGCCAACCTCTTCGCCCTGAAGGTCCTGGGCGTCACCCACGTCCTCGCCACCGGCACCGTGGGCAGCCTGCGCGAACACATCCAGCCGCTCCACCTGGCCCTGCCGGATCAGGTCATCGACCGGACCTACCGCCGCCCCTGCACCTTCTACGACGACGTCGCGGTGCACGTGGAGCTGGCCCAGCCCTTCTGCTCCACCCTGCGCCAGGCCCTCATCGACGCGTCCCCGCGGTCCGACACCGTGGTGCACCCCACCGGCAACTACGTGTGCATCGAAGGCCCCTCGCTCAGCACCCAGGCGGAGAGCCAGCTCTACCGCTCCTGGGGGTGTGACCTCATCGGACTCACCGCGATGCCCGAGGCCCGGCTCGCCCGCGAGGCGGAGCTGCACTACGCGCTCATCGCGCTGCCCACCGACCACGACTCCTGGCGCCCCCAGCCCGTGGGCCAGGAGCCCGAGGCCCTCCTGCCGCAGCTCTCCCAGCGCCTGGAGGCCGTCACCGCCCACGGGGCCGCCCTCCTGCGCCGCGCGCTGCCGCGCATCGCCGGCACCGCGCCCCAGTGCCGCTGCGACAGCGCGCTCGCGCTGGCCATCTTCACCGACCGTGCGCGCATCCCCGCCGAGGTGCGCTCCCGCCTGCGCCCCCTCCTCGGGCGCTACCTGCCCTCGGGCGTCGTCTAGCACCCGACAGTGGTAGGGCCCCGTGGCGGGTGCTCGGCCGGCTGCCTGCTGCCGAATGCCGCCATCGTTCGCACATTGGCTCCCCAACAGACCCGGAGGGGGAACCACATGGGGCTGCCACGGCTCAAGTACCTGACGTGGAGGGAGTTCGGTCGGCGCTTCTGGAAGGAGATGGAGGAGGACACCGTCACCGACGTGGCGGCGCAGCTGTCCTACTACTTCCTCTTCTCCCTGTTCCCCTTCCTGTTCTTCCTCGTCACGCTGGTGGCCTACCTGCCGTTCGCGCCCGGCGCGGTGGACGCGATGATGGACCGCATCCGTCCGCTGGTGCCCGGCGACGCGCTGGGCCTCATGAGCCAGCACCTGACGTCCCTCGTCGGTGAGACGCGCCCCAAGCTGCTCACGGTGGGTCTGCTCGTCGCGCTGTGGACGTCCTCGCGCGGCGTGGACGCCCTGCGCAAGGCGCTCAACATGGCGTACGACGTGCCGGAGTCCCGGCCCTACTGGAAGACGCAGGGCCTGGCGCTGGTGGTGACGCTGGTGGGCGGGCTGCTCATCCCGCTGTCCTTCGCCATCCTGCTGCTGGGCGGGCGCGTGGGCGCGTGGGCCGCGGACAAGCTGGCGCTCATCGACGAGTTCCACCTCCTCTGGTCCTGGCTGCGCTGGCCCTTCACCGCGGGGCTGGTGATGCTGATGCTGTCGCTCTGCTACTACCTGCTGCCGGACGTGAAGCAGCGCTTCAAGTACATCACCCCGGGTTCGGTGGTGGGCACGCTGGCGTGGCTGGGCAGCACCTGGGGCTTCACGCAGTACGTGGAGCACTTCGGCAAGTACGACGTCACCTACGGCTCCATCGGTGGCGTGGTGGTGCTGCTGCTGTGGCTCTACATCACCGGGCTCATCTTCATCCTCGGCGGGGAGCTCAACGCCATCCTCGAACACGCCTCCGTGGAGGGCAAGGCGAAGGGCGCGCGCGACTTCGGTCAGCCCGCGCCCCTGGAGCCGCCGCTCAAGACGCCCGGCGCGGCCAAGAGCGCCAGCAGCGCCCGGAAGACGCGGCTGGCCCTGTTCCGCAGGCGGCGCCGGGTGGCCGAGGGCAAGGACCCGGAGCCTCCCGGCTTCCTGCCCGACGGCAGCGACAACCCGCCCGTGCACTGAAGTCGCCCGGGCGGGGCACGGCGTCCGACGCGCGCGGCGCCTACTTGGGCAGCTTCGCCTGGATGGCCGTCAGGCCGCCCGCGTCGTTGCGGCCGCCCTTGAGGCCCTGCTGCGCGATGATCTTCCGCAGGTGCGCGATGCGGTCCGCGTTGGTGGGGTGCGTGGAGAGCCACTTGAGGACCGCGGGCTGCGCGCCCTGCATCTTCTGGAGCTTCTCGAAGAAGGCGATGAGGCCGTTCGGATCGAAGCCCGCCGCGGAGGAGTACCTCGCGCCGTACTCGTCCGCCTCCGTCTCCTCGCTGCGCCCGTGCGCCAGCTGCAGGCCGCCCCCGGCCAGCTGCGCGGCGATCTGCGCGGCGGTGCCCGGGTTCTGGCCCAGCGCCACCTGGGTGATGGTCTGCAGGCCGTAGGCGTTCACCATCGCGCGCGCCGAGTGCCGGCCCACGACGTGGCCCGCCTCGTGCGCCATCACGCCCGCCAGCTCCGCCTCCGTGTCCGCCGCCAGCAGCAGGCCCGTGTAGACGTAGAGGAAGCCGCCCGGCGTGGCGAAGGCGTTGACCTGCTTCGGGTCGTTGATGACGTTGACCTTCCACTTCACCCCGGGGCGGTCCTTGTTGGCCTGCGCCAGGATGGGGGCGGAGATGCCGCGCACGTACTCCAGCACCGCCGGGTCCTCCACGTACTTGATGTTCTCCTTCGTCTCCAACTCCTTCTTCACCTGGAGGCCGAGCTGGTTCTCCTGCTCGTCGGAGATGAACGCCTTGGCGATCGCCTTCTCCGCGCCGATGCGCTGCTTCGTGCAGCCGGCGGTGAGGCCCGAGGCCAGGGTGAGGGTCAGGATTGCGGTGGCCATCCGTTGCATGGGCGGGTCGTCCCTTCGCTTGCGAGGTTGTGGCGTGTCCGCTCCCTCGTAGTCACGCCGGCGCGCCCCGGGCAAGCCCCTTGCCGGCCCGGTTTTCAACGCACGAAAGAGGCCGCCAGGGGTGCTATGGGGCCCGCTGGATGCCTGAGCTACCGGAAGTGGAGATCGCCCGGCGCAACCTCGCGCGCTGGTTCAAGGGCCACCGCGTCGTGCGTGCGGAAGCAGACGCCACCCGCGTCTTCCGGGGCGCGGAGCTTGCGCACTTCGCCCGGCTCACCGGCCGGGTGGAGGCCCTGGAGCGCAAGGGAAAGTACCTGCTGCTCACCCTGGAGGGCGGCCGGGGCCTGATGGCCCACCTGGGGATGACCGGGAAGTTCGTGCGCCGCGCGCAGGGGGAGGCCGTCCCCTACAGCCGCGCCCGCTTCCACCTGGACGACGGCTGCGTCATCCACTTCTGTGATCCCCGCCTCTTCGGCCGGATGGAGCCCGTGCCCTCTGGCGGCCTGTGGGAGCTGGCGTCGGTGAAGGCCCTGGGGAGGGATCCGCTGACGGAGGGCCTCACCGGGCCCCAGCTCCAGGAGGCGGTGGGGGGCTCGATGCAGGACCTGAAGGTGGCGCTGATGGACCAGGGCCGGGTGGCGGGCCTGGGCAACATCCACGCGGCGGAGGCGCTCTTCCGCGCGGGCGTGCACCCGGCCCGCAAGCCCGCGTCCCTCACGCCGCCGGAGTGGCAGCGGCTGGCGGAAGGGGTCCACGCCGCGTTCGACTTCGCCTTCAAGGAGCAGGAGGGCGAGGACATCGTCTACCTGGAAGAGCCGGGATCCGTGAACCGCTTCCTCGTCTACGGGCGGGCGGAGGGGCCGTGTTCGAGGTGCGGAACGACGGTGGAGTCCTTCACCCAGGGTGGACGCACCACGCATTTCTGTCCGAAGTGTCAGCCGCTCCCCAAGGGCCCCGCCCGTCCTGGAAAGCCGCCGAAGAGGCCCTCGCGGGTCGTTGACGGCGCGAAGCCCCGCTCCCGTAGACGTTGACACCCCTGGGGGGCATGGCTTGAATCGCCCGCCCTTTACACCCGGCCGCGTCATGTCGTGGCCCCGGAGACCGTTGACCATGCCTCACGTCCTGCTGGCGGCGCTGCTCGTCGCCTCGTCCACGGCCACCGCGCAGACGCCGGTGCCTGATGGTGGCTCGCCCGCCGCGGCACCCCAGGAGTCGGCTCCGGCCGAAGCTCCCGCCCCCGCCCCGGCCACACCGGCCCCTGCCGCCTCCACCGACGGCGCCGTCAGCCGCGAGGAGCTGGAGCAGCGGCTGGAGGCCACCCGTCAGGAGCTGCGCGAGGACATCCGCGCGCAGACGGCCACCCAGGCCGTGGCCAACAACGACTGGCAGGAGGAGTGGACGGAGGAGAAGCGCAAGCTGGAGCTGTTCACGCTCGACGGCTACCTGCGCGTGCGCCCCACGCTCTTCTCCAACTTCGACCTGGGCAAGCCCGCGCTGCCGGCCGGCACGCCCCTGGGCCGCCAGCTGTGGACGCGCTCGCCGCGCTCCCCCACGGAGCACACCCAGGCGGGCGCCAACATGCGCTTCCGCCTGGAGCCGTCCTTCAACGTCTCCGAGGACGTGCGCGTCAAGGTGCAGGTGGACGCCCTGGACAACATCCTGCTGGGCTCCAACCCGGACAGCGCCTACAGCGGCGACGGGCGCAACAACTTCACGCTCTTCTCCGAGAACCAGACCCCGGGCAACTCCGGCATCAACGCGTTCAAGGACTCCGTGCAGGTCCGGCGCGCGTACGGTGAGGTGACGACGCCGGTGGGCATCCTGCGCTTCGGCCGCATGGGCAGCCACTGGGGCGTGGGCATGCTGCGCAACGACGGCAACTGCCTGGACTGCGACTACGGCGACACGGTGGACCGCATCCAGTTCGTCACGGAGCCGTTCGCCGGCTGGTACGTGACGCCCATGCTGGACTTCAACTCGGAGGGCGTGACGTCCGAGCGCGCCAACTCCCTGGGCGAGCCGGTGGACCTCACCCAGTCCGACGACAGCCACAGCCTGGTGCTGGCCATCGCGCGGCGCGACACCGAGCAGCAGGAGCGCGCCAAGCTGGACAACAACCAGGGCGTGCTCAACTACGGCCTGTACTTCACCTACCGCACGCAGCGGTACGCGACGCTGGGGGACACGAGCGGCACCCCCATCAACCCGGATCCGGTGGGCAACGTCGTCAACCCCACGTTCCTGCCGCGCGGCGGGACGATGTACGTGCCGGACCTGTGGTTCAAGTACGCGGAGAAGAAGTTCCGCATCGAGGCGGAGTTCGCCGCGCAGTTGGGCAGCATCGACGGGCGGGCGTTGACGACGGCGGACCCCGCCTCCCAGTCGCTGCGCATCGCGCAGTTCGGCGGCGTGCTCCAGACGGAGTTCCACGTCATCGAGAACAAGCTCCACCTGGGCGTGGAGGCGGGCTTCGCGTCCGGTGACAAGGCGCCGGGCTTCGGCAACTACCCGGGCCGCCAGGGCACCGGTTCGGACGGCAACACCGCGCCGGGCGACGTGGAGGGCCGTCAGTACCGCTGCGACACCGGTGGCTGCAGCGACAACGCCATCCGCAACTTCCGCTTCAACCGCGACTACCGCGTGGACCTCATCCTGTGGCGCTCCATCCTGAATGGCGTCACGGACGCATTCTACGTGAAGCCGGGCCTCAAGTACTCCATCGCGGAGGGCTTCGACGTCTTCGGCAGCATCATCTACTCGCAGGCGTTCTACGGTGAGTCCACGCCCTCGTCGGTCAGCAAGAGCCTGGGCTTCGAGGCGGACGTCGGCGCGCGCTACGTCACCGAGGACGGCTTCGTGGCGGGCATCGACTACGGCATCCTCTTCCCGCTCGCGGGCCTGAAGGACCTGAACGTGCCCGCGCAGGAGCTGGGCACCGCGCACTCCATCCGCGGCACGCTGGCCATCAAGTTCTAGCCATGCGCGGACTCCTTCCCCGGTGGTGTGTGGCCGCCGTCCTGACGCTGGGACTGGTGGCGTGTGGCATCAAGGGCAACCCCCGCGCCCCCCGGCCGGCGCCGCCGCCCGCGCCCACCCCGGAGACGGCGCCCCCGCAGGAGCCGCCGCGCGGACCCGTGGAGCCCTCCGGCCCCACGGTGCCGCCGTCCTCCACGGTGCCGCCGTCCTCCACGGACACCGGGCGTCCGCAATGACGGCCTTCCCGTATCGCAAGGGCGTGCTGTGCGCGGAAGGGGTGCCCCTGTCCGCCATCGCGGACGCGGTGGGCACGCCCACGTACGTCTACTCCGCCGCGGCCCTCACGGAGCGCTTCCGCGAGGTGACGGAGGCCTTCCAGGGCCACCCGCACCTCATCTGCTATTCGGTGAAGGCCAACTCCAACCTGGCCATCCTGAAGCTCTTCGTGGGGCTGGGCAGCGGCTTCGACATCGTGTCCGGCGGCGAGCTGGCCCGCGTGAAGCAGGCGGGTGGGGACGCTTCGAAGACGGTGTTCGCGGGCGTGGGCAAGACGCCGGCGGAGATGGCCCAGGCGCTCGCCTCCGGCATCCGGCTCTTCAACGTGGAGAGCGCGGAGGAGCTGGAGGCGCTGGATGCCGTGGGGCGCAGGGCGGGCCAGCAGGCTCCCTTCGCGCTGCGGGTGAATCCGGACGTGGACGCGCGGACGCACCGCTACATCGCCACGGGCCTGAAGACGTCCAAGTTCGGCGTGCCCTTCGAGGAGGCGGTCGCCCTCTACGCCCGCGCGAAGAAGATGAAGGGCGTGAAGGCGCTGGGGCTGGACTGCCACATCGGCTCGCAGCTCACGCGCACGGCGCCCATGCGCGCCGCGCTCACCAAGGTGGCGGACCTCTACGTCACGCTCAAGGCCCGGGGCCACGCGCTGGAGTACCTGGACGTGGGCGGCGGGCTGGGCATCACCTATTCGGACGAGACGCCCCCCAGCCCCCAGGAGTACGCCCGCACGGTGCTGGCCGCGGTGAAGCCCACCGGGGCCACGCTGCTCTTGGAGCCGGGCCGGTCGCTCGTGGGCAACGCGGGCGTGCTGCTCACCCGCGTGCTGTACCGCAAGCCCACCGAGGCGCGCACCTTCGTGGTGGTGGACGCGGGAATGAACGACCTGCTCCGCCCCGCCCTCTACGAAGCGCACCACGCGCTCCAGCCCCTGGTGAAGCGCCGGGGGAAGGACGTGCAGGTGGACGTCGTGGGGCCGGTGTGTGAGTCCACCGACGTGCTCGCGAAGGCGCGCGCCCTGGTGCTCCCCCGCCAGGACGACCTGTACGCCTTCATGAGCGCCGGGGCCTACGGGATGAGCATGGCTTCTACCTACAACTCGCGCCCCCGCCCGGCCGAGGTGCTGGTGGACGGGGAGGCGTGGCGGGTCGTGCGCGAGCGCGAGCGCGTCGAGGACCTCTGGCGCGGCGAGCGGGCCTGAACGTATAAGCGCCGACATGAAGACCTTCCAAGGCTCCATGACGGCGCTGGCCACTCCGTTCCTGAATGGGGCGCTGGACGAGAGGGCCTTCCGGGCCCTGGTCCGCGCCCAGCTGGAGGGCGGCACGGACGTGCTCCTGCCCATGGGCACCACGGGCGAGGCCGTCACGATGGACGCGGAGGAGCGCGCGGCCGCCATCGCCGTGGTGGTGGACGAGGTGAAGGGCCGCGTGCCGGTGGTGGCGGGCGCGGGCAGCAACAGCACGCGCGAAACCATTGAGTCCGTGCGCCGCGCGCGCCTGTCGGGCGCGGACGGCGCGCTCATCGTCACGCCCTACTACAACAAGCCCACGCAGGCGGGGATGGTGGAGCACTACCGCGCCATCGCGAAGGCGCACCCGGGCTTCCCGCTCATCGCCTACAACGTGCCGGGCCGCACGGGCGTGGACCTGCTGCCGGAGACGGCGCTCCGGCTGTGCGACATCCCGGAGGTCGTGGCGCTCAAGGAGGCCACCGGCAACCTGGCGCGCACGGTGGACCTGCTGGAGCTGTGCGGCGACCGGCTGACGCTCCTGTCCGGTGATGACTTCACGGTGTTGCCCTTCATCGCGTGCGGTGGCCAGGGCGTCATCTCCGTGTCCTCCAACGTCGCGCCCCGGATGATGGCGGACCTGGTGGCGGCGGCGCGGGGCGGCGACATCGCGAAGGCGAGAGCGCTCCAGGTGCGGATGAACGCGCTGCACCGGCTGCTCTTCGTGGAGTCCAACCCCATCCCCGTGAAGTGGGCGCTGCACCTGATGGGGATGTTCGGCCCGGAGGTGCGCCTGCCGCTCGTGCCCATGGGCGAGGCGAACGCCGAGAAGTTGAAGGGCGCGCTCCTCCAGCTGGACTTGTTGAAGGGCTGAACGCGGTCTCACGCTGGACCCTCGCCGTCCCTGGAGCACACGCGCCATGATCCGCACCGTCATCACCGGCAGCACCGGCCGCATGGGCAGCACGCTGCTTCGCCTGGCGCGGGATGCGAAGGACCTCCAGGTGGTGGGCGCCACGGTGCGGCCGGGCAGCGCCGCGGCGGGGCAGGACGCGGGGCTCGCGGCCCGGCTGGGCTCGGCGCTGGACGTGCTGCTGATGGACGACCTGGACCGCACGCTGGCGCTGTCGAAGGCGGACGTCGTGGTGGACTTCACGGGCCCCCAGGCCAGCCTCGCCCATGCGAGGACGTGCGCCGAGCGCGGCGTGCCGCTGGTGATGGGCTCCACGGGCTTCTCGCCGGAGGATGACGCGGAGCTGCGCGAGTGCTCGCGGCGGGTGCCCATCGTCGCGGCGCCCAACATGTCCGTGGGCGTGAACCTGGTCATCCGCATGGCCGCGGAGCTGGCGCGCGTGCTGGGGCCCTCGTTCGACGTGGAGGTGCTGGAGGCGCACCACCGCATGAAGAAGGACGCGCCCAGCGGCACCGCGCTCAAGCTGGCGGAGGTGCTCGCGGAGAGCCTGGGGCGCACGCGCGACGACCTCACGTTCGTGCGCGACGGGCAGACGGGGCCCCGTTCGCCGGGTGAGATTGGCGTGCAGGCGCTGCGCGGCGGGGACGTGGTGGGCGAGCACACCGTGTACTTCTTCGGCGAGGGCGAGCGCATCGAGCTCACCCACCGGGCGACGAATCGTGATCAGTTCGCCCTGGGGGCGCTCAGGGCCGCGCGTTGGGTGGCGGGCCGTGCGCCGGGGCTCTATGACATGGCCGACGTGCTCGGCCTCCAGGGGAAGACATGACCGCCCGCTACTGCCGCTTCCAGGTCGATGGCCGCGCCAGCCACGGCCGCGTCGACGGCACCGAGGTGGTGGTGCTCACCGCCGCGCCGTGGGCCGGGGGCAAGGAGACGGGGCTGCGCCGGTCGCTCAAGGGCCTGACGCTGCTGGTGCCGTCGGACGCGTCCAAGGTGGTCTGCATCGGGCAGAACTACCGCAAGCACGCGGAGGAGATGGGCAAGCCCGTCCCCACCGAACCGCTCATCTTCACCAAGCCCTCCACCGCGCTCAACGGCCCGGGCTCGCCCATCCGCATCCCGAAGGCGAGCCAGGAGGTGCACCACGAGGCGGAGCTGGCGCTGCTCATCGGCGAGCGCGTGAAGAACGCCGACGAGGCCACCGCCGCGCGCGCCATCTGGGGCCTCACCGCCTTCAACGACGTCACCGCGCGCGACATCCAGCGCAAGGAGACCCAGCACACCCGCGCCAAGGGCTATGACACCTTCGCCTGCGCGGGCCCCTGGGCCGTGACGGGCCTGTCCCCCGCGGACCTGCGGGTGGTGTGCCGGGTGAACGGACAGGTGCGTCAGGATGGCCGCACGTCCGACATGGTGTTCAGTCCCGCCCGCCTGGTGTCCTTCATCTCCCACATCATGACGCTGCTGCCGGGCGACCTGGTGAGCACGGGCACCCCCTCCGGGGTGGGCGTGCTGGTGGCGGGGGACACGGTGGAGGTGGAGCTGGAGGGAATCGGAACCCTGGTGAACCCGGTTGAGATGGAGCCTTGAGTGCGACCGTCTATGTAGGTCTGGGTTCCAACGAGGGCGACCGCGAGGCCCACCTCGTGGCCGCCCTCTCCGCGATGTCCCGCATCGACGCGGCGGCCGTGCTGGGCTGCTCGTCGCTGTACGACAGCGCCCCGGTGGGCCCCGCGCAGCCGCGCTTCCTCAACGCCGTGGTGGCGCTGGAGTGCGACCTGTCCCCGCAGCGCCTGCTGTGCATCCTGCAGCGCATTGAACAGGACCTGGGCCGCCGCCGCCTCCAGCACTGGGGGCCGCGCACCATCGACCTGGACATCCTCCTGTGGGACGAGGAGGAGCGCTCCGTCGTCGCGGACGCCAACCTCCAGGTGCCCCACCTGGAATTGCACAAGCGCCGCTTCGCGCTGGAACCCCTGTCGGAGCTGGCCCCGCATGCCCGGCACCCCGTCTTGGGCGTGACGGTGCGGGAGCTGCTCTCGAAGCTCGCCCCCCAGGACGTCCGCAAGCGCGAGGCCCTCTGCTGGCCCGACATGGGCGCCCGTTTCCCCGTGCACGAACTATGAGCCTGTCCCTCGCCCTGGCCACGGCCGCGCTGCTCGCGGCCGAGCCCACCCCCCTGCCTCCCGGTCACCCCACCATCCCCCCCGGCACCCAGGCGTCGCCCACCACCGCGCTGCCGGAGGGCCACCCGACGATGCCCGCGAGCGCCCCCGTGTCGCCCGGCACCCCGCTGCCGCAGGGCCACCCGCCGGTGTCGGATGCGAACAAGATGCCGCCGTCGGCCGAGGAGCTGATGAAGCAGCTCGACTCGACGGAGGGCCTGCGCGAGCGGGAGAAGACCTTCGAGATCGCCACGTCGCTGGGCAAGCTCTACTACACGAACGGCCGCAACGCGGAGGCGCTGTCGTACCTGGCGCAGGCGCAGGCCCGCTCGGAGGGCGCGCGCGCGCGGTTCCTCGCGCTGAAGAAGAAGCTGGGCAAGGCGGCCATGCCTGATGCGGCCTCCGCGAACTGCGGCTTCACGCCCGGCCAGACGCTGGACGTGATGGACGCGGCGGTGCAGGCGCGCGCGAAGTCCGGTGACACCGCCGGCGCCGCCGCCTGCGCGCGCACCGCGCTGGAGCCGGTGCTGGACGTGGAGCTCTTGCGCGGCAACGCGCTGTACCTCCAGGGTGACAGCATCGCCGCGCTCAAGGCCTACGCGCGCGTGCTGGAGGTGGAGCCCCGGCACCCGGAGGCCCTCTTCGGCCAGGGCTCGCTGCTCTTCGAGACGCAGGGTGAGAACCTCCCGGCGCTCAAGACCGCGCGCGAGGGCTTCGACACGCTGGCGGAGACGTTCCCCCAGTCCCCGCGCACGCCCATGGCCCGGGCGCTGAGCCAGCGCATCGAGGAGATGGTGAAGGCCGGCGGGCGCAAGAAGTGGCTCGCGTCGCGCGCCGAGGACCGCCGCGTGCGCCTGGCGCAGGGGCAGGCGCAGGCCGCCGCCATGCCGCCGGACGCGCCCCGCCCGCTGACGCCGGACATGGTGGACGCGGTGAAGAACACGGAGCGCACGCCGGAGCTGGAGGCGGGGCTCGCGAAGCTGGTGGACGAGGGCGAGGAGCACCTGGCGCGCGGCCGCTACCAGGAGGCCCTGGCCAACTACACCCGCGTGGTGCCCTTCCAGCCGGAGAACGGCCGGGCGAAGGCGGGCATGGCCTGGGCGCTGGTGGGCCTGGGCCGTCCCATGGGTGCGCGCGTGTGGAGCGTGGCGCTGCAGGGCGACGCGAGCGCGGTGGAGAAGCTGGGCGACACGCTGCTCGCCAAGGGGGACGCCAAGGGCGCGAAGGCGCTGTGGGAGAAGCTGTCCCAGGACGCGCCCGACTACCCGAACAAGGCCGCGCTCCAGGCGAAGCTGTCGCGGTAGCGGCCCGGAGGCTTCCCCCCCGGAGGCTTCCCTAGACGAACTTCGCGGCCAGCAGGTCCTGGACGTCGAGCAGGCCCACCGCGCGGCCCTCGACGTCCACCACGGGGAGCTGGTCCACCTTCAGCTCGCGCATCTGCGCGGCGGCGGTGAGCACCAGCGTCTCCGGGGTGATGCAGCGCGGGCGCTTGCCCATCACCTGGCGCACCGGCACCTCGAAGTCCTGGTGCCCCCGCTCCACCAGCCGGCGCAAATCTCCGTCGGTGAAGATGCCCTCCAGCATCCCGTCCTTGTCCACCACGCACGCGGCGCCCGGCCGGCCCGGCGTGTTGGTCATCACCACCACCGCTTCGGACAGCCGCGCGGTGTCCAGCACCAGCGGGTTGGCGCGGCCGGTGCGCATCAGTTCGAAGACGCGCAGCACGGAGCGCCCCAGCTTCCCGCCCGGGTGCAGCAGCGCGTAGTCGTCCCGCCCGAAGGGCCGCGAGCGCAGCAGCGTCATGGCCAGCGCGTCACCCACCGCGTGCAGCGCGGCGGTGGAGGCGGTGGGCACGAGCCCCATGGGACACGCCTCTTCGATGCGGCCGATGTCCAGCACCACGTCCGCGCCCCTGGCGAGCGCGCTGTCCGCGTCCCCGGTGAGCGCGACGACGGGCGTGCCCATGCGCTTGAACAGGGGCAACAGCCGCAGCAGCTCCTCCGTGCTGCCGCTGTTGGACAGGGCGAGGATGACGTCGCCCTGGCCCACGCGGCCCAGGTCGCCGTGCACGGCCTCCGCGGGGTGCAGGAACACGGAGCGCACGCCGGTGGACGCCAGCGTGGAGGACAGCTTCTGTCCGATGTGGCCCGCCTTCCCCATGCCCGTCACCACCACCTGGCCCGTGCAGTCGCGCACCAGGTGCAGGGCGTGGAGGAACGCGTCCCCCAGCCGCTCGGTGACGCCGAGGATGGCGCGCGCCTCCGCCTCCAGCACGCCGCGCGCGTACGCGAGCGTGGCCTCCGCGTCAGCGTCGCGGGCACGGGCGGGTTCGGAACCTGCGGACGCGCGGCCGGGGAGGGCGCGCAGGCGGGGCTTCTTGGCGGTGGAGCGGGGGGCGCGGGCCATGGGCTTCCTTGGCGCTACCTCTACTCCAGCCTTCGCCCGGGTGGCCATCCTTGACGCATGGGGGGGCATCGGCTACGGCCTGCTCGCCCGGCCGCCCGCGGTCGGGGAGGCCTTTGCGCACCACCTGCTGCACCACTCATGACGGAGGGGACGGAATGAAGTTCTTCATCGACAGCGCGGACGTCGGGGAAATCCGCAAGGCGCACGCCATGGGCTGCGTGGACGGCGTCACCACCAACCCGTCGCTCTTGGCCAAGGTCGGCCGCGGGCTGGAGGAGACCATCCGCGAAATCTGCTCCATCGTGGACGGGCCCATCAGCGCGGAGTGCGTCTCGCTGGAGGCCCCGGCGCTCATCCAGGAGGGGAAGACCCTGGCGAAGATCCACGACAACGTCGTCGTGAAGATTCCCATGGGCGTGGAGGGCATGAAGGCCGTCAAGGCGCTCACCGCCGAGGGCATCCGCACCAACGTCACGCTGTGCTTCTCCGCCAACCAGGCGCTGCTGTGCGCCAAGGCGGGGGCCACGTACGTGTCGCCCTTCGTGGGCCGGCTGGACGACATCTCCCAGGACGGCATGGAGCTCATCGCCCACATCCTGGAGATCTACCAGAACTACGACTTCACCACGCAGGTGCTGGTGGCCAGCGTGCGCAACCCCGTGCACGTGCTCCAGGCCGCGCGCCTGGGCGCGGATGTCGCCACGCTGCCCTACAACGTCATCACCCAGCTGGCGAACCACCCGCTCACCGACAGCGGCATCCAGAAGTTCCTCGCGGACTGGGAGAAGGTTCCCAAGCAGGGCAAGTAGTCGCCAGCTTCACCGCACGACGCACGACGGCCGCCGGACTCCCTTCGCTTCCGGGAGCACGGCGGCCGTCCTGTTTCCTGCCGGGGACTGTTCCTGCCGTTACTGCACGATCAGGTCGCGGGAGACGGTGGTCGAACTGCGGGTGTTGCCGAAGGTGACATTCACCCTGCCCGTGGAGGGGCCGGCAGTGTCCGAGGCTCCTTTGATACGCACCGAGGCGGTGTTGCCGTCCCGGAAGGTGGAGACGGTGTAGCGCCACTGGCACCAGGCCTTGGAGGCCACCGTCTCCGTGACGGTCTTGTTGATGTTGCAGGGGCCCACGTCCTTGTAGCCCGGCTGTCCGGCGGCGGGCTCCACCTCACGGCGCTCGTGCGTGATGGTCATGCCGTAGACGCGCGAGTTCAGCGTGGCGTCCTTCTCCGTGACGGTGACGGTGCCCTTGCTCGTGGTGACGGCGGCGGTGATGTTGGCCGTGTCCGGCGACAGTTGGTTGCCGTAGGGGTCCGCCACGCGCACGCCGAAGCTGATCTCTCCATTCTTGGGGACGTCGAAGCCCGCCGTGCCCGGGTCCGGCGAGAACGTCACGATGGGCGCGCCCACCACGGAGGAGAAGCCCGTGTAGACGATGTGGGTGGAGTGCCACAGCTGCGTGTCGCCGTCCCAGCAGCCGTTGGGTCCGTCCCAGGCGCCGTTCGGCTGGGCGCGCTGGCCCGTGGCGCAGTTGAGCCGCTCGGTGTCGATGAACTTCTCACCCGAGTCGTACAGGCCGTTGTCGTTGGAGTCGACGAAGGGCTCGGGCAGGTCCACGAACCACTCGCCCGGATCCCACTTGCCGTTCTTGTTGCCGTTGGACGCGCCGGAGCCGTCGTAGAAGGACTCCTCACCGGGGGTGACCGCGATGATGGTGACGAGCATGTCGCGGGGGTTGTTGCCGCCATGGTCCGGCTCGCCCACCAGCGGGCTGACTTCCTTCGGCGGCCAGTCGCCGGAGGTGTAGAACTTCGTGGTGACGAGGCCGGGCGCCTGGGTGGTGGGCGCCGTCGACTTGTCCACGCTGCCGGCCTCCGTGTACCAGTTCACCTTCGGGTCGATGACCACCGGGTTGTTGAACCGGTCGCTCAGCTGCGCGCTGCACGTGGTGTTCAGGTCCGAGCGGGGCGGCGTCTCCGACGCGTTGGCGGCCAGGTTGATCGCCGCGCACTGGACCACGAAGTTGTCGTCCGAGGCCCGGGCCCCGCTGATGGAGATGCTCTTGGAGTTGGCCGCCAGCTCCTTGCCGTCCACGGACGCCTGCACGATGGCGAAGCCCACCTCATTGCCCGACTGGAGCGTGGTGCTGACCAGTCCCGAGTTGTTGGTCGTGGCGGAGGTCGGCAGCAGGATGGTGCCGCCCGCGCCCGTCACCGTGAAGTTCACCTTGGTGTTGGGGACGCCCACGCGGTTGAGGTCCACCACCTTGAACGTGACCAGCGTCGACGTGTCGATGTTGGACGACAGGATGCCCAGCTTCTCCTTGGTGCTGGAGACGAACGAGACCTCGGCCGGGTCGCTCGCCACGGGGCCGCCGTCCGGCGTGCCGCCGTCCGTCTTCGTTCCGCCGTCACCCTGCGTGCCGCCGTCGACCGGCGTGGAGCCCGGCGCCCTGACGGTGATGGTGGCGGTCTTGGTCACATCACCCCAGACGCCGGTGACGGTCACGGCCCCGGCGCAGTTGGCGTCGACCGTCTTCTCGCAGCGGAACGTCGTGCTCAGCTTGCCGTCCACCAGGTCGAACGACTTGGCCTTGAAGCCAACCCCGCTCTCGCTGTCCACCACGCCCGCGGCCGCCGTCAGGTTGACGGAGCCCGTGCCGGGGTTCCCATCCTTGTCGAGCGCGGTGATGGACAGGGTGCTCGTCTGCCCATCATCGGTGATGGTGGCCGGATTCGGCGTGATGCGCAGGACCGGCTGGCCGGGCTCGTCGTCGTCGTCGTTGCCCGGGCAGGCCGCCAGGCCAAGGGCCAGCAAGAACGCGCCCGCGAATTTCAATGAATTGTGCATGTGGGAGTTACCCCCTCCAGGGAAAGGTCCTTTTAGTGGAAAGGTCCCCTGCTGCACAAACGGGCAGCGGACGGACGGGGGCCGCCGGGCGCCTTGGGGACGCCCGGGGGGACGTGCGGCCTGTCGCTTTATTCACGCCTCGGGACTGGCGGTCCGGCGACGGGAGCGGTATGGCAGGAAGACGCGTTGATATTTGAATCAACCCGAGGATCCGCCCCATGGAATTCCAGCTCACCGAGTCCCAGCGTGCGTTGCAGGATGCCGCTCGCAAGTACGCCCGCGAAGTGGTGCGCCCCAAGGCCGCCCACTACGACGAGACCTCCGAGTTTCCCCGCGACCTGCTGTCCACGGCCTTCGAACTGGGCCTGCTCAACATGGCCATCCCGTCCGAGTACGGCGGCGGCGGCCTGTCGCACCTGGAGCAGGTCATCGTCTGCGAGGAGCTGGCGTGGGGCTGCGCGGGCGTGGCCACGTCCATCATCGCCAACGACCTGGCCAACCTGCCCATCATCCTGCACGGCACGGAGGACCAGAAGAAGCGGCTGCTCTCCGGGTTCGGGCAGAAGCTGAAGTTCAGCTCCTTCTGCCTCACGGAGCCCAGCGCGGGCTCCGACGTGGCGGCCATGAGCACCACCGCGCGCCGCGAAGGGGACGAGTACGTCCTCAACGGCACCAAGTGCTTCATCACCAACGGCGGCTACGCGGATCAGTTCACCGTGTTCGCCACGCTGGACAAGGGCAAGAAGCACAAGGGCATCACCTGCTTCGTCGTGGAGGGCCGGCCGCAGGGTGTTTCCACCGGCAAGCACGAGAACAAGATGGGCCAGCGGGCCAGCAACACGGTGACGGTCAACTTCGACGAGGTCCGCGTCCCGGTGGCCAACCGCATCGGCGAGGAGGGGGAGGGCTTCAAGGTCGCCATGGCGACGCTGGACAACAGCCGCCCGCTCACCGCCAGCCTGTCGGTGGGCATCGCCCGCGCGGCGCTGGAGTACTCGCTGGAGTACTCCGCCCAGCGCCAGACCTTCGGCAAGCCCATCCGCGAGCACCAGGGCGTGCAGTTCATGCTGGCCGACATGGCCATGAACACCCACGCCGCGCGCCTGCTCACCTGGGAGAGCGCCTGGGTGCTGGATGAGGGACAGCGCAACACCCTGCAGTCCAGCTATGCGAAGTGCTTCGCCGCGGACATGGCCATGAAGGTCGCCACCGACGCCGTGCAGGTCTACGGCGGCTACGGCTACATGAAGGACTACCCGGTGGAGAAGCTGATGCGCGACGCCAAGCTCATCCAGGTCTACGAGGGCACCAGCCAGGTGCAGCGGCTGGTCATCGCGAAGGAACTGTTCAGGTAGAAAAGCAAAACTGCGCGCGGTGGGGCTTTCAAGTTGCCGCCGCGCTGTACGGATGTCTATTACTCCGGCCCTGATGCGCGGCGCGTCAACTGGACGCCGCGTCCTGAGTGCCGGAAGCAGCCGACCCACTTTTCAAGCACTCCCCACAGAGGAGAAGCCCGCCGTGAAGATTCTCGTCACCGCCAAGCGCGTGGAAGACCCTGAGTCGAAGATCAAGGTGAAGCCGGACGGCTCGGACATCGTGAAGGAGGGGCTGAAGTACAAGATCAACCCCTTCGACGAAATCGGCGTGGAAGAGGGCCTGCGCCTCGCGGCGAAGCACACCGGCGAGGTGGTGGTGGTCTCCATCGGCGGCAAGGAGGTGCAGGAGCAGCTGCGCCACGCGCTGGCCATGGGCGCCAACCGCGCCGTGTGGGTGAACCACACGGGGCCGCTGGATCAGCTGGGCATCGCGGGCCTGCTCCAGAAGGTCGCGGAGAAGGAGAAGCCGGACATCGTCCTCCTGGGCAAGCAGTCCATCGACGACGACCAGAACCAGGTGGGCCAGTACCTGGCCGAGTTCCTGGGCTGGGGCCAGGCGACGTTCGCCTCCAAGGTGGAGTCGCTGGAGAGCGCCGAGGAGAAGAACAAGCAGCCCGCGGTGGTGGTGTCCGCGGACAAGAAGAGCGTGCAGGTGGTGCGCGAAGTGGACAACGGCCTGGCCACGTTGGAGGTCCAGCTGCCGGCCATCGTGACCACGGACCTGCGCCTGAACCAGCCGCGCTACGCGAGCCTGCCGGGCATCATGAAGGCCAAGAGCAAGCCCATCGAGGAGCTGACGCCGGCCGGGCTGGGCGTGGACGTGGCGCCGAAGATCCAGGTGCTGAAGCTGTCGTCGCCCCCGGCGCGCAAGGCGGGCATCAAGGTGCCGGACGTGGCCACCCTGGTGGAGAAGCTGCACAACGAGGCGAAGGTCGTCTGAGCGCCGCATCCTTGCCAACCTAGAGATTCCGGAGACAGACCCATGTCCATCGTCCTCATCGTCGCCGAGCAGCAGCCGGACGGAAACCTGCGCAAGGCCTCCCTCAACGCCATCGCCGCGGGCAAGCAGCTCGCGGAGAAGTCCGGCGGGGAGCTGCACCTCGTCCTCTTGTCCAAGGACCCCTCGAAGGTCGCCGGGGAGCTCGCCGGCACCGGCGCCAAGGCCGTCCACACGGCCGCCGCCCCGGAGCTGGAGCACTACCTGGCGGAGGTCTACGCCCCCGTCATCGCCGCGCTCGCGCAGGAGCTGAAGGCCACCTTCATCGGCGCGGCCTCCACGGCGCAGGGCAAGGACCTGCTGCCGCGCGTCGCCGCCCGGCTGAAGGCCGCCATGGCCACCGACATCACCGCCATCAACGGCGCTGGCGCGGACATCACCTTCACGCGCCCCATGTGGGCCGGCAACGTGTTCGCGGAGGTGAAGCTGAACACGCCGGTGCAGGTCATCAGCATCCGCGCCACGGAGTTCCCGGCCGCCACCCCGGGCCAGGGCGCCGCGGAGGTGAAGACCTTCCAGCCCAAGCTGGAGGCCAGCAAGACGAAGTTCGTCAGCTTCAACGAAGTGAAGAGCGCGCGCCCGGAGCTGACCGAGGCGAGCGTGGTGGTGTCCGGCGGTCGCGGCACCAAGGGCGACTTCAAGGAGGTCGAAGCGCTGGCGGACCTGCTGGGCGCCGCGGTGGGCGCGTCCCGCGCGGTGTGCGACGCGGGCTGGGTGCCCAACGACTACCAGGTGGGCCAGACGGGCAAGGTCGTCGCGCCCAAGCTGTACATCGCCGCGGGCATCAGCGGCGCCATCCAGCACCTGGCCGGCATGAAGAGTTCCAAGACCATCGTCGCCATCAACAAGGATCCGGAGGCGCCCATCTTCCAGGTGGCCGACTACGGCCTCGTGGAGGACCTCTTCAAGGTCCTGCCCGCGCTGCGCGAAGGCATCCAGAAGCTGAAGTAGGCCTCCGCTCCTCGCGGAGCGGGCGGTGAAGCACCGCGAAGGGCGCGTCGGGCCGGGAGGGCATCCCCGGTCAGCGCGCCCTTCGTGCGTCCTACAGGTCGATGTCGCTGTCGCGGCCGGGCTTCTTCTCCGGCGGGGGCAGCGGGGCGGCGGGGGCCCCCGGTTCCAGGTCGTCCAGCTCCGGCACGTCGTCCGGCTCCTCCGGGTCCAGGTCCTCCGGCAGTGCGTCCGGGGCGTCGTCGGGCGCCTCCGTGTCCAGCAGGTCCACGCGGCCGCCGTCCGCCAGCTCCACGTAGAGGGTGCGGAAGGTCCACGCCTCGCCGCTCTTGTCGGCCACGGCGTGCAGGGTGCCGTCCGCCCTGGGCCCGTCCAGCGGCACGACGAAGGTCGCGTGGGTGCGGCCGTTGGTGGTGCTCACCTGGGTGTTGCTGGGGAAGCCCGGCTTGAAGGGGGAGCCCAGGGCCTTCTGCACCTGGGGGTCCTCCTGCGCCAGGGCGAGCGCGTCCGTGTACGCGCCCATGTCCCGGAAGGACGTGTAGCCATAGCCGATGGCGATGGCGACGAAGCACACGCACGAGCCCATCAGGCCCAGGCACCCCACCGGCACGGCCCACTTCCAGTTCCGGTTCCACCACCCCTGGCGGGGTACGGGCGCGTAGTCACCCTCGGGCATCGTCGGCATGGGCCCTCCTGGCCTTGGCGTCGGGCCGTGTCATAGCCGGTTCCGGACGAAGCCGGGGTGGGGGATGTGTCGCGGAACCTGTCCCCAAGGCGCCTTCATGACAGAGTGCCCGCCATGCCCACTGGTGGCGTCTCGACGGCCGAGCTCGCGGACCTGCTTGCGGCGCTGCCCTCTGGCCACCGGCTGTGGGTGCGCGGCATGGGGCGGAGCCTCTATCCGCTCCTGCGCAGCGGGGACGCCGTCCGCCTGCTGCGCTGCGGGCCGGAGCGGCTGGCGCGCGGGGACGTGGCGCTCGTGCGGCATGGGCCCCGGCTCGCCGCCCAGGTGGTGCTCTCCATTGAACCCTGGGTGACGGAGCCCCTGCTGGGAGGCCCCCCCGCGCCGGGAGGGGAGCTGGTGGGACGGGTGGTCGCGCTCAAGCGCGGGGCGCTGGTGCTGCGGCTGCCCCGGCCCACCCGGCCGGCGCTGTACCTGACGCAGCGGGCGCTGTCCGGCGTGTGGACGCAGCCCGCGGCGCGCGCGGTGTTCCGACACCTGCGCGACCTGTTCTCCGGGTGGACGAAGCCCCTGCGCCGCCACTTCGTGGGGCCGCTGGAGACAAGGCTGGTGCGCCAGGACGACCTGGACGCGCTGCTCGCCTTCGCGACGGAGCGGCTGGTGGTGTCCGGCACCTTCCTGCGCCGCCAGCTGCGCGACCGCTGGGGCCTGCCACAGGAGCGGCGGGTGGGGGCGGCGGCGGGGGCCTTCGACGCCCAGGGCCGCCTGTTCGGCTTCGCCTGGGTGGACGACTACCGCCAGGAGGGGCTGGCGCTGGACGGCCTCTGGGTGCGCTCGCTGGTGGTGTCCCCCCGGGGGCGGCGCATGGGGGTGGCCTCCGCCCTGGTGCGCTGTCTGGTGGAGGAGGCCCGGCGCCAGGGCGCGGAGCGCGTCCACGCCGACATCGACGAGGACAACACCGCCTCGCTGCGGACCTTCCGGGGCCTGGACTTCCATCCCGCGCCGGCCGCGCTGACGACGGCGACGAACCAGCAGTGGGACGCGGCGGGCGGCAGCAAGCGCCTGGTCGTGCTGATCCGCGCGCTTTCGGCGTGAGCGCGGCCCGGGGGTTGCGCTCCTGCTGCCGCCTGGGCCAAAAGCTCCCCGGCGTGGCGCGCTTCTTCAGCCCGCGGGGTTCCCGGTGACGACGCAGGATGGCGATGGGGCGCGGTTGCAGGCGGACGGGGCGCTGGTGCTCCTGTGCCTCTTCTGGGGTGTGACGTTCGTGGTGGTGAAGGACGCGCTCGCGTTCGCGGACCCCTTCACGTTCCTCACCCTGCGCTTCACGGTGGGCGCGGCCGTGATGGTCGCGCTCGCGGGCCGGCGGGTGTTCGCGCCCGGCGTGTTGAAGAAGGGCGCGCTCCTGTCGGTGTTGCTGTTCCTGAGCTTCGCGCTCCAGACGGTGGGCCTGACGGACACCACGCCGTCGCGCGCGGCGTTCCTCACCGGGCTCAACGTCCTCTTCGTCCCGCTGTTCTCCGTGGCGCTGCACAAGCGCCTCCCCCGCTGGGGCACCCGCGTGGGCGTGGTGCTGGCGGCGGTGGGCCTGTACGCGCTGACTATGCAGGCCGAAGGCCCGGCGCGGCCAGGACACCTCTGGGGCCTGTCCCTGGGGGACTGGCTGTCCATCGGGTGCGCGGCGACGTACGCGGGGCACATCCTGCTCACGGAGCGCTTCGCCTCGCGCGACGGTGTGCTGGGGCTGGTGGCGGTGCAGTTGACGGGCGTGGCGGTGTTGTCCGCGCTGTGCCTGCCGTTCGTGGAGCGGCGGCTGGAGCCGACGCCCGCGCTCATGGGCGCGGTGCTGGTGTGTGGCGTGCTCGCGAGCGCGGTCGCCATTGGCGTGCAGACGTGGGGACAGGCGCGCACCACGGCGGTGCGCGCGGCGGTCATCTTCGCGCTGGAGCCGGTGTTCGCCTCCGTCGCCTCCGTCATGATGGGCCGCGAGGTGCTGGGGCCGCGCGAGTGGTCCGGCGGCGCGCTCATCCTCCTGGGCGTGCTCCTCTCCGAATTGGGCCCCGTCGTGTGGGACGGATGGCGGGCGCGGGGCCGCACGCCCGCCTCCTGAGCACCCGACGCGTGGGGGCGGCGTGCGCGGAGGGGAGCGCGGGCGTCGGGCGCGCGCTATGACAGCGCCCGACCCATGAGCGTGGAGCTGAGACGAAACGGGCTGCACCTGACGGGCACGCCGCTGTCGCTGGACGCGAAGCGCAAGTCGCCGCTGTCCTTCGTCAGCCATGGGCACTCGGACCACATCGCCCGGCACGAGAGCACCATCGCCACGGCGGCCACGCTGCGCTTCATGGCCCACCGGCTGGGCCCGGTGCGCTCGCCCCTGGCGGTGCCGTACCGCCGCCCCTTCGAGCTGGGGGCGCTGACGCTGGAGCTGCTGCCCGCGGGCCACATCCTGGGCAGCGCGCAGCTGCGCGTCACCCGCTCGGATGGACGGCGCATCGTCTACACCGGGGACCTGAACACCGCGCCGTCGCTCACCGCGGAGGCCACGGAGGTGGCCTCGTGCGACACGCTCGTCATCGAGTCCACCTTCGGCCACCCGCGCTACCGCTTCCCGCCGCGCCCGGAGGTGCTGGGGCAGGTGGAGACGTGGCTGCGCGCGCAGCTCACCCGGGGCGTGACGCCGGTGCTGCTGGGCTATCCACTGGGCAAGAGCCAGGAGGCCATGAAGCACCTGGCCGTCCGGGGCTTCCAGCTCGTCGCGCACCCGTCCATCTTCGAGGTGGCGGTGCTGTACGCGGAGCTGGGCGTCCCCATCGAGAACCTGCGCCGCTACGAGGGGAAGGTGGAGCCGGGCGAGGTGCTCTTCTTCCCGCCGCACCTGGCGCGGGGTGGGGGATTGGCGCCCCACTGGCCCCGGGCGACGGCGGTGCTCACGGGCTGGGCCATGGACCCGGGCGGCGCGCGGCGCTACGGCGCGGACGTGGCCTTCCCCCTGTCGGACCACGCGGACTTCCCGTCGCTGATGCGCTACGTGAAGGACACCGGGGCCCGGGACGTCATCACCTGCCACGGCTTCGCGGAGGAGCTGGCCCAGGCGCTGCGGGACGTGGGCACGGACGCCCGCCCGCTGGGCAAGCCGCAGCAGATGACCTTGTTCTGAGGGGGCTCATTTTTCGGACGCCGAAGCGTTAGAACGGTCGCCCGATATGACCGCACCCGCTCCCTCGCTCTCCGGCCACCTCGCCAACGTGCTCGTGTGCACGGACCCCGAGAAGAAGCGCTTCGTCACCCGCGAGGTGCCCGAGGTCCAGGTGTCCTTCGAAGGCTTCGTGGGGGACCGCCACGCGGGCCTCACCCGGCTCGCGGACGTGCGCACGCCGTGGTTCCCGAAAGGCACGGTCATCCGCAACACGCGGCAGGTGTCGGTGGTGTCGCGCGAGGAGCTGGCGGAGGTCGCGGGCACGATGGGCATCCCGAACGTGCTGGCCTCCTGGCTGGGCGCGAACCTGGAGCTCGTCGGCGTGCCCCGGCTGACGCACCTGCCGCCGGGCACGCGGCTGTTCTTTCCGGAGGAGGCCACGCTGGTGATGGAGGGGGAGAACCAGCCCTGCATCCACCCGGGCCGCGCCATTGAAGCGCACCACCCGGACATGAAGGGGCTGGCGAGCCGCTTCGTGAAGGCCGCGTGGCGCAAGCGCGGGCTGGTGGGCTGGGTGGAGCGTCCGGGCCTCATCCGCGCGGGGGACCAGGTGCGGGTGATGCTGCCGCCGCCGGTGACGTACTCGCTGCCCGCCGCGCCCGTGGACGTAGACGCGAAGCGCGAACAGGTGGGCTGAGCGCCCGGAAAGACAGAAGGCCCGGCACGAAGCGCCCTTCGCGCTCCGACCGGGCCTTGCCTGCCCCACCCCCGCCTCACGGCAGGGGGGCGACTCACGCGTCCGGCGACTGGACGATGAGCTTCTCCTTGCCGCACACGTCGCACCGCACGTGCACGAACAGGTCGTCGTCGCTGTCCTCGGGCACCTCGCCCTCGGGCACGCCCAGCTCCGCCTTGGCCAGCGCGGCCACCTTGGTGGGGATGTCCTGGGCCTTGAGCGACTGCACGTAGGTCATCTCGCGCTCGTGGCACTCGCGCGTCTCCGGGCCGGTGAGCCAGGAGGGCTCCATGCCTTCGGGCAGCCGGCTCAAGAGCTCCAGGTTCGACACCGACTCCGCCAGGTACGCGAGCCTGCGCAGCCGCGCCTCCTCCGGCAGGGCCGCGAACACCTGGAAGCCCTCCAGCAGCGCCTGCCGGTCGTCGCCGGTGGCCGCCTGCGCCAGCTCCATGGACGCCTCGCTCGACTCCAGCGCCTCGTCCCAGTTGTTCTCCGGGTTGAAGCCCGCCTCCAGGAGCGACGTGTAGAGCTGGGCGGCCGCCATGCGCCGGCGGGCCTCGTGCACGTGCTCCACCACCTCGTGCGTCAGGCGCAGCTCCAGCAGGGCGCCCGTGGTGCGCGGATCGATGGAGCCCGTGATGTCGTCCACCTCCACCTCCGCGCGCAGCTCACCCTTGAGCTGCTTGGCGGCGGCGAAGCGGAACAGGGGCAGCACGCCCACCTCGCGCAGGTACACCGCCGCGACGTTGGCCTCCTTGCCGCTCATGCGCAGCGCCTTCTGCGCGCGCTCCACCGCGCCGGGGTCCGCCGCGGGCTTCTTGTTCTCCAGCCGCGTCTTCACCGCCTCGCGGTAGAGCGTCTCCAGGGAGCTTCCCGGAGGCAGCCGCTGCGGCAGGAGCGGACGCAGGCCCGGCACGTCCAGCACCCAGAGCGGGGGCGCGCCCACGTGCTTGAGCGCCCGGAAGAAGAGCGAGCCCGGCGGGTCCTGCGGACGGAAGGGGGGCAGGTCGTCCGGGTGCGCCGGGTTCGAGCCCTCCATCGCGTTGCCGCCGCCGTGCGACTGGCCCAGCATCTTCTCGCGCTGCTCGCGCGTGAAGGCCGTGATGCCCTGGACCGGCGGGGGCGGGGGCGGCGGGGCTTCCTCGCCGTCCAGGCCCGTCACGCGGTCCATGTCCACGTCGTCCAGCTCCAGGTCGTCCAGACCCTTGGCGCCGGTGAAGTCGCATCTCAGGAGCTTGAGCTTCTCGAAGGTACAGCCTTCCAGGTTGGCGCCGCGGAAGTCGCAGTCCTGCAGGCGGCCTCCGTGGAAGTAGGCGTTGGAGAGGTCGGCGTCCCGGAAGTTCATCTTCGACAGGTCACAGCGCTCCCACTCGGAGCCCACCAGTCCGAGCCCGGACAGGTCGGCGTTGGCGGAGAACAGCTGCGTGAACGTGGCGCCGGTATGGTCGGTGGCCACCTGGGACGACTTGCGCAGCTTGTTCCACTCTGCGGAGCCGCTCTGGAGCAGCTTCTCGATAGTTGGGGCTTTCGGCATGGACCGCGAATTATTCGTGTGGTCTGGTCCAGGCGCCAGCACAAATGATCGAGTACCGAATTGAAGCCGACACCGTCGGGATGCGGCTGGACAAGCACCTGCGCAAGCGGATGCCCAACGTCCCGGTCAGTCACCTCTTCAAGATGATCCGCACCAAGAAGGTGCGGGTGAACGGCAAGCGCGCGCAGCCGGAGCAGTTGCTCGCCGAAGGAGACGTGCTCACCATCCGCGGCACCGAAGAGCAGCTCACCCTCGCGGAGCGTCCGAAATCGGACCGTCCGCCCCCGCCCCCCCCGCCGGTGGACCCCAGCCGGCTGGTCATCCTCCTGGAGGACGACTGGATGATGGCCGTGGACAAGCCCAGCGGCATGGCCGTCCATACCGGCAGCGGCATCACGGGGGGGACCCTGGTGGACTACGTCCGGGCCTACCTGGGCCCCAAGGCGACCCGCAACGACTTCACCGCCTCCCCCGCCCACCGCCTGGACCGGGAGACCTCCGGCGTCATCCTGGTGGCCAAGCGCCGCCCGGCGATGGTGCATTTCACGGAAATCTTCACGAATGGCCACCCGAAGAAGCGCTACCTGGCCCTGGTGAAGGGGAAGATGCCCAAGGATTCGGGCGTCATCGACCTGCCGCTCGCCGAGCACCAGCAGACGGCCGAGTCCAAGTCCCGTCGGGGAATCAACATGCAGGCGGCCGTCACCCGGTGGAAGGTCGTGCGCCAGTCGAGCGAGGCAGCCCTCCTCTCCTGCACCATCGAGACCGGGCGCACGCATCAGATAAGAAGGCATCTGGTCGCCGTGGGTCACCCGGTGGTGGGTGACAAGAAGTACGGCGACTTCGCCCTCAACCGCGACGTGCGGGCGCGGTGGGGGCTCAAACGTCTTTTCCTGCACGCCGAGCGCATCGAATTTCCGCACCCCGAAGATGGCAGGAAGGTCGTCGTGGAGACTCCGCTCCCGCCAGAGCTGACGGATGTGCTGAAGCGGGCGGCGCTCCTCTAAGCCTTGAGCCCAGGACTCGACAGAATACGCATGGCCGATCCGAAGACTGACCGCAGCCGCTCCAAGCTGGTGCTCGACGGCGTTCCGCCCAAGCGCAACATCCTCGTGCGCCTCCTGAAGCTCACCGCCGTGCTGGGCCTGATGGGCGCCACCGCGGCGGTGCTGGCCGTGGTGGGCGCCTACTACATCTTCTCCGACGGGCTGCCCGCCATCCCGAAGGTGGACGAGTACTGGCCGCCCATCGTCACGGAGGTCTACACCGACGACGCCGTGCTCGCGGGCGAGTTCTACAACGAGCGGCGCAAGGTGGTGCCCTACGAGCGCATCCCCAAGCGGCTCGTGCAGGCGTTCATCGCCAGCGAGGACTCCAGCTTCTTCGACCACTTCGGCGTGGACGTGCTGGGCACCACGCGCGCCGTCACCAAGACGGCGATGACGAAGCTGGGCCTGCGGGCCGGCGGCGTGCAGGGCGGCTCCACGCTCACGCAGCAGACCGCGAAGGCGGTCCTCATCTCCGCGGAGGGCTACAAGGAGGCCACCGCGAAGACGCCCAAGCGGAAGATCCGCGAGGCCATCCTCGCCTTCCGGCTGGAGCAGGCGCTGACGAAGGAGGAGATTCTCTACCTCTACCTGAACAACGTCTTCCTCGGGCACCACAGCTACGGCGTGCAGAGCGCGGCGGAGAACTACTACCGCAAGGACGTGCGCGACCTGACGCTGGGGGAGATGACCCTCATCGCGGGCCTGCCCCAGGCGCCCAGCCGCTACTCGCCCTTCCTCCGCCCGGAGGCCGCCAAGCGCCGCCGCAGCTACGTGCTGGGGCGCATGCTGACCGAAGGGATGATCTCCAAGGAGGAGCACGACACGGCCAACGCGGAGCCCGTGAAGGTGTACCCGGTGGAGGACGTCTTCCACGAGTTCGCCCCGTACTTCGTGGAGCAGGTGCGCAAGGACGTGGTGGAGCGCTACGGCAACCCCGTGCTCCTGAAGGAAGGCCTCAAGATCTTCACCACCATGGACAGCGAGCGCCAGCGCGCGGCGCAGGACTCCGTGCTGGAGGGCCTGATGTCCGTGGACAAGCGCCAGGGCTGGCGCGGGCCGGTGCAGCAGCTGGCCACCGACGCCGAGCGCCGCGCCTTCATCGACAAGTCCAAGAAGGCGATGGGCAAGGAGGAGCTCGTCGACAACCGGCTCTACGTGGGCGTCGTGACGGACATCGACGACGACGGCAAGGGCGCGGACGTGCAGGTGGGGCCGCACGCGGGCCGGCTGCCGCTGTTGGGCATGCGCTGGGCGCGCAAGGTGAACCCGGAGGGCTACTACCCGGCGATGATGATCTCCTCCGTCAAGAAGGCCGTGGCGGTGGGCGACGTCATCGTGCTGCGCCACGTGACGAAGAAGGAGCTGACGGACGACCGCGAGCAGTGGGACAAGAAGCTGGCGGAGGCCATCCCGGACGAGGGCGTGAAGCTCTTCCGGCTGGAGCAGACGCCGGAGGCGCAGAGCGCGCTGGTCTCCATTGATCCGCACCGCCAGTACCTGACGGCGATGGTGGGCGGCTACGACTTCGACGACAACGAGTTCAACCGCGCGTTCCAGGCGTGCCGCCAGCCGGGCAGCTCCTTCAAGCCGTTCGTGTACTCGGCGGCGCTGGAGCAGCTGAACTGGACGGAGGCCACCATCATCGTGGACTCCCCCATCGTGGAGCACGACCCGGACAACAAGGTGTCGTGGAAGCCGGCCAACTACAGCGAGGAGTTCGTGGGTGACGTGCTGCTGCGCACGGCGCTGGTGAACTCCATGAACATCCCCGCGGTGAAGACGTTCGGCGCGGTGGGCGTGCACAACATGTCGGACTGGTCGAAGAAGCTGGGCATCACCACGCCCATGAACATGGACTTCTCCGCCGCGCTGGGCTCCTCGTGCGTGTACCCGCTGGACCTGGCGAACGCGTACGCGACGTTCAACCGCTACGGCCGCAAGAAGCCCACGTACTTCATCCGCAAGGTGGAGGACCGCTTCGGCCGCACGCTGGAGGACCACACCGCCTTCGACGACGCGTGGGCGCCGCTCCAGGACCGCGTGGCGGCAGGCTACGCGCGCCTCTTCGAACCGGGCGAGCAGGTGATGAGCGCGGAGACGGGCTTCATCCTCACGCACCTCTTGCGCGGCGTGGTGCTCCAGGGCACCGGCGGCCCCGCGACGAAGCTGGGCAAGCCGGCGGCGGGCAAGACGGGCACCACCAATGACTCCTTCGACGCGTGGTTCTCCGCGTACACCAAGGACCTCGTGACGGTGGCGTGGGTGGGCTACGACTTGAACCCGCACCCGCTGGGCCGCTACGAGACGGGCGGCCGCGCGGCGCTCCCCATCTGGCTCAACTACATGAAGCGCGCGCTGGAGGGCCGGCCGCAGCCGGAGTTCTACCCCTGGCAGTCCATGCAGCTGGCCCGGCTCTACATCGACAAGAAGACGGGCAAGGTGTCCCACCCGGGCGCCAAGGGCGCGGAGCTGATGTTCTTCAAGAAGGGCACCGAGCCGAAGGAGGCCATGCCCGACAAGAACACGGTCGGCGTGGACCAGTTCATGATGGGCGCGCAGTAGCCCGCGCGCCGCATCCGGCAAGCCCTGCCGTACCCGTCAGGCGCCTTCGCGGAACACGCGCGAGGGCGCCTGATGTGCTTGCAGCGCTTCGCGGAGCGCGGCCACGTCCGGCCCCGCCTCCAGCACCGAGCGCGCGGCGGTGGGCAGCACCTGCCGCTCGCGGCCGGAGAAGAGCTTCGGCAGGTCCGCGAAGCCCGCGCCCTGCGAGCCGATGCCCGGCGTGAGCAGCAGCGCGCCGCCCAGGCGCTCCACCACGTCGCGGTCGGCCGGCGGCAGCGTGGCGCCCATCACCGCGCCCGCGGGCAGCACGCCGGGGCCGGCCTTCGCGTTGAGCTCGCGCAGGCCGTCCGCCACGGCCTGGGCCACGGTGCGGCCGTCGGCGCCGGTGGCGTTCTGCACGGGCACGCCCTCCGGGTTGGACGAGCGCACGACGACGAAGGCGCAGGCGCCGTGGGCCCTCGCGCGCTCCACCGTCTTCGCGAGCGCGCCCAGGCCCAGGTACGCGGTGAAGGTGGCGGCGTCCACGTCCCAGGCGCTGCCCTCGCCGAAGAGGCCCTCCGCGTAGGCATCCATGGTGGAGCCGATGTCGCCGCGCTTCACGTCCAGCAGCGTGAGGGTGCCCGCCGCGCGGAAGCGCTTGAGCACGCGCTGGAGCACGACGAGCCCTTCGGGGCCGTGGCGCTCGAAGAAGGCGCTCTGCGGCTTCACCACCGCGAGGCTCTCTCCGGCCGCGTCGGCCAGCCGCTCGCAGAAGTCGGACAGGCCCTGCGCGGTGTCCGGCAGCCTCCAGCGGGCGAGCACGTCGCGCGACGGATCCAGGCCCAGGCAGAAGGGGGAGCGCGCGTCGGCGAGCCGGGCGAAGCGCTGGGCGAAGGACTCGGGCGTCGTCGTCACGGAGGGCTTCCTCACTTCAGCCGGCGCGCGGTGGCGTCGAACAGCGGGTTGGGCATCGCCTTGAGCACGCGCATGGAGGCGGACACCTGCCAGGGGAAGCTCACCTCCGCCTGGCCCGCGAAGATGGCGCGGCCCATGCGCTCCACCGCGTCCTCGGTCTCCATGAGGAAGGGCATGGGGAAGCGGTTCTTCGCCGTCAGTTCGCTCTTCACGAAGCCCGGGTAGACGCAGGTGACGCTGACGCCGGTGCCCTTCAGGTCCACGCGCAGGCTCTCCAGGAAGGTGGCGAGGAAGGCCTTGGACGCCGAGTAGGCCGCGTGGCCCGACAGCCCCCGGTAGCCCGCGAGGCTGGAGATGCCCACGACGTGGCCCCGGCGGCGCTCCACCATCTGGGGCAGCACCGCGCACAGCGTGGCGGCGGCGCCGGTGACGTTGGTGTCGATGATGGCCCGCGCCTTGTCCCAGTCCATGCGCTTGCCGTGCGTGGGGCCGCCCACGCCCGCGTTGGCGACGACCAGGTCCAGGCCGCCGCACTCCGCGTCAATGGCGCGGATGCGCTCCTGCGAGGCCTCCGCGTGGTTGACGTCCATGACGACGGGCTCCACCGTGGCGCCCGCGGCCTGGGCCTCCGCGGCCAGGGCCTGCAACTGGGACAGCCGTCGTCCGGTCGCGAACACACGCAGGCCGTGCCTGGCCAGCCACAGCGCCAGTCCACGTCCCAGCCCGCTCGAGGCGCCTGTCACCAGCGCCGTCCGGTAGGTCATCTCCGCCATGCCGTCCTCCAGGGGGTGTCGCAGCCACCGCCTTGTCGCACGGTTGCGCATCCGAGGGCACGCAAAACCCCTCCTCCTGCCACCGTGGGACGAGGCGCGGCCCCCGGTGCGTGTTCACCGTTGGATGCGGAAGCGAGCGGCCATGTCCCGGTGGAACTGCATCCTCGTGGTGGACGACGATCTGGACCTGCTCCGGGCCTACCAGGAGGCGCTGGCGCTGGACGGGCACACGGCGGTGCTGGCGCGCGACGGGGCGGAGGCCCTGCACCTCTTGAAGCAGGGGCTGCGCCCGGCGCTCATCCTGCTGGACCTGCTGATGCCCCGCATGGACGCCTGGGAGTTCCGGGCGCGACAGCGCGCGGACCCGGCGCTCGCCTCCATCCCGGTCATCGTCCTGTACGCGGTGGAGACGGGCTTGAGCGCCATGAAGGCCCTGGAGGTGGAGGGCTTCCTCAAGAAGCCCGTGGACCTGGAGGTGCTCCTGCGCGCCGTGGCGCCCTACGTGGCGCGCGGCGGGTGGGGCGCCCACCCCCAGTGATGGGCTAGCGGAAGGGCGGCGCCTGCTGACCTGCGAACCACTGCTTCGCGTTCACCAGGTGCAGGCCGTTGTTGCCGGGCCTCAATTCGATGCCGCCCGTCACCGCGCCCAGCGTCGTCAGGAGGGCGCCCGTGATGTTGCCCTGGACGAGGTCCAGGTGGCCCTCCAGGGAGAAGCCATCGCCCTTCGCCTTCAGCTCGCGCACCTGGAGCCCCTGCTCGTCAATCTGCACCTGCCCCGTCACCTCCACCTTCGGGATGTTGAGCAGCGAGGTGAGGAAGGAGGGCAGGCGCTTGGACGCGGTGATGAGCGCGACCAGCGGCTGCGTGTCGGTGAGCTGGCTGGAGAAGCGCGCCGACAGCACCGTGGGCGACAGCGTCAGGCTGGCGCGGGGCAGGCTGAACGTGCCGCTCCAGGCGCGGATGGGCACGGGGCCATTGGAGGAGACGTTGCTCAACCGCAGCGTCGTGCCGGCGAGCCCTAGCTCCTTCATGTCCCACGACAGGTGCCGCGCATCCACGTCCACCTCCGCGCGCAGCAGGACCTTGTTGTTGCCCATGCGTCCGGACACGAGGTCGGTGTCCATGCGCAGCTCCAGGGAGTTGCGCTTCTTCGCTTTCGGGGACCGCTCCTCGGTGCGCACCGTGACGTGTCCGGAGTCGACCGCCAGCGTCTGCTCCAGCCACGGATTGAGCAGCCGCAGGTCCAGCGGGCGGCTCTTCGCCACGCGCAGCTCCGGCTCCAGGTCGAAGCCCGGCTGTCCTTCACGCCTCCGCGCGAGGACGGAGAGGGCGACCTCCGGAACCTCCACCCCGTTGCCCTTGGGGCCGGAGACCTTCACGGGCGCGAAGGCGAGGCTGAGCTGGCCCGCGGGCTGTCCCGGACGCTGCTCGTCCATGGACGCCTTGAGGCTCCAGGGGGCCCGGGCGCGCATGGGGCCCGCGCGCAGGTCCAGCTGCGTGCCGGAGGCTTCCAGGCGGCTGCCCGGCTCCAGCATGTTGCGCTCCATGCGCACGTCCAGCTCCAGCCGTCCGCCGCCGCCGCGCAGGGACACGGGGGCGCTCGCGCCCAGCAGGTCGTTCACCCAGTCCAGCGGCAGCAGGTCCACCTTCGCCTGGGCCTGTCCGCCAATGGCCTTGGAGAGGTCATAGCCGTCCTGCTCGCCCTGGAAGGGCGCATCCAGCCGGGCGCGGGCGGACAGGGCCTCCAGGCGCGCGACCCGCTTGCCATCCACCTCCAGGAAGCCCTCCGCCACGCGCACCGACGGCAGGTCCACCTGGATGCGCTCGCGGGACTGGAGGTTGAGCTCCCCCTTGACGTCCAACGCGCCCGCGAAGCGCACGCGGCTGAAGTCCAGCTCCCGCACCTCGTGGATCGTCACGTCGCGGAGGTGGATGACCCAGGGGCGCGAGTTCGGATCCGACGGGCCCTCCTCGGGGGCAGGGGAGGGCTCCATGCGGAAGGTCGCCCCGCGCCCGTCGATGCCGTACACGTCCACGCGCTTGCGCAGCAGGCCCGTCAGCGACACACCGGCCGTCAGGGCGTCCACCTCCACCTTCCACCAGCGCTGGGTGTCCTGGTTGGTGAGGGTGAAGCCCTTGAGGTGCAGCCGGCCCACGGGCCACAGCCACCAGGCGCGCTGCCAGGACAGCTGCGTGCGGTCCGTGCCCCGGCGCATGATGGCCTGGACGACGCCGACGTTGAGCGCCACGTTGATGAGCACCTCCAGCAGCACGACTGCCACCAGCAGCCACAGCGGGAGGCGCCACCACCGCTTCCCGCGAGGGGCGTTCGAAGCATCCAAAGTCGGGGAGACGGTCATGGAGAGGGCGGGAGCGTAGCGTGGATGCCCGGGGCCGGAGGGATTGGTAGAACGCCAGGGCATGGACGCGAACATCCAGAGTCACTTCGTCAACCTTCGCGGCCAGGACGCCGACTCCCGCCATGCCTCCTACCGGCACCTCATGGCCGTGACGGACGCGCCGGTGGACTGGGCCGTCGACGTCTGGGACGGGCTGCTGGCGCTGCTGAAGGAAGGTGACAACCACCAGCGCGCCATCGCCGCGCAGCTGCTCAGCAACCTGGCGAAGAGTGAGCCCAAGCGACTGTTGAAGGACCTGGACAAGGTCATGGTCGTGACGAAGGACGAGAAGTTCGTCACGGCCCGCCACTCCCTCCAGACGCTCTGGCGGGCCGCGGTCGCGGACGACGCCCTGCGGGCCGCCGTGGTGGACCGTCTGTCCAAGCGCTTCCGGGAGTGCTCCACGGAGAAGAACGGGACGCTCATCCGGTACGACATCCTGGAGGTCTTCCGGAAGACCTACGACGTCGTGAAGGACGAAGCGCTCAAGCAGCTCGCGCTGACGCTCATCGAGTCGGAAGACGACTTGAAGTACCGCAAGAAGTACGCGGGGCTGTGGAAGGACCTCGTGACGAAGACGCGCGCCGCGAAGGTTTGAGCCGCACTCCGCGTGACTCTCCGACGTGAGGCGTTCTAGGGTCCCTCGCCTTGGAGGAAGTGATGCCCTCGATGTCATCCGATGTTCCCGCCGCTTCGAAGAAGTCCGTGCTGCCCGGGGTCGCCCTGGGCTTCTCCATCGCCAGCCTGTGCCTCATCTGTCTGTGGCCGGTGGGGCTGGTGCTGTCCATCGTCGCGATGGTGAAGACGGGCAAGCCGGGGCAGCAAGGCAGGGGGCTCGCCATCGCGGCGCTGATCATCTCCGTGGCCAGCATCTTCTTCAGCGGCATCATGGCCGCCATCGCCATTCCCAACTTCATCAAGTTCCAGGCGCGCTCGAAGCAGGCCGAGTGCAAGGTGAACCTCAAGTACCTCTACACCTCCGCGATGACGCGGCTCGCGGAAGACCAGCCCCTGGGGTCCCTCACGGAGCTGGGCTTCGTGCCGGAGCCTGGCAACCGCTATGCCTACGTGCTGAGCCTCCCGGACTCCTTCGTTCCCGTGAGCGCGCGCTTCACCGCGCTCGACCCGTCCGAAATCCAGGCGGCCCTGGACAACGCCGGCGTGGAGCCGGGCGTGGAGGGCGAATGCCCCGAATGCACCCTGACGGCCGCGTGCGTGGGCAACGTGGACAACGACGACACGCTGGATGTGTGGAGCATCTCCACCGCGGAGCGCACCGACGCGGAGGGCAAGGCCATCGCCCCCGGCGAGGCGTATCTCCACGTGAATGACGTCAAGGAGTAGGGGGCCCCCGGACGCCTGACTCGCGGGCGCGGAGGCCTCGCGGCGAAGCAGCGCGCCGCGAGGTCCCTGCTCTTTCGAGGGGCTCAATCCAGCCGCACGTGTTGCTCCAGGCGTTCGGCCGGGGTCAGCTCGCGGTTGGCGTCAGTGCACTGGCGCGGAGGAGGCGTTCTCCAGCTTCGCCACCACCTGATCGACGGAGAAGCTGGCCGGGTGCTGGCGCGGAGGGAACTCGCGGAAGGTGGAGAGGAACCGCGCCACCACCTGCTGGGCCGGCACCATCATGAAGGCGTGGTCGATGAGCCAGTCGGAGTAGCCGGTGGAGTCCTGCCCGCGCTCCAACGGATCCGCTCGCAGGTCGAAGATGAGCGGGGCGCGGCGGCTGACGAAGGGCTGGCCCCACATCTCGATGCCCGTGGCGTCCTGCTCCTCGAACACCAGCTTGAAGCGCCCGTAGCGCACGGCCATCAGCTCGCCATCGTCACCGAAGTAGAAGAACTCGTTGCGCAGGGACGGACCCTTGGTGGTGAGCAGCGGCGTCTGGTCGTAGCCGTCCAGGTGGACCTTGAAGGTCTTGTCCCCCGCGCTGAAGCCCCGCTTGCACTGCTCCACCAGGTCCTTGGGTCCACCCGCCGCCGCGACCAGGGTGGGCAGCCAGTCCTCGGAGGAGAACAGCTCGTTGAGCTGCGTGCCGGCGGGGATGTGACCGGGCCAGCGCACGAGGCAGGGCGCGCGGAAGGCGCCTTCCCAGTTGGTGTCCTTCTCGCCTCGGAACGGCGTCATGCCGCCGTCCGGCCACATGCACGTCATGGCGCCGTTGTCGGTGGTGTAGATGACGAGGGTGTCGTCAGCGATGCCCAGCTCCTCCAGCTTGCCCAGCAGCTCACCGACATGGCCGTCATGCTCCACCATGCCGTCTGGGTAGAGCCCCAGGCCCGTCTTGCCCTTCGACTCCGGCCGCAGGTGGGTGTGGACGTGCATGCGGGTGGTGTTGAACCAGACGAAGAACGGCGTATCGGACTTCTTCGCGCGCTCGATGAAGTCCAGGGTCGCGCCCAGGAACTCCTCGTCCACCGTCTCCATTCGCTTCTTCGTCAGCGGGCCGGTGTCCTGCACGCTCTGCCCGCCCTGGCCATCCGCCTTGCTGCGGAGGACGCCGCGCGGGCCGAACTGCTTCCGGAATGCGGGGTCCTTGGGGTAGTCCTCGTTCTCCGGCTCCTCCTCCGCGTTGAGGTGATAGAGATTGCCGAAGAACTCATCGAAGCCGTGCATCGTGGGCAGGAATTCGTCGCGGTCACCCAGGTGGTTCTTGCCGAACTGGCCGCAGGTGTATCCCAGGGGCTTGAGCAGGTCCGCGATGGTCGGATCCTCGGGCTGGAGGCCTACCTTCGCGCCGGGCATGCCGACCTTGGTGAGACCGGTGCGGAACGGGCACTGCCCGGTGATGAAGGCCGCGCGCCCCGCGGTGCAGCTCTGCTGGGCGTAGTAGTCGGTGAAGAGCGCCCCTTCCTTCGCCAACCGGTCGATGTTTGGCGTGCGGTAGCCCATGGCGCCCAGGTTGTAGGCGCTCAGGTTCCAGTAGCCGATGTCATCACCAAAGATGACCAGGATGTTCGGTTGCTTCTTCGCCATGGCTTCTCCTCCGCGCGCGCCGTGAACGTCTGGATTCCAGGCCGTTCCAAAGGTGGAGTGCGCCGCTGGCCAAGAGGAGACGCGGGGAGGCGGGAGGCCGCTGCGGTCGCTTCCATCCGGCGGCCCTGGATTGCATTGGTGCCCACCGGCGCTCACCCTCCTGGAGAACGCTCTTCATCCGCCGGAGCCTCACCGACGGGAAGGATGGTGGCGGATGCAGGGCAAGCGGCTCACGGCACCGGTGGAGGCGCTCCGCAACCTGTCGCTGTCGCTGGCGCGCCTGGCCGCGAGCGAGGCCGCGACAGGCGCGGTGCACGGCTCGGCGGAGGGGCTGCGCAAGGAGATGCCGGAGCTGGATGGCCAGCTGCGGGCGCTCCTCCAGGACGTGCTCACGGTGCTGGGACGGCTGGCGCACGAGGCCGCCGAGCGCGAGCATGTGGCGCCGGCGGATGCGGCCCACCTGCTGGCGGGCGCGGCGATGGAGGGGGCGCTGAAGGCCCTGGAGCGGGAGTGGAATGACGGGGGCCTGCCCCTGCACGCCTTCATGGTGCGCATCAACCACCTCTTCGACGAGGCGCTGGAGTTCGCCCACTCCCGCACCGATGAGATCCGCAAGCCAGGGGAGCGCGCCCAGGCGATGTCCCGGGGCGTGGTGAAGGCGGCCATGGAGCAGCTCCATGAGGCCGTGCCGCTCCTGCTGGAGGACGCGCGCGCGCTGGCGCCGCTGGGCGAGGAGGTGGCTTCGCGGGTGGGGCAGGGGCTGGTGCGAGGGATGGCGGCGGGCCTGCGCGAGGAACTGGCGTCGAGTCCGGCGGTCTCCAGGGATGCGCTGGTGGCTTCGCTGGAGGAGTTCGCGCAGCGCGCTGCCTCCGCGACCGTGCGCGGCGCGGGCTCGGCGCTCAAGGAGGAGGGGCTGCGCTGGCGGGAGGCCCCGGCGGAGGGAAGGCCCCTGCGGCGCGTGGGCCGGGACTTCACCGCGGGCGTGCTGGAGGCCCTGGGGTCGCGCCTTCGCCGCCCCCTGCTGGCCATGGCGGGCGCGGGCAGCGCGCTCGTGGCCGTGACCGTGCTCGCCGCGCGCTGGGGCGCCGGACACCCGCGCTGAGTTCGTCTGGAGCAGGCGGCGGGCCCCGTCAGCCGACAGTGCCCTGCGACCCGGGGCCCCATGTGCGGAGCCCCCACTTCCCCACCAGCTTCATCCCGGGCGCAGCGCAGGCGGGGAGAGCACATGGTGGGGGCTCGCACGCGTCGGAACTGGAGTCTGCTCGGGCTCATGGGGGGCCTGTGCTGCGCCGCTTCTTGCTTCGCACAGACGACGGACGCTCCCGCCACCGGGGCGGGGACGGCTTCCGAGCAGGACCTGGCCAAGGCCACCGATGAACCTGGCCCGGACGGGCGCAGCAGGCCCTCCCCGCGCACCTCTCCACTCGCGTTGTGAAGTCTCCATTCCAGTCGCACCCTCCAGGGGGATGGCTGGGATTGCGCGGAGGGGAGGCGACCGTGGCTCGGTTCACGCGGACTGGTGGAGCGTCAAGGCAGGCCTGCCTGCCCTGGTTCCTCGCCTTGTGCGTCGCGGTCCCGGTCCAGGCGCTCGCGGCGGATCCGCTGCCTTCCTGGAATGACGGCCCGGTGAAGCAGTCCATCATCGACTTCGTCACCCGCTCCACCACGGAGGGCAGCCCTGGCTTCATCCCCCCGGAAGAGCGGATCGCCACCTTCGACAACGACGGCACGCTCTGGCAGGAGCAGCCCGTCGTGCAGGGTGTCTTCCTGAAGGAGCAGGTGAAGGCGTTGGTGAAGGAGGACGCCTCGCTCGCGCTCAAGCAGCCCTTCAAGGCCGTGCTGGAGGGGGATTTGGCGCTGCTGTCGACGATGGACGAGCCTGAGCTGATGGCGCTGTTCGCGGCCACCCACAAGGGCAAGACGCAGGAGGCCTTCGCCGCCGAGGCGCGCGCCTTCTTCCAGTCCGCCCGGCACCCGAAGTTCGGCGCGCCGTACACGCAGCTTGCCTATGCGCCCATGCTGGAGCTGCTCCAGTACCTGCGCGCCCATGGCTTCCAGACGTGGATCAGCTCCGGCGGCGGCACCGACTTCATGCGCGTCATCTCCGAGGACACCTACGGCATCCCGCCCCAGCAGGTCATCGGCAGCGACCTGAGGGTGCGCTTCGACGACGGGGGCGGCCACGCGGTGCTGCGGCGCGAGGCGAAGGTGGACCACGTCAACGACAAGGCGGGCAAGCCGGTGGGCATCGGGCAGCACATCGGCCTCCGGCCGGTGTTCGCGGCGGGAAACGTCCGCTCGGGCGGGGACATCCAGATGCTCCAGTACACGAAGGAGCAGCCGCGTCCGGGCTTCACCCTGCTCATCAACCACGACGACGCGGAGCGCGAGTTCGCCTACCAGGAGAAGGACGACGCCTCGCTGAAGGCCGCGCGCGCGGGCGGCTGGACGGTGGTCAGCATGCGCCAGGACTGGAAGCGCATCTTCCCGGAGGGGCGCTGATGCACGTCCTGCACGCCATCATCGGCTTCCTGGTGTCGAGCTTCATCGTCGCGCTGGGGTTGACCCAGGGGCTGGCGTGGCACCTGGAGGACCTGGGCCGGGGCGTGCGTCAGCCGGCGTTCAAGCGCGGGCTGCTGGTGTCGCTGGTGGGGGTGCCGGTGCTGTCCGTGCTCATGGCCAAGGTGCTGCCCCTTCAGCCCGTCGCGGCGAGCGTCATCGCGTTGATGGCGTTCTGCCCGGGGCTGCCCATGTCTCTCAACGTCATCTCCCACCAGAAGGGGAACCTGCCGTTGGCCCTGGCGCTGTCCATCACCCTGTCGCTCATCGCCATCGTGATGATGCCGCTGTCGCTGGCCTTGCTGGAGAGGCTGTTCCAGCTGGCCATCCAGCCGCCGTCGTACGACGTGCTCCTGTCCAGGGTCATCCTCCCGTTCCTCGTGCCCTTCACGCTGGGGATTGGACTCCAGAGACTGTCGCCCGTCTGGGCGCGGCGGCTGCTCAAGCCCGCGAAGCTCTACTTCAACGTCGCGCTGGCCGTCGCCGTGCTGTTGGTGATCGCCGCCAGCATCCCGCTGTTGAGGCAGCACCTCTCCCCGTGGGTCTACGTCGCGATGCTCGTGGTGACGCTGGGGGCGGCGGCGATGGGCCACGTGGCGGGGAGGCCCCGGCCCCAGGACCGCACGGCGCTGGCCATCTCCGCGGTGTTCGGCAATCCGGCCTTCGCCTTCTGCCTGGGCGGCAGCACCTACCCGATGAAGGACCTGCTGGGCGTCATGGGGCTGTACCTGGTGCTGCGCACGTTGGCGCTGCTGCCGTATCAAATCTGGAACAAGCGCCACCAGGCCTCCGAGCATGGCGGCGGACCGTCGCTGCCTTCGGGCCGGCGGGTCCACGCTTGAGCGGGCCTGTCGGGGCCGCGACGCGCGCAAGGCACCCCGGTGGGCGATGCCCCGGGACGCGAGCGTCTCCATCCTGCCTCCGCCAGGGGACCGGGCGCGCGCGATGAGCTGGGCGCCGGTGGACGCGGCGCGGGAGGGGGACGGGCCATGACGGTGTCTTCGGCCACGCTTGGCCACGCCCTGCGGCGTGCGCTTCCTGGCGCCGAGCAGGCGCGGACGTATCAGCGACGGTGGCTGCGCGCGGACGTGCTGGCCGCGCTCACCGTGGGGGCCATGCTCATCCCGCAGGGGTTGGCGTACGCGCAGATCGTCGGTGTGCGCCCCGTGGCCGGACTGTACGCGGGCATCTTCGCGATGCTGGCCTACGCGTTGTTCGGCCCGTCGCGCCACCTGCTGCTGGGGCCGGAGGCGGGCGCCGCCATCCTCACCGCGACCGCGCTGGCCCCCGTGGTCGCGGGGGGAGGCCCGGAGCGGCTGGCGTCGCTCGCGGCCCTGCTGGCGCTGATGGTGGGTGGCATCAGCCTTCTTGGCGGGCTGTGCCGGGCGGGGGCGCTCGCGGACTTCCTGTCGCGGCCCATCCTCATCGGCTACGTCAACGGCGCGGCGCTCATCATCATCGGCAGTCAGCTGGCGCGGATGCTGGGACTGGAGCGCAAGTCGAACGCGTTCACGGGGCAGCTCCGGGAGGTGGCGTCCAACGTGGGTCGCACGCACGTGCCCACGCTGCTGTTGGGCCTGGGCATCATCGTGGCGCTGGTGGCGATGCGGCGCTTCCTGCCCCGCTGGCCCGCGCCGCTGGTGATGGTGGTGCTCACCACGCTGGCGGCCTCGGTGCTCGAACTGGAGCAAGGGGGCATCAAGGTGGTGGGCAGCATCTCCGCGGAGGCGCCTGCCCTTGGGTTGCCGTCGGTGGGCTTCGCGGACTTCCGCGCGCTGCTGCCGGCGGCGCTCAGCCTCGCGCTGGTGAACTACGCGAGCTCCGTGCTCACGGGCCGCATCTACGCGGACCGGTTCGGCTACCGCCTGAACGCCAACCAGGAGTTCTTCGGGCAGGCGGCGGCGAACCTGGTGACGGGCCTCACGCAGGGGTTCCCGGTGACGGGCAGCGATTCGCGCACGGCGGTGAACGCGTCCATGAAGGGGCACACGCAGCTGGTGGGCGTGGGCGCGGCGGTGGTGGTGCTGGTGTTCACCCTCTTCTTCACGCCGCTGCTGGCGAAGCTGCCGCTGGTGACGCTGGGGGCCATCGTCATCGTCGCGGCGGTGTACCTGCTGGAGGTGCAGCCCATCACCCGGCTGTGGCGGGTGCGGCCGGTGGAGGCGGTGCTCGCGGTGGTGACGATGCTGGGCGTGCTGCTGCTGGGCATCCTGCAGGGCATCCTCATCGCGGTGGCGCTGGCGCTGGTGGACCTCATCCGCCGCGCGGCCCACCCCCACGACGCCGTCCTGGGCGAGCGCGAGGGCGTGCCCGGCTGGCATGACGTGGAGGGCCACGCGGACGCGGAGACGGTGCCCGGGCTGGTCGTCTACCGCTTCGACGCGCCCCTCTTCTTCGCCAACGCCCGGTTCCTGCGCGAACAGGTGCGCAAGCTGGTGGCGGAGTCCCGCGCCCCGGTGAAGTGGTTTGTCCTGGATGCGTCCTCCGTGTTCGACCTGGACGTCACCGCGGCGGAGGGGCTGGAGAAGCTGCGGCACGAACTGGAGGAAGAAGGCATCGTGTTCGTGGTGGCGCAGGCCCGCGCGCCGATGCGCTCGATGCTGCGGCGCTCGGGGCTGCGGTCCCTGTTCGGCAAGGAGCACCTCTTTCCCACCGTGGGCGCGGCCGTGCGGGCCTTCCTGGCGGAGGAGGGGCCCCGGGAGCCTGTCGCGGAGGCGGACCTCCGGCCTCCTCCGGTGCACTGACGCCATGCCATGCACAAGCCAGCGGAGCAGGGGAGGGGTTTTTTGGCGGCCGGGATGCTCCTGTCGGCGCCGGCGCAGGCCGGGCTGTCCGTGTCCGCGCGGAGCCACCAGGTCCGTTACTTCGAGGCCACCGCGCTGATTGGCGCCAGCTTCGCGCGCATCGACACGCGGGAGACGGCCGGCGAGGTCGGCGTGGACGACGACAGCGACGCGGAGGCGAAATGAGACGGGACCCACCCTTGGACGTGCCGGTGGACGAGGAGGCCGCGTCGGCCTTCCTGCTCGACCTCGCGCGGGCCCTGCACCTGGCCTACCAGCCGTCGCTCCTGGTGGAGGCGCGCGTGAAGCGGGCCGCGAGGGCCTGGGGGCTCCAGGTGGAGGTCTTCACGCTCCAGAGCCTGGCGATGACGGAGGTGCTGTCCTCACGGCGTCCGCGTGTGGCCTTCGCGCGGTTGCCCTTCAACCCGCACTGGAACCTGGGCCGGGCCGCGGCGCTGCTGCGGCTGGCGGACGGCATCGCGGAAGGGGGCGTGCGGCTGCCCGAGGCCCGCGCGGAGCTGGACCGCCTCCTGGCGTCCCATCTGCCATATCCCGAGTGGCTCGTGTTCCTGGCGTACGGTGTCTACGGCGCGGCGGTCACCGCCCGGGTGGGTGGGGCGTGGCTGGAGATGGGCGTGGCGTTCGTGGTGGGTGTCCTCGCGGGCGTCATCCACTTCGGCACGCTGCGCTCGCAGCGCCTGGATTTGCAGAAGAGCTTCGTGGCGGCGTTCCTGGGCACGCTGGTGGCGTTTGGGTTCACGCTCGTCCTGCCGTCGTTCGACGCCTTGCGAGCCTTGTTCGGGGGCGCGACGTTGCTCGTGCCCGCGATGGTGGTGACGCTGGGCTCGCTGGAGCTGGCCATGGAGTCGGTGGAGGCAGGGCTGCCCAGGCTCACCTATGGCCTGCTGCGCTTCATGATGATGGGGGTGGGCATCGCGGCGGCGGGGACGCTCTGGAGCTTCGCCTGGCCATTGCCGACCCACTTCGTGGTGCAGGCGTTGCCTCCGCTCGTCACGCTGGCGCTGGTGGGGGTGGGCGGCGTGGCGCTCTCGGTGTGCATGTCCGGACGGCCGCGCGACGTGGGGTGGATCGTCGGCGGGGTGCTGCTCGCGTACGCGACGCAGGCCCTGGCGAAGGCGGTGCTCGGGGACCGGGGCAGCCCGCTGGTGTCCGCGTTCGTGCTGGGCGTGGCGGGGCTGCTCTACGGGCGCGGGAAGGACCGGATGCCGATGACGATCATCATGCCGGGGCTGTTGCAACTGGCGCCGGGGTTCGTGGGCACGCAGGCCATCGTCGCGCTGCTGGGCGCGGGAAGCGCGGGCGCGAACGCCCGTCTGTTCGACGTGCTGCTGGTGGCGCTCCAGCTCGTGCTGGGTCTGGTGTTCGCCTCGGTGGTGGTGCCGCCGCGCTTCCCGGTGAACCGGGAGGCCCCGGTTCCCCCGCGCGCTGGCAGCGCATAGGCGCTACGGCGAGGGCGGACGCACGATGCAGCGGAAGCCGATGTGGCTGGCCCCGCTGTCCACGGCCTGGGGCGAGCGCGCGGCGGGGCGGTAGCGGCGGCAGTAGTTGGGCGCGCACAGGTGGCTGCCGCCCTTGAGGACGCGGCGGGGGATGGGGATGGCGGGCGTGAAGGGATCCTGGCTGCCCTTGGGCGTGGCGGGGCCGCGCGGGTTGACGGGGATGCAGCAGGCCTTGCCCTTGTTGCCCTGATGGCGCTCCTGGAACCAGTCGGAGGTCCATTCCCAGACATTGCCGGCCATCTGGTGGAGGCAATAGCCATTGGGAGGGAAGGCGCCGACGGGGCAGGTGCCTTCGTGGCCGTCCTCGCGCAGGTTCTGCCAGGGGAAGTAGCCCTGCCAGGTGTTGGCACGGTGCTCGCCGCCGGGCGTGAAGTCATTGCCCCAGCAGAACTCGTTGCGGTCCAGGCCGCCGCGCGCGGCGCGCTCCCACTCCGCTTCGGTGGGGAGGGCCTTGCCGGCCCAGGTGGCGTAGGCCTCCGCGTCCTCGTAGGCGACGTGCACGACGGGGTGGTCGCGGCGGTGTTTCACGGAGGAGCGGCGGCCCTCCGGGTGCTTCCAGCAAGCCTCGGGGACGTAGCTCCACCAGTTCGCCACGTTGCCCAGGTCCACGGGCCCCTGCGTCTTGTGGAACACGAGCGAGCCGGGGACGAGCGTCTCCGGGGACGCGCCAGGGTAGTCCGCCGGGTCGAGCGGGCGCTGCGCGACGGTGACGTAGCCGGTGGCCTCCACGAAGCGGGCGAACTGCTCGTTGGTCACGGTGTACTTGTCCATCCAGAAGCCGGAGACGGTCACCTGATGGGCGGGGGCCTCCTCCGGATAGTGGTGGTCGGAGCCCATCCAGTACGTGCCGCCGGGAATCCAGACCATGTCCGGGGAGGGGGCGCGGCCGGGACGCTGTGAGGTGTCGGTGGTGGGCCCGGCGTCCTGAGCCACGGCGGAACCGCTGAGGTCGTCGTCCCTGTGCATGGCATGGCCCCCGAGGACGCACGGTCCTCCGAGGACAAGATCCGACGTGTGGCAGGAAATGACACTCGCTCCGAAGGCCGGCGGGTCTGTCGTGCGTCCAACCCGGGATGGGCCCCTGCCCTGATTCAGCGCGCAGGTCGCGAGTCCCTTCAGTGTCGCCCTCACCGCGCGCTGTTTGCAGGTAGGAGGAAACCCGCGTAGGGAAACCTAGCCCTTCGGCTCGGGATGCTGGGGGGCCTCTCCGAGGGCCTTGATGAACCGCGTGGTGTACACCGCTGATGGCGCCGTGCGACAGGCACTGCTGCGCAGGATCGTAAGCGCATGGGTGCTTCCATTCGCTGTGGCGGTGAGCGGATGCACCCATGGCTCACGGCCCGAGCGCCGCACCTATGTCATCTCGGAGGGAGAACAAGGCATTGGTGGTTCTGGACATCGCGATTGCGATGCTGAACATGTCGCATGCTTCACCCGATGCTGGAACTCCATCCCTCCGTTGACGAGTATCAAGGTGGGATCTGGCAAGCACCACGAGTACTGCACCGAGGAGTGCCGGAAGGCGTACATGGAATGCATCGGTGACCTTGAGCCGCTCCCTCAAAAGGGCGATGCGCGTCGGTTTTCAAGGATGGATGAGGCACTTGATTGGTTGAGGGCTCATCGTGCCGAAGCGGCGATTGGAACGGTCGTGGTCATCGCCGGCATGGCGTTCATCGTCGCGGCGGGTGGGGCGGGCGTGCTGATGCTCGCTCCTCTCTGAGGGGTAGAAAGGTCATTCCATGACGAACTCCAAGGATTTTGAGATGGATGCGGTGCTTCGAATCCTGGACGCGGCCAGCAAGAGCTATCCGCCCGGTTCGAAGGAGGAGGCTGCCGTCCAGCTCGCGGCTGTTTCGTTGCTCTACATCCGCCGCATCAAGAAGCTGGAGGAGTTCCTGGCGTATCACCAGGAGTTTTCCGAACCCGCGTCCGTTGTCTCCGTCGCTCAGGACTTCACGACACAAGAGGAGGCGGATGGGTGGCTGAGCAGTGGGAAGGCGGTTGACGGGAGCCTTGTCAGGATCGCGGGTCAGGGCTTCCAGGTCATCCAGTTGCCCAACGGCTTGAAGTTCCTGCGCACGCCACTGCCGGAAGAATTGGGGCCTCCCGGTGCGAAGTAGCTCCACCCTGGCGTGACGGGTGGTCGGGCGTTGTACCCATCGCGCACCTTGAGCTGGGAGGGCCCACGGGCGGTGACGGCTCCATCCCGTCACCGCCCGCGAAGGACCGGCCGCTACGTGTGCGATTGCTGGAAGCGGTGGATGAACTGCTCCACCTCGTTGGCCAGCGACATCACCTGGTCACCGATGCTCGGCTGGCTCTCCTGCTTGCGCGCCTCCTTCATCTTCTCCTTCACGCGATCCTTCATTGGCCCGATGCTCAGGCTGCCCGGGGCCTGGCTGGGCAGGAATTCGATGAGACTCTCCGCGAACTGCTTCACCAGCATCTGCGCGGGCACGAACGTGAACATGCGCTCGCCGTACCACTGTGTGTACATGCCCGAATGCGGCCCGTACTCGAACGGGTCCGAGCGCAGGTTGATGAGGTAGGGCCACGCCGGGCTGAAGCGCTTGCCGCTGAACCACATGTCCGGGCCTTCGCCGTCCTGGTAGCTGAAGATGATCTTCCAGTCGTTGTAGCGCACCGCCGCCAGGTTGCCGCTGTCGAGCACGTAGATGAACTCGTGCCGGTTGCCCGGCGCCGTGCCGGCCAGCAGCGCGTTCTGGTCATACCCGTCCAGGTGGACCTTGAAGGTCTTGTCCCCCACCTTGTGGCCCTGCTTGCACTTCTCCACGAGGTCCATGGGGCCGCCCGCCGCCGCCACCATCGTGGGCATCCAGTCCTCGTGCGCGAAGATGTCGTTGATGACGCGCCCCGGCTCCACCACGCCCGGCCAGCGCACCACGCACGGCACGCGCACGCCGCCCTCCCACGTCGAGCCCTTCTCGCCGCGGAAGGGGCTGTTGCCGCCGTCCGGCCAACCCATCTTCTGCACCCCGTTGTCGCTGGAGAACACCACCATCGTGTTGTCCGCGATGCCCAGCTCGTCCAGCTTCGCCAGCAGCGCCCCGACGATGTCGTCCAGCTCCCGCATCGCGTCCGCGTAGAGCCCATGGCCCGTCGCGTTCTGGTACTTCTCCTGGAGGTAGGTCCAGACGTGGCAGCGCGTGGTGTTGTGCCAGAGGAAGAACGGCTTGTCCTCCTCCACCGCGCGCTCCATGAAGTCCAGCGTCCCCTTGAGGAACTCACCGTCCACCGTCTCCATGCGCTTCTTCGTCAGCGCGCCGGTGTCCTCGATGCGCTGCTTGCCCACGAGCCCCCAGCGAGGGTCCTCGGTCACGTCGTTGCGGTCGGTGGCGTACGAGTGCAGCACGCCGCGAGGCCCGAAGCGCTCCTTGAAGGCCGGGTCCTTCGGGTAGTCGGGGCACTCCGGCTCGTTCTCCGCGTTCAGGTGGTAGAGATTGCCGAAGAATTCGTCGAACCCGTGCATCGTCGGCAGGTAGGGGTTGGAGTCGCCCAGGTGGTTCTTGCCGAAGTGGCCACAGGTGTAGCCCAGCGGCTTGAGCATCTCCGCGATGGTCGGGTCGGAGTCCTGGAGGCCGTACTTCGCCCCCGGCATGCCGATGGTGGTGAGCCCCGTGCGCAGCGGGTTCATGCCCGTGATGAACGCCGCCCGGCCCGCGGTGCAGCTCTGCTGGCCGTAGCAGTCCGTCATCAACGCGCCTTCCTTCGCGATGCGGTCGATGTTGGGTGTCTTGTAGCCCATCATCCCCTGGTTGTAGGCGCTGATGTTCCAGAAGCCGATGTCGTCACCCCAGATGACCAGGATGTTGGGTTTGCGCTTCCCGTGCTTGCCGTGCCCGTTGCCGTTGCCCGTGGACTTCTTGCCTGCGGTCGCCATGCGTGGACCTCCCCCTCGCGGTTTCACTGCCGTGCAAGGTGGGGGCTGCCTCCGGAGCGCGCCCCGTCCCCGGGTGGCGGACGGGCATCCCTGGCGGTGAGACGCACGGCCCCCGTCCAGGGTGGACTGCACGCCCAGCAGCCACAGGTCCCTCCGTTCAATGTCGCTGGTGGGCAGGTCGGGCACGCTGTAGCGCGCCACCCCCTCGCGGACGCCCACGTGCGTGGTGACCAGCGCGCTCTGCTGGAGGATGGGGAGCTGGAAGGTGTGGCCGTTGAGCTGCCGCTCGCGCGGAGGGCTGCCTTCGTCCGACGGCGCCGCCCCGGCGGTCATCACGGGGCAAGGAGCAGGGCCAGGAGCAGGGTTCGCATGTCTGGCAACCTGCGAAGACACGAGCGGCGCGGGTATCACCCGCGCCGCCCTTGCGCCCGTCCGGGGGGGACGTCTTCAGCCCATCAGCGCGAAGAGGTAGCAGATGAGCGTGAGCAGCAGGTTCGACACCGCGAACGTCACCGGGTAGCCGATGGCCGGGATGATGCTCCCGGTGGCCTCCTGCGCGGCGCGCATGCCGGCGCTGTTGCAGCGCGCGCCCGCGACGGCGCCCATGAGCACCGCCGTGTTCATCTTCATCACGTACTGGCCCACCATCCACGCGATGACGGGCGGCACCAGCGCGGCGACGAGGCCGACGATGAGGATGGGCGCCAGGGTGCCCCCCGCGACGGCGCTCGCCACGCCCGCGCCCGCGTTGATGCCCAGGATGGCGATGAAGACGTTGAGGCCCAGGTCCTCCAGCAGCTCGCGCGCCGCCTCCGGGAAGGGCCCGCCCAGGGCCGGATTGTGGGTGCGCAGGATGCTCAGCGCGATGCTCACGATGAGCAGGCCCACCGCGGAGCCCAGGCTGAACTTCACCCCGCCCACGGGCACGGTGATCGCGCCCAGGAGCGCGCCCAGCGCCACGCCCAGCGCCAGGGTGATGATGTCCGTCACCAGGCTGGGGCGCACCACCTTGCCCACGCGCTTCTGGAGCGCGTCCAGGCGCCGGCGGCTGCCGGTGACGCGCAGCACGTCGCCCCGGCGGATGACCACGTCGCGGTCGATGGGCAGCTCGTCGCCGGCGCGGAACAGCGCATTGAGGTAGAGGCCGTGGCCCTCGTGCAGGGCGATCTCCCCCAGGGAGTGGCCCACGAGGTCCGACTTGTGCGCGACGATCTCCATCGTCTCGAAGCGGATGTCGCGCAGCCGCGAGTCATCCACCTCCGGGCCGATGCGCTGGGGCCCGGTCATCAAGAGCCCCACCGGCCCGGCGACGGCGACCTCGTCGCCCCGGTGCAACACCAGGCCGTCCTCGGGCAGGTAGACGCGGCCCGCGTGCAGCACCCGTTCAATGCCGACGCGTGGGGCCTGCGGGCTCAGCTGCGATAGCGAGCGGCCCTCCACCTCCGGGTTCTCCACGCGGAACACGCGCACGTCCACCGGCATGCTGCCCCGGAGGAAGGATTCAGCGGTGCCGGGCAGGGGGGACTGATGTTCGCCCGCGAGCACCTTCTCCATCGCCTTCGCGTCCACCGCCGCGTCCCGGCCGAACATGTTGGGCAGCACCTTCGTCATCACGGTGAAGAGCACCATGCTGATGGAGTAGAGCAGGGCGTAGGACGTCGTCAGGTTCGCGCGGGCCGCCTCCAGCGTCGCGCCAGCCGGGAGCTTCACCCCGCCGCCAGCCAGCGCCGACTGCGCCGCGCCGAAGCCCGGCGTGGCGGTGTTCGCCCCGGACAGGATGCCGGCCAGCAGGCCCGGCTGGAGGTCGAAGACGAACTTCGACAGGTACACCAGCACCGCGGACAGCAGCGGCACCAGCAATGACAGCACCAGCAGGTGCCGCCCCTCGCGCTGGAGGCCGCCAATGAACTGCGGCCCCACCTTCATGCCGATGGCGAAGATGAAGAGGTTGAAGAACACCGTGCTGGTGAACTCCGGGATGGCGTAGGTGACGTGGAACGCCTGGAAGGCCCAGAGGCTCACCGCCAGACCCAGCAGCAGCGTGGCCGCGGTGGAGCCCAGCCCCACGCCCTTCACCTGCACCTTGCCCAGCGCGTAGCCGCCCGCGACGATGAGGAAGAGCAGGATGAAGGGCTGCTGGCCCAGGGTGTTGAGCAACTTCCCGAAGACGCCATGGGGGTGGGGCTGGCCCGCGCCGGGCGGGGGCGCGCCCTGGGCGAAGGCGACGACCGCCAGCCCCAGGGCCGCCGCGCCCACGAGCAGGGCGGTGTGGCGTGTGATGACTCGCATGGGAGTGCTCCCTCGCCTTGACGCTCAGTGGTGGTAGCCGGAGGACTCTTGCTGCGACATCGGCGTGCCCACCGGGTGGCGGCGGAAGTGTTCGATGCAGCCGATGAGGTCATGCACCAGCAGCGTGGCCAGGTCCCGGCTGACGCCGTGGCGCACCAGCACGCGCTGCACCACCAGGTCCTGGAGGTCCGCGGGCATGGGATAGGCGGGCACCTGCCAGCCGCGCTCGCGCATCCGGTCCGCCAGGTCATAGAGCGTGAAGCCGGGGTCCACGCCGGCCTTCAGCGTCCAGCACACGCCGGGCACGCCGCCCCGGCCGTCGTAGAGGATGTCGAAGAGGCCAATCTGTTCGATGGCCAGCGCCATGAAGTTCGCGGTGTCCGAGCACGTCTGGTGGACGCGCCGGTAGCCCTCCTTCCCGAGCCGGAGGAAGTTGTAGTACTGGATGACGATCTGCCCGCCCGGCCGCGAGAAGTTCAGCGCGAACGTCGGCATGTCCCCGCCCAGGTAGTCCACGCGGAACACCAGCTCCTCCGGCAGGTCGCTCTTGTCGCGCCACACCGCCCAGCCGCAGCCCAGCGGCGTCAGCCCGAACTTGTGGCCGGACGCGTTGATGGACTTCACCCGTTCGATGCGGAAGTCCCACACCACCTCCGGGTGGATGAAGGGTGCGAGGAAGCCGCCGCTCGCCGCGTCGACGTGGATGGGGACGTCCAGCCCCGTGCGGCGCTGGAGGTCGTCCAGCGCGTCCGCGATCTCCTTCACGGGCTCGTAGACGAGGTTGAAGGTGATGCCCAGCGTGGGCACCACGCCGATGGTGTTCTCGTCGCAGCGCTTGAGCACCTCTTCGGGCGTCAGCGTCGTGCGGCCGGGGGCGAGCGGCACCTGGCGCAGCTCCACGTCGAAGTAGCGGGCGAACTTGTGCCAGCAGATCTGCACCGGGCCGCAGATGAGGTTGGGCTTGTCCGTGGGCTTGCCTTCCGCCTCGCGGCGCTTGCGCCAGCGCCACTTGAGCGCCAGGCCTCCCAGCATCGCCGCCTCGCTGGAGCCGGTGGTGGAGGTGCCAATGGTGTTGTTCGCCTCGGGCGCGTGCCAGAGGTCGGCGAGCATGTTCACGCAGCGCGTTTCAATCTCCGCGGTCTGCGGGTACTCGTCCTTGTCGATCATGTTCTTGTCCAGGCACTCGTCCATCAGCCGGTGCACCTGGGGTTCGACCCAGGTCTGGCAGAAGGTGGCCAGGTTCTGTCGTGAGTTGCCGTCCAGCAGCAGCTCGTCGTGCACCACCGCGTAGGCGTGCTCCGGGCTGTGCGCGCCCTCGGGGATGCGGAACTTGGGCATCGGGACGGAGAGGTCGGGGGATGCGTAGACGTCGTCGTTGATGCGGTCGCGGACTTCGTCCTTTCCATGCAGGGACATGCGCGCTCCTTGGCGGCGGGCGGGGCTGCTCCGCTTGGTGAAATGGTGCGTGTCCGTGGGTTCCGCGTCGTCCCTCGGTGTGGAGCGGCCGTGGGCGCATGCCCCCGTTCCAGCAGAAGGCCGTGCGTTGCCCGACAGGGGGCTGCGTCCCCAGGGTGAACTCGGCGCCGGCAGCCGCCGGACGCATGAAGGGGAGGACGTTCCATGTCGAAGTCCCTGGGCAACAGGCAGCGGTGGGCCGCCACGGCGCTCGTGTGTGTGATGGGGTTGCTGGGCGCGCCAGGGGTGGGGCTTGGCCAGCAGCCCACCCCCGCGCAGGCACCGAAGACGCAGCCCGCGCGCAAGACGCCGCCGGCCGCCGCCGACGCGGAGGTTTCCGCCGCGGAGGCGAAGGACGCACTGCAGCGGGCGCACTCCCGCTTCAAGGGCGTGAAGGAGGGCAAGAACGCGGACTACATCCCCTCGCTGGCGAAGGTGGACCCCAGCCTCTTCGGCATCGTGCTGGTGACGGTGGATGGGCGCGTGTACTCGGTGGGGGACTCGGAGTCCCCGTTCGCCATCGAGTCCGTCTCCAAGCCCTTCACCCTGGCGCGCGTCCTCCAGGACGTGGGCGCCGCGAAGGTGGAGAAGAAGATTGGCACCAACGCCACCGGCGAGCCCTTCAACTCCATCACCGCCATTGAGCAGAACAAGGAGGCGAACCGGCCGCCCGCGGGCAACCCGCTGGTGAACGCGGGCGCCATCACCGCGGTGAGCATGGTGCCGGCGAAGAGCGCGGACGAGCGCTGGACGCGCATCCATGACACGCTCAACGACTTCGCCGGGCGCGAGCTCCCCGTGAACGAAGAGGTCTACCGCTCCGAGTCCGCCACCAACACGCGCAACCGGGCCATCTCCTGGCTGCTCAAGTCCTACGACGCGCTGCCTGGAGACCCCATGGAGGCGCTGGACGTCTACACGCGGCAGTGCTCCGTGAACGTCACCGCGAAGGACCTGGCCATCATGGGCGCGACGCTGGCCAACGGCGGGATGAACCCCGTCACCGGCAAGCGCGTGGTGGACTCCGACAACGCCCAGAAGGTGCTGTCGCAGATGCTCACCACCGGCCTCTACGAGAACTCCGGGGACTGGTCCTTCACCGCCGGCCTGCCGGCCAAGAGCGGCGTGGGCGGTGGGATTGTCGCGGTGGTGCCGGGCCGCTTCGCGGTGGCGACGTTCTCCCCGCCCCTGGACAAGGCAGGCAACAGCGTGCGCGGCCAGAAGGCGGTGGAGTCCATCATCACGGAGCTGGGCGGGGACATCTTCTCCTCGGGCGGCGCGAAGCAGGCGGCCCGCTCCGGCGGCGGAGTGTCCGGCTCGCGATAGGCGCAAGGCACCCGGGGGGGCGGTGCCGTGCGCCCCCTCGCTCCCCACCATGGCTCGGGCTCCCGCGTCCGGGAGCCCGGGGCGGTGGGGAGCGTGGGCATGCGCAAGCGGTGGGGATGGGCGGGGCTGCTGGGCGTGCTCGTGGCGTCGGGCGTGGAGGCCGCGGACGCGAAGGACGACAAGCCTCCGAAGGTGGAGACGCCGAAGGGGGACAAGGGCTTCGCCATCGCGTCCGACGACGGCAACTACCGGCTGGGCGCGGGCTTGCAGAGTGGCTACAAGCTGGAGCCCGTCTGGCAGGACGGCGAGTCGAAGTCGCGCACGGCGTTCCCGTTCCTGCGCCCGCGCATCTACGGCAACGTGTACCGGCCGTGGATAAGCTTCTGGACGTCGCTGGAGCTGGCGTCGCCGCTGGCGCCCTACGTGCTGGACTCCTACGTGGACCTGCAACCGTGGAAGGTCGCGGGCGTTCGCGTGGGCCAGCACTACACGCCGCTCAGCCGGCATGAGTCGCTGGGGCCGCAGCAGATCCTCTTCCCCGAGTTCGCGCCGGTGGCGAACTACTTCTGGACGGGCCGCGACAAGGGCGTGACGTTCATGGGGACCACCGACACGCTGGAGTACTACGCGGGCATCTACGGAGGCTCACCGCTGCGCTCCATCACGTCGGACCCGGGGCGGTGGGTGTCCAACGCGCGGCTCACCGTGAGCCCCATGGGGCCCATGGGCTACGGCGAGCTGCCGTACATCATGTCGGATGAGAAGGGCGCGCCGCTGCGCGTGTCCTTCACGGTGCAGGGGGCGGGCGGCAAGGTGGAGCGCCGTGACGAGAACTTCAACGTGGAGACGGGCGGCTTCGACATCACCGACGAGGGCGTGCGCAAGTTCGCCACCGGCGGCGTGGACTTCATGCTCCAGGCCCAGCGCTTCACCTTCTTCATGGAGGCGTACCTGGAGCGCACGAACCCCGAGGAGACGGGTTCGAGCTACACCAGCGTGGGGGCGTGGGCCCAGGCCGACTACGTCTTCTACAAGAAGGTGCTGGACGCGGGCGTGCGTCTGTCCTGGCTGGACGCGAGCCGCGAGCTGACCGACGACACGCTCTACATCGCGGAGGCGCAGCTCGCGTGGTTCGTGGACGCACCCATCCTCGCCATCAAGCTGCGCTACCAGCACGCGCACCAGGCCTCGCCGGATCCCGCGTTGCTGGGCGCGGTGAACCTGGCGAAGGAGGCGGGCACGTCCAACCTCCTCACGCTCCAGCTCAATCTGGCGTTCTGACGGACGGCACCGGGCAGTCGTTGGCCGCGAGTCCCGTCAGCCTGAAGCTGCAATCACGGCCAGTCGGGCCTGTTCGAGCCCGGGAAGACTTCAGCGCACGCTGGCCCAGAAGGGCTGGAGCGCCTGACGGCTGGCGGCCAGCGCGTGGCGCGCGTCCGCGTTGGTGTGGCCGGTGGCGAAGCTGTCGTCGCGGCCCGCCAGCACCTCGATGCACGCGTGCACGGAGTTCGACAGCCCCTCCAGCGAGTAGCCCCCCTCCAGGCACAGCACCAGCTTCCCGCCGCAGACCTCCTCCGCCAGCTTGCGCATGGAGGTGCACATCGCCGCGAAGCCGCGCTCGGTGACGTCCATGCCGCCAATGGGGTCGTCGCGGTGCGGATCAAAGCCCGCGGAGACGAGGATGAGGTCGGGCCGGTACGCCTGCGCGACGGGCAGCAGCAGCTCCTCGAAGATCATCCCGTAGTCGGCGTCGCTGTTGCCGCCGGGCAGGCCGCAGTTGACGGTGAAGCCCTGGCCCTCGCCCCGGCCCACCTCCGGAGCGGCGCCGCTGCCCGGGTAGTAGGGGAACTGGTGCACGGACTGGTAGAGCACGTCGCGCCGGCCCCAGAACGCCGCCTGGGTGCCGTTGCCGTGGTGCACGTCCCAGTCCAGCACCAGCACGCGCTCCGCGCCCAGCCGCCGTCCAGCCTCCGCGGCGACGGCGGCGTTGTTGAACAGGCAGAAGCCCATGGCCCGGTCCGGCTCCGCGTGGTGGCCCGGGGGCCGCACCAGCGCGAACGCGTTCCTCGCCTTGCCCGCGAGCACCGCCTCCACGGCCTGCACCGCCGCGCCCGCCGCCAGCCGCGCCGCGTCCACGCTGTCCGGGGACACGAAGGTGTCACCGTCGATCTCCGCGCTGTGCCCGTTCAACTTCGCGAGCGAAGCCAGCAGCTCCGGCGAGTGCACCGCCGCCAGCTCCGCGTCGGTGGCGGAGCGGGGCTGCGCCATCACCGTGCCCGCGATGGGCGCGCGGGCCAGCAGCTGGAGGATGCGCCGCAGCCGGGCGGGGGACTCCGGGTGGCCCTCGCCGGGGTCGTGCTGGAGGAACAGCGGGTCGGTGAGCAGCAGCGTCGCGGTCATCGTACGGACGACCTTACGCATCCCGGGGCCAGGAACCCAGCGCCGGGGTCGGTCCGGAAGGGGCCGCTCCTTGCCCTGGGTGCCACACCCTCCCTACAGTGCGCGGGCCTTGGCACGTCGCCTCAAGAAACCCGGTCTCCGGGGCATCCTCCTGGGTTCTTTCGGCCTCGCGTTGGCCGTCGTCCTTGGAGCGCTCTACTTCGTCGTCCCCTGGCAGGTGGAGGACTACCTGAAGGAGCGCTTGCGCGCTCACGCCCGTGCGAAGGCTCAGGAGGTGGGTGCGCTGCTCATGGCACGGGGGGGCATCCGGTCGGCTCCCAGCCTGGAAGGCATCTACAGCCAGGACGAGGACTTCAGCGTCGTGGCCCTCGTGGATGACCAGGGCTCAATCCTGGCCACCCACCCCACGCAGGCACCGGCGTGGTTCCGGAAGGCCCTGGAGGATCGCACCGAAACGGAGTCCGGGCCTCCGCCTCCGCTGAACGGGCTGGCGTTCCCCAACGGCAACGAGGCGGTGTCCGTCGCCGTGGCGCCCGCGAGCGGTGTGCCCGGGGAGGTGGTGGTGGTGGTGAACCTGTCGCGGCTGGACGACGTGCTCCAGACGCTGCGCCACACCGTGCTGCTGGCCTTCCTGGTGGGGCTGGTGCTGTTCCTGCTGGTGGCGTTCCTCATCTCCCGCGCGTTCATCCTCCAGCCGCTGGACACGATGATGTCCATGGCGCGCAAGCTGGCGGAGGCCGACCTCACCGGCCGCGCGGAGGTGCGCAACAGCACGGACGAGCTGGGCCAGCTGGCGGAGGCGCTCAACCGCATGGCGCAGAGCTGGCGCGACACGCTGGGCCGCGTGCGCGGCGTGTCCGACGTGGTGGCGGGCGTCATCGAGCAGATCCACCGCACCGGCACCACCGTGTCCTCCGGCGCGGGCACCGTGCAGTCGCGCGTGGAGGAGACGTCCTCCTCCATGGTGGAGATGATGGCGTCCTTGCGCGGCATCGCGGAGAACGTGGAGGTCCTCTACCAGAGCGCGGAGGAGAGCAGCTCCTCCATCATGGAGATGGCCGCCACCAACGACGAGGTGGCGGAGAACGTCCAGGCCATGGCCGCCAGCGTGGAGGAGACGACCAGCGCCATCGAGCAGATGACGTACTCCATCAAGGAGGTGGCCAAGAACATCGAGGACCTGTCCGCCTCCACCGAGGACACCTCCTCCGCCATCAGTGAGATGGACGCGGCCATCGGCCAGGTGGACGCCAACGCCAACGAGACGGCCCGCCTGTCCGAGCAGGTCTTCGAGGACGCGCAGACGGGCGTGGAGGCCCTGCGCAAGACGCTGTCCGGCATCGACCGCATCAAGGACACCAGCCGCACCGCCGCGGGCGTCATCGACAGCCTGGGCCGGCGCATCTCCGAGATCGGCAACATCCTCAACGTCATCGACGACGTGGCGGAGCAGACGAACCTGCTGGCCCTCAACGCCGCCATCATCGCCGCGCAGGCCGGCGAGCACGGCAAGGGCTTCGCGGTGGTGGCCGAGGAGATCAAGGACCTGGCCGAGCGCACCGGCGCGTCCACCAAGGAGATCGCGGAGCTCATCCGGGGCGTGCAGGAGGAGAGCCGCAACGCCGTGGTGGTGATGAACCAGGGCTACAAGAGCGTGGAGGAGGGCGTGCAACTGGGCCGCGAGGCGGAGGGCGCCCTGCGGAAGATCAACGACAGCACGCAGAAGTCCACGCAGATGGTGAAGGCCATCGCCCGCGCCACGGTGGAGCAGTCCCGGGGCAGCAAGCAGGTGACCGCGGCCATCCACCGCATCTCCGCCACCGTGCAGATGATCTCCCAGGCCTCCAACGAGCAGGCCCGGGGTGGCGAGCAGATCATGAAGAGCGCGGAGCGGATGAAGACGCTCACCCAGCACGTCCAGCGCTCCAGCCAGGAGCAGGCGCACGGCAGCAAGCAGATCACCCGCTCCATCGAGAGCATCAACGAGATGGTCACCCACCTGAACCGCGCCCAGAAGGAGCAGACCAAGGGCAGCGAACAGGTGCTCAAGGCGGTGGAGACCATCAAGGGCGTGTCCGAGCACCAGACGCGTTCGGTGCGCCAGCTGGAAGAAGCCATCGACAACCTGACGCGGCAGGCGGAGATCCTCCGCGCCGAAGTGCGACGCTTCCGCGTCTGAGGTCCCTTGGAAGAAGGCAGCCTGTCCCCCATGCCCGCCGAGCCCGCCGCTCCCCGCACCGTCTCCGAGCGCGCCGTGGTGCTGCTCATCGGCGCGGTGCAGTTCGTCAACATCCTGGACTTCGTGATGGTGATGCCGCTGGGCCCCGACTTCGCGAAGGGGCTGGGCATCGAGTCGTCGCACATCGGCACCATTGGCGGCAGCTACACCGCCGCCGCGAGCGTGGCGGGGCTGGTGGGCGGCTACATGCTGGACCGCTTCGACCGCCGCAAGGCGCTGGCGGTGTGCATGCTGGGGCTGGTGGCGGCCACGGCGGCGGGGGGCCTGTCCACGGGACTGTCCACGCTGCTGCTGACGCGGGTGTGCGCGGGCCTCTTCGGCGGGCCGGCGACGGCGCTGTCGCTGTCCATCATCGCGGACCTCATCCCGGCGGAGCGCCGGGGCCGGGCGCTGGGCGCGGTGATGGCGTCCTTCTCCGTGGCGTCCGTGTTGGGCGTCCCCATGGCCCTGAAGGTGGCGGAGGTGGGCGGCTGGCGGCTGCCCTTCTTCGCGGTGGCGGCGCTGGGGCTGGTGGTGGCCACGGCCGCGCTCCTGCTGCTGCCGCCGGTGCGCGGCCACCTGGGCCAGGGCGGCGCGGCCCGGGCGCCGGGCGTGGGCGCGCTCCTGGGCCGCACCGACGTGCAACTGTCCTACCTGATGACGGCGCTGGTGATGATGAGCGGCTTCATCGTCATCCCCAACATCTCCGCCTACCTCCAGCAGAACCTGGGCTACCCGCGCGACCGGCTGTGGTTCCTCTACTTCGTGGGCGGCATCGTGAGCTTCGTCACGCTGCGGCTGACGGGGCCGCTGGTGGACCGCTTCGGCTCCTTCCGCGTGGGCACGGCGGGCGTGCTCCTGGCCGCGTGCGCCACCTACGTGGGCTTCATCTCCTATCCGGCGTGGCTGCCCATCCCGCTCGTCTTCATGGGCTTCATGCTGGCCATGGGGATGCGCAACGTGGCGTACAACACGCTCACCTCCCGCGTGCCGGACAACCCGGTGCGCGCCCGCTTCATGTCGTTGCAGTCCGCGACGCAGCACATGGCGTCCGCGCTGGGCGCCTTCCTGTCCTCCCGCCTGTTGATGGACCTGCCGGACGGGACGCTGGGCGGAATGGGGACCATCGCCTGGGTGTCCATCGGGTTGTCGCTGGGGGTGCCCGGCATGTTGTGGGTGGTGGAGAAGCGGGTCCGCTCGCGCGAGCAGGCCCTGGCCCTGGCAACGCCCGCCTCCCAGGGGCTGGCGGTGCCGCTGTCCTCCCCGGCGAACCCCCACACCTGAGGCTTTTTGCCCCAGGGCCGCACCGGGGGCCCGGCCGCCCGCCCCCTCCCCACGGTGCCGGTCGGTCGCTGGACGTCCACTGGCGGTTGCGCGAGCCCGCTCCCGGGGCGATAACCCGGGAACTCCCTTCAAGGGGACTCTGAAGACCCATGTTCAACATCGGCGCAGGCGAAATGGTGTTCATCCTGGTGGCCGCGCTGATCGTGCTCGGCCCCCAGCGGTTGCCTGAGCTGGCGCGGGCCATCGGCAAGTTCATGCGCGAGTTCCGTCGCCAGACGGACGACGTGCGCAACGTGGTGGAGCGCGAGTTCTACGCGATGGACGAGGAGTTCAACCGCGAGCTTCCGGCCCGCCCGGGCACGCGCGTGCCGTCCCCGCCGCCGGAGCTGACGGGGGGCCTGCACCACCTGCCGGATGGCTCCCTGCCCAACATGCTCGCGGAGCCCGCGCCGTCGCTCACCGCGTCGTTGGAGCCCGCGCACCTGCCCGCACCCGAAGCGGCGGCGGAGTCCCACGGGCCGTCCGCGGAGGCGGCCGCCCTGGCGGTGGCCACCGGTCCCCAGGCTTCGCCGGAAGCGGAGGGTGACGCGGCAGGGACGGAGCCGCGCCCTGGCGCGGATGGCCTCCCGCAACTCGCCCCCATCCCGGGCACGGTGGCGCGCAACGCGCCGAAACGGAGCTGAGCCCTGAACCGCCAAGGGGTTGATTTCAACGATCTGCGCATGAGCCTGTCGGAGCACCTGACGGAGCTGCGCACGCGGCTGGTGAAGTGTTCGCTCGCGGTGCTCGTGCTGGGCGCCGCGTCGCTGCTCTTCGCCAAGCCCATCTTCGGCCTGCTGATGCGGCCGGTGCTCGACGCGCTGCCCGCGGACGGCCGGTCGCTCGTCTACACATCCGGCATCGAAGAAATCAACGTGCTGATGAAGGTGGGCGTGTACTGCGGCATCTTCCTCACCACGCCCGTCATCCTCTGGCAGATCTGGGGCTTCGTGTCGCCCGGGCTCTACCCGGAGGAGCGCAAGTACGCCTCGCCCTTCGTGATGCTGGGCTCGGTGGCGTTCCTCGTGGGCGCGCTGTTCTGCTACTTCCTGGTGCTGCCCTCCATGTTCAAGTTCCTCCTGAGCGAGGAGGAGACGCTGGCGCTGGAGCAGCGCGTGGACACCGCGAGGCTGGGCGCGGAGGACGCGCTGCGCTTCCTGCGCATTGGCGAGGTGGAGCGCGCCGGGCACCTGGCGAAGCAGACCAGCGCCGCGCTGACGGCCGCGGGGCAGGGCCAGGTGAAGGACCCGGAGGTCGCGACCGCGAAGAGCGTGGAGCTGACCGCGCGCCTGAAGGGCCTGGGCGACCTGCTGGACGCGGCGTCGGACGGGCTGGGCGTGCCCGCGCGCGGCGTGCTGCGCGCGGCGGTGGAGAAGCGGGTGGAGGCGGTGAACGCCTTCGGCCGGCAGGACTACGTCGCGTCGGAGGTGGCCATGGACCAGGCGGCGAGCCTGCTCGCGGGCGTGGCCCCCACGCGCGCGGAGGAGATGTCCGGCCTGTGGCGGCTGGAGAAGGAGCTGGCCCGGGGCCACGCGGAGGCGGAGGCGGCGCGCTGGACGCGGCCCATGCTGACGATGAACGAGCAGCTGTCGCTGGTGCTGCTGCTCATCCTCGCCTTCGGCGTCATCTTCGAGCTGCCGCTGGTGATGGCGCTGCTGGGCATCGTCGGGGTGGTGCAGTCGAAGTGGCTCTTCCGCTACCAGCGCCACGCGTTCGTGGTGTGCCTCATCGCGGCGGCCATCCTGACGCCCACGGGCGACGTGGTGAACCTGTCGCTCATGGCCGGCCCCATGCTGCTCTGCTACGAGCTGGGCGTGCTGGCGGTGTGGCTCATCGAGAAGCGCCGCTCGAAGTCGGAAGCCTCCACGGACATCACCCCGGCGGCGTAGACTCTCGCGCGCATGAAGAGCTTCTCCGCGCGACTGATGGTGGACCTGCGGTACCTGCGCGCGCTGTCGCGGAGGTTCCGCAGCACGCTGCTGCTGGCGGCGGTCATCTTCGGGCTGGGGCCGCTGCTGTTCCAGTGGCGCTTCGTGGGGCCGGGCGGGGAGCGCATCGCCTACGGGGAGGCGCTGCACCACGTCTACTTCCTGCTCTTCGGTCAGCCGTCGCTGCCGTACGTCGACGACTGGCTGGTGGAGAGCCTGAACATCCTCATCCCCCCCGTGAGCATCGCGCTGGTGGTGGATGGCGTGGTGCGCTTCGCGTACCTCTTCTTCGCCCGGCACAAGAACGACAAGGAGTGGGTCACCGTGGTGTCCGAAACGATGAAGGGCCACGTCGTGGTGTGCGGGGCGGGGCGCGTGGGCTACCGCGTGGTGACGCAGCTGCGGGAGATGGGCAAGGACGTGGTGGTGGTGGAGAAGCGCGAGGACGCGACGTTCGTGTCCGCGCTGCGGGATGAGAACGTGCCGCTGCTCATCGACGACACGCGCAGCCCGCTGTGCCTGCCGCGCACGCACGTGAAGCACGCGTCCGCCATCGTCTGCGCCACGGACGACGACCTGGCGAACCTGAACATCGCGCTGGACGCGCGCAGGCTCAACCCGGGCATCCGCGTGGTCATCCGGCTGTTCGACGACGACCTGGGCGCGAAGGTGCGCGACACGTTCAAGGCGGAGGCCCTGTCCAGCTCCTCGCTGGCCGCGCCCGCCATGGCGCTGGCGGCGCTGGACCCTCGGCTCGTGCACTCCTTCCGTATTGGCAAGCACCTGATGGTGGTGTCGCTGTTCGTGGCGCGTGAGGGCCTGCCGGGCATGAACGTGTCCCAGGTGCGCGACCGCTTCGGCGGGCTGGCCCTGTCCCTCATCCGGGGCGCGGAGGAGACGCTGCACCCGAACGGGGACGTGGTGTTCCAGCCCGGGGACCAGGTCACCGTCCAGGCGTCCTATCCGGAGTACTGCGCCCTGCGCGCCTTCACCGGCGAGGCGGACGCGCCCGCGTACGCGGACCACGACAACTTCCTGATGCCCGGCTATCGCCCCACGGGGTGAGCGTCCATCACGGACTCCTGTCCGGGAGCCGATTCCATGCCTCCGCATGCGGCCAGCAGCATTGCTCCGGTCAGCGACACGCCCTTAAGAAGTCGGTTCATCGGGCGCTTCCTCCCGTGATGGGACGGAGCCCCCCAATGCCGGGAGAAGCTGCCAGATGCCGACAGGCCGTACCGCGACCGTTGGATTCCAGGCAGGTGTCCGTCGGTCCTTCTCGGTGGGAGCGGACGTCGCGTGGGAGGGGTGGGGTGAAGGCCCGGGATTGTCGCGCTGGGTGGGCACGATCCATGAGCCGCTGGAGGACGGGGCGTTGGCCTCACTGCCGGATGGGACGCGGGTGACGGTGGTGCGGTGCGTTCCGGCGAAGCAGTTGCGCCTGCGGCTGGAGCGCGAGGAGTGGGGCCGGGCTCGCACCGTCCAACTGCGCCTGGTTCCCTCCGTGCACGGCATCACCGTGGCGCTGCACGCGGAGGGGCTGCCGGATGCGGGCGTCCGCGAGGAGTTGTTGGCGCGGTGGACACATGCCCTGGAGTCCTGGGAGGCCTTCTCCGGACGGCACGTGGCGGTGAGCCGGTCGGGTCCTCCGACGCGCGATCCCGCGGGGGGCAAGGAGGCGCAGGAGACCCCCTCCCTGGAGAAGGGACTCGCGGAGAGGGGCGCGGCCGACCTGAAGGCGGCGGGACCCACGGGGGGCGCCCGTGGGGTGAAGCAGAGCGCGGCGCGCGGGGCGAAGAAGTCCGTGTCCGCGAAGCCCCCCAGTGGTGTGAGGAAGGGCGTGAAGAAGTCCGTGTCCGCGAAGCCCCTTGGTGGCGTGAAGAAGGGCGTGAAGAAGTCCGTGGCGGCGAAGCCCCGCGGTGGTGTGAAGAAGTCCGTGTCCGCGAAGCCCCTTGGTGGCGTGAAGAAGTCCATGGCTGCGAAGCGCGCTGGCGGCGCCAGGAAGGCGCCTGGCAGGAAGACGGCCGCAGCGAAGAAGACGCGGACCCGGAAGTAGGCGGGGCCACGGGCGGGGTGCTGTTCCGAAGCGGCGCCCCAGACCGTGCCCCCGTGCGCCGCCGTCACCGTCCGCGCAGGCCCTGGGCAATCTTCAGGATGTCCGCGAGCACGCCGGCCGCCGTGACGGGACCTCCCGCGCCCGCGCCCTGCACCAGCAGCGGGTGGTCCGCGTAGCGCTCCGTGGAGAAGGCCACGAACGCCTCCGAGCCGCGCAGCCGCGTCGCCGGGTGCTCCTTCGCCACGGCCACCGGCCCCACGCGCAGCACCGGGCCGTCCTTCGCGGCGGGATCGATTCGCGCCAGGTAGCGCAGCACCTTGCCCTCCGCGCGCAGGCCCTCGATGCGCGACGTGAACGTGCGGTCCAGCTTCTCCAGGCTGGTGAGGAAGCGCTCCACGTCGGCCTCCTCCAGGTACGCGCGCGGCACGAAGGGCTCCACCTCCACGTCCTCCATTGACAGCTCCAGGCCCTGCTCGCGCGCCAGGATGAGCGCCTTTCGCGCCGCGTCCGTGCCCGCCAGGTCCTCGCGCGGGTGCGGCTCCGTGAAGCCCAGCTCGCGCGCGGTGCGCACCGCCTTCGACAGCGGCACGCCGTCCATCAACTGCTGGCTCAGGTAGCCGAGCGTCCCGGAGAAGGAGCCCTCCACCCGGTGCACCCGGTCCCCCGTGCGCACCAGGTCCTTCAGCGTCTGGATGACGGGCAGGCCCGCGCCCACCGTCGTCTCGTAGTGGTACGCGCGGTGGTTCAGGCGCGCGGTGCTCCTGAGTCGCTCCCACACCTCGCGCGGCTGCGTCAGCGGCTTCTTGTTCGCCGCCACGACGTGGATGCCGCCGCGGAAGGCCTCCAGGTACAGCGCCTCCATGCCGTCCGCCGCGGTGCAGTCCACCAGCACCGGCACCGGCAGCCGCCGCAGCGGCTCCAGCAGCGCCTGCACCACGGGCGGTGACGCTCCCTCGGGCACCGCTTCGATGCGCTCGCGCCACTGGTGCAGCGGGATGCCCTCCGGCGAGAAGAGCACCCGCCGGCTGTCCGCGAGCCCCACCAGGTTGAGCTGGATGCCGTGCTCCTGCGCCAGCGTCTGTTGCAGCGTGCGCAGCTGCTCCAGCAACTGGCTGCCCACCACGCCATGGCCCAGCACCAGCAGGCTCACCTCCTCGTGGGCGAAGTGGAAGGCCGCGTGCACCGTGCGCACCGTCAGCGCCGTCTCCCCTCCATCCACGATGAACGAGATGGAGCGCGCGCTGGCCGTCTGCGCGATGGCGCGCACGTTGATGCCCAGGGCGCCCAGCGGCTGGAACAGGCGGCCGGCCACATTTGCGCCCTGGCCCATCGCCTCCGCCACCAGCGCCACCTGCGTCACCGGCGCGCGCACCTGGGGCGGCAGCAGGGCGCCCCGCTCCAGCTCCAGCGCCAGCTCACGCCGCAGCACCTGCTCCGCGCGCGCCGCATGGGCCTTGTGCAGCACCACCGCCACCGAGCGGCCCGGCGACGACTGCGCCGCCATCCACGCGTCGATGCTCGCCGCCTCCAGCGCCTGCAACGCGCGAGGCCCCACCGGCCGCGCCGCTTCCTCCGCGCCGCCCTCCAGCCCCAGCAGCGCCAGGTCCTCCAGCGACACCACGCAGGTGGGCACGCTGCCGTCGCCCGCGCCGGGCACGTCGATGAGGGTGCCCGGCTCGTCGGGCTGTTGCAGGTGGCGCACGCGCAGCGGGATGTCCGCGTCGCGCAGCGTGGACAGCGCGCGCGGGTGCAGCGTGGGCAGGCCCAGGTACACCAGCTCCAGTGCTTCGGTGTAGCTCAGGTGCGGCACCGGCCGTGCGTCCGCGACGTGGAGCGGATCCGCCGTCATCACCCCGGGCACGTCCGTCCACAGGGTCAGCGGCGTGCCCAGCAGCACGGCCAGCACCGCCGCCGTCTCGTCCGCGCCACCGGAGCCCAGCGTGGTGGAGCGCCCGTCGAGCGACACCCCGCGCCCTCCCGCATGCAGCGTCAGCCGTCCCTCCCAGGTGGGCCGCAGCGTCGCCACCCGCGCGCGGGTGTGCTCCCGGTCCACGCGCGCCTGTCCGGGTTCTCCTTCCGTCACCGTCCAGTCCGCCCCGTCCACCTCCAGCGAAGGCACGCCCCGCGCTCCCAGCAGCCGTCCTAGCAGCGCCGCCGTCAGCCGCTCGCCCGCGCCCTGAACCACGTCCTCCAGCGCCGGGCGTCGCTCGCGCACGAGGCTGGCGCCATCCAGCGCGCGCCGCGCGGGCTCCAGCAGCGACGCCAGCGTGCGCGTCCCCTCCGCCTCCACCGACGTGGAGCCCGGAGGCGCGCCCAGCCGGCGCTCGGCCTCCTCCAGCATCAACAGGCCGCGCGCCAGGAGGCCATCCAGCTCCTGTCGCGCCAGCACGGCGTTGCCCTTCAACGCGATGGACAGCGCGGCCTCCAGGCCCGTGGACAGCCACGGCGGCGACGACACGATGGCGGCGCGCGTGGTGCCCGCGTCGCGGCGCGACAGGTGCGTGGCCACGGACGCGAGGCCCAGGGCGGTGTCGAGCAGGAAGGGCGCGTAGCGGGTGATGCTCACGGGGGCGGTCATGAAGTCTTCCGGGCGCGGACGCCGGCAGGGGAGGAGGGGCGGGCGTCACGGCCCACGCCCGGGGGCAGGGCCAGGGCGCGCAGCAACAGGGGCGCGAGCGCGTCCCATTCGATGAGGAAGCCGTCGTGGCCGTGCACGCTGCTCAGGGCCGCGTATTCGGCGTGCAGGCCCTGCGCGCGCAGGCGCCGGGACAGCGTGACCATGTGCTCGGGCGGGAAGAGCTGGTCGCGGTCGATGCCGATGCTCAGCGTGCTCGCGCGGATCCGGTCCAGGCCGGGGCCGCCGCGCGGCGTGGGCACGCGCGCCAGGTCGTGGTGGTCCATGGCGCCCAGCAGCGCCAGGTAGGAGCGGGCATCGAAGCGCGCCTCCAGCTTCGCGCCCTGGTGCTCCAGGTAGCTCTCCACCGGGTACAGGGCCCGCGAAGACCACGCCTGCGGACGCTTCTGGAGCGCGTCCAGGCCGGCCTCCGCGCGGTAGGTGAGCGTCGCCAACTGACGCGCCAGCTCCAGGCCGCGCCGGGGGGACTCCGGGTACTCCGGATCCAACAGGATGGCCTGCCGGGCCACGTGGTTCCAGCCCACCACCCACGCGGATGCCGACTCCGCCGTGGCGATGGGCACCATGCGCTGGAAGCGCTCCGGCGCGAGCGCCGCGAGGCACAGGACCACCATGCCGCCCAGCGAGCCGCCGATGACGAGCGCCACCTCCGCGATGCCCAGCGCGTCCAGCGCGGCGAGGATGGAGCGCGCCTGGTCCCACGGCGTGAGGGTGGCGGGGAGGCTGCGCTCATCCAGGCGCAGGTCGCCCTTGGCCAACACCGGCGAGGGGCCGAAGCGGGTGTCGTCGGTGCGCAGGGGGAAGCCTTCGTCCGCGGGGCCGAAGGTGCCGTAGCAGGAGCCCAGGTTGTTGAAGCACAGCAGGCGCACGCGCGAAGGGTCCAGCGGCCGGCCCTTCCCGATGACGGGCTCCCACCAGCCGCCCTCGCCCCCCGCGTGCATGTCCCCGGTGAGCGCGTGCACCAGCAGCACGGTGGGCACGGGGTCGGGCGCGCGTCGCGGACCGTCGCGACGTGCATCGGCGGCGGCGTCCCGCAGCTCGGAGGCGGAGCGCCGCACGACTTGAAGCCTGCCCGCGCGCGTCGCCTCTTCCGAGTGCACGCGCGAGCGCGACCGCAGCCACGCGAGGTCCTCCGGGGGCCCCCACCACCAGCCGCGCACCAGGTGGGGCGCCACGCGGGCGCCGGCCTCCAGGGGCAGGTCCGGCAGCGACAGGTCGAAGACGCGCGGCGTTTCGGCGCGCGCGGGGAGCTCCACGGGATTCCTCACGGGTCGCATGGCGTCAGGCCGCGTCCAACGCCTGGTCCAGGTCGGCCAGGATGTCGTCCAGGTGCTCCAGGCCCACGGACAGCCGCACCAGGTCGTCGGTGACGCCCGTGCTGGCGCGCTCCTCCGGCGACAGCTGCTCGTGCGTCGTGGACGCGGGGTGGATGATGAGCGAGCGCGTGTCGCCGATGTTCGCGAGCAGGCTCCACAGCTTCACGCCGTCAATCACGCGGCGCCCCGCCGGCAGGCCGCCCTTCACGCCGAAGGTGACGAGTCCGCCGAAGCCGTTCTTGAGGTACTTCTTCGCGTGGGTGAACGCGGGGTCGTTCTCCAGGCCCGGGTAGCGCACCCACTCCACCTTCTTGTGGTGCTGGAGCCACTTCGCCACCGCGAGCGCGTTCTGCGAGTGGCGCTCCAGGCGCAGCCGCAGCGTCTCCAGGCCCAGGATGAAGGCGTGCGCGTTGAAGGGGCTGAGCGCGGGGCCCAGGTCGCGCAGGCCCTCCAGCCGGGCCTTGAGGATGTAGGCCGCGGGACCGAAGGCTTCGCGCAGGCGCAGGCCGTGGTAGCCGGGGTTGGGCTCGGTCAGCTCCGGGAACCGGCCGTTCTCCCAGGGGAAGTTGCCACCGTCCACGATGACGCCGCCAATGGAGGTGCCGTGGCCGCCGATGTACTTCGTCGCGCTGTGCAGCACGATGTGCGCGCCGTGGCGCAGGGGGTTGAAGAGGGCGGGGGACAGCGCGGTGTTGTCCACGAAGAGGGGCAGGCCCGCGTCGCGCGCGATGGCGGCGATGGCGTCGAAGTCCGGCACGTCCAGGCGCGGGTTGCCCAGCGACTCCAGGTAGAGCGCCTTCGTCCTGGGGCCAATGGCTTCGCGGAACGACTCCGGGCGGTTGGAGTCCACGAAGCGCGTGGTGATGCCCAGGCGGGGCAGCGTCACCTTGAAGAGGTTGTAGGTGCCGCCGTAGAGGCTGGCGCCGGACACGAGCTCATCCCCGTTCTTGAGGATGTTGAGGATGCCCAGCGTCTGCGCGGCCTGTCCGGACGCCACGGCGAGCGCGCCCACGCCCCCTTCGAGCGCGGCGATGCGCTTCTCGAACACGTCCGTCGTGGGGTTCGTGATGCGCGTGTAGATGTTGCCGAACTCCTTGAGGCCGAAGAGGGCGGCGGCGTGGTCCGCGTCGCGGAAGCGGTAGCTGGTCGTCTGGTAGATGGGCACCGCGCGCGACCCGGTGGTGGGGTCGGGCGAATAGCCGGCGTGCAGCGCGAGCGTGTCGAAGTGCAGCGGGCGGTCGTTGGGCGTGCTCATGGCAAGGGGCTCCTGTTCGCGTCGCCAGCGAAGGCGCGCGTGAGGTGAAGGGCGGACGGGTGACGGGGACGTCAGGGCACGACGGGCGGCGGGGGAGGCTTCAGGTCTCGGTGGGCGCTAACGACGCTCTTCGGCGGGGATGCGAGAGCGGAGGCCCGGAACGACGAAGCCCACCGACCCTCGCGGGTGGGTGGGCTCCGGTGGCTCGCCAGGGGCAGGCTGTGCGTCAGCCGGCCGCGGCGGGCTTGGGCCCACCCGGAACAGGCATCGAACACATGCACATGGCGGAGGTGACGAACATTCTGCGAATAGAAGTAGCGAGCATGCCACGCACTGTCAAGCCACCCCCTGGAACGAAGCTGCTGGCCTGCCTCGTCACCTGTCTCTTCGCGGGCGCGTGTTCCCGGCCCGCGCCGCCCACCTCCATGACCTTGCGAAAGACGTTCCGCACGCAGCTGAAGGACCCGGCAGGATTCCCCGCGAGCGCGCACCTTCCGCCCGTGAGTGCCTTCGAAGTGGTGCGCTATCCGGCGCCGCTGGGAAGCAACGCGGCCTACGTCTCGCCCGTGCGCGAAGGGGCCCGGCGTCCGGCGATGGTGTGGATCCACGGAGGCTTCGACTGGGGCATCGGTCCGCTCGCGTGGGTGCCCGCCAAGCGAGACAACGACCAGAGCGCGCGGGCGTTCCGTGATGCGGGCATGGTGCTGATGCTGCCGTCGTTGCGCGGCGCGAACGACAACCCCGGCGAGCGCGAGTACTTCCTGGGTGAGGCGGACGACGTGGTGGCCGCCATCGACTTCCTGGCCCGGCGCCCGGACGTGGACCCTGCTCGCATCTACCTGGGTGGGCACAGCACGGGAGGCACGCTGGCGCTCATCGCGGCGGCGCATGCACCGCGCCTGAAGGGGGTCTACGCCTTCGGTCCCGTCCACGACGTCTCCGTGTACGGAAAGACGGGCACGGCGCTGGACCGCGCTACGGGACCAGAGCTGTGGATGCGCAACCCGGTGAGCTTCGTGGAGTCCCTGCGCGTACCCACGCAGATCATCGAGGGCGCGGAAGAGGGCAACACCGACGCGTTCGAGCCCCTGCGCGAGGCGGCGAAGGGTGCGCCGCTGTCGTTCCTCGCCGTGCCCGGCGCCACGCACTTCAGTGTGCTCGCGCCCGTGACGGAGCTGCTGGCGCGCAAGCTCGCGGAAGCGCCAGCGGAGGCACCGACGGTGGTGCTCACGGACGCGGAGGTCCGTGAGGCGATGCGTGTCGAACGCGACAGGTGAGGTCCGCTCAGCGCACCTGGGCGTTCGCGGGGTAGGGCGGCAGCGCGCCCTGGAAGCCCGGCTGCGCCTTCACGCGCTCCAGCCACGCGAACTACGGCGTGGGGGTGGCCTCGTTCCAGACCTCGGAGACGCGGCCAATCTGATCGAACGCGCAGTGCACGGCGTCCGGGATGATCTTGTCGTCCACCGGGAACTGGAGCCCGGTGAGGTAGGCCTTGGCGGCCTGGATGTCGTCGTACAGGAAGTCCTTGCTGCCGTAGGTGAAGTAGAACTTCGTGCTACCGCGCAGCGACGCCTGGCTCGCATCCCAGTCCATGCTCCCAGACCACGGCTTCTCGCCGCCGCAGCTGAGCGCGTAGACGCCCGGGTAGCGGTCGCCGTAGCGCGGCAGGAAGCTGGCGGTCAGCTGGATGGAGCCGCCCGACGAGCCGCCGAAGTAGATGGGCCCGTTCAGGATGTCCCAGCTCCGGCGCACCGTTTCGATGATCTCCGCCAGCGCCGCCGCGTTCTTGCCCTCCAGGTCGCGATCCGCGTCCGTCGCTTCGGTGGAGCAGTCCGTGCGCTCCGGGGTCGTCCACCAGGCGCAGCTGTTCGGTGCGAGTGCCGCCACGTAGAGCGTGTTGTGCCCGTAGGCCCAACCCCCGTGGGTGTATAGCGCGCGGGGGCCCTTGCCGCTGTTGTCGGGCCTGTAGGCCGAGGCGCCATCCCCGTGCAGGTAGATGGCCAGCTTCATGGGCGCGGCCGCGATGCCCGCCTGGGGCTCGATGATCTTCACCTTCGCCGCGCCGACCTGCGCCTCGCAGAACGACAGGGTGCCCGCGTCCGTCTGCGTCGTCCCCGTGGTGATGCAGGGCAGCTTGCCGGCACCCCGCGAGCTGCCCGAGCCCGCGTCCGTGCCGGCGTCTACCTGCGTGCCCGCGTCGGTGCCCGCATCCACACCCGCGTCCGCCCCGGCATCGGTGGCGGTGCCCGAGTCGGCGGTGCTGCTCGCATCGGGCGTGGGCTCATCAGGGTCGTCCGAACACGCGGACAGGCCCAGGGCAAGGACGGCGGCGAGGACGAGACGGGGCATGTGACTCGGGGAGGGAAGGGGGAGGCAGTGCCTCTGTTCAGACGCCAGTATACCGGGTATAGAATTCCAGCCCGGAGAGGAAATTATTCCATGAGCGGACGCGTGAACCTGATGGCCCCGGAGGTCCGGGCCAATCCCTACCCCGTGTACGCGGAGCTGCGGCGCAACGCTCCGGTGTGTCAGGTGGAGCCAGGTGGCCTCTGGGCGCTCACGCGCTTCGAGGACGTGTCCGCGGCGTTCAAGAACCCGCAGGTGTTCTCCTCAGCGGGGGTGCGCGCCGTCACGGCGCCCCCGTGGCTGGGCCACAACCCGTTCTCCGAATCCATGATCGTCATGGACCCGCCGCACCACATGCGGCTGCGCACGCTGGTGAGCCGCGCGTGGACGCCCGCGGCGGTGAACCGGCTGGAGCCTCGCATCCGGAGCTTCGCGCAGGCGCTCGCCGAACGCCTGCATCCGGAGCGGGAGGTGGACTTCGTGGATGCCTTCGCCATGCCGCTGCCCGCCAGCGTGATTGGCGAACTGTTCGCGTTGGATCCGCGGATGACCGCCCGCTACAAGCGCTGGTCGGTGGACCTGTCCAGCGTGTCCGGGACGACGGAGACGGACACCCACCGCCACGAGTCCATCCGCGCCACGGTGCGCGAGATGGAGGACTACCTGTCCCAGGTGGTCGCCGACCGCCGCCGCCAGCCCCAGGACGACATGGTGTCGGACCTGGTGCGGACGCGCGTGGACGGCGAGGCGCTCTCCGACACGGAGCTGATGAGCTTCCTGTTCCTGCTCGTCGTCGCGGGGCTGGAGACCACCGTGCAGCTCGTCAGCCACTGCGTGCGCATGCTGATGGAGCACCCGCACCTGCTCACCCGCCTGCGGGAGAACCCGGCCCAGCTCCCGCGCTTCGTGGAGGAGGTGCTGCGCTTCGAGCCCTCCGTGCACGGCCTGGTGCGCGTCACCACGAAGGCGACGGAGGTGGCGGGCGTGGTGATTCCGGAGGGCGCGCGCGTGGCGCTGATGGTGGGCTCCGCGTGCCGCGACGGCGAGCGCTTCAAGGACCCGGACACCTTCGACATGGACCGCGAGGGCGTGAACAACTTCCCCTTCGGCCACGGCATCCACTTCTGCCTGGGCGCGCCCCTGGCCCGGCTGGAGGCGCGCGTGGGGCTGGAGGTGCTCCTGTCCCGCTTCACGCGCTTCACGCCCGCGGGCCCGGTGAAGTGGAACACCTCCCTCACCGTGCGCGGCCCGCTGACGATGCCCCTCATCCCGCACGCCTGAGCGCGCTCACGCCTCGATGTCGAACGCGAGCGACACGCGCTCGCCGGGCTCCACGTGCAGCAGGCCCTCGCCGGTGGCCAGCGCCCCGGCGGCGGCGGTCCACGGCTCCACGCAGACGAAGTCCTTGCCCTGCAACGTCCACACGACGAGCAGCCGGAACTCCGGGCTCCATGACAGCTTCACCGGCGGCAGGCCCGGCCCGCGCGAAAGCACCGTGCCCGGGCCCTTGTGGTCGCGCAGGTGCATGTCCACCTCCGCCTGCGTGAGGTCCAGGCCGGTGAAGGGCACCTCCTTCTTCTCCCGGTTGTCCCACGCGTGCGTGGCGTCCGTCTCCACGCGGGCCTGGGCCTTGTTCGCCTGTGGCACGCGGAAGTACGGGTGGTAGCCCAGGTGCAGCGGCAGGGGCCGCGTGTCCCGGTTCTCCAGGTCGAAGTCGATGGTGAGCCGGCTGCCCACCAGCGAGAAGGTGAGCTGCGCGTCGAAGGCCCAGGGGTACTGGCGCAGCGTCTCCTCCGACGAGGTGAGCCCCAGCACCAGCAGCGAGCCCTCCGCCTGCCGCACGGTCCACGGCAGCCGCCGCGCGAAGCCGTGCTGCGGCAGGGTGTACGCCTTGCGGTCCGCCGGGTACGTGTCCCCGGGCAGGGGACCGGCGATGGGAAAGAGCACGGGGATGCCCCCGCGCACGTTCTTCGTGAGGTCGGCGACGGTGCCCTCGTCCAGGAAGAGCACCTCCTCGCCGTCCACCACCATGCGCGTGACGAGCGCGCCGCGCGTGGGGATGACCTCCACGCGGCACGCGCCATCCTCCAGCGCGTAGGTGTCCAGCCCCGCGATGCCCGGGAACGGTCCGCTCATGGGACTAGATGGCCCCTTCCTTCGGGTCGCTGTCCATGAAGGGGTAGGGCACCTGCGCGGGCGGCACGAAGTTCTCCTTGATGGTGCGCGGGCTGCTCCAGCGGAACAGGTTGACGATGGAGCCCGCCTTGTCGTTCGTGCCGGACGCCCGGCTGCCGCCGAAGGGCTGCTGGCCCACCACCGCGCCCGTGGGCTTGTCGTTGATGTAGAAGTTGCCCGCCGCGCCGCGCAGGCTGCTCATCATCATCTCGATGGCCTTGCGGTCGCGCGCGAAGATGGCGCCCGTCAGCGCGTAGCTGGCGGCCTGGTCGCACTCCTTCAGCGTCTCCTCCAGCTTCGCGTCCGGGTAGACGTACAGGCCCACGAGCGGCGCGAAGATCTCCTCCGTCATGATGCGGTGGCGCGGGCTGTGGCACTGCACCAGCGTGGGCTGCACGTACCAGCCCTCGCTCTTGTCCGTCCCGCCGCCCGCGATGATGGTGGCGTCGCCGCCCGTCTTCGCCAGGTCGATGTACGACGACACCTTCTTGAACGAGCGCTCGTCGATGACGGCGCCCATGAAGTTCCGGAAGTCCGCCACGTCGCCCATCTTGATTTCACCGATGAGCGCCTGCAGGCGCGGCTTCAGCTTGGGCCACAGCGACTCCGGCACGTAGACGCGGCTGGCCGCGGAGCACTTCTGGCCCTGGTATTCGAAGCCGCCGCGCACGATGGCGACCGCGAGCGCCTCCAGGTCATCCGCCGCGGACGGGTGCGCGAAGATGAAGTCCTTGCCGCCCGTCTCACCCACCAGCCGGGGGTACTGCTTGTAGCGGCTGATGTTCTCGCCCACGGTGCGCCACAGGCTGTTGAACGTGGGCGTGGAGCCGGTGAAGTGGATGCCGCCCAGGTGGGGGCTCGCCAGCACCGGGTTGCCCACCGTGGGGCCGTCGCCGGGCAGCATGTTGATGACGCCGTCGGGCAGGCCCGCCTCGCGCAGCAGCTCCAGGCCGTACCACGCGCTCAGGGCCTGCGTGGAGGACGGCTTCCACAGCACCACGTTGCCCATGATGGCGGGCGCCACGCACAGGTTGACGGCGATGGAGGTGAAGTTGAACGGCGTGATGGCGAAGACGAACCCGTCCAGCGGCCGGTAGTCCGTCAGGTTCCACGTCTGCGCGGAGCTCTCCGGCTGGATGGACAGGATCTGCTGCGCGAAGTGGACGTTGTAGCGAAGGAAGTCGATGAGCTCGCACGCCGCGTCGATCTCCGCCTGGTGCGCCGTCTTCGACTGGCCCAGCATGGAGGACGCGTTGAGCAGCGGGCGGTAGCGCGTGGCCAGCAGCTCCGCGGCGCGCAGGAAGATGGCCGCCCTCGCGTGGAAGGACATCCGCGCCCAGTCCTCCTTCACGCTCAGGGCGTTCTGGATGGCCTGCTCGACGTGGCTGGCGTCCGCCTCGTGCAGGGTGGCCAGCACGTGCTGGTGCCGGTGCGGCATGCGCACCGTGTCCGTCTTGCCGGAGCGGAGGTGCTTGCCGCCGATGACGACCGGGATCTCCAGCTTCTCACCGCTCATGCGCTTGAGCGTGGCCTGGAGCTCGGCGCGCTCGGGCGTGCCGGGGGCGTGGGAGAGGACGGGCTCGTTCTTGGGAGCCGGGACGCGGGGGAAGGCGTTGAGCACGCGAGGACCTCGGGACAGGAGAAGAAAGGTGGGCAAGGTATAGCCCTCCCGCACGTCCAGGTCAGCGACAGATGCCCGGGCCGTCCGCGCCGCGACACCGGAGGCGCCGCCCCCGCGCGTCACGGGCGGGGCAAAAGCCTCCTGCCCCCCGGACGGCCTGGCCCTCGGCTCAGGCCTCGCCCGCCGCCTTGGCCGTCGCGCCCCGCGCCCGTTGCAGCACGGCGTGCAGCTGCGCGATGAGGTACGGCGGCTTCACGGGCTTGACCAGGTACGCGTCCGGCTGGGGCTGCGCGGGGTCCAGGTCCACGCGCGGCGCGTAGCCGCTGACGAACACCACCGGCAGGCGCGCCAGGGACGGCTCGGCGCGCACGCGGCGGCACAGCTCATAGCCGTCGATGCCGTCCATGTTCACGTCCGACAGCAGCACGTCCGGCGTCTCCGTCAGCGCGTGCGCGAGCCCCGCCTCGCCGTCGGCCGCCACCGTGCAGTCGAACTCACCGGACAGCAGCAGCCGCAGCGTCTCGCGCATGGTCCAGGAGTTCTCGACGATGAGGACCTTGGGCTTCACGGCGCTTCGACTCCCGGGAGGGGACCGCGGACAGCAGGGGGCACGACGGCACCAGCATCCCCCCACCGTGCGCACCGGGCAAGAGGTCCCCCTTCACCCGGAGGAATTCATGAAAGCCTCCACCTCACGGGTTTGCCTCCAAGCCGGAGGTTTCGCCGTCGCGGAAGGAGCCCTGCGTGGGGCGCGAACCGGCATCCGGCAGGAAGGTGGGCCTCGCGGGAGCGACCGGGCAACGAACAGACCCTGGAAGCCCGCCTGCCTGGCCGCCCAGGGGCGAAGGGCGGCGTCCCTGTCGCGCCGCGCGGCGGCCCGGGCCCCGAGGCTGCGAGGCTCCAGCAAAACGACCCTGACCTCCGCCTTCAGCGGGGGGCTGGTGGCAGGCCCCGGGCCAGGGGCTGGGAGGCTTCCTGGGAGAGGCGCTGGAGCTCCGGGGCGATGTCGGCCGTGGGCGCGGCGATGCTGCACCGCGCGCCGCCGTGCACCAGGCCCACCACGCGCATCCGGGCGTCCACCAGGGGCGCGCCGGAGTCACCCGGGATGCCGTGCATCGTGGTGAAGAGCGCGGCGGGCACGTCCGGCAGCGAGGGGCAGCGGCCCAGCCGCTCCAACTGGACCTGCTGCGGCGCTCCGGGGCGATCAAACCGGCCGGTGAAGACGAGCGGTTCGCCGGGCGCGGGCAGCGCGTCCGCCACCTCCAGCGGGGCCACCGGCGCCTTCGCCTCCAGCTCCAGCACCGCCAGGTCCCGGCCGCGATCCACGAACACGTAGCGGCCCTCCAGCCGTCGCCCGTCCTCGAAGTTCGTGTGCTCGGGCCCGGCGTCCTGCCCCTGCGCGACGCAGTGGGCCGCGGTGAGCACGTGGCGCCCGGTGCCCACCACCACGCCCGCGCAGTGGCCCTCGCCCAGGGTGACGGTCGCCGCCGCCGCTTCCTGGAGCCCCCGGGTCTCCGGGTCCACCGGCTGACCGCAGGCCATCCAGGCCGTGACGGCCACGAAGGCCACGGTCACTCCGCCCCGCTTCCATGCACGCATGCCGCTTCCCCCTCGGGTAGGGGCGGTGGGCCCCGAGCCTGGAAGAAGGGTGTGCATGCGTCCCGATGCGTTGAGGCCGGGCGGCCGGAAGTGGCCCCCCAGCAGGCGTTCGGGCGGCGGGGCGCGCCTTCCTCCGGCAGGACGGGGGCGGGATGTCCAGGAGCATGGAGTTCACCTGCTCGGATGTCCCGGAGGCGGTGTCACTGAAACGTGCTATTGCTCCAACGTCTGGATTCCGGCGCAACCGCCGGCCCCTAGCGCGTGAGCGACGACGAGAAGACAACGGTCCTGGACGAGCGCACCCGGCCTCCGAGCACGTGGGGGGACCGGCTGCGTACGCCCATCACCCTGCCGGGGGCGGGCATCGGGGAGCGGCGCTCCCTGGAGCCGGGCATGGTCGTCACCGGGCGCTACCGGGTGGAGTCGCTGCTGGGCGAGGGCGGCATGGGCCGCATCTGGCTGGCGGACGACCTGCAGGAGCGCCGGCGCGTCGCGCTCAAGGAGATGCACGTCCCGGCGGAGCTGTCCGCCGCGAAGGTGGAGGAGCTGGTGCTGATGTTCCGGCACGAGTTCTTCGCCATGAAGAAGCTCCAGCACCCGTCCACGCTCAAGGTCTTCGACTGGGGCATGACGGAGGCCGGCAACCGCTTCATCACCATGGAGGTGGTGGGCGGCCACGACCTGAGCACGCTGGTGCGCGAATCGCCGCTGGACACGCGCACGATGTATCGGGTGCTGATCCAGATGGCGCAGGTGCTGGCGTTCATCCACTCGCGCCTGTACGTGCACTGCGACATCAAGGCCAGCAACGTGCGCATCACCGAGTCCGGCGCGGTGAAGCTGATGGACTTCGGCGTGATGCACCAGCTGGGCACGCCCAGCCCCGGCAAGCTCAAGGGCACGCTGGAGTACCTGGCGCCGGAGTGGCAGCGGGGCGCGAGCATCGACGGGCGCGCGGACCTGTACTCGCTGGGCGTGATGGCCTGGTACCTGGCCACGCGCAAGCTGCCCTTCAAGCGCAGCAACCCCGCGGTGCTGCTGGCGGATCACCTGACGCGCCCGCCGCCGCGCCCCTCCACGCTCTGCGCGGTGGACCCGCAGCTGGAGGAGATCATCCTCCTGCTCATGGCCAAGGATCCGCGCGAGCGCTTCCAGGACGCCAGCGAGCTGCTCGAAGCGCTCTGCCACGCGAGCGGCGAGCCGTCCCCGGAGGAGCCGCTGTCGGCGCGCGCCAGCTACCTGCACGTCCCGGAGGTGGTGGGGCGCGAGGCGGAGCTGGAGGGGCTGATGAACGGCCTGGCGGAGGCGGACTGGGGCCAGTCGCGCGCGGTGCTCGTGGGCGGGCCCGCGGGCGTGGGCAAGACGCGGCTGCTCCAGGAGTTCGAGCTCCAGGCGAAGCTGGCGGAGCTGCCCTTCGGCCGGGGCCAGTGCCGCGCGGAGGGGCTGGCGCCGCTCGCGCCGGTGGCGCAGGCGCTGCGCAGCATGGTGCCGCACACGCCCGCGGAGCTGATGGACCGGCTGGGGCCCCGGCTGGCGCGCCTGCTACCCCACCTGTCGTCGGAGGTGCCCGAGGACGAGGTGCACGAGCGGGCCCTGCGCGAAGGCGCGGAGGAGAAGGGCGCGTTCTTCGAGGCGCTGTCGGAGTGGACGCACACGCTGGGCGGGCGGCAGTCGTTCGTGCTGTGCTTCGAGGACCTCCAGTGGGCGGACAGCGCGTCGCTGGAGGCCATCAACGTCATCATCCGCGCGCTGCACGGCACGCGCGGCATGGTGGTGGGCACGTTCCGCTCCGCGGAGCTGTCGCGACTGAGCCTCGCGTTCCAGACGGTGGACGAGAAGCTCACCTCGCGCGTGGACCTGGAGCCCCTGTCCGCGGAGAACGTGGGCACGCTGGTGGAGTTGGTGCTGCCCGGGCTGGAGATGCCGGAGGGCTTCGTCACGCGGCTGCACGAGACCACGGGCGGCAACGCCTTCTTCGCCACCGAGTGCCTGCGCATGCTGGTGGAGGCGGGCGCGCTCAAGCGCGTGGGCGGCCGGTGGGAGGCGGAGGAGGGGCTGGGGACGCGGCGGCTGCCGGACAGCATCCAGGAGGCGGTGCTGGTGCGGCTGGCGAGCGCGCCCCCGGAGCAGGTGACGCTCCTGCGCAAGCTGGCGCCCGCGGGCCGCATGCTGGACCTGCCGCTGGTGCGCGCGCTGGCGGGGCTGCCGGAGGCGGAGCTGTTCGCGGTGCTGGACGGCATCGTGGAGCGGCAGTTCCTCCAGGACGTGGAGGGCCGGTACGTCTTCACGCACGACACCGTGCACCAGGCCGTCTACGACAGCACGCCGGAGGTGGAGCGCCGGTCGCACCACGGCCTGGTGGCGCGGGCGCTCCAGGCGCTGCCCGTGGGACGCGCGGGGCTGGTGCGCGCGGTGGGCTGGCACTACGCGCGCTCGGACGCGCCCGCGGAGGCCATCCAGCCGCTGCTGGAGGCGGGCAGGGCGGCCATCGAGGCGGAGGCGCTGCTGGAGGCCACGCTGCTCTTGAAGGAGGCGGCGGGGCTCCTGGAGTCCGCGCCGGACTTCCCGGGGCGCTCGGAGCAGCTGCTGCGCACCTGGGTGTCGCTGGTGGAGGTGGGCTACTCCAGCGACCCGCCGACGTCGGTGGCGTACGCGGAGCGCCTCTTCGCGCACTGGGCGGCCACGGTGGACGTGGAGGCCGGGCGCCGCGAGGCGGCGGCGCGGCTGGCGTCCGCGCGCACGGCCACGGCCGCGGAGCACGAGGAGCTGTTGTGCCCGCTGTTCCGCGAGGTGTCCGCGGGCGCGCGCATGACGCCGGTGGACGTCTTCTGGAAGCGCTCGGAGCTTCAAATCCTCCAGGGCATGTCGCTGGCCATCCTGGGGCGCACGCAGGAGATGGAGGCGCTGCTGTCGAGCGCGTCCGCCGAGCACCCGGAGGACTCGCCCTACCTGGCCGGGATGTCCATCGCCCGCGCGACGCTGAGCGCGTACACCGGCTGCTGGTCCGGGGGCGTGGTCGAGCAGCGCCGGCAGGTGAAGCGGCTGCGCGACTTCCGCGACGCCGTGGGCCGTCCGCCCCGGCGGCTCGCGTGGGCGCTGGGCATGGGCGGCTACCTGCTCAACGTGAACCTGGCCCTGCGCGGCGAAGCGCTGGACGAGGACGTGCTGCGCGACGGGCTCGCGGTGGCGCAGGCCCACGGCTTCACCGACGTGCGCGCCTACCACCTGTTCACCCAGGTGACGCGCGCGGCCTTCACCGGGGACGGGGCCGCCTTCGCGCCGGCCCTGGCGCAGAAGACGGAGCTCATCCGGCGGCTGGGCAGCCCTCGGCTGATGGAGCGCAACCTGGCCCTCTTCACGCCGCCGTACTACCTGGAGCGCGGCGAGCACGAGCTCGTCGCCGCGGTGGTGGCGCGCGGCGAGGCCCTGGCGCGGGTGCTGCCCCAGGACCGCTGGTTGCAGGCCCACGTGCAGGTGTACCAGGCGTGCCGCGACGTGCTCTTCGAGGACGCGGCCGCCGCGCGCGAGTCGCTGCCCCGCGCCCTGGAGGCCGCGCGCCAGGGCGGCCTGCGCATGGAGACGCTGGTGCACGTGTACCAGGCGCGCTTCGAGCGCGACCAGGGCCGGCTGCCCGCCGCGCTCGCCGCCGCGCAGACGGCGCTCGCGCGCGCGTTGGATCCGGTGCTCGCCAACCCGTGGGATGAAATCCTGGCCCGCCGCGCGCTGGCGCCGCTGGTGTCCAAGGAGGAGGGGGACGCGCACCTGCGCCACGCGCTCATCCTGGCGGAGGCCACCGGCAACGTGCTGCAGATGGGGCTCGTGTACCTGCAACACGCGGAGCGGCACGGCACGCACGAGGAGGTGATGCTGGAGCTGGAGATCGCCGAGCGCGCCTTCGGCAACGCGAAGGCCACGCACCTCCAGTCGCTCGCCAGCTCCCTGCGCGGCCCGCTGTCGCGCCAGCCCGGAGCGCTGAAGCAGAGCGCCTGACGGGCGCCGTCCTGGGTAGGATGGCCCCATGGCCCCGTCCCCCCTGCGCTTCTGCCTGGACTACCTGTCACCGTACGCCTACCTCGCCTGGCTGCGGATGCCCGCCCTCGCGGCGCGCCACGGGCGCACGCTGGAGCCGGTGCCGGTGCTGCTCGCGGGGCTGCTCAACGCGGTGGGCTCCATCGGGCCCGCGGAGATCCCCGCCAAGCGCGTCTACGTCTTCAAGCAGACCTTCCGCATCGCGCACGAACAGGGGGCCCCGTTCACCCCGCCGCCCTCGCACCCGTTCAACCCGCTGTTGTCCCTGCGCGTGACGGCCGCGGTGGACGACGTGGAGGCCCGGACGAGGCTCGCCACCGCGCTCTATGCGGCGGCGTGGGGCGAGGGCCGGGGCATCGAGACGCCGGAGCAGGTGGGCGCGGTGCTCCAGCAGGCCGGCTTCGACGCGCAGGCCCTGCTCGCCCGGGCGGCGAGCCCGGAGGTGAAGGACCGCGTGCGGAGGAACACCGACGAGGCGCTGGCCCAGGGCACCTTCGGCGTGCCCTCCGTGCTGGTGGACGGGGAGATGTTCTGGGGCGTGGACTCGCTGGGCCACCTGGAGCGCTTCCTGGAGGGCCGCGACCCGCTCACCCCGGACGCCCTGGCGCGCTGGCAGCACCTGCCCTCCACCGCGTCGCGTCGCTGAGCGCCGGAGGCCCCGGTCCATGAACGTCCTCGGTCAGTTGGGTTTCGTCGTCGCGAGCCTCGTGCTGGCGGGCGTGCTGCTGTCGCTCAACTTCTGGCGCGCGCTGCTCTTCTTCTTCCCCGGCACGGTCCGCATCGAGCCGGAGGCCCCCGCGGACCAGATGGACCTGCCGGAGGCGCTGGTCCCTCTCGCCGGCCAGCTCCAGGCGCTGGGCTTCACCCCCCTGGGCAGCCACGAGGAGAAGCCGCTCCTTCAGGGGGCCACCCGCTCCTACACGTGGGCCCACCTCGGCGAGCGCGTCTTCGCCACCCTGCACCTGGGCAAGGAGGAGCTGCCCCGCCTCTACCTGCTCACCCCCCTGGCCTCCGGGGGCTTCGTCGTCACCGCCAGCTACCGGCGCCCCGCCCTGGACCTGCCCGGCTACCGCTCCGGTGCCCTGGAGGACGCCTCCCCGGAGCGCCTGTTGCGCGCACATGTGCGCCGACTGGACGGGTTGGGTCCGGCGGAGCCGGGCGCCTTCACCTGGGAGGGCCGGATCCAGGCCGGGCGGGCCTGGTACCAGGGCCTTGGCCGCAAGGAAATCCGCCGGCAGAACCTCCAGGGAGTGTTGTGGACGGCCATCGCGCTTGCCATCGTCGCCGGCGCCTTCCTGGGCAGGCGCGCGGGCTGAGGCGGCCACCGCGTCTTGCTCGTCACGTCGTGCGTGCACCGCGCCGCCCGGAAGAGTAGGGAGTCGACCACCATGAAGAGCGTGTCCAAGAACGAGGAAATCTACTTCCTGTCCGGCAAGCGCACCCCGTTCGGTACCTACGGCGGCAGCCTCAAGGACCTGAGCGCCACCGACCTGGCCGTGGAGTCCGCGAAGGCGGCCCTGGCGCAGGCGGGCGTGTCCCCGGAGCAGATTGAGCATGTGGTGTACGGCAACGTCGTCCAGACGAGCTCGGACGCCATCTATCTGCCGCGCCACGTGGGCCTGCGCACGGGCGTGCCCGTGCCGGTGCCCGCGCTGGGCGTCAACCGGCTGTGCGGCTCCGGCTTCCAGGCCTTCGTCACCGCCGCGGAGATGATGCTGACGGGCGGCGGGGAGTGCGTGCTGGCGGGCGGCACGGAGTCCATGAGCCAGGCGCCCCACGTCATCCGCGGCGCGCGCTGGGGCATCCCCCTGGGCAAGGGCGGCCTGGAGGACATGCTCTGGACGGCCCTGACGGACAGCTACACCGGGCAGGCCATGGCGCTCACCGCCGAGCAGCTCGCGGTGGACTACGGCCTCACCCAGGACGACGTGGACCAGTACGCGGTGCTCACCCAGAAGCGCTTCGCCGCCGCGCAGGAGGCCGGCCGCCTGGGGGAGGAGATCGCCCCGGTGACGCTCAAGGGCAAGAAGGGTGACACGGTGGTGTCCAGGGACGAGCACAACCGTCCGGAGACCACGGTGGAGACCCTGCGCAAGCTGCCCAAGGTCTTCAAGAAGGACGGCGTGGTGCACGCGGGCGCCGCCAGCGGCATCTGCGACGGCGCGGGCTCCATGGTGATGGCCACGCGCACCTTCGTGGAGAAGCACGGCCTGAAGCCCGTGGCGCGGCTGGTCAACTGGGGCGTGTCCGGGTGCGACCCGAAGATCATGGGCATCGGCCCCGCGCCGGCCATCCGCAACCTGCTCCAGCGCGCGGACGCGAAGCTGTCCGACGTGGACCTCTTCGAGGTCAACGAGGCCTTCGCGCCGCAGTACCTGGCGGTGGAGAAGGAGCTGGGCCTGCCACGCGACGCGACCAACGTCAACGGCGGCGCCATCGCCGTGGGCCACCCGCTGGGGGCCTCCGGGGCGCGCATCACCATGACGCTGGCCTACGAGCTCAAGCGGCGGGGCGCTCGCTATGGTATCGGCTCTGCCTGCATCGGTGGCGGCCAGGGCATCGCCGTGCTGGTCGAGGCGCTCTAGGCGCCGCTGGGTCGGGGACGGGGTACGGGGCAGACGACTTCCGGACGGGACGTGAGATGAGCAACGAGGTGGACGCGAAGACGGCCCGCGAGCGGGCCAAGGCCATCGCCGAGCAGCGCCGCGCCGAGCGCCGCAACCGCAAGCGCCGCTGCGTGGTGTGTGGCGTGGAGGAGAGTGACAAGACGCCCCTGACGGCCCACCCCGAAGGCATCGGTCCCGCCTGCAAGGACGAGGTGACGTGTCAGGCCCGCCGCGCCGCCTCGGGCCGCTGACACGCACCTCCCGCCCCCGCGCCGCCCGCCCGAGTGTTGGCGGGCGGACGGTGGCTTCCGGCTCCCCGGGGGCCCGGGCGCCCGGGCAGCGCACGCCCCGGGCAGCAGCAGGCCGGATTGTCGGGCCCGTTTCTTGATGGCGCCCGCGACTCGGGGTAAACGTTCGTAATCTCTGGTGACACGAGGGTTGGAATGGGCGTTATCAGCTTCACGGGAGTCAAGGTGTTCTCCACCACGCTCGCGCGCGATCGCGAGAACATGGGCGAGAACATCACCAAGTGGCTGAAGGAGAACTCCGGCGTGGACATCGTGGACAAGATCGTCACGCAGTCCTCGGACAAGGAGTTTCACTGTCTGACCATCACGCTCTTCTACCGCCACAAGGTCTGAGCTCCTCGACCGGCGCGTGAAGGCGGGTTGGAGGTGAGGGCGCTTCTCCCTGGAGACATCAGGGTGGGGCGCCCTTCATCGTTTCTGCGATTGGGGTTGCGGACCGGGCGGTGTTCCACCACCTTTGGGCCTCTATGCGACCCATGCGGGGCTTCAACGGTGGCGGAGGCGGCGGCTTTGGCGGCGGCTTCGTCGGCCTGGAATCGATGGCGGCCAAGCTGGCGGTGGCGCTGGTGGCGTTCTCCGCCCTGTACCTGGCGACGCGCGGCGGGCAGGGCGCGCTGCTGCTGCTCAACCCCTACGACGTGCTGCGCGGCCGCGTGTGGGAGCTGTTCACCTACGCGTTCATCGCGCCGGACCCGCTGGGCATCATCTTCGGCGGCATCATCATCTGGTCCATTGGCGGCTTCCTGGAGTCCACCTGGGGCGCGCGGCGCCTGCTGATGGCGTCGGTGGGCATCACGGTGTTCGCGGGCCTGCTGACGGTGCTGCTGGCGCTGGTGATGCCCATGGCGAGCGCCTACGCCGGCGGCTCGGTGATGACCACGGTGCTGTGGGTGGCGTACGGGCTCGTCATCGGCCGGGGGCAGGCGAACTTCTGGGGCATCCCGCTGACGGGCAACTGGTTCGCGGCCATTGGCGCGGGCTTCACCGTGCTGCGGCTGCTCACCGCGCCGTCCTGGCAGTTCCTGGCGCCGGAGCTCATCAGCCTGGTGCTGGTGTTCGCCTACGTGCGCGGCGCGAGCCCCAAGCGGCTCTTCCTGCACCTGCAGCACTGGCGGCTGCAGCGCCAGCTGCGCGACCGCTCCAAGCACCTGCGCGTGGTGGGCAAGAACCGCCCGCCGGACCGCGACCAGTTCCTCAACTGACGCCCGCCGGCCTCCGGGCCGGCGCGTGCCTCCTCCACGGGCCTGCTGACGCGCGAGCGTCGGTGGGCCCGTGCCGCGTCCGCTAGTGCGCGGCCTCCGGGTGCCCGTACTGCTTGAGCTTGCGGTAAAGCGTGGCCACGCCGATGTCCAACTGCTCCGCGGTGCGTGAGCGGTTGCCGCCGTTCTGGGCCAGCACCGCGAGGATGTACTCCTTCTCCATGTCCTCCAGCCGGCGCGGGTTGCCGGTGGGCACCATGCTGGGGGGCGCGGCGCGCACCTCCTCGGGCAGATCCTCGCGCTCCACGCGCGGGCCCTCGCACAGCACCACCGCGCGCTCGAGGGCGTTGCCCAGCTCCCGCACGTTGCCGGGCCAGGGGTAGCGCAGGAGCTGATCCGCCGCGTCCGGGGACAGGCCGCTCACGCGGCGGCCCAGGCGCTCTCCGGCCTCGGCCAGCAGCAGCCGGGCCAGGGGGAGGATGTCCTCCTTGCGCTCGCGCAGGGGCGGGATGCGCAGCTCGATGACGCGCAGCCGGTAGAAGAGGTCCTGGCGGAAGTGGCCCAGGCGCACCTCCTCGGACAGCTCGCGGTTGGTGGCGGCCACCACGCGCACGTCCACCTTGCGGCTGAGGTTCTCCCCCACGCGCCGCACCTCGCGCTCCTGGAGCACGCGCAGCAGCTTGGCCTGCATGGCGGGGGGCACCTCGCCCACCTCGTCCAGGAAGAGGGTGCCGCCGTGGGCCGCCTCGAAGAGGCCGGGCCGGTCGTGCGTGGCGCCGGTGAAGGCGCCCTTCGCGTGGCCGAACAGCTCGCTCTCCAGCAGGCTCTCCGTCACGGCGGCGCAGTTGACGGCGATGAAGGCCTTGTGGGCGCGGCCGGACTCGTCGTGGATGAGCCGCGCGATGCGCTCCTTGCCCACGCCGCTCTCGCCGGTGACGAGGATGGTGGTGTCCACCTTCGCCGAGCGCCGGGCCAGGTTGAGCACCTTCTGCATCGCGTCCGCGCGGGCCACCATGCCCGCCGGGTCCTCCTTCATGCCGGACACCCGCGCCAGCGACTGCCGCTTCGCGCGCAGCTTGCGCTCCGCCTGCCGCAGGGCCTCCGTCACCTGGCCGAGCACGCCCTCCATGCACTGCGTCTCATAGAAGCGCAGCAGCTCCGCGCACTCGGTGCTCCACTCCTCGGCGGGCCGGCCGACAATCTGGCAGAGCGCGTCCCCCTTGCCGACGCACTTCTCCTCCGCGCAATAGATGGGCTTGCCATTGCAGTAGCTCAGGTACCCGGACGCGAAGCCGGTGAGGCTCCAGCACACCGGCTGGTCCGCCTGGCCCAGGTGGAGCAGGTGCTGCTCGGCTTCATAGGAGTCGCGCCACTGCGCCTCCGCGAAGGGCGCCGGCCCGTCCTTCTCCGTCCGCTCGATGCGCTCCACGCGCACCTGGCCCATCAGCGTGTGCAGCCGGCCCCCCGCCCGGCGCCACTCGGCCTCGTCCGTCCACGGCACCGCCGTGCGCATCGCCTCCGCGGTGCGCCAGCCGTGCGCGTAGCCCAGCCGCGTGAAGATGCCGCGCGCCGCCGTCATCCCCATGATTCCGACGATCTCCGAGCGCAGCAGCCCCAGCGCCACCGGATCCATCAGCAGTGCCCGCTGCCCGGCGAAGTGGATGACGCCCCCCTTCGGCTCGAACGCCAGCAGCTCCCTCAGGTCCAGCCCTTCCAGCCCAGCCACGGTGACTCCCGGATCCATTCAGACTGAGGGGCTTCTCTATCATTCTGAGAGCATTTTCGCAGGGGCGGAATTGGACTCCCAATGATTCCATGGGGTTGGCGTTTCGCTTGTGCTGGCCCTGGGGTTGCAGTCGATGGGGTCCACCATGGGTTCCGAACTCGACAGACGCGGGGTGCTGCAGGGCGTGGCGGCCGCCGGGGTGGCGGGGGTGATGGGCGCGGGGCCCACGGTGGCCCGGCAGGTGGCGCCAGCGGTCTTCGTGTCGCACGGCTCACCGATGACGGCGTTGGACTCGGACGCGTACCCGCAGGCGCTCAAGCGGCTGGGTGACAGCGTGGGCGCGGTGAAGGCGCTGGTGGTGGTGTCGGCGCACTGGGAGACGGAGGCGCGCGTGCACGTCACCGCGATGGCGGCGCCGCCGCTCGTCTACGACTTCTACGGCTTCCCGGAGGAGATGTACCGGCTGCGCTACCCGGCGCCCGGCGCGCCGGAGCTGTCCCTGGACGTGGTGGCCCGGCTGCAGGCGGCGGGCGTGCCGGCGGTGGCGGAGGCTTCGCGCGGCCTGGACCACGGCGTCTGGGTGCCGCTGCGCCATGCCTTCCCGGAGGCGCGCGTGCCGGTCATCCAGGTGGCGCTGCCGGCGGGGGCGTCCCCCGCGGACGTGGCGAGGATGGGCGAGGCTTTGCGTCCGCTGCGCGCGGACGGCGTGCTACTGATGGGCAGCGGCGGGGTGGTCCACAACCTGCGCCGGGTGAATTTCAGATCCAAGCTGGCGTCCGTGGAGCCATGGGCGGCCGAGTTCGACGCGTGGGTCGCCGGAAAACTTGTCGCACGAGACTTCATCGGGCTTCAGTCATGGATGGGCGCACCGAATGCGCGGGTCGCGCATCCATCCGCCGAGCACTGGTTGCCCATCTACTTCGTCCTCGGAGCCGCCCTCGCCGAGGACCGTCTCACCCCGGTGTTCGAGGGTTTCCATCACGGAACCTTGTCCATGCGCAGCTTCGCGCTGCGCGCCTGAACCTCGCAGTTCGCAGTCCTGGGAGTCCACACCATGAAGATGACCCTGAAGTCCGCCATCACCCTGATCGCCGTCGCCGCCCCCTCGTTCGCCTTCGCGGCGGCGTATGACATCGACGGGTCGCACTCCTCCGCCGACTTCTCCGTGAAGCACATGATGGTGTCCAACGTGAAGGGCAACTTCAAGGTGCAGTCCGGCACGGTCAACATCGACGACAAGGACGTGACCAAGTCCACCGTCGAGGCCGTCCTGGACGCGACCACCGTCAACACCGCGGAGCCCAAGCGCGACGAGCACCTGAAGAGCCCCGACTTCTTCGACACGGCGAAGTACCCGACCATCACCTTCAAGTCGACGAAGGTCGCGAAGGCCGGCAAGGACAAACTGAAGGTCACCGGCGACCTGACGCTGCACGGCGTGACGAAGTCCGTCGTGCTGGACGTGGTGGGCCCGACGCCGGAGATCAAGGATGCGTTCGGCGGCATGCGCCGTGGCGTCGAGGCGACCACGAAGATCAACCGCAAGGACTTCGGCCTGGGCTGGAACAAGGCGCTGGAGGCCGGCGGCGTGGCGGTGGGCGAGGACATCGCCATCACGCTCGCGCTGGAGCTGACGCCCAAGAAGGACGCGGCGGCGGCGCCCGCGGCGAAGGACGCGAAGTAGTCCTTCGCGTCAGCTCGCCGGCCCCCGGGTCGGTGAAATGAAGAGAGGGGCCTCGGTGACGAGGCCCCTCTTTTTTGTGCGGTGGCTGTCCCGCCGGGAGGCCGTCAGCCCTCGGCGACGGCCTGCACGCTGGCGCGGTAGATGAAGATGCGCGCGGTGTTGGTGCGGTTGTCGGCGGGGATGACGAAGAAGCCCGGGGTGGGGCCCTTGAAGTCCTGGGAGAAGCCGGCGACCTGGCGCCCGTCGTTGAAGGTGACGCGAATCTTGGAGCCCTCCGCCTGGGGCTGACGCGCGCCCGCCGCGAGCATGAAGAAGATGGCCTTCACGCGCTTGCCGGGGATGCGCTCGGGGGCGAAGCCGCTCTGCTGCTCCAGGGAGATGACGTCCTCGAGCAGGTCCGCGTCGCGGATGGTGCCGCGCTTCACCTGGCCTTCGATGGTGTGGATGATGACGCGGTGCTCGCCCTCCACGAAGGAGTGGGTGGAGGGCGGGAACCCGGCCGCCGCGTGCGCATCGAAGAGGGCATCCTCGGTGGGGCGCAGGTGGTTGGAGGAAGCTCCCCCCATCGCCACGGGCGCGGGAGAGGCCTGCCCGGGGACGGCGCTCCGCAGGGGCGGGCTCGCCGGGAGGACGGCCGGCGCCGGCCGGGCCGCCGCGAGCGACAGGGCCGGAGGAGGCGTCGGGGGCGGCATGGCCGCGACGGGCAGGGCGGGCTCTTCCTCCACCAGTTCGATGTCCGCCAGGGGTTCGGCTTCGGGCTCCAGCTCCTCGACGTCGAGGGCAGGCTGGGCGGCCCAGGCCGGCTCCGGGGTCTCCAGGGGCGCGGCGTCGGAGAGGGGCTCCACGTCCACGGCGGGCTCTTCCCAGGACGAGGACTCGGCCGGCACGACGGGCTGTTCAGCCCAGGCGGGCTCGAGCGGGCTCAGGCCGGTGAGGGAGACCTCTTCCTCGGCGACGGGCTCGCTCCAGTTGGAGGCCGCGGCCTGCGGGGCCTCCCAGGCGGCGTGGGCGGGCGCGGGCTCGGAGGCCATCCATTCCGGCTGGGCTTCCTGGGGCGCGCCCCAGGCGGACCTGGCGGCCGGGGCTTCCTGGGCGCTCCACTCGGGGGTGGCCGGAGGAGAGGACCACTCGGAGGCGGCTTCCTCGACGGGGGCGTCCCAGGCGGGCTGGGCTTCGGTGGAGGGCTGGGCCCAGGCGGACGCCGACCCGTCGGGAGCTTCCTCCGTGGAGGCCCACTCTGACTGCGCGGCGACGGGAGCGGCTTCCTCCGTGGCCCATTCGGGCTGGGCTTCGATGGGCGCGGCTTCTTCGGTGGAGGCCCACTCCGACTGCGCGGCGACGGCGGTTTCGGAGCCGTCCGTGGCCCATTCGGGCTGGGCTTCGATGGGCGCGGCTTCTTCGGTGGAGGCCCACTCCGACTGCGTGGCGACGGCGGGTTCGGAGGCGTCCGCGGCCCATTCGGGCTGGGCTTCGATGGGAGCGGCTTCCTCCGTGGAGGCCCACTCCGACGCCGACGTTCCGGAATCGTCCGAGTTCCAGGCGGGCTGCGCGGTGACGGGAGCAGCCGCGTCCGTGGCGGACCACGGCTGCGGCGAGCCGGGAGTCACTTCCCCAGGGGTAACCCACTCCGGCTGGGCTTCGATGGGCGCGGCTTCTTCGGTGGAGGCCCACTCGGACTGCGCGACCGCAGGCGCGGTCTCTTCAGCCGTGGCCCATTCGGGCTGGGCTTCGAGAGGGGCTGCCTCTTCCGTACCTGCCCAGTCGGACTGCGCGGCGACGGGGGCGGTTTCTTCGGTCGTCGCCCACTCCGGCTGTGCCTCGATGGGGGCTTCTTCCGAGGAGGCCCATTCAGACTGCGCGGCGACAGGCGCGGTCTCTTCGGAGGTGGCCCACTCCGGCTGCGCCTCGATGGGGGCCTCTTCCGAGGCAGACCACTCGGACTGAGTGGCGACAGGAGCGGCTTCCTCCGTGGCCCACTCCGGCTGAGCCTCGATGGGCGCAGCTTCATCCGCCGTGGTCCACTCCGGCTGCGCTGCGACGGGCGCGGCTTCTTCGGAGGTCGCCCACGCGGACTGCGCGGCAACGGGCGCTGCCTCTTCAGTCGTCGCCCACTCCGGCTGAGCCTCGATGGGCGCAGCTTCATCCGCCGTGGTCCACTCCGGCTGCGCTGCGACGGGCGCGCTCTCTTCGGACGTCGCCCACTCCGGCTGAGCCTCAATGGGCGCGGTCTCTTCGGACGTCGCCCACTCCGACTGCGCTGCGACAGGCGCATTCTCTTCGGCGGTGGCCCACTCCGGCTGAGCGGCGACGGGCGCTGCTTCTTCAGTCGCGGCCCACTCCGTCTGCGCGGCAACGGGCGCTGCCTCTTCAGTCGTGGCCCACTCGGGCTGCGCTTCGACGGCCGCTGCTTCTTCGGTCGTGGCCCACTCGGGCTGCGCCTCGATGGGCGCCGACTCTTCGGAGGTGGCCCACTCCGGCTGCGCCTCGATGGGCGCGGCTTCTTCCGTGGAGCCCCAATCCGAAGACTGTGCGGCGGGTGCTGCTTCGCCCGGCGTGGCCCACCCGGATCCGGCTTCGACCGGCGCGGCTTCCTCGGACGCAGCCCACTCCGGCTGCGCCTCGACAGGCGCCGCTTCTCCGGACGGATCCGTCCACTCCGCGGAGGCCGTCTCCGACGTGGCCCACTCCGGCTGCGCTTCAAGCAGTGGTGCTTCCTCGGCCTGAGCAGTGCCCTCCGTCTGGGCGGTGCTTGCGGCCAGGTTCTCGGAGGACGTGGCCCACGCGGTCTCCTCCACCGGGGTTTCCCACTCGGTGGCCGGCACTTCGGTCGCGGTCTCTTCCCCGGTGGCCCCTTCCGGCTGCGCATCGAGGGGCAGGGCTTCGCCGGAGGCGTCGGCCTCAGCCCATTCCGGCTGCGTGGCGATGGTGGCGGACGCGTCCTCCGACGTGCCCCACCCGGCGGACGTCCCGGTTTCGGTGGACTGTTCGGACGAGGCGGTGTCGGACCATTCCGACGCAGCACCTTCCTGCTCCGGGGTGGCCCACTCCGCCTGGGGATCGGTCGCGCTCGCGTCTCCGGCGGAAGCAGCCCATTCAGGCTGCAGCTCGATGGGCGCGGACTCCTCGGACGCCTGCGCCCAGGCGGGCGTCTCGGCGGGGGACTCCACCGCATCGGAGGCCCACTCGGGCTGCAACTCGATGGGCGCGGACTCCTCCTGCAATCCGACGGTGGCGGTCGCGTCGGACGGCGCGCCATCGGCGGACCACTCGGCCTGTGCGTCCTGTGCTCCGTCGCCCCAGGCCGAGGCCTCGGTGGACTGCGCCTCCGCGAGGGATTCGCTCGCGGTGGCCAGCGGCACGGCCTCGTCGGGATGACCGTTCAGGTCGGTCCACTGTTCCGAGGCCAGGGTGTCACGCGCCGCCGCCAACGGCATCGGTTCGACGTCGTCCGCGCCAAGCTCCAGCGTGTCGGCTTCCACGTCCGGACCGACCGGGATGCTGCGGATCCGCAGCGACGAGCCCCGCGCGTCCTCGGCGAAGGGAGAAGGGGGCGGGGTGAGCGTCTCCTCGGCTCCCAGGTCGGCCGCATCGAACGTCGGGGTCTCCTCCGCCTGCGCGGAGGGCATGGCATCGGAGTCCGTCAGCGCGATGGCTTCGCCTTCGGCCCCCGTCGACGCATCGGTCCAGGCCGCACCCTCATCCGCGACCTCGCTCGGATCGAGCGCGATCTCCTCGGCCGAAGCCTCCGTGGACGCCGCACCGTCGACCTGCCAGCTGCTCGCGACCTCATCCGGGCTGAGCGCGATCTCCTCGACGGGTGCTTCCGTGGAAGCCGCGCCGTCGGCCTGCCAGCTGCTCGCGACCTCATCCGGGCTGAGCGCGATCTCCTCGGCCGGAGCCTCCGTCGAAGTCGCACCGTCGGCCTGCCATTCCGCCGCGCCTGCCGTCTCCGACGACCACTCCCCGGCGGCGTCCCCCACCTGCTGGGCGCTCTCCTCCGCGGGCATCTCCGAAGCAGCGGCACCGTCCGTCCACGCTTCGGCGATATCGCCGGAGCCGAGCACGATGTCCCCATTCGGATCCGTGGTTCCGGAAGCGGACTCCGCCTGCCACGCCGCGTCGGTTCCGCCCGCGTCGGTCGAGATCTCCTCGGCCGACGCCTCCAGCACGGCGCCGTCCGACGCCACGGGGGCCTGCGTCGTCGAGACGTCGCTCCAGTCCCAGTCCGAAGCGGCGCCTTCGGTCGGGGCCGACGTGTCCACCGCGAGCGGCGCCGTGTCGAGCGCGCCCTCACGGGACTCGTCGGACTCCACCGCGAGCGGTGCCGCGTCCCACGCCGCATCCATGGGCGCGGGGGCCAGGTCCTCGGCGAGCACCGCCTCGGGTTCAGCGTCCATCAGCGCCGCTTCCTCGGACGCCGCGTGCTCGGCGGAGGCCAGGGCCTCGGCCATCGGATCCAGTCCGGACTCCGCCGGGGCCTGGGCCTCGGCCTCGACGTCCATCGACAGCTCGGCGAACGAGTCCTCCAGCGACGCCTCGGGCTCGGCGGCCACCGGGGGCGGTGTCGCCGTGGAGAGCCCGGAGAAGTCCTCCTCGGCGCTCGTCTCCCAGGTCTCCTCCGCGCCTGCCGCCGCCGGCGCCACCTCCGCCGCCGGCTGGGGCATCCAGGGCGCGGGTTCGCTCAGCGAGGGGATGTCGATGTCGTCCGTGCTGAGGCTCAGGTTGTCCTGATCCACGGGCGCCTGCGGCGCGTAGCCGGCCTCCGCCGCTCCTCCGGAGTAGGCCGCCCACGCCTGCGCGTCGCCCGCGTTCGGATCATACGCAGCGCCAGCGTCGGTGCCGGCCGGGGCCGCGTAGGCGGCCGCCGCGTTCGGATCATAGGCCGCGTTCGCGTCGTAACCCTGCTGGGGCCACGCCGCCGCGTTCGGATCATACGCCGCGTTGGGGTCGTAGCCGGCGGGGTAGGCGTACCACTGGCCGTCCTCGCCGTAGTAGCCCTGGGGCTGCTCGTAGCCGGCGGGGTAGGCGTACCACTGGCCATCCTCGCCGTAGTAGCCCTGGGGCTGCTCGTAGCCGGCGGGGTAGGCGTACCACTGGCCGTCCTCGCCGTAGTAGCCCTGGGGCTGCTCCTGGGCCTGGGGCTGTGCCCAGGCCTGCGCCGCCGCCGCGGTGTCCGCCGCGTCCTGGATGCCCAACAGGCCCCGCAACTCGACCCAGCGAGCTTCCTCGACGGCGGACAGACTTCCCAGCTTCCGCTTCTCATCCAGGAAGCGGAATTCTCTCATCGCGGCGCGCGTATCGGACATCCGTCACCTTGCTGCGCCAGCGTCAAACGGGGACCGCCGCAGCGAAAATCTTGGAGGGTCGCGAGTGTAGGGGACTCCCGCCAGGGGGTAAACCAATCCGCCACGCCCGACCGGCCGCTACCTCCCCGAGAGGGCGGAATGGACCGCGGCGTCCAGGCCGGCAAGGTCCTTTCCGTAGGTGGACTGCAGGGAGCCTTCAAAGGACCCGGACTGGTTGAAGGAATCGATGAAGGCCAGGATCTTCTCCGTCCCCCCCATCCGGACGAGCTCGTGCACGGCCATGGCGGAGGTTCCGAAGGCCACCTCCGGGTTCTCTTGGTAGATGGGGGACTTCGAGCTCATCTCCGACAGCTTCGGCAGCCGACCCTGCCTGGCCGCCCCATGCAGCTTGTTCGCCAGTTCTCGCGGAGGACCGTCGAGTCCCAGGAAGCGCCACTTCATGTAGTCGGCCAGTCCCTGGCTGAACCAGCGATGCAGGTTGCCGATGCCGCCGGTGCAGAGCTCATCCAGCACGGCGTTCGTGTATTCGTGCGTCAGCGCGCCCTTCGTCGCCTGCGTGAGCTTCGCGGCGTCATTCATGCGAATGAGGCCATCGACGTAGAGCCCGGCATAGCTCGCGTAGCGGGAGCCCACATGCGTGATGAACTCATCGCGCGTGTAGAGCACCACCTTCAGGGGCTGCTCGCGGGCACGACCCAGCAGCCGCCGGGTGAAGGCATGCACCTCCTCCATGGCGGAGGCGACCTGGCTCTCATAGTCAGTGCGCTGCCCGAAGTCGCGCTCGCTGTTGTAGTAGCTGATGATGAAGCGCTTGTTGGCGCGCACGCGCATGCCGTCCTTGCCCACCCCAGACTCGTAGTTGAGGCTGTCCGGACGGAAGTCTCCTTCTCCCTTCGCGGCGCGCTTTTCATCCTCGCCGTTCAACCGCTTCTCCAGGCGCTCCACCTCACCCCGCGCGGCCCCGGCCTCCGACACCTTGGCGCGCGCCTGCTGGATGAGCTTGCGCGCCTCCTTCGCCTCCTTCGACTTCGCGGGCACCCGCTCCAGCGTGGCGATGGCCGCCGTCGAGTCCTCGTCCTGCAGCAGCAGGCGCCCCAGCTCCAGCCCGAACGCGCCGTCCTTGGGGAAGTGCTCCAGGCCCTTCTTCAGCGCCTCCTCCGCGGAGGCGCGCTGGTCCGTCTTCAGCGCGGACCTCGCCAGGCACCGCAGGCCCCCGGACGTCTCCTGGAAGGCCACGGCGCGCTCGCCCAGCGAGTACGCCATCACCGCGTCCTCCGCGAGCAGCGCCTCGCACCCCTTGAGCAGGGGCCCCGCGACGGCCGGTCGCTGCGCTTCCGGGTAGTCCTCCGGGGACGCCGCCGCGAACGCCAGGTACAGCTCCTCCCACTGCTTCTGGGCGGCCAGCTCCCTTGCCTTCTGCGGCGGAGGAGCGGCGGCGAGCAGCAGCAGGGCGATGAGGGGCGTGTTCATGGAATCCCAGTATCGCCGAAGCCGCACGCGGACGTGCAAGCTCCCTCGGACTAGGTCCGGGCGACCTGCCAGCCCTGCGACTCCAGCGACGCCATCAGCTCCTGGATGTGGGGGTGCCCGGTGGTCTCCAGCATCACCTCCACCGTGGCCTCGCCCAGGCCCGCCTTGGAGAAGGCGCGGTCATGGTGCAGGTCCACCACGTTGGCGCGCATCTCCGCGATCTGCGTGGTGAGCCGGGCGAGCATGCCCGGCCGGTCCGGCAGCCGCACCTCCAACTGCACCAGGCGGCCCGCCTTCACGAGGCCCCGCTCGATGATGCGGCTGATGACGTTCATGTCGATGTTGCCACCGCCCACGATGATGGCGACGCGCTTGCCCTTCGCCTGCGGCACCTTGCCGTTGAGCAGCGCGGCCAGCCCCGCGGCGCCCGCGCCCTCCGCCACCGTCTTCTCCTGCTCCAGCATCAGCAGGATGGCGGCGGCGATCTCCTCCTCGTCCACCGTCACCACCGCGTCCACGTACCTGCGCACGTGCTCGAAGGTGAGGTCGCCTGGAATCTTCACCGCGATGCCGTCCGCGATGGTGGTGCCCGCGGCCGTGAGCTCCGTGCGCGCGCCCGCGTCCAGCGACGCCTTCATGCTGGCGATGGTGGAGGCCTGCACGCCCACCACCTGGATGCGCGGGTTCGTCTCCTTGAGCGCCACCGCCACCCCGGAGATGAGCCCTCCGCCGCCCACCGGCACCAGCACCAGCTCCAGGTCCGGGCACTGCTCCAGCAGCTCCAGGCCCAGCGTGCCCTGGCCCGCGATGACGTGCGGATCGTTGAAGGGGTGGACGAAGACCAGGTCCTCCGCCTTCTGGATGCGCAGGGCCTCCGCGTAGGCTTCGTCGAAGTTGGCGCCCTTGAGCACCACGCGCGCGCCGTAGTCGTCCCGCGTGCGCGTCACCTTGATGAGCGGCGTGCGCTCCGGCATCACGATGGTGGCCCGGATGCCCAGCCGGCGCGCGTGGTACGCCACGCCCTGCGCGTGGTTGCCGGCGGAGGCCGCGATGACGCCGCGCTGCCGCTCCTCCGGCGTGAGCGTGAGCAGCTTGTTGAGCGCCCCCCGCTCCTTGAAGGCGCCGGTGCGCTGGAGGTTCTCCAGCTTGAAGTACACCACCGCGCAGTCCGTCTTCTCGGTGAAGTAGTCCGACGCGGGGCACGGCGTGGGGCGCAGCGCCGTGCGCAGTCGCTCCCGCGCCGCCTGGATGTCCTGCAGGGTGACCATCATGCCGGCCGTGTAGCGCAAAGCCGGCCCCGCACGGAAGTGAAGCGGGGCCGCGTCGCCTGCCTGGACGCGATGCGGCGGCGGGCGGCGCGGACGTTGGTGCCCGAAGCACCGCCCGGGAATGCCTCAGATGCCGCGCAGCACCGTGGCCTTGCCCACCCGGCCAATGGCCAGGATGTAGGCGGCCGTCCGCATGGAGACCTTCCGGGAGCGGGCAATCTGCGCCACCCGGTCGTAGGCCTCCTTCATCGTCTTCTCCAGCTCCGCGTTGACGCGGTCCTCCTCCCAGGAGACGTGCTGGAGGTTCTGCACCCACTCCAGGTAGCTGACGGTGACGCCCCCGGCGCTGGCGAGGATGTCCGGCACCACGAAGATGCCGCGCTTCTCCAGGATGTCGTCCGCCTCCGGCTGGGTGGGGCCGTTGGCGCCCTCCACCACCAGGCGCGCGCGCACGCTGTTGGCGTTGTCGCGGGTGAGCACGTGGCCCAGCGCGGCGGGGATGAGCACCTCGCAGTCCGCCGCGAGCACGTCCGCGTTGCTGCACGGCGTGCCGCCGCTGAAGCCGGTGACGGTGCCGGTGCGCTTGACGTGCTCGAAGAGCGACGGCACGTCCAGGCCCAGCGGGTTGTACATGCCGCCCAGCACGTCGGACGCGGCCACCACCACGCCGCCGTCGCCCCAGAGGAGCTGCGCGATGTGGCTGCCCACGTTGCCGAAGCCCTGGATGGCGAAGCGCGTGCCCTTCACCGGCATGCCCAGGTCGCGCAGGATTTCACGGCACACGTACAGCAGGCCCCGCCCGGTGGCGGCCTCGCGGCCCTTGGAGCCGTACAGCTCCAGGGGCTTGCCCGTCACCACCGCGGGCGAGTGCCCGTGGTAGCGCGAGTACTGGTCCATCACCCACGCCATCACCTGGGGGTTGGTGTTGACGTCCGGCGCGGGGATGTCACGCGTGGGCCCGATGACGTCCTGAATCTGATCCACGAACTTGCGCGTGAGCCGCTCCACTTCCTTGAGGCTCATCTGCGCGGGGTCGCACGCCACGCCGCCCTTGGCGCCGCCGTAGGGCACGTTCACCACGGCGGTCTTCCACGTCATCAGCGACGCGAGCGACACGCACTCGTCCTGGTCCAGGGCGGGGTGGTAGCGCAGGCCGCCCTTCATGGGGCCCCGGCTGTTGTCGTGCTGGATGCGGTAGCCCAGGAACGTGCGGATCTCCCCGGAGTCCATCTCGATGGACACCTGCACCTTCACCTCGCGCAGGGGCGTGGCCAGGAGCGTTTCGATGGGCGTGCCCACGTCCATCACCCGCGCGGCCTTGCGGAAGTAGTAGTTGGTGCCGTCGACGGCGTTCATGTGGGGGCTGGCTCCTGGTCGGAAAACCATAACAGAAGGGGTGCGCTACGATGGGGGCGTCCATGCGCCCCGGCTCCCCGGCTCCAAGCGACGGAAGTGCTTCGCTCCAGGGGCTGGCCCGGCGCATCCGCACGCTGCGCGAGCGGCGCGGCCTCACCCAGGAGGAGTTCGCGGAGCGGTGCGCCATCTCCGTGAGCTTCGTGTCGCTGCTGGAGCGCGGCGAGCGCAACCCCAGCTACGACACGCTCCTCCAGGTCGCGGCCGCGCTGGAGCTGCCGCTGTGGGAGCTGTTCCGGTTGGAGGACGCGGAGGACGCGGGGGCTCATCGGCTGGTGGAGTGGGTTCGGGTGCGGGGACTGGGCCGCGGGGACGTGGACCGCCTCTTGGCCGTGGCGGACGCGATGTTCAGCGGCGGGCCTGACGCCGCATGCCCCCCGTCCCAGGGACACGCGCCTGCTGCCTGCACCGAACCGGACTGCGGCCGGCCCGTGCTGGCCCGGGGGCTGTGCACCGCGCACTACCACCGGGCCCGCAGGAAGAAGGCGCCCCCCTGAGCAACGCGCCTCCCTTTCCGGGGAGGCGCGCCTTCAAGCAAGGCACCGGGGCGCGCGACTACTTGCGCTTCGCGCGTTCGACCTTGAGCGTCTTGTTCTCGCCGTGCGGCTTGCCGTGGGTGGCCTCGAAGCCCGCCACGTCCTCTTCCGCGACGAAGACGTACGCGTACGTGGGGCGCAGGTCGGTGCGCAGCACCTTGCCCGCCGGAGCGCCCGCGGCCTCCAGCGCGGCGGTGACGCCCGCCTCGTCCAGGCCCTCCTGACGGCCCAGGCCCACCCAGAGGCGCGCCTGGCCGGGGAGGTCCGGCAGGGACTCGTGGCGGGGACGACGCTCCTCACGCTGGCCGCGCGGACGGTGCCGCTCCAGCTTCAGCGCCTTGTCGGCGTGCGTCTTGCCATTGAGGGCCTCGAAGCCGGGGGCCTCCGCCTCCGGCACGTAGACGTAGCCGTAGGTGGGGCGGGTGAGGGCCTTGATGACCTTGCCGCCCGGGGCGCCCAGGGACTCCAGCGTGGCGGGCAGCTTCGCCTCGTCCATGCCGTCATCCATGCCCAGGTTCACCCAGAGCTTCACCTCGCCGGGGGCCGCGTCCGGGGACGGGGGCGGGCGGGTGCTGGTGACGTCGCGCTCGCTGCGCGGCTTGCTCTTCTCCACGCGCAGCGTCTTGCTGCCGTGCTGCTTGCCGTTGAGGGCCTCGAAGCCCGGCGAGTCCGCCTCCGCGACGAAGACGTACGCGAACGTGGGGCGCAGCTCCGCGCGCACCATCTTGCCCACCGGGGCGCCCGCGTCCTCCATCGCCGTGGCGATGCTGCCCGGCCCCAGGCCGTCAGCGGTCCCCAGGTTCACCCAGAGCTTCACCTCGCCCGGGCCCGGCTCCAGCGCGGCGGACGACGGTGCCGTCCCCCGGCCACGCTCACCCCGGTCCTCGCGGCGGGGCTCGTCGCGGCGCGGGCGGCGCTCGCGCTCACCGGACTCGGCGCGCGGAGCGGGCCGCTCCGGACGCTCGCCCCGGTCCTCGCGGCGGGGGGGACGCTCACGCTCGCGCTCGCGGTCCTTGCCCCGGCGCTCCAGGGGCTTGCGCTGCTCCACCGGCTCGCGCTTCTCCGTCTCCCCGGCGGCCTGCGCCTTCTCCATGCGCAGGTGGCTGAAGAAGTACTTGATGAGGAACGCGATGAGGTCGTCCGCGTCGCTGCGCGTCTTCAACTGCGACGCCAGGGGCAGGAAGCCCTCGAAGATGCTGGAGCCCGTCGCCTCGCGGATTTCCCGCACGTGGCGTTCGGTCCACAGGTGCATGGCCTCTTCCGGGGCCGGCATCTCGCGCATCTCGAACTTGATGCCGAACTTCTTCTCCAGGACGGTGAACGTCGCCAGCTCGCGCCCGGAGAAGAGGTTGATGGCGGTGCCCTTGTTGCCGATGCGGCCCGTGCGGCCCACGCGGTGCAGGTACACGGCCGGGTCCTCCGGCAGGGAGTAGTTGATGACGTACTCCAGCCCGGAGATGTCGATGCCGCGCGCCGCGATGTCCGTGGCGACCATGAAGGCCACCTCGCCGCGCTTCACCTTGCCCATCACCCGCTCGCGCTCCTTCTGCGGCAGGTCTCCGTTGAGCAGCTCCGCGTCGAAGCCGTTGCGGTTGAGCACCGCCGTCACCAGCGCCGTGTCATCCCGCGTGTTGCAGAAGATGATGGCGTTGGAGGGCTCCTCCTTCTCCAGGATGTAGATGAGGTTGCGCGGCTTGGGGAACTGATCCGACACGTCGTAGCGGATGTGGTGGATGTGCTCCACCGTGAAGACGTCGCCGGACAGCAGCAGCGTCTCCGCGTTCGTCGTGTAGCGCGCGATGAGGTTCTGGATGTCCGTGGGGACGGTGGCGCTGAAGAGCAGCACCTGGCGCGTCTTCGGAAGACGGTCGAGGATGCGCGTCACCTCCTCGTAGAAGCCCTGGTTCAGCATCTCGTCGGCTTCGTCGAGGATGGCGTGGTCGCAGCCGTCCAGCTTCAGGTTGCCGCGGTTGATGTGGTCGAAGACGCGGCCGGGGGTGCCCACGATGATGGGCGTGCCCTCTTCCAGCGCGTCCTCCTGCTGCTTCATGGAGGCGCCGCCGTAGATGGCCGCCACCTTCACGCCCTTGTACTTGGCGAGCGTGGTGAGCTCCTCCGCCACCTGGAGCGCCAGCTCGCGCGTGGGGCAGAGGATGAGGGCGCGCACGCGCTTCTCATCGGGGGAGATCTTCTCCAGCAGGGGCAGGCCGAAGGCGGCCGTCTTGCCCGTGCCCGTCTTGCTGCGGACGATCAGGTCCTTGCCCGCCATCGCGGGGCCGAAGGCCTTGGCCTGGACAGGGGTGGGGTTCGTGTAGCCGCGATCCGCCAGCGCGCGGCGGAGGGGCTCGGAGAGGTTCATGTCTTCGAAGCTGATGTCCGCGATGTACTCGCCGGGACGCGTCGGGGCTTCGTCAGGCGCCGGGACTCCCGGCGTGGGCTCTTGGATGTCGCTCATCGGGCATGGGCATAGCCCCTGCATTACCCTCTGGCAACAATCGCGGCACTTTGGGGTATGGAGCGCGCATGGCGAATGGGAGGAAGAGAACCAATAGCCCGGCCCCCAAGGCCCGTGCGAAGCGGGCTCCGGCCCCTGCCCGCCCGAGCGCCCCCCAGGAAGACCCGGGGGCGGACGCCGAGGAGGGCGAGGCGCTGGCCCCGGACCCGGAAACCCTGGAACCGGACCTGTCGGAACTGAACGAAGTGGAAGCGGAAATCGAGGAACCCGCGCCCCGAGCGGCCCGGACCCCGACGAAGGCGGAGGCCGCCGCCCTGGTGCGGGCCCAGGGGGCCTCCGCGCTCACCAACCGCGATCCGCTCCAGGCCTACATGGCCGAGGTGACGCGCCACCCGCTGCTCACCCGCGAGGAGGAGCACCGGCTGGCCAAGGACTACCAGGCCACGGGGGACGTGCGGGCGGCCTACCGCCTGGTGGCCTCCAACCTGAGGCTGGTGGTGAAGCTGGCGCACGAGTACCACCGCAACCCGCTGTCGCTGCTGGACCTGGTGCAGGAGGGCAACATCGGGCTGATGCAGGCGGTGAAGAAGTACGACCCGGACCGGGGCGTGAAGCTCAGCAGCTACGCCGCCTGGTGGATCCGCGCGTACATCCTCCGCTACATCATGGACAACTGGAAGATGGTGAAGCTGGGGACCACCGAGGCCCAGCGGAAGCTCTTCTTCAAGCTGCGCCAGGAGCAGGAGAAGCTCGTCTCCCAGGGCTTCGAGGCCAGCCCGCGCCTGTTGGCCGAGCGCCTCAACGTCACCGAGCAGGACGTCGTGGAGATGGACCAGCGGCTGGGGCACGACGAGCTGTCCATCGACGCGCCGCTGGGCAACGACGGGGACTCCGGCGGCACGCGCGCGGACCGCTACCTGCCGTCCACCGCGGTGCCCGCCGACGAGCGGCTGGGCAGCGAACAGCTCAAGGCGCTCTTCCGGGAGAACCTGAACGCCTTCGCCCAGACGCTGGAGGGCAAGGAGCGCTACATCTTCGAGAACCGCCTCACCGCGGATGAGCCGCTCACGCTCCAGGACATTGGCGACAAGTACGGCGTCAGCCGCGAGCGGGCCCGGCAGATTGAAGCGGCCCTCATCAACCGGATGCGCGAGTTCATGCGCGAGCGCATCCCGGACTTCGACATGGTGGCGGTGCCCAAGGGCTGAAAAGAGCCCCTGGGCTTCTCGCGACACCGCCCGGCCGCTACTTCCAGGGCCGGGAGATGATGCAGGCGTTGATGCCGCCCACGCCCATGGACAGCTTGCCCGAGCACCCCTCGGGCGCCGGCTCCTCGTGGTCGTACACGAAGCGGGTGTGCACCTTGGCGATCTGCTTGTTGAGCTCCGGGGCCGCCAGGGGCGTGGGGTAGACCTTGCCCTGTTCGGCGCCCAGGTACTGCGCGGTGAGCTCCCAACCGCCGCCCGCGGACATGCCGTGGCCGAAGGTGCCCTTGCGCGCGGTGATGAGCACCGAGTCGGGCAGCACGTCGCGCAGGTTCTGCACCTCCAGGAAGTCCCCCGGGGTGGCGGTGGCGTGCAGGTCCCAGGTGCCCACGTCCCTGGGTTCGCAGCCGGCGGAGGCGAGCGCCTCGCGGATGGCCAGCGTGGGCCCTTCCTTGGACGGGGTGATGATGTGGTCGGCGTCCGCGGTGACGCCCACCGCGACGGGCTCCAGGCCCAGCGCCTTGAAGCCCTTCTGCGTGAAGTGCTCGTAGTCGCCCACCACCCACACCACCGCGCCTCCGGCGATGTGCGTGCCGCGCAGCGCGGTGAGGGGCTTGGACACGGCGGCGTCCGCGGAGATGACGCGCGCGTTGTAGAAGCCGCCCACCACCAGGGGGTTGGGCGCCGCGTCCGTCATGCCCAGCACCACCGCCTTGGCCTCGCCCAGGCGGATGGCGTTCATGGCCAGCTTCAGGCCGTAGCCGAACGACGAGCACGCGGCCACGGGCGCGAACGTCATGCCCGTAATCTGGCCCAGCATGGACACCTGCGACGCGGGCGTGTTGTGGATGTTCCACAGCACGTTGGAGGACACCGCGTTCCAGGGCGGCTCCGGGGAGCTCCACTTCTTCTGGAGGCGCGCGTTGCGCGTGCGCTTCTCCTTGATGACGGCGAGCTTGGCGGACTCCACGTCGCCCTCGTCGGGCACGCCCATGGCTTCAATCTCGCGCAGCTCCTCCAGGTACTCGCGCAGCTCCGGCGAGCGGCCGGCCCAGAAGTGCCACCAGTCGTCCTCCGCCTTGTCGCGCTCCACCTCTTCGATGGTGGAGGGCTCCGGGGGCAGGCCCTCCAGGGGCTCGCGCGTCTCGCGCCACGCGCGCACGGCGCTGTTGTGTTCGGGGCTGGCCCAGAAGCGATCCCACCGGCGCTGGGCGCGGTAGAGGTCCAGGGAGATGTTCTGGATGGTGGGCAAATCACCCAGGCCGGTGCCCACGTAGACGTGCGCGCGGGCGCCCAGCTCCTGGAGCTCCTTCTCGATGCCGGGGTTCTGCGACAGCGACTGGATGAACGCGCCGATGGCGTACTGCGTGGGCTGCCCCATCTTCCGCTCCAGCTGGGAGAAGCGGCTGCCGGGGAAGCGGGCGTCGATCCACGGCTTGTAGTCGGCCAGGTTGAAGGTGGGGTTGCCGACGAGGAAGTTGTCCGGACCGAAGCCGTTGAACGGGGTCAGCCAGGTCTCCGAGGACGCGAGGTTCCTGGCGAACGCTTCGATGTTGGGGGAACGCGGGGCAACCACGCCCCAGCCGAAGATTCCGACTCTGCGCACGGGTGTTTCCTTCGCCGCCGGGGGGAAGACTACAGCGGCTGGATCTTGAGGTTGTCGAAGTGGACGCGCGTCTGCCAACCCGAGAAGCCGAAGTGCCGGTTGCGCGGGCCGTAGAGGGGAGAGGCGTCCTGGAGGGACAGGAAGGGCTTGCCATCCACTTCCCACGACAGGAGCCCATCCCGCCGGGTGATGCGGAAGTGGTAGCGCTGGCCGGGGGTGACCGCGGCGCCGTCGCGCACGGCGCGGTCGTTGGTGTGCTCGTGCTGGCGGGCGATGACGGACTGCGTGTTGCGCCAGCCGCCGAAGATGAAGACGTAGCCGGTGGCGGTGTACTGCAGGCGGGGGTCGCCCGCGTAGAAGGAGCGGCCGTCGCCCCAGGCCTCAATCTTCATGTCGCCGTCGGCGCTGTCGGCCCAGGCGTCGAATTCGATGGAGGCGTTCTCCGGCAGGGGCTGCTTGAGCCACATGGGGCGGTTGCCCACGCCCTGCACCACCAGCGCCCCGTCCTCAAGCTTCACGGCGCCGGGGTTCGTCACGTTCCACGCGTCGCCAAGGGTGGCGCGGTTGAAGTCGTCCTCGAAGGGGCCCGGGGGCAGCACGGGCTCCTGCTTCATGGCCGTGGCGGGCATCGAGTCCGGCGTGCCGATGCGCAGGTTGTCGAAGAACAGCTGCGACTCCCAGCCGGACAGGCCCAGCCGGTCGTGGCCCTTGCCCTTGAAGGGGAACGGGTCGTCCAGCTCCGCCACGAGCGTGCCGTCGATGGCCCACTTGAGCACGTTGCCGCGCCGCTCGATGCGCCAGTGGTAGACGCGGCCGGACTGCACGGGGGCGCCCACGCGGGACTCCACGCGCACGGAGGTGTCCTTCTTGAAGACGCCGGTGGCGACCAGGTCCGCGCCCTGTCCGCCGCCCCGCTCCGCGATGCGGGCCGCGCGGCGCTGGAGCGCGTCCAGCGAGGGGGCGTTGATGTCGCGCCGGGCGATGACGGACAGGCTGTTGTTCCACCCGCCCTGCACCAGCACGTAGCCGGAGGCCGGGTCGCGCCCGTTGCCGAACAGCTCCACGCGGATGTCGCCGTCCGGGTACTCCGGGCGCACGTCGAACTCCACCGCCACGTCGTCCGGCAGCGTGGCCTGGAGCCACAGCGGGTTGTTCTTGGGCGCGGGGCCCAGCAGCTCCCCGTTCGTCACCCGCCAGTAGGCGCCGGTGGAGAAGAAGTCGCGGGCGACGACGGCCGGGTCATCAAAGGACTGCGCGTAGGGGAGGGTGGCGGTGACGTCCGCCTGGCCCCGGAAGAGCGCGTAGTGGATGAGCGGGAACTGGATGAAGACGATGACGCCGGCGAGGACCGCCCAGCCCTTCCGGGTGAGCCCGGCGGGCTTGCGCCACGCCTCGGCGGGGGCGGCCCCGGTGGAGGGCGGCAGGGCTTCCGCCACGGGGGACTCGACCTGCTTCTCCTTGTCCTTGCGGCTGGCCTGGCCCATCGATGCTCGGGGAACTCCGGGGGAAATGGCGGCGGAATGTACGCCCCGGCCCCCCCGGCGTAAAGGATTGCCGGGCGGGGACTACTTGACCCCCCACCGCTTCTCGAGCGCCCGCTGCTCCGCCTGGCGTTGCTTCTCCCGGTGGCGCTCGGCCTTCTGTTGATCCGACTCCTCGGGCGAGGGGCGCACGGCGATCTGATAGACGCTGCCGGCCAGGGCGAAGAGCAGGGCGGCGATGATGACGCCCCACGGGCGGCTGGCCACGGCCTCCACGACGCTGCCGAACTGGTGGAGCGCCGCGAGCGCGCCAATCACCAGCAGCCACGCGCCCACCGCGGACGCGACGATGCCGCTCACGAACCGGTGCAGGAGCGCGCCCGCGATGCCGCCCACGATGAAGCCCGGCCCGAAGCCGAGCAGGAAGTCCGTCTGGCCGGCGATCTGCCCCGCGACGAGGCCCAGGGGGACGCCCGCGCCCACGAAGGTGATGGCGGGCGGGAAGAGGAAGCCCACGGCCATCAGGCCTGCGGCCACGAAGGTGGGCAGGCGCGGGTCCAGGTCCATCAGGCCCAGCCTCTGGGTGACGGCCCCCGTCCACACGAGCCCCAGCACCGCGCCCACGGGGCCGGCGACCAGGCGGAACATCCGGCCTCCGCCCGCGAGCAGCAGCACCACGCCCACGGCGGCGATGACGACGCCGGACCACATGGGCAACAGCCGGTAGATGCCCACCCAGCCGGAGGGGTTGAAGGTCTGGTAGGACTTGAGCGCCTGGAGGAAGCCTTCCATGGCGCGTCATCCTACTGACAATGGCCGCTAGGAATAGCGGGTCAACGCGAGCCCCAGCAGGATGGCCAGGATGACGGCGCCCAGGAGCGCGAAGGCGTAGAGGGCGCGGGGCGAGGCGGTGGCGCGCAGCAGGTCCTCCGCCCGCTCGCGGTCCTCCGCGGAAGGGGCCTGGGCCAGGATGCGCCGGGCGTCCCTCCGGGCTCCGGCCACGTCCCCGGCGTCCTTGCGGGCCCAGGCCGCGCGCACTTCGTCGGAGCCGGGGGAGACGGGCTCCGGGGGCGTCTGTCCGCCTTTCGCCATGGCGCGCGTCTATACCAGGGAATGTGGACACCCGCCGACGGTATAAGCACGTCTCCATGCCCGTGCGGTCCCTGTCCCGTCGAAGCCTCCTGTTCGCCACGTCCGCGCTCGTCCCGCTGCTGTCCCGGCGTGCGGCCGCCTTTGGCGAGAAGAGCCGGTTCATCCCCGCGGTGGCCCGGCACGGCGGCCGCTGGGACGGACGGCTGTCCGGCCTGCGGCGGCTCGCGTGGGAACTGCAGCGGCGCACGTCCGTGGAGGTGGTGCCGGACGCGCGCCCGTTCGCGCTCAGCAGCCCGGACCTCTTTGAATACCCCTTCCTGTACTTCGGGGGGGACGGGGCCTTCCCGCCGCTCACGGACGCGGAGGTGACGAACCTGCGCCGCTACCTGACGTATGGCGGCTTCGTGTTCGGGGACGCCAACGACGGCAGCGACGGGGACGGCTTCGACGCGAGCTTCCGGCGGGAGATGGCGCGGGTGCTGCCGCAGAACCCGCTGAAGGAGACGCCGGGGACGCACGTCGTCTTCAAGTCCTTCTTCCTGCTGGACGCGGCGCCCGGGCGGCTGCTCCACAAGCCGCTGCCGCTGGTGGCGACCCTGGGCAAGCGGGCGGCGGTCATCTATTCGCAGAACGACGTGGCGGGCGCGTGGAGCCGCAGCGAGTCCGGCGACTACGAGTTCGACGTGACCCCGGGCGGCGAGCCGCAGCGCGAGCTGGCGATCCGCCTGGGCATCAACCTGTGCATGTACGCGCTGTGCCTGGACTACAAGGACGACGCGGTGCACCTGCCCCTCATCCTCAACAAGCGGCGCTGACGTGTCCTGGCGCGCGACCGAATGAACTCCCCGTCCTTCAACGCGTGGAAGCTCGTCAGCCTCTCGCCCCTGCCGGTGTGGGCGCTGGTGTTGTTGGCGGTGGGGCTGGTCGCGGGCATCGCGCTGGCGGCCTGGGGCGTGCGCCGGGAGCCGTCGCGCGGCCGGCGGCTGCTCCTGTGGGGCCTGCGCCTGGGCGCGGGCCTGGCGGCGTTCTTCTTCCTCCTGGAGCCCGGCATCCGGCACCTGCAGGTGGCGCGGATGAAGAACCGGGTGGCGGTGCTGGTGGACCGCTCGGCGTCCATGAACTTCCCGTCGGAGCCGGGCGGGCCCACGCGCAGCGCGCAGGTGGCGGCGTTCCTGGAGAAGGCCGCGCCCACGTTCGCGTCCTGGCAGGACCGCTTCACGGTGGAGGTGTACGGGGTGGATCCGGAGCTGGCGCCCGTCACGCCCGCGCAGCTGTCCGGTGAGCCCGCGCGGGCGGGGACGACGGACCTGCTCGCGGCGCTGCGGTCCGCGTCGGCGGCGGGGCAGGGGTCGCGCAAGCTGTCCGGCGTGCTGCTGTTCAGCGACGGCGCGGACAACACGGAGCTGAAGGCCGGGGCGGTGGGCCGGGCGCGCGCGGCGCTGGCGGACCTGGGCGCGCCGGTGTCCACGTTCCTGGTGGGGCAGGAGGCGCTGAAGGACCTGGCGGTGGAGGGGCTGAAGGTGGACGACTTCGCCTTCGTGAGGAACTCGCTCACGGTGGAGGTGGAGATCCACGGCCGGGGCTTCGCCGGCCAGGACATCCCGGTGGTGCTCAGCCAGGAGGGCAAGACGGTCGCGAACAAGCTGGTGCGGATGACGACCGCGGACGACGTGAAGCCGGTGTCCTTCACCTTCACGCCGGACCAGACGGGGCGGTTCGTCTACACCGTGACGGTGCCCACGTTCCCGGACGAGGCGGTGAGCGAGAACAACAGCCGGTCGTTCACGCTGAAGGTCATCCGCGACCGGGTGCGCGTGCTGCTGGTGGTGGGCCGGCCGTCGTGGGACGAGCGGTTCCTGCGCGGGCTGCTCAAGCAGGACGCGAACGTGGACCTGGTGTCGTTCTACATCCTGCGCACGCTGTCGGACGACCCGGGGGTGACGAACGAGCGCGAGCTGTCGCTCATCCCGTTCCCCATGGAGGAGATCTTCGACACGAAGCTGCACACGTTCGACGTCGTCATCTTCCAGAACTTCGGCTACTCGGACCCGTCGCTGTCCATCGCGGAGTACGAGCGCAACCTGGAGCGCTACGTCCACGAGGGCGGCGCGTTCGTGATGATTGGCGGCGACAGCGTGCTGGGCGAAGGCCGCGCCAGCATGCCCACGCTGATGGAGGCGCTGCCGGTGGAGGCCGCGGGGCCGGCGAACCCGGAGCCCTTCAAGCCGAGGCTCACGCCGGAGGGCCTGCGGCACCCGGTGACGTCCATTGGGACGGGCGCGGCGAGCACCGAAGGCACGTGGGGAGAGCTGGCGCCGATTCCGGGCGCGAACCTGACGCGGGCGCGGCAGGGCGCGACGGTGCTGATGGACCACCCGTTCATGACGGTGGACGGGAAGAACGCGCCGCTGGTGTCGGTGTGGGACTACGGGCGGGGGCGGGCGATGGTGGTGGCCACGGACGCGACGTGGTCGTGGGCGTTCACGGCGCACCGGGGCGGCTCCCCGAACCGGGCATATGACCGCTTCTGGGGCAATGCCCTGCGGTGGCTGGTGCGCGACCCGGACCTGACGACGCTGAAGGTGACGGCGGATCCCCCGTCGGTGGAGCCGGGGCGGCCGGTGGGCGTGGTGGTGCAGGCGCGGATGGCGGACTACCAGCCGGCGCAGGAGGCGCAGGTGCGGGTGGAGCTGTTCTCCGTGGCGACGCAGAAGCCGGTGGCGGTGCAGACGGGCACCACGGGGGCGGACGGCGTGGTGCGGCTGGAGTTCGCGCCGCCGGCGCCGGGGCCGTACAAGCTGCTCGCGTCGGCGAAGAAGGGCGACACGGACCTGGGCAAGGGTGAGGACGCGGTGGCGGTGCGCGCGGTGGGGCCGGAGCTGTCGGACGCGTCCGTGCGGCCGCAATTGATGGAGCAGATCGCCAGCATCACCGAGGGCAAGGCGTACAAGCTGCCGCAGGACGGGCTGCCGGACGTGCCGCTGTTGGATCCGCCGGTGGTGGAGGTGGGGCGCGCGAAGGACCAGCCGCTGTGGGATCGCTGGTACTACCTGGTGGCGCTCATCGCGCTGCTCGGCGCGGAGTGGTTCGCGCGGCGGCGGTTCGGGTACGTGTGAGGCGGGCGCCCGGTCCCGTGCTCCTGGGGACCCGGCGCCGTGCTTCGCGGCTTCGCGACGGGACTGCTACTTCTCCGCCAGACCGCAGGCGATGCGGCCGCCGGCGTCACCGGCGGGGTCGGTGTGGTAGTCGTCCTTGGTGGCGTGCACGACGACGGCGGAGCCGTCCTTGTCGAACATGGACTTCACCTTGAGGCCGTGGGCGAAGAAGTCGAACTGCACCTTGCCGTCCGCGGGGACGTGGAGGTTCGGCAGGTCGCCGTCGTGCTTGCCCTTGGGGGACAGCACGCCGTGCTTCTTCTTCGTCGGGTTGAAGTGGCCGCCCGCCGTCTTGAAGTCCGGCGCCTCGCACTTGCCCGTCTCGTGGATGTGGATGGCGTGCTCGCCCGCGGGCAGGTTCATCAGCGTGCCCTTCACCAGCACGCCCGTCGGCGCCTGCTCGAAGGTCACCGTGCCCACGTCCTTGCCCTGGGAGTCCTTCAGCGCCGCCTTCGCCATCTCGCCCGGCTTGGGCGCCGGCTTCACGCCCGCGTCCGTCGTCGCCGTGCCCGGGGTGGCCGGAGTCCCCGCATCCTGGGCCAGGGCGGGCGTGGTGGTCAGGGCAGCGGCAATCAGCAGGGAGCGAATCATCATGGGTGGCGCTTCTCCAGGAAGGAGTGGGTGACGAAGCGGCGCGACACTACCTCCCACCGCCTCGCCTCGCAGGAGAATGTCCACCCCTCCGCGTCACCGGTGATGGGGAGTCATCACTCCGGCAGCGGCCCGTCCAGCGGCACCGGCACCACCCGGGACGCTCCGAACGCGGGCGCCCACACCCGCTGCACCGACGCCCCGTTCAGGAAGCGCATCACCGCGCGGAACGCCGCCTCCGGGCCTCCCAGCGACTCCGCCCAGCGCTGACCCCGGGGCGACAGGTTGGGCACCGGAGGCCCCAGCTCCTCGCATGATTCGGCGCCCCGGGTGATGCCCAGGCCCTCGTCCCGCACGCGCTGGGGCACGTACAGCGGCGCGAACCGCGCGTGCCGGTGGTCGTGCACGCAGCCGGGCTCCTCCAGCAGCGCCGCGGACAGGGGCAGCTCGCGCACGTTGAACAGCAGCTTCACTGCGTCGTGGTGCGGATCATACGGGCCGCGCAGCCGGTGGTCCCCGCGCGGAATCCACCGCCGGTCCAGGTAGCAGAACGCGCGGGCCTCGGGTGGCAGCGCGCCCCGGTGCCGCGCGCCGCCGTAGCGGAAGAACGGCCGCAGGTGCCGGGCGTCCACCTCCAGCGCCGGGCCCTGCTTCAGCGCCCGCAGCTTGGGCAACAGCGCCGGCTCCAGGCCGTGCTCCCGCGCGAAGTCCTCCAGCGTGTCCTCCGTGGCGGCGGCGAAGGCCCGCACGCGCGCGAGCAGCCGCTCCGCGTCCGCGTCCACCAGCAGCTCGTCGAAGCGCGTCTTCACCCCGGGCAGGCTCACCGGGATGAGCGTGGTGAGCAGCTCGCCCCGCGCCCGCCAGTCCGCGTCCAGCGCGGAGGCCTCCTGGGCGATGGGGGACAGGCGCCACTCGGGCGCTTCCGGCGTGAAGCGCTGGTCCACGCCCTTGTGCTCGTAGCGCGGGGGCGGCGCCTCGCTCCCGGCGCGGGACGTCCACACCGTGATGCAGGTGCGCACCTGCGTGCCCGTGAAGATGCCCGGCCCCAGGTCCACCACCTCCCGCAGGTGGAGCGCGCCCAGCAGGGCGTGGCGCAGCGGGGCGTAGATGAAGGACTCCAGCAGGCTCGCGGGCGTGATGAAGGCCAGGGTGCCCTGCCGCGCCGCCAGGCGCTTCGTGGCGACCAGGAGGAAGAAGGCGAAGTCATCCCGGAGGCTCGTGCCGTGCGGCATCGCCAGGGGCACCAGGGCCCGCAGCCGCGCGTAGGCCTCCGCGTCCTTCAGCACCGGCGACGTGCCGTTGTAGGGCGGGTTGCCCACCCACAGCTCGGCGTGCCCCTCCGGCGTCGCCGCGAGCAGCGGCTCCAGCCCGCCCCGGAGCGCGTCGCCCACGCGCACGTCCGCGCCGGGCACCCGGGCCTGGCACAGGCGCGCGACGCCCGCGTCCAGCTCCAGGCCGCACAGCCTGGCGCCCGGCCGGTGCCTCGCCGCCGCCGCGAGGAAGGCTCCCGCGCCACAGGCCGGGTCCACCACCGTGAGCGGGCCCTGGCCCACGTGCGCCAGCGCGAGCGCCAGCGTGCGCTCCACGATGGGCGCGGGCGTGTAGAACGCGCCCACCGCCTTGCGGTTGATGCCGGGGAACTGGTGGACCAGCAGCTCCTCGTCCAGCTCGGGCGTGTCGATGGAGCGGGGCATGCCCGGCCCATCCTAGCCAGTTTCACCGTCGGTGCCGGGCGGGGTCCAGTCCAGGGCCGTCCCGCACCGCTTGCAGTAGCGCGCATCCGGGTCGTGACCCTGTGCGCCACAGCCCGGGCAGGCCTGGGTGTCCACGTGCTGACGCGTGGCGGCGGCCAGCTCCACGGACACGATGCCCGTGGGCACCGCGATGATGCCGTAGCCCATCACCATCAGGATGGACGCGAGGAACTGGCCGGTGACCGTCTTGGGCGTGATGTCGCCAAAGCCCACCGTCGTCATCGTCACGATGGCCCAGTACATGGACCGGGGGATGCTGTCGAAGCCGTTCGCCTCGCCCTCCACCATGTACATGAGCGCGCCCATGATGACGTCGATGCTCAGCACCGTGCCCAGGAAGACGATGATCTTCGGGCGGCTGGCGCGCAGGGCCGTCATCAGCACCTCCGCCTGCCCCAGCAGGTGCCCCAGCTTCAGGATGCGGAAGACGCGCAGGAGGCGCAGCACGCGCACCACCAGCAGCGTCTGGGCCCCGGGGAACAGCACGCTCAGGAACGAGGGCAGCAGCGCCATCAGGTCCACGAGGCCGAAGAAGCTGCGGGCGTAGTCCAGGGGCCGGCGCACCGCGATGAGCCGCAGCACGTACTCCAGCGCGAAGAGCACGGTGAAGGTCCACTCGGCGACGTGCAGGGCGTGGCTGTGGTTCGCCCTCACCTGCGCGACGCTCTCCAGCATCACCGCGCCCACGCTGAACACGATGGCCCACAGCAGGGCGATGTCGAACGCCCTCCCCGCCGGGGTGTCCGCCTCGAAGATGATGGTGTGCAGGCGGGCGCGAAGGCCGCCCGGGGGACTCTGCTCGGAAGGCCGGTTCACTGCCGGGCAGCTTAAGCGCAATCCCCCGTCCGTCGAGGATGGCGGAGCCCGCCTCCCGTGACAGCGCCTTCGCGCGGGAACGTTCGCGACCGCCACTTCCCCTGGACTTGCGCCTGCGTTGCTCCCAGCCGGGCCAGGGGCCACCGTCACCGGCTTGCATGCCGTGGAGCGGTCCTGACGCGGGTCGGGTCCGGAGGGTGGAGCATGGTGGTGGGAATACTGGACATCCTCCCGACGTGGCTGATCGCCCTGGGGGTGATGGGGCTCATCTTCGTGGCGCTGGAGGTGGGCTTCCGTCTCAGCCACCGCAGGCCCGGGCTCGATGAGGCGTCCGCGCTCCAGGCCTCGGTGCTCGGTCTGGTGGCGCTGCTGCTGTCCTTCTCCTTCTCCATGGCGGAGGAGCGCTTCAGCCAGCGGCGCGACCTCGTTGTCAAGGAGGCGAACGCCATTGGCACCCTCTACCTGCGCAGCGGCTTTCTCCCCGAGCCCACGCGCACGGAGATGCGGAGCCGGTTGCGCCGCTATGTCGACCTCCGGCTGGAGGCGTACATGGCCGTGGGGGACCGGGAGCGCTTCAACCAGCTCCGGGACGAAGCGGATCAGATCCAGGGGAAGCTCTGGTCCGCGCTGGACGCGATCGTGCTCCAGCAGCCGACAGGCGTTCAGACCCTCGTCACCCAGGGGCTCAATGACGTCATCGACGTCTCCGCTGATCGCCTCTCGGCCGCCCGGAACCTCATCCCGGACACCATCTTCGTCCTCCTGCTCGTCGGGGTCCTCGGCTCGGGGCTGCTGCTGGGCTACCAGCCCGAAACGCACTCGCGCGCGTGGATATGCTGGACGGTCTTCGCGGTGATGCTGACCGCGGTCATGTTCACCCTGCTGGACCTGGACCTGCCCGACCGCGGCCGCATCCGCACCAGCCAGCAGCCCCTGGTGGACCTCCGGAGGCAGATGGAGGCCCTACCCTGATGCAATCGCGGCGGGCCCTGGTCGTTCCCAGGACGCGGGCGGGCGAACGCACCCGGCCCTGAGGAGTCCAGACCATGGAACACGCGGCACGGCGCACCTTTCTCCACCTGCTCGGCCTTGGCGCGTCGCTGGTGGCCGGCCTGGCCACCGCGGCGGAGGAGGTCCCGCCCACGCCCCAGGCCGTCATGCGCGAGGCGCGCCGGAGCGTGCTCCCGGACGGCATCGAGAAGGCGGAGGCGGTGCGCATCGGTGGCATCGACCAGTGGATTTCCGTCCGGGGACGCCACCGGGACAACCCGCTGCTGCTCTTCCTGCACGGGGGGCCGGGCTTCACGGCCCTGCCCACCGCGTACTTCTACCAGGGCGAATGGGAGGAGTACTTCACCGTCGCCCACTGGGACCAGCGGGGCGCGGGGAAGACCTACGCGCTCAACCCGCCGGAGGCGGTGCGCCCCACGATGACCATGGAGCGCATGGTGGCCGACGCCGAGGAGGTGGTCGAACACCTGCGCAAGACCTACGGCAAGAAGCGCATCGTGCTCGTCGGACACAGCTGGGGCTCGATACTGGGGGTGAAGCTCGCGCAGCGCCACCCGGAGTGGTTCGACGCCTATGTCGGCATCGGGCAGGCCGTGGACGTCCCCCGGAACGAAGCGCTGGGCTACGAGGCCACGCTCCAGGCCGCTCGCGCGGATGGCAATGCGAAGGCCGTCGCGGAGCTCGAAGCGCTCGCGCCCTTCCCGGACCCGAAGGACGCCGCGCGCCAACTGGTGAACCTGCCGAAGGAGCGCCGGTGGCTGTCACGGTATGAGAGCTACAACTGGCGCGACCCGAGCTGGCACGGCGCGGAGGTCTGGCGCTTCAGCCCGGACGTTTCGGACCCGGACATGGTGGCGCGCGACGCGGGCCTGGACCTGAGCTTCGTGACGCTCTGGGGGGCCATCTCCCAGGTGGATTTCAGGCCGGTGAAGCGCTTCGCCCTCCCGGTGGTCTTCTTCCACGGGCGGCACGACCTCACCACCTCCGCGCGCCTGCTGGACTCCTGGTACGCCACGCTCCAGGCGCCCTCCAAGAAGCTCGTCTGGTTCGAGGACTCCGCCCACATGGTGCACGAGGAGGAGCCCGGCAAGGTGCTCGTCCGGCTGGTGCAGGACGTGCTCCCGCTCACGCGCCGCAAGTAGCGCGGGCCCTGGAAGAAGGGGGACGGAACCCGGGCCCCTCAGGGGGCACCCGGGAACCGTGGAGGACCGCCGAGCAGCCTTCACACCTTGCGCGGCGCCTCCGGGATGCCGGGTGGCACCGAGCCCGCCGGGCCGGGCGGCGTCACCACCGGAGGCGGCAGCAGGGCGCCCACGTGCATCCGGTGCTGCACCTCCGCGAACCGCCGCGACGCCTCATCCTCCGGCGACAGCAGCGAGACGACCCACCCCACCAGGAACGACAGCGGGATCGTCACGAGCCCCGGGTTCTTCAGCGGGAAGGGCGCCGACGCGTTCCCCAGCAGCTCCACCTGCACCGTGGGCGACAGGAAGATGAGCAGCACCGCGCTGAAGGCCCCTGTCAGCATGCTCGCCACCGCGCCGCGCGTGGTGAAGCCCCTCCACAGCATGGACAGCAGCAGCGCCGGGAAGTTCGCGCTCGCCGCGATGGCGAACGCCAGCCCCACCATGAAGGCCACGTTCTGGCCCTTGAAGACGACACCCAGGATGACGGCCAGCACGCCCAGCAGCAGGCTCGCCAGCCGCGCCACCTTGAGCTGCTCGCTCTCCGGCGCGTGGCCCTTGCGCACGACGTGCGACCACAGGTCGTGCGACAGCGCCGCCGCGCCCGACAGCGTCAGGCCCGCCACCACCGCCAGGATGGTGGCGAAGGACACCGCGGAGATGAAGCCCAGGAAGCCCGTGCCGCCCACCACCTCCGCCAGCATGGGCGCCGCCATGTTGCCGCCCTTGTCCACCGCCGTGATGCCCTGCCGGCCCACCAGCACCGCCGCGCCGAAGCCCAGCACGAACGTCACCAGGTAGAAGAAGCCGATGAGGCCCGTGGCGTAGAACACGCTGGTGCGCGCCGCCTTCGCGTCGGGCACCGTGTAGAAGCGCATCAGGATGTGCGGCAGGCCCGCCGTGCCGAACATCAGCGCCACGCCCAGGGAGATGGTCTCCAGCGGGTTCGCCACCAGCTTGCCCGGGGCCAGCACCTCCGGCCCGTACATCCTCGCCGCCTCGCTGAAGAGCGCCGCGGGGTTCATGCCGAACTTCCACAGCACCGCCACCGCCAGCGCGGACGCGCCGCCCAGCAGCAGCACCGCCTTGACGATCTGCACCCACGTCGTGGCGATCATCCCGCCGAAGAGCACGTAGAGGATCATCACCGCGCCCACGGTGATGACGGCCATCTCATACGACAGGCCGAAGAGCAGGTGGATGAGGTTGCCGGCGCCCACCATCTGGGCAATCAGGTAGAAGATGACGACGGTGAGCGTGCCCACCGCGGCGGACAGCCGCACCGGGGTCTGCTTCAGCCGGTAGGCCACCGCGTCCGCGAAGGTGTACTTGCCCAGGTTGCGCAGGGGCTCCGCGATGAGGAACGTCACCACCGGCCAGCCCACCAGCCAGCCCACCGAATAGATGAGCCCGTCGAACCCGGACGTGGCCACCAGCCCCGCGATGCCCAGGAAGCTCGCGGCGCTCATGAAGTCGCCCGCCAGCGCGAAGCCGTTCTGCACCGCGCTGATGTTGCCGCCGGCGGCGAAGAACTCGGAGGTCGTCTTCGTGCGGCGCGCGGCCCAGTACGTGATGGCCAACGTGATGCCGACGAAGAGGAGGAAGAAGACGATGGCCGTCGTGTTGGGCTGGCCCAACTGGGAGCCCGCGGTCGAGGGGTTCATGGAAGTGCCCTTTCGGTGCTAGCGGCGCAGCTCGTCGAGGACGTGGTCGTACTTGCGGTTCGCCCACAGGATGTAGATGCCCGTCAGCACCCAGGCGACCAGGATGGTGACCGCCCCCAGCACGATGCCGATGGACAGCCCTGGGATGAGCTGCCGTCCCATCAGCGGCCGGTTGAACGCCACGAGCAGGATGAAGCCCAGGTACGTCACGAGCATCGCCACCGTGAGCGCTCCCGCCACGCGCCAGCGCGCGGCGGCGAGGGCCTTCAGGACGTCGTCCTTGGAATTGCCATACATCGGTGTGCCTCCTCGGGAAGGAAAGAGAATGGACCGCCGGGCCATGGCGGTGGGGCTTCAGTAGAAGAGCTGGAGCTGGGCGGTGCCGGTGATGCCCGTGGGAGCATGGGCGATGTCGCCCGCGCGTGACACGGCCACCTCCGTCTTCAGGTTGAAGGTGTGCTTCTGGAACCAGAGGTTGAGGCCGGGACGCAGCGTGAGCAGGTCCTGCGCGTCCACGCGGCCGTTGAAGTACTCGCCAGAGAGGATGGGCTGCACGATGCCGATGCGGTAGCCCAGCTCCACGAAGAAGCCCGTGCCGCTGCGCGGGTTGTCGAAGCCCTGCTGCCAGGAGAAGACGTTGCTCTGGAAGACGAACTCCTGGTTCGCGCCCACGGGCACGTCCAGGAACACGTCCGCCGCCAGGGCCACCGCGTCGTGCACGCCGGAGGCGGTGGCGATGGCGGAGTACTGGTAGTCGCCGCCCACACCGAAGGACAGCATGGGCGTGTCGGTGAAGTAGATGCCGCGCAGGAACGGGTCGTACTCGCGGCCCAGCACGTTGTAGCGCGCGTGGCCCACGACGCGCGGCAGGTCGTCCGGGTTGACCACCTGACCGCTCTCCAGCTTCGCGCCCTCCACGCCGTTGAGGAGGGCCGCGCGGTACGTCCAGGGGCCGGCGAAGCCGCGCACCTGCACGCCCATGTCCCGCCACACCTTGCCCACGCCCAGCGGGTAGCGGATGAGGTCGGAGTGATAGTCCACCGTCTGGAGCGCGATGGCGCCCTGCAACGCCTGGTGCGACAGCGGCGCGAGGATGAAGCCCGCCTCCACCCACGTCTTGTCGGCGACCTCGTAGGCGATGGTCGCGTCCTGGATGAAGAAGGCCGGATTCCAGTCGCCGTTCTTGCCCAGGTTCGGCTGGTCCGTGTCGATGAAGAACGACAGCCGCTTGGTGATGGAGCCGAAGATGAGCAGCCGCACCCGGCGCAGGAAGAAGTCCGTGCCCACGCCCCCCAGGGGCGTGCCGTCCTTCACGAGCTGCATCTGCGGGTGCAGCAGCACGTCCACGTTGAGCACCGCGTCTTCGCCGAGCTGGATCTTCCCGGCCCCCGCGGGCAGCGCGGACAGCAGGGCCACCAGCACCAGCCACGGCGGGAGCACGCGAGGGTCGGGGCGCATAGGCCCCGGCGCAAGAGCAACGCGTGTTCCAACCGGGGCCGCCCCGGGTTTCAGGGCCTTGCAGGCTGGCTCGTCGCGTCAGGAGGTGACGGAGGGTGCCAGGACGTTACTGCTCGTAACGATTCGTGCAGCGCGCCGTCATGCCCGGGCAACACCCGCTCGCCCCCGGGGGCAGGGATGCGGCCCCGTTCGTTTGGCGGCGACGGCATTGCGGGTGGATCCGCGGGGCCCGTGCGCGCCTTGGTCCCTTCCCGTCGGGACTGCTAGGCCAACGCCTCATGGCTCCCCCGGAAGTCGCCCCCTTCTCAGAGCTGCCCCGGTTCACCCTCGACCGTGAGTCGCCGCGGCTCCTGCCGGAGTCCTTCTGCCGGCGGCCGGGCGTCGCGGTGATGGGGCGGGTGGACAGCACCCGCGAGCAGGAGCCGGTGACGGTGGCCATGCTCCATCCGGACGACCTGTCCGTGTGCTACCGCATCGCGGACTTCCTGCGGCGGCCGGTGTAGCCGGTGCGGCTGAACCAGTACGGAATCGACACCGCGCTGGAGGTGGGCTTCGGCGCGGGGCAGCGGGCTGACGGCGTCAGTCCGGCTTCGCGTCCAGTCCCTGGGGCAGCAGCACGGTGAACGAGGAGCCCTGACCCAGCGTGCTGCGGACCTGGACGATGCCGCCGTGGGCTTCGACGATCTGCTGGGTGATGAAGAGGCCCAGCCCCAGCCCTCCGTAGTTGCGCTCGGACACCGCGCGCACGAAGCGGTCGAAGACGCGGGGCTGTTGCTCCGGCGCGATGCCGATGCCTTCATCCTGCACGGTGAGGAGGGCCAGCCCCGCTTCGCTGCGCACGTGGACGCGGATGGGCTTGCCCGCGCCGTACTTGAGCGCGTTGGTGAGCAGGTTGGTCAGCACCTGCTCCAGCCGGGTCTGGTCCCAGTTGCCGGGGATGGGGGCCGGCGCCTCCACCTCCACCGTGGAGCCCACCTGGAGGGCCTGCGGCGTGTAGCGGACCACAACCTCCCGCGCGAGCGCGGCCAGGTCCGTGGGCGTCCGGTCCAGGCGCAGCTGGCCCATGCTGATGCGTGAGACGTCCAGCAGGTCCTCGATGAGGTCCGCGAGCTTGCGGACCTGGCGTCGCGCCACGTCCAGGTCCCGCGCCAGCCGCGCCACGGGCAGGGAGGACTCAGGGTGGGCCTCCACGGTTCGCAGGAGGGACGTCAGCTTCAGCTGCAGCGGCGTCAGCGGCGTCTTCAGCTCATGGGAGGCGACGGACAGGAACTCGTCCCGGGCGAGCACGGCGTCCCGCAGCATCTCCAGCTCGCGCCGCTCCTGGGTCTGTTTGCGCTGCGTGAAGTCGCGCGTCACCTTGGCGAAGCCCCGCAGCGTCCCCTGGGGGTCATACAGCGCGGTGATGACGACGCTGGCCCAGAAGCGGGTGCCGTCCTTGCGGATCCGCCAGGCCTCTTCCTCGAAGCGCCCTTCCTCCGCGGCCACCCGGAGGGCCCGCTGGGGCTTGCCCCGGGCCACCTCCTCCGGGGGGTAGAAGCGGCTGAAGTGCTGCCCGAGGATCTCCTCGGCCCGGTAGTTCTTGATGCGCTCGGCCCCCGCGTTCCAGGTGCTGACCCGGCCTTCGGGGTCGAGCATGTAGATGGCGTAGTCCTGGATGCTCTCGACCAGGAGCCGGAAGCGCTCCTCGCTCTGGAGCAGGCGCTCCTGGGTCAGCTTGCGCTCGGTGAAGTCGCGCGTCACCTTGCCGAAGCCCCGCAGGACCCCCTGGTCGTCGCGCAGCGCGGTGATGACGACGTTGGCCCAGATGCGGCTGCCGTCCTTGCGCAGCCGCCAGCCCTCCTCCTCGAAGCGCCCCTCCCGGGTGACGATCTCCAGCTCCAGCTGGGGCTTGCCCAGGGCGACGTCCTCGGCGGGGTAGAAGCGGCTGAAGTGCTGCCCGAGGATCTCCTCGGCCTTGTAGCCCTTGATGCGCTCGGCCCCCGCGTTCCAGCTGGCGACGCGTCCGTCCAGGTCCAGCGTCAGCAGCGCGTAGTCCCTGAAGTTGTCGATGAGCAGGCGCAGCTGTGCGTCCGCGTCACTGGCGAGGTTGTTCGCGTATGTGATGCCGCCGTCCAGGACTCCTGGCGCAAGGCGGTCATCCATGGGGCTTCGCATGGGAGAAGCGTAATGCACCTGGAGGGTCAAGCGGACATCGGGGTGTGTCAGCTTCCTCCTCAGGACACTCCCGCCCGGCCAGCGGACGCCCAGGCGGGCAGGGGATTGCCTGGGCGTCCACGGCGGTGTGGCCTCGTAGCCCCCAGGGCAACACCGGGAGCCCGCCGCCTCGCGGGCACCCAGGGAGGGACGGTCACGGCACGGCGCGTGCTCAGGGGCTGGAGCGCTGAAGCCCGAACGCCCGCGTGCCGGTGGCGTTTCGGGAGCGGACCCCCCCACCGGCAGGGTGCCCCCCATGAACGCGTCCCGTTTCCTCGCAGGACTGCTCTTCTCGCTGACCCTCCTCATTGGCGCCGAGGCGTCCGCGCAGAGCTGCACGACGCTGGTGAACTCCCAGTTCAGCTGGGTGCAGCAGGGCGGCGGCTACTTCCTCCACGTGACGGGCGTGACGTTGAAGCCCGCCACGGGCTCGGTGGGGGCGGTGGCTTCGCACTTCACGGGCAGTCTGAGCGGCTACGTGGCCCAGAGCTGGTATCTGAATCCCATCACCGGGACGCTGACCCGGATCCCCGCCCGGATCACCAGCCCCGCCAACAGCGGGCGCCAGGGCTTCAACGACCGGGGCTATTCCTCCACGCAGGGGGGCGTCACGCGCTACCAGAACTTCTCCGTCTTCGCCCAGGACAACATCCAGCTCGGACTGGATGACACCGGCAAGATGACCATCACCTTCAACACCTGGGGCAACGGACAGATCACCCTCGCGTCGCCCACCTGCTCCGGCAACGTGCTGACGGGCTTCTCCGGAAGCACGATGTATGCCTTCACCTTCGAGCAGTTCTACCTGGGCTGAGCCCAGGCACCCGCCTCGCGCGGCTTCCAATGCCTCGCATTGGAATGCCACCCCTCCGGGTGGGGCCCGGAGGGGAGTGGGCGCTCCCGGTTCGCGTGTCCCAGCGCCGCGAAAGTCAGACGCGGTGCTTCACGCGGGCTGGCGCACGTAGTTCAGGAAGACGACGCCGCTCGCCAGCGCGCGAACCCCGGTGAGCTGGAGGCGCTGGGGCGAAAAGCCCGTGTCGACGAGCTTGATGCCTGAACCGACGATGACGGGATTGAGCTTGATGACATACGCGTCGATCTCCGGGCGCAGCTCGGCCGCGAGCGCGCCGCCACCACACAGCCAGATGCCGCGCCCCTCCCGGGCCTTCAGCTCACGCACGGTGGCGAGCGGGGTGGTGGAGATCGTGACCTTGGGGTCCGGGCTCTGGGTGAGGGTGCGGGAGAAGACGTAGTGCTCCAGGTGGGGATACGCATTGGTGACGCCCGCGTCCAACCCCACCTGGTAGGTGTTGCGTCCCTCCAGCACCGTGTCGAAGTGCTGGCCCGGACCGGAGAGGCCCCGGAACGCGCGGTAGCTGGCGGGGAGCGTCTCCGGATACTCGGCGGCGATCGCGTCCAGGTAGTCCGGCTCCATCTTGAAGAAGTCGTAGGCTCCCTGGGGCGAGGCGATGAAGCCATCCAGGGTGCTGGCGACGTAGTAGGTGAGTCTTCGCATGGCGGTCCTGTCTCCTTTCGCCCTTGCTTACCATCGCGGTGGAGGGCCGGGCAGCCGGTGCTTCGTGGAACGCACACGTCTGCTAGAACCGGACACGGGGCCCCGTGGAGGGGCAGGCTGGAGGGTGTCCATATGCGGGTGCTGTGGTTCCTGGGAGGCGCGGTGACAGGGGCGGTCCTGACGCTCGTCACCGGCGTCGTGCTCTGGTTGCAGGAGACGGGGCCCAGGCGGGCCCAGATCGAGGTCCGGGTGGAGAACCACACCGGACAGGACGTGCAGGAGGTCCGCCTGGAGCATGCGGATGGTCAGGTCGTCCACCGCCTGCTGCTCAAGGGGGACTCCCTGGCCATGTCCTACGTGCCCCGGGGGGAGTCGTCGTACCGGCTCCTCGCGGTGCTGGAGGATGGCCGGGAATTGCGTGGTGGCGCCGGCTACATCGAAAGCGGAGCACGGACCCGGGAGGTGCTGGAGCCGGAGCGGGTGGTGTCCTCCGACCCGTGACGTCTGGCGTTGCGCGTCCACGCCTGGGGTGAAAGGCATGTCAATCGTAGGGCAGCCCGGCCTCTTCGAGCGCCCACCGGACCCGGAGGTCTCGCACCAGCCCCTGCGCGAACGGCGGCACCCACTTGAATGCACTGATTGAGATCATGTCCCGGTGGCTCCCCTGGCCGTGAGCGGCCGGTGGGCACTCTGGCCACGACACCCGGGGTGCTCAAGAGCTTCCCGGGCCCTTCAGGCCTCGTGACGGGATGTGGTCTACATTCCAACCCATGAACCCCGTCCGCCCTGCCCTCGTCCCGGGTCTGCTCTGCCTCCTGGCGCTGCTTCCCTCCGCGGCCCCGGCCCAGGCGCCCCGGGGCCGTGCTCGCGCGAGCGACCTGGGCGTCTTCCTGGGCGGAACCCCGGGCGCGCTCAATGCCATCACCGACGTGAAGGGCGTGGAGGTCGGCCACGCGACGCTCCACTCCGGCGAGGCCGCGCCTGGCTCGCCCCAGGTCCGTACCGGCGTCACCGCCGTGCTGCCCCGGGGCCGGGACGCGGTGGCGCAGCCCGTGTTCGCGGCGACCCACGCGCTGAATGGCAGCGGTGAGATGACCGGCACGCATTGGGTGAAGGAGTCCGGTCTGCTCTCCGGGCCCGTGATGATCAGCAACACGCACGCCGTGGGCGCCGTGCACGAAGGCGTGATTGCCTGGGCGCAGAAGCGCGACCTGACCTGGGAGCTGGGGCTGCCCCTGGTGGCGGAGACCTGGGATGGCATGCTCAACGACATCGACGGCTTCCACGTCCGGCCCACCCACGCCATGCAAGCCATAGACGCCGCACGGCCGGGCCCGGTGCCGGAGGGCTCCGTGGGCGGTGGGACGGGCATGGTCTGCCATGGGTTCAAGGGCGGCATCGGCACGTCCTCGCGCAGGATGCCGGCGGAGCAGGGGGGCTACACGCTCGGCGTGCTCGTCCAGTGCAACTACGGCAGCCGGCGGCTGCTCTCCGTCGCCGGGGTTCCCGTGGGCGAGGAGATCCCCGACCTTCGCGCCTGCTACGCGGGGGCCCAGCCTCCGAAGGGGCCCTTCTTCCGCCAGATGAAGCCCTGCTCGCCCGGGACCGGCGTCAAACCCACGCATCCCGAAGGGATGGGGTCCATCATCGTGGTGGTGGCCACGGACGCGCCGCTCCTGCCGCACCAGTTGGAGCGCATCGCCCGGCGGGTGCCGCTCGCCATCGGGAAGATGGGCGGGTTGGGGGAGGACTTCTCCGGCGACATCTTCCTCGCGTTCTCCACCCAGCCCACGCAGCCGGCGGCCGGGGTCCCCTTCGCCAGCGTCGCCATGCTGGAGAACGAGCGGCTCAACCCGCTCTTCGAGGCCACGGTGCAGGCCACCCAGGAGGCCATCCTGAACGCGATGCTGGTCTCCGACACGATGACCGGCAATCAGGGCGCGCGCGTGTATGGCCTTCCCCACGACCGTCTGGTGAAGGCCCTGCGCAAGGCCGGGCGGCTGCCTCCGGCCGCGAAGCCGACGCCGAAGAAGTGACCCCTGCGCCTCGCGCGCCTTTCCGCGTCCCCATGCCCTGCGCCATGCTGCTTCGCGAGCGCCCACCGCGCCGGGCCCGGGACCGGGGAAGGCCGTGGGGGCGCGTGCGCTGGAAGGGGATGCGGGATGGAATTGACGGGAGAGTACGGGCCTCCGCGGGATGAGCAGGAAGTCACCGCGGTCGTGGACATCACCGCGCAGGCCTTCGCCATGGCCGCCGCGGACTCCGACAGCGTGGTGCGCAAGAACCACGCATCGCAGCTCCTGCGCCTGCTGCGTCACGACGGGCAGGTGGCGGCCACGCTCACCCTCATCCGCATGGGCCAGTTCCTGGGCGGCCGCTCGGTGCCCATCATCGGCGTGGGCGGGGTGGGCGTCGCGCCCGAGCACCGGGGGGCCGGGGCCGCCACGCGCCTCTTCCATCACTTCCTGCGTGAGATGCGCGACGAGGGGGCGCCCCTGTCGGTGCTCTTCCCCGCGACGCAGCCGCTCTACCGGCGCGTGGGCTACGAGCAGGCCGGTGCCCGGTATGAGATCCGCGTGGACGCCTCCTCGCTGGAGCTGGGGGAGCGCTCGCTGACCCTGCGCCCCATGCGGCCCTCGGACGAGGCGGCGGTGGACGCGTGCTACCGGCGCTTCGCCGCCCAGCGCCACGGCTGGCTGGACCGGGGGGACTACATCTGGCGGCGCGTGCGCACGCCGCGCCACGACACGGCGCACGGCTTCGTCGTGGAGGGCGACTCCGGCCTGGAGGGCTTCGTGTACCTCATCCGGAGCCTCGCGCCGCAGGGCGCGGTGCCCAAGCAGTTGCTGAAGCTCAACGACCTGGTAGCCACCACGCCCGCCGCCGCGCGGCGGCTGCTGCGCTTCATCGGGGACCACCGCTCGCTGGCGCAGGACGTGGTGTGGTACGGCGGCGCGGACGAGCCGCTGCTCGCGCTGCTGCGTGAGCAGACGTACCAGGTGAAGCTGTCCATGCACTGGATGACGCGGCTGCTGGATGTCCCGAAGGCGCTGGAGGCCCGGGGCTGGCCGCAAGGCCTGTCCGGCGCGCTGCACCTGGACGTGGCGGACGACGTCCTGCCCCAGAACCAGGGGCGCTTCGTGCTGGAGGTGGAAGGCGGCGCCGCGCGCGTGCGGCCGGGCGGGGAGGGACGGCTGCGGCTGCACGTGCGCGCCCTGGCCCCGCTCTTCACCGGCTTCCTGACGCCCCGGGCGCTCCAACTGGCCGGGATGCTGGACGCGGACGACGCGTCGCTCGACGTGGCGGCCGCCCTGTTCGCCGGGCCCGCGCCGTCCCTGCGCGACATGTTCTGACGCGGGCCGGGGCCCGGCTACCCCGGGCCGCCCGGGAGTGGTAGGAGCGCGTCCTCGCCAGACAGGAGGCTCACGTGCGCGCGTTCGTCACCGGGGGTTCGGGGTTCGTCGGGAAGCACCTGCTCGCGGCGCTCGCGAAGCGCGGGGTGCCGGCGCGCGCGCTGGCCCGCTCGCCCGCGGCCGTGGCGGCGGTGCAGGCCGCTGGCGGCGAGCCGTGGGAAGGCGACCTGAGCGACCCGGAGCGGCTGCGCCTGGGCATGGAGGGCTGCGACACCGTCTTCCACGCCGCCGCGCATGTGCGCACGTCGGGCCCGCGCGCGGAGCTCTACGAGGCCAACGTGCGCGGCACGGAGTCCGTGCTGGAGGCGGCGCGCGCGGCCGGGGTGAAGCGCCTGGTGCACGTGAGCACCCAGGGTGTGCTGGTGGACGGCGGCCCCATGGTCCGCCTCGACGAAACGCGCCCGCTGCCCCAGCGCCCCGTGGGCGCGTACCCGTCCACCAAGGGCGAGGCCGAACGCCGGGTGCTCAGCGTCAACTCCGCGGACTTCACCACCGTCGCGGTGCGGCCCCCGCTCGTCTGGGGACCCGGGGACACCACCGCGCTGCCCGCGATGGTGGCCGCGGTGAAGTCCGGGCGCTTCCGCTGGATTGGTGGCGGGCGCTACCTGACGTCCACCTGCCACGTGGCCAACGTCGTGGAGGGGCTGCTGCTGGCGGCGGAGAAGGGGCAGGGCGGCCAGGCCTACTTCCTCACCGACGGCGCGCCGGTGGAGTTCCGCGCCTTCGTCACCGCGCTCCTGAAGACGCAGGGCGTGGAGCCCGGTGACAAGACCCTGCCCACCTCGCTCGCGGCGATGATGGCGGTGGTGGGGGATCTCCTCTGGGACGTGCTGGGCCTGAAGGGCGCCCCGCCGCTGTCGCGCACGGAGCTGCTGCTGGGAGGGCAGGAGGTGACGGTGAGCGACGAGAAGGCCCGGCTGGAGCTGGGCTACACGGGCAGCGTGTCGCGCGAGGAGGGCCTGCGCGCCCTGGCGGTGAACGCCGGCTGAAGCGCGCACGGGCCCCCCAGGTGCGGTAGCCTCCCGGGCCATGCGCAGGTTCGAGTTCGTCGACGGCAACAGCTCCAAGTTCTGGATGCCCGAATTGCAGGGCGCCACCTTCATCGTCACCTACGGCCGCATCGGCACGGCCGGGCAGCGCAAGGAGAAGGCCTTCCCGGACGAGGAAGCCGCCCTGCGCGAGTACACCAAGAAGGTCGCGGAGAAGGTGCGCGAGGGCTACGCCGAGGTCAGCACGGGCGAGGCCCCCGCCGCGCCGCCCCCGAAGGTCGCAGTCGCGGCTCCGCCCGCGAAGCTCGTGCTGCCCCGCCGCGTGGCGCCCGCCACGCCCGGCCCCGAGCTGGTGGCCGCCGCGGGCGCCGCGCTGGCCTCGCTCCAGTCGCGCCTCAAGGGCCCCAGCTGGAAGGTGACGCGGCTGGCGCGCAAGGCCCGGCGGGCGCTGCGGGCCCTTGGCGGCGTGGACCCCGCGGCGCACCCCGCGCTGGCCGCGCCCTTCGCCGCGCTGATGGCGCACGTGGTGGGCCCCAAGGCCGAAGGCCGGCTGCCGGTGCGCCACGCGCTGGGGCTGCTGTCCGCGGTGGACGTGGCGGCCTTCCAGCGGGCGGCGCAGATGTGGCAGGCCGCGCCCGCGGGCTCGGTGCCGACGGGCGTGGCCGCCGCGCGGTCGCTGGGAGACCCGGAGCTGGCGCTGCGCGTGACGGCGCTCCTCGCGGAGCGTCCCGAACTGCGCGACGGCTCCGAGGACGCCTGGACCAAGCGCTGGGGCGTGCTCAAGCCGCACGTGGAGGCCCACCTGGGAGACGCGGGCAGCTCGCTGGCGGCCTTCGTCGGTGGGGTGGACGCGGGCGGTGACGCGCACCTGTCGAAGCGGCTCGCCCGGCTGGGGGCGTGACGGGGCGCGCCCCTCAGGGCGCCCCGTTCGTGGCGCTCGCGGCCCCTGCCTCCGAGGGCGCGGGGGGCGAGGTGGGCTGGCGGTCCATCTCCTCCGTGGGATAGCCGCGCGCCGCGTCCAGGTACTTCTTCGGCTGCACCCGCCGGCGCGCCGCCCGGCTCAACCCCTCCGGACTCAAGAGCGTGGGCTCCGCTTCGCCCGTCTTCTCCACGACGTGTCCATCGCAGAAGAACCACTCGGTGTGCCCGTCCGGCGACTGCCGCGCGAAGTAGAGGTCCGGCTGGCCCACCTGCGGATCCTTCGAGCACCAGGTCCCGCGCGCCTTCGCCTCGCGCTCCGGCGCCTCGTCCCGCCACTTCTTCTGCGCCTCGCGCAGCGCCGCCGCGGCCTGGATCTTCGGCCCCAGCGCCAGCCGCTCCCGCGCCTCCTGCATCACCTCCGCGCCCCGCTGGGCCAGGTCCGGGAACGCCCCCGTGTTCCGGAAGCCGCAGGCCCGCAGGGCGCGCAGGTTGCCTTCGTGCACCTTCATCACCGGCGGCAGCGTGCGCAGCCCCTCCTCCAGCAGCGCCAGGTGCCCGGGCTGGTCCGGCGACTTCAGGTCCTGCGCGTGCGCCGTCTCCCGGACGAAGCGCGCCAGCAGCCCGTTCACCGCCGTCAGCTCGTCGGAGAACCAGCGCGGCTCCGAGTCACAGGGGCTCGCCTTCGACCCCGCGTAGTCCCGATACTCCGCGCGCGACATGCCCAGGGCGTAGTGCTGGATGGGCGGGGCCTGCTTCGCCGCGCATCCACCGAGCACGAGCCCCGCGCCCAGTCCCAGGAGCGTGATTCGCCAACCCGTTGCCATCATGGGGCCAGTCTGCCATCCGTTTTGAGGACAAACAAACTTCCAGGAGTGCGTCCGGAGGCTTCCCCCTCCGGGGGGCGACCGGCCAGGGGTGAAGGGGTGCGTGACATGGTTGTGACAACGGCGCCGCCGGGGTTCCAGGCGGTGCGACCCGGGGTACGAGGCAGGACATGAAGCCCCGGGTCCTCCTCCTCATTGGCGTCCTGGCCGCGGCGTTCGGCGTGTTCTACCTGCTGGCGGCCCCGGAAGCGCCGCGCACGGTGGCGCCGGACTCGGGGGTGGGGCCCGTGCGTCCGCCGCCGCGCCGGAAGGTGACGGACATCACGTTCCTCTACAGCACGGAGAAGCGCGAGTGGGTGGAGGCGGCGCTCGCGCAGTTCCAGTCCTCGCATCCGCACGTGCGGGTGACGCTGGTGGGGCGGGGGTCGCTGGACGCGGCCCAGGCCATCCTGGAGGGCCGCGAGCAGCCCACGGTGTGGAGCCCGGCGGACAGCGCGGTGCTGCGCATGCTCGCGGCGGACTGGGCGACGGACGCCTCGCACGGGCCGCTGTTCGCGACGCAGGGGGACGCCGCGCCCCAGCCGCTGGTCATCACCCCGCTGGTGTTCGTGGGCTGGCAGGACCGGATGGAGGTGCTGCGCAAGGCGGGCGGGGGCGGGGGGCTGTCGTGGAAGACGCTCCAGCGCGCGGTGGCGAGCGACCAGGGCTGGCCTTCGGTGGGCGGCCCCGCCCAGTGGGGCTTCGTGAAGCTGGGCCACACCGACCCGACGAAGTCCAACTCCGGCCTCCAGGCGCTGCTGTCCGCGACGCTGGAGTACCTGGGGCGCAGGGCTGGGGTGAAGCAGGCGGACCTGTTGGAGCCGGGCTACCAGGACTGGCTCCGGCGGCTGGAGCGGGGCGTGACGCGCTTCGAGCCCTCCACCGGCATCTTCATGACGGACCTGGTGCGCTTCGGGCCGTCCCGCTACGACCTGGCGCTGGTGTACGAGAGCCTGGTCATCTCGCACCTGGGCCACGCGCAGGGGCGCTGGGGGCAGCTCCAGGTGGACTACCCGCCGGTGACGCTGTGGAGCGACCATCCGGCGGCGGTGTTGCAAGCGGAGTGGGTGACGCCCGAGCAGCGCGAGGCCGCGCTGGAGTGGGTGGGCTTCCTGCGCAGCCGGCCGGTGCAGGCGCGGGCCCTGGCGTTCGGCTTCCGGCCCGCGGACGCCTCGGTGCCGCTGAAGACCCCGGACGCGGACAACCCCTTCACGCGGCTCGCGGCCCACGGCATCCGGGTGGACGTGCCGCCCGCGGCGGAGGTGCCGGACGCGGACGTGCTGCGCACGCTGCTGGACCTGTGGACCCGCATCGGCGTGGGGCGCTGAAGCCCCGGCCCTCGCGCCCCCTGTGACGGAAGCGCGAAGGTGAAGCGGCCTACGGGGCGATACCGCGCTCGAAGGTGGCCAGCTGCACTTCCAGCTTCCACTGCATCGAGGCCCGCTTGTTGGCGGCGAGGAAGCCCTCACAGCCGGTGGACGGGGGGGCCTGCTCCGGCTTGTCGGAGGCGCAGGCGCTCACGGCCGCGGTGAAGTCATCGCGGCGGGCCCAGAGGCTGTCGCCCTCCGCGAAGGCATGCTCCAGGCTGGCGCGCGCCATCATCTTGAGCGTCTTGTAGTCCAGCCCCTGCGCGGTGGCGGCGGCGACGTACTCCTGGGTGATGTCCCCGCGCAGGATGCCCGAGTCATCCGTCGCCAGGGCCACCGGCACCTTGTTCTTCAGGTACGCGGAGAGTGGGTGCGCGTCTCCCGTCATGCCCAGCAGGACGCGGTTGGAGGTCAGGCAGATCTCCACCATCACGCCCGCCTCGTGCATGTCGCGCAGCAGGTCCTCGGCGCCGTCGCCGGCCGTCTCGCTCAGCACGTCCGCGCCATGGCCGATGCGCTCCGCGTGGGCCTTCTCCACGGCCTCGCGGATGTGGAAGTTCATGTGCTGCTGGTCCTGCGGCTGGAGCACCGAAGGGATGAGCTCGCCGGCGTGCAGCGAGACGTGCACCAGCTTGCGGCCGACCTCCTGGTCGTTGAAGTCGTCGAGCGTGCCCAGGGCGAACATCTCATCCTGGTAGAACGCGAGCGAGTTGGCGTTCTCCTCCGGCGACACCAGGTTCACGCCGACGATTTCGGGAACCTTCTGGGCCAGCTCATAGGCATACACCCACTGCCCGAAGACGTTCGTCCGGTCCGCCGTGCGGTTGGCGGAGACCAGCAGGCGCACGTCCACGTTGCAGCCGGGATCCGGCTGGGCCGTGGCACAGCCGAGCAGCTCGCGGGTGCCCTTCAGGGTGTTCGCGATGCTGGCGGCCTGCGCCGTCAGCGCGCTCTGGAAGTCCGGCAGCGCGATGAGCTGCTGCCGCTTCGCCAGCAGGGTCGCCTTGTCCCAGACGTCGGTGGAGGCGAACAGCGGCGTGGCCAGCCGGCCGCCCGTGCCGGCGCCAAAGCCCTGCATCAGCTCCACGTAGACCTGATTGTGCCTGCCCGCGCGTGACAGGATGTCCGCGTAGCTGTCGTCATTGCGCGTGTCGTTCTGCACGGCGCCGTACTTGCCGAAGGCGTCGAAGAAGTGCTGGTGCGCGCTCAACAGCGGGCCCGGGTGGTCCTCCATGGACCACGCGCTCATCACGGCGTCGTAGAGGGCGCGGTCGCTCTCCGTGGTGGACAGCGGCACCGAACCGGCCGCGCACGGGTTGCTGGCCACGTAGGTCGTCGTGTTCACGCACGCGCCGTCCTCCGCCCCCCACGCAATCAGCTTCTCCGTGGTGATGGCACCGGAGGTGTGGCTGTGCAGGTCGCCGCCCTTGGGCATGTCGAACAGGAAGGTCCCGAGCGCCGTGGCGTCGCCGCGCAGCGACTCCATGTGCTCGTTGACGCGCTCCTCGCGCGTCTTCTCGACCGGCGGGATGGGGTCCTCTTCATTGCAGGCGCTCAGGCCCAGCGCGGCGACGATGGCGAATGAGGAAAGCTTGAACATGACGGTGGCGGTCCTTCGTGGAGGGAGGGGACGCTCCGTACAGGTTGCCAGGAAGAACGCGAAGTTTTTCCTGTTTATCTTGAAATGCGAGAATGTGTCTGGGAATGGCTTTGGCCTGGGACCCGGGTCGCAGGGCCCCGGGGGACTCCTCCTTCCGGAGGGTCGGAGACACGGCGGAAGGTGGACAGTCCGGTGCCCCTGGATGCTGGCGCGGGTGGTGGGCGGGGCTCCGCCCATGGCACGCTCGACGGGAATGCGAAGCCTGAGGAGTCTCCTCCTGACGTCGTGCGGGGTCGTCGCGCTCACGGGCTGCCGGTGCGCGACGCCGGCCCCAGCTCCCTCGCCTGAAACCCGCGCGCCCCCGGCGGCGCTCCGGTCCGTGGAGTCCTTCGCGGACATCCAGGACGCCCGCGAGCGCTCCGTGGCGCTCTTCGTCGAAGCGGGCCGGGTGATTGCCCATCCCCGCTGCACCAGCTGCCACCCGGCGGATGGGCGGCCCCGCCAGGGGATGGAGCAGCGCGCCCATGTCCCGGCGGTGGTGGGAGGCGAGGACGGCCACGGACCTCCCGGGCTGCCCTGCACGGCCTGCCATCAGGCGACGAACACCCCCACGGTGGGCGCCACCGTGGCCAGCATCCCCGGCAACCCGAAGTGGGCGCTGGCGCCGGTGGAGATGGCGTGGGTGGGGCACTCGCTGGGCGCCATCTGCGAACAGCTCAAGGACCCGAAGCGCAACGGGGGCAAGGACCTGGCGGCGCTCCAGCACCACATGGCGAAGGACGAACTCGTGGGCTGGGGCTGGGACCCGGGCCCGGGGCGACAGCCGGTGCCCGGCACGCAGGCCGCGTTCGGCAGGCTCTTCCAGGCGTGGGTGGACTCCGGCGCCTACTGCCCGGAGCCCTGAGCCCGGCGCAGCGCCGCCAGCCGCTCTGGCGTCACCGGCAGGTCGCGCACGCGCAGCCCCGTCGCGGCGAACACGGCGTTGGCGAGCGCCGCGGGCGCGGGCCCCTGGCTCGCCTCTCCCGCGCCCAGGAACGGCTCCTCCGGACGGTCGATGAGCTGCACGTCCACGGGAGGCGCTTCGGAGAAGGTGAGGATGGGATAGCCCTCCCAGTCGCGCGACAGGATGCGCCGTGCGTCGTGGTGGACGGCCTCCTTCAGGCTCCAGCTCAGCGACTGGAGCAGCCCCCCTTCCAACTGGTTGGCCAGCCCGTCCGGGTTGACCACCTCGCCCGCGTCGGCGGCGAGCACGGCGCGCACCACGCGCGGCGCGTGCGTCGCGGGATCGACGAAGACCTCCAGGCACACCGCGCAGTACGCCGCCAGGTTCTTGTACCGGGCGAAGGCCAGGCCCCGGCCGTGGTGCGGCCTGCGCTCGAAGCGGCTCCAGCCGAACCGCTCCGTCGCGCGGAGGATGACCGCCTTCGCCCGCGGGTCCTGGAGCTGCCGCAGGCGGTACTCCGCCGGGTCCACGCCCGCCGAGTGCGCCAGCTCGTCCACGAAGGACTCAATCGAGAAGACGTTCGCGTAGGCGCCCAGGCCGCGCATGGACGACACGCGCAGGGGCATCGCCCTCACGAAGTGCGTCGTCACCGTCTGGCCGGGAAAGACATACAGCGGGATGGCATTGCGGTCGGCGGAGTAGCTCGGCGGCCCGCCATTCCTCGGCGTCGGCTGCGCGAACGGCTTCGCCAGCGAACGGCCCGCCAGCAGGTTGCCGGGCTCGGCGAAGGGCCGGGTCCCGTGCGACGTGGACCACAGCGCGTAATCCCAGTCGAGCACGTCGCCGTTCGCGTCCACGCCCGCGCGCACCTTCGTCACCATCGCGGCGCCGTAGGGTTCGTGGGTGTGTTCGTCCTCGCGCGACCACTGCACGCGCACGGCGTGGCCGGGCAGGGCGCGGGCCAGCAGCGCCGCATCCGCCGCCGCGTCGTCCGCGCCGTTGTGGCCGTAGCACCCGGAGCCCTCCACGTGCCGGCCATGCACCTGCTCCTTTCGGAGCCCCAGCAGCCTCGCGATGGCCTCGGACGTCTCGAAGACACTCTGGCTGTGGGTGTCCACGGTCATCGTGCTCCCGTCCCACGCGGCCACGGCGCAGGACGGCCCGATGGACGCGTGCATCTGGTACGGCCGGCGGTAGGTGGCCTCCAGCGTGCGCGTGGGCGCGACGTCGGTGGGGCGCTCGACGCGGTGGATGACCGCGTCCTGCGTGGGCTGGGCCAGCAACCACGCATGGGGATCCACGGGCAGGGGCGCGCCGTCCTTCCACCGCGCGGCGAGCGCCAGGGCGGCGGCGGCCTTCACGGCCAGCCACTCGCGCGTGGCGATGACGCCCAGGAAGTCTCCGTCCCGCACCACCTTCAGCACGCCGGGCATCGCGGCCACCCGGGACGTCTCCACCGCCACCAGGGAGGCCCCCGGCGTGGGCGCGCGCACGACGCGGCCGTGCACCAGCGTGTCGGGGCGCAGGTCCTGGACGAAGCGCGGCTCGCCGGTGAGCTTCGCGGGCAGGTCCAACCGGGGCAGGGGACGGCCCGCGTGGCGTCGCTGGGAGGCGGCCTTGGGCGCGACGGTGCCGGTGGCCTCGCGGTTCAGCGTCTGCCCACCGACGAGCGCCCAGTACGTGACGGCGCTGCCCCCGGGGGCCCGCACCGTGCCGTCCTGGACGCGCAGCCGCTGCTCCGGGACGCGCAGGCGCGTGGCGGCCATGGACACGAGCAGCGCGCGCACCTCCGCGGAGGCCTGCCGCACGGCCGCCCCGGCGTTGGGGATGGACATGCTGCCGGCGGTGACGCCCTCCGGGGGACAGACACGGGTGTCCCCGGAGAGGATGCGCAGCCGCGCCGGTTCGACGTCCAGCTCGTCCGCGCAGAGCTGCCCCAGCGCGGTGAGGATGCCCTGGCCCAGCTCCACCTTGCCCGTCATCAACGTGACGACGCCGTCCGCGCCGATGCGCAACCACGCATCGAGCCCGGGCGTGCGCGCCAGGTCCCCGGGCAGCCGCCGCCCCTGCCCCTGCGCGGAAGGCGCGGGCACCACCAGCGAGAAGGCCAGCACCAGCGAGCCCTTCAGCACCGAACGTCGGGAGACGCGGGCGCTCACTTCGCCAGCTCCGCCGCCGCGCGCTGCACGGCGCGCACGATGCGGTTGTGCGAACCACACCGGCACAGGTTCGCGTCCAGCGCGGTCCGGATGTCCGCCTCCGTGGGCGAGCGCTTGCGCTGGAGCAGCCCCGCCGCCGTGAGCATCATCCCCGGGATGCAGTACGCGCACTGTCCGGCCTGCTCGGCCAGGAACGCGCGCTGGAGCGCATGAAGGGCTCCATCCGGAGCGCGCAGCCCCTCCAGCGTGGTGAGCTCCCGGCCCTGGAGGGACGCCGCCGGCACGAGGCACGAGCGCACCGGCGCCCCGTCGCGCAGCACGGTGCAGGCCCCACACTGCCCCACGCCGCAGCCGTACTTCGCCCCGTTGAGGCGCAGGGTGTCGCGGAGCACGTAGAGGAGGGGGATGTCCTCCTCTCCCTCACCCGGCTCGATGACGTGGGGCGTCCCGTTGACGGTCAGCGTGAAGGCCATCCGCGAAAACTATCAAGCCCGCGACGCCTGTCGGGGCCGGCGAGGGAGGCGAACGTCCAACTCCCGTCAGCGGACGGCGCTACTGCGGGCGCATGAGGAAGTCGGCAACGCGCAGGGCCCAGGCCTCGGCGGAGTCCAGCTCCGAGCGGGCGTCGGCGAAGCGGTCCAGCGACGCGTCCGACCCATCCCGCGCGAAGACGGCTTCGTTGTACGCCTTCTGCGCGTTGCCCAGCCACTGGCTGGCCCGCATGCGCAGCCAGGAGGCCACCTGCGGAGTGTGCTCCACCTGGTGGAGGTCCAGCTCCGAGGGGTGGATCTCCGCCGACTCTCCCTGCTTCTCAAACTCTGGCATCTCGTTCATGTCCGGATGGTCGACACGGACCCAAGAGCTAGCACCCGACCCGCCTGGACGAGACAAACGTTGATGGTGAGCAGTTGGCGGCGTTGGAATCTTCGCTGCTTGACGGAACGGGGCCCCTGGAGGCTGTTCAGACAACGCCATCCCAGCCGTGGTCATTCCGGCGGAAGGCGTCCCGGAGGGCGTGGACGTGGGCTTCGGGCAGCGCGCCCTGCTCCAGCGCCCGCGCGTTGGCGCGCAGGTTGTCCAGCCGCGTGGTGCCCACGATGCAGGTCGCGACGCCGGGCGCGTACGCGGCGAAGCGCAGCGCCAGCTCCGGCCAGTCCGGCCCCTCCGGGCGCACGTCCATGCGCCGCATCCGGTCCCAGTATTCGCCCACGTCGTGGGAGGACGGCCGGTCGTGGTGGCGCCACGGGGCGTTGGCCAGGGGCCGCTTCGCGATGACGCCCACGCCGCGCGACACGGCCTTCGCCACGCCGTGGTCCAGCGAGCGCTGGTCGAAGAGGTTCACGGACGTCTGCACCACCGCGAACACGCCCGTCTCCAGCGCGGCGTCCAGGCCCGCGTTGTCACCCGAGTACGCGGCGGCGCGCACCTTGCCCGCCTCCACCGCGCGCGTGAGCGCCTCCAGAAGGCCGGGCCGGCGCAGCACGTCCGGCGGGCACGAATGGAAGTGCAGCACGTCCAGCACGTCGGTGCGCAGGCGCTGGAGGGCCAGGTCCACGCCGCGCGTGATGCACTCGGGCGTCCAGTCCTCCACGCCGGGCACGCCGTAGCCGCACTTGGTGGACAGCACGAACTCCCGGCGCCGCGAGGCGAGGTGTCGGCCGATGCGCTCCTCGGACGCGCCGTAGCTGGGCGCGGTGTCGATGAGGGTGACGCCCGCGTCCAGCACGCCGTGGAGCAGCGCGCCCGCGTCGGAGTCACTGAGCGCTTCGCTGCCCACCGGGCCCGCGCCGAAGCCGAGCGCGGAGACGGTGAGGCCGCTGCTTCCCAGGGGGCGCTGCATCATCGCTTGGGGCCTTCGCCACGCGCCGCCAGGTCGATGAAGCCGCGGATCCAGATGAGGTTCACGGTGTCGCACGCGTCGCGCGACGTGGGCGTGGTGGTCTCCAGCGCGGCGGTGTACGGCACGCCCTGGCGCGTGTACCAGTCGGTGACGCTGCCGTCGTGGAAGACGACGAAGCCGTTCTCGTCGGCGAAGCTGTTGTCGTCCACCTTGCGGCTGCGCACCACGGTGGCGTGCGCGGCGCAGGCCTCCATCATCGGGACGTAGGCGGCCTTGTCCCCGAAGGTGTACGCGTACGTGGCGACGCCGCCCAGGTAGTTGTCCTGGTGGATGTCGAGCGCGGCGTCGGGAGGCGGGAAGCGGGCCAGGTCGGCCCTCACCGCGCGCGTCTCCTTGGGGCCGCCGTCGTACAGGGCCCAGCGCAGGATGGGCGGATCGCCGATGAGCTCCCCGCGCCACTCGCCGGGGGCGATTTCATAGCGCATGAAGTCGTTGTTGGGGTGTTCGCCGCTGCGGTTGTAGCGCGTGCCGTCCTCGAAGCCGGAGGGGTTGATGCACGGGTAGACGCGCAGGCCCACGCCCTTGGACTTCGCGTAGGCCACGACGTCGGGCAGGTGCTGGGCGAGCGTCAGCGGACCGGCGGGTTCCTCGCCGTGGAAGCCGGAGGTGATGACGAGCCAGCGTTCGCCAGGGACGATGAGGCGGAAGAGCGGGTAGTCGCGCCCGCCTTCGTGCACCTGTCCGTATTCGGTGAGTTCACCCAGGGAGGCATGGGCACGGATGCGTCGAGCGTAGTCGGTGTAATCCACCGTCCGACCATAGCCGCCCGGGCAGGCCCTGCCCACGCTGGCGCAAGGGCCGCCGAAGAGAATGTCAGCCTGAGCGCAACCCCAACGGCCCGTCCCGGGAAGAGGACGGGCCGCCGGTAAAGCCGGCGCTACTTCTGGCCGGTGCGTTCGCGGTACTCGGTGGCCAGCTCCTGCCGCTGGGCCGGCGTCAGCGTGCGGTGCATCTCCAGCACGGCGTCGGTCGCCTTGTGGGCGAAGGCGCGGAAGGCGTCGATGCGCGAGTCCACCAGCGCGTGCAGCTTCGCGGCGTCGGGCGTCGGGGATTCGAGCTGGGCCAGGGCCTCCTTGCGCACGGCCTGCTGTCCCACCATGAGCTGCTGGCCTTCCGCGAGCAGGCGGTCCTTCACGGCGTGGATGGACGAGCGCTGCGCTTCGGTGGCGTCCAGGTCATCCAGCTTGTCGTCCAGCTTCCACGTCACCATCTGCTTGATGCGCTCCGGATCCGGTGAGCCGTGGTGACCGCGGCCGCCGAAGCCGAAGCCGGTGAGGAGGGTGACGGCGACGACGGCGGTACCGGCGATGACGAGCTTCTTCTTCATGGCGTGGTGTCTCCAGGCGTGGGGTTCGTTTCCCGCTTCGTGACTGGAGCCAATATGCAGACCGCTCATTGCGTGGGTTTGCATGGGACGTGAAGTAGTGTGAAGCCAGCCGCGAGGCCCGGTTCGACTTGGAATGGCGTGGGCACTAACGTCGCGCGCCATGGATTTCCAGCCCGAACCTTCCTCCACCCAGGACACTCCGCCCGCGCCCGCCTCCCCGGAGCGCCCCCGGGTGTGGACGGTGTTCCTCGCGTTCGGGCTCATGTTGGTGACGCTCCTCGTCGGGGGCACCCTGTTCGCTGGCATCGCGATGGCGCTGGAGATGGCGCGGACCGGCGTGAAGTCCCCGGACGCCGCGGCCATGGCGGCCATGATGGAGCAGATCAAGTTGTTGCCGTGGCTGCACGTTGCGGGCGTGATGCTGTCGAGCCTCGTGGGGCTGGGCGTCGCGCTCATGGGCGGGTGGCTCTCCCCCCGCCCGCTGCGGGAGCGGCTGAGAACCAGGCCGGGCGTGTCCCTGCCTGCCTGGGCCTGGGGGGCCGCGCTGGTGGGCTGCTTCGCGCTGGGGCAGGCGATGGAGAGCCTGAGCGTGCTCGTGGGTGTATGGGATTGGACGTCGTCGCTGAAGGGGTTGCAGGCCACCAGCCAGGGGTCGCTCGGGACGTTCGCGTTGCTGATGTTCTTCGGCACGCTGGTGGCGGGCACGGGGGAGGAATTGTTCTTCCGGGGCTACGTGCAGACGCGCCTGGTGGAGCGCTGGGGCCCCTGGGCCGGCATCGCGGGGGCCGCCACGCTCTTCGGCTTCATGCACCTGGACCCCATCCACAGCCCCCTGGCGCTGGTGCTGGGCGTGTATCTGGGCTGGCTCGCGGAGCGCACCGGCAGCGTGCGTCTGCCCGTGTTCGTCCACATCCTCAACAACGCGGCGTCCTTCCTCCTGACCCGCTTCGCGCCGTCCGCCCTGGAGCTGCCGACCTCCATGCACGCGGCGCTGCTCGTCGTGTGCACCCTGCTGACGGTGGGCGCGGTGATGCTGCTGCGTCGGACCGGGGCCTCCCCGGTGGAGCCCCAGGCGAGGACCGCGATCGTCGGTCCTTGATGGCGCTGGGCGGGGCCCTCTCTCACGCGACAACGACCCTGATGCTCACCGAGGGCTGGCGCCACGCCTGCTTCACCCCTTCAGCCAGAAGTAGTCGTCCCCGCTGGCCAGCGCCTCCTCCAGGAACTCGCCGAAGGACGAGGCAATCTGTTTCACCTCGGGATAGGTCTCGTGAAATGCGTCCAACATCGGATAGCGCCCGCCCACCTGCTGGGCGACATCCACGAGCACGTAGTCGCCATCCTGGAGGTAGAGCAGCGTGTACCAGGAGGCAGCCCCGTAGGTGTCGCTGTCCTCATGGCGCATTCTGACTCGCGCACGCTCGATCTCCGCCAGGGGCAGGATGCGATAGTTCGGGTCCTGGTCGCGCGGATCGAAGAGGGTCGCGCCATCGCAGTGCAGGTAGAAGGCGCGCAAGTCCGGGTCAAGCATCCAATTCACGCGCGATTCAAACGCCGCAAGCTGCGCGGCTGTCGCAGGGGGATTCGGGTAGTGGTGCCGGGTGATTTCGACCAGCAGGCGCTCGATGGGCGTGGGCATGGGCGCGGTCCTCAATCTGAATAGGGATGGTCCGGGCCTACGGCGCGCCATCGCCCCCCGGGCGCGTAGCAGGCGGGGTACTCAGTGGTGAAGACGTCATGCACTGCCTTCGGTACGGGGAGCACGTTGCCAGGTGCCACGGGCTCCCCTCCGTGCGCGAGGTCGAAGATGTGGTGTCCCGGCCAGGCATCACCACTCCTCGGCCAGTCGCCGTACTCGCTCGCCCAGTCCCTTCGGAACGACTTGCGCGCGTTGTTCCACGCCTTCCTGCGGGCCTCCAGGTCCGCCACCTTGGGGTAGTCGCAGCAGCAGTGGGTGATGGCGAGCCGCCCGCCGGCCTCCGCGGGCATCAGCATGAAGCGGCCCTGCCAGTCGCCCTTGATGTCGGCGAGCCACATGCAACCCATGAGCGCGTGGCCCTGGGCTGCGCACTTCGACTCGCAGCGGGCCATGAACGCGGCGCTGCACTGCCAGGGCCCGTAATAGATGGTGGTGCGCACCTGGCCACCGTCCGGACTGGCGACGATCGGGCTCACCCACTTCGCGGATGCGGGGGGGCCAACGGTGCCGAGGGTGGCGGAGCCGCAGCTCACGAGGACGAGGAGGGCAGCACTCGCGGCGCCTTGAACAGGGGGAATGGCTGTCACGGGAAACCATGACAGCACGATCAACGCGGCGAGTTAAGTCATGACTGCGAGGGTGCATTCAACCGGTGCGCACCATTCCCTGCATGACATTGGCTCCGCATGCGGCATGGGACCCGCTTCTGTCTTCGGCCTGCTGAAGGCCCTGGGCGGCATCGCACCCGCGAAGCGCCAGCTCCGTGCGGGCCCTCAGTGGATGACCGGGCTGCGCGCTTCTCCGGAGGCATCCGGCAACTCCGCGGCCAGCTTCGCGCGCATCGCGGTCACCACGTTGGGGAAGTCCCCGGCCACGTCGCGCTTCTCCTCGGGGTCCGTCACCACGTCGAAGAGCTGTAGCACCACCCCGTCCGGCGTGGGCAGCTCCAGCAGCTTCCACCGGCCCAGGTACAGGCCCCGGTGCCGCGCGCGCAGCACGGTGCCTTCCCATTCGGGCTTGAGTGAAATCTCTCCAGTGTCCGGCTCCACCGTGGCCGTCTCGTAGATCCACGGGTAGGGGACGCGCACGGTCTGGTACGGCTGTCCGTCGCGGTCGCTGAACCACAGGTCCGTTTCGATGAGCGCGGGCAGGTCCGGCAGCGGCCGGGGCTCCGGTCCGGGCTTCACCAGCGACGCGAGCGAGCGGCCTCGGAAGGACTCCGGCGCGCTCACGCCCAGGAGCTCCAGCAGCGTGGGCGCCACGTCCAGCGAGCGCGCCCGCTGCGTCACCGCGCGCCCTTGTGCCACCTGCCCGGGCAGCCGCACCACGAAGGGGATGCGCAGCGCCGCGCGGCCCCACAGGTGGTCGCCGTGGCCCAGCCCCAGGCCCGCGTCCTCCAGGTGCTCCCCGTGGTCCGACACCAGCACCACCAGCGTGTCGTCCCACCGCCCGCGCCGCTCCAGGTCCTGGCGCAGGCTCCCCACCAGGCTGTCGAAGGTCCGCACCCCCGCGTCGTAGTTCGCCCCCAGCGCCGCCACGTCCTGGGGCGTGATCGTAGGCGCCTGGGGATCCACCTCCATCCTCGGCGTCGCGCCGAACCGCCACGGCCCCCGGTAGCCCCGCTCCACGAACCGGCCCTCCTGCGGCCACGGCGCGGCGTAGGGGAAGTGCGTGGACGATGCGAAGACCACCAGCGCGAACGGCGCGTCCTCCGGCAGGCCCGCCAGCGTGCGGCGCACCCGCGCCCGCAACGGGGCGGGGTCGGTCAGCTCCGGGAACTGGCCCCGCTCCGGAAACAGCCCCGGCGCCAGCGACGTCCACGGCAGCAGCGCCACGTTCATGATGAGCATCCGCTGGCGGACCAGGTCCGGGAAGCGGAAGTCCGGCGCGGACACCTGGTGGAAGCCGTACTCGAAGCGGGAGAAGTGGTCCCCCGCGTAGTCCGCCACCACGGCCGTGCGGTAGCCCTGCTCCGCCAGCACCGTGGCCAGCGTGGTGAGCTTCGCCTCGCGCGCCTCGGGCCCCACCAGTGTGTGCACCACCGGGTGCTCGCCCGCCCACTGCGACGTCAGCAGCGTCGTCCACGACGGCGCGGTGCGCGGCACCTGCACCACCGTGTCGTCGAAGCGCGTGCCCTCCGCCATCAGCCGGTCGATGTTGGGCGACGTGGCCCGCGAATACCCGTTGCCCGACAGGTGGTCCGGCCGCAGCCCGTCCGACGCCAGGATGAGCAGGTTCGGCCGTGGCGATGCGGACGTCTCCGCGCCGCGCGTCCGCGCGAGGCCCAGGCCGGTGAACCCCACCACCACCGCCGCCACCGCCATGCCCCCCATCACGCTGCGCCAGCGCGGCGCCATGACCAGCCACCGCGTCACCACCGCCAGCACGCTCAACACCGGCAGCACCAGCGCCGCCGTGTACCAACCCGAAGGCTGCGTCCCGCTCACGCCCCGCAGCAGCGCCGCCGTCACCTCCGAGCGCCCATACAGCGTCGCCGCGTAGACGTGCGGATGGTGCGCCATGTCCCCCAGCACCAGCATCCCCTCCACCACCAGGCACCCCAGGCCGCTCCCCCAGAACACCGCGCGCCGGCCCCGCTCCGCGGCCCACAGCCCGGCCCCCAGCAGCGCCCCCAGCCCCAGCCCCACCACGCAGTACGCCGCGAGCAGCCGCGCCACCTGCCACAGCACCACGGAGCGCCACTCGGTCCACACCCAGTCCGTGACGATGCGGCTCTCGTTCCCCTGGTAACCCAGTTGCATGTTCAGCAGGGCACAGAGCGTGTAGAGCACCAGGAAGACGAGCAGGCCTGCCCGGCAGCCCAGCAGGAGGGCTCGGGGAAGCGTCGGTGGACGGGCGGTGGTGGCGGGCATCCTGGGGCAGCGTGGGCACGAATCCCACGTCCGGCATCCCGCGATGCGCCGGACTGCCCACGCCTGGACGACCGGGGGCCTGGATTCCGCTCCGGGTGTTGCCCCGGGCCGGATTTCCGGGCCCCGCTTCACTCGCAGACGGCCGAAGACCGGGGGGCCCGTCACTGGACTGGCGAGCAGGGGTTGCGGGCTCTAGTGTTCAGGCGCCTCCCTCTTCACCCCGGGAACCTGACGCCCATGTCCTTTACCCACCTTCACCTCCACACCCTCTATTCGCTGCTCGATGGGGCGATCCGGATGAAGGACCTCATCAAGACGGTGAAGGAGAAGGGCATGTCGAGCGTGGCCGTCACGGACCACGGCAACATGTTCGGCACCATCGACTTCTACAAGAAGGCGAAGGACGCCGGCATCAAGCCCATCCTCGGCCTGGAGGCCTACGTCGCGGGCCCCAAGGGGCGCGAGGACCGTTCGGAGAAGGTGGCCCACCACCTCATCCTCCTGGCGAAGAACGAGGAGGGCTACGCGAACCTGCGCTACCTGTCCTCCACCGCGTACATGAACGGGTTCTACTACCACCCGCGCATCGACAAGGAGGTGCTCGCCAAGCACAGCAAGGGCCTCTTCGGGCTCACCGCGTGCCTGGGCGGTGAAGTGACGAGCGCGTGCTTCCGCGGCGACATGGACCACGCCCGCCGCGCCGCCGGTGAGTACAAGAACATCTTCGAGCCCGGGCAGTTCTTCCTGGAGATCCAATCCAACGGGATGCCGGAGCAGGACAAGGCGAACGAGAACCTCAAGCAGCTCTCGCGGGACATGGACATCCCGCTCGTCGCCACCGCGGACGCGCACTACATCAAGCGCGAGGACGCCCGGGCGCACGAGCTGCTCATGTGCATCGCCAGCGGCAAGACGCTCGCGGACAGCAAGCGCCTGCGCCACTCCACCGACAAGCTCTACGTGACGAGCCCCGCGGAGATGCTGGAGTTCTTCAAGGACACGCCCGAGGCCGTCCACAACACCCAGCGCATCGCCGAGCAGTGCAACGTGGAGCTGAAGCTGGGCAAGCCCATGCTCCCCACGTTCAAGGTGCCGGACAGCCACACCCCGGACTCCTTCATGGCGGAGCTGTCCTACGAGGGCCTGCGCCAGCGCTTCGAGGAGCTCAAGCACCAGTACCCCATCGACCACCAGCAGTACAAAGACCGCCTCACCCTGGAGCTGGGCGTCATCCAGCGCATGGGCTTCAGCGGCTACTTCCTCATCGTCCAGGACTTCATCAACTGGGCGAAGAAGCAGAACATCCCGGTGGGCCCGGGCCGAGGCTCCGGCGCGGGGTCGCTCGTGGCGTACGCGCTGCGCATCACCGACCTGGACCCCATCCCGTACAACCTCCTCTTCGAGCGCTTCCTCAACCCGGAGCGCGTGTCGATGCCGGACTTCGACATCGACTTCTGCCAGGACCGGCGCGACGAGGTCATCAAGTACGTGGGCCGCAAGTACGGCGAGATGAACGTGGGGCAGATCATCACGTTCGGTTCGCTCAAGGCCAAGAGCGTGCTGCGCGACGTGTGCCGCGTCTTCGGCCTGCCCTTCAGCGAAGGCGACCGCATCGCGAAGCTGGTGCCCGAAGTGCTCAACATCTCCCTGAAGGAGGCCATCGAAATGGAGCCTCGCCTCAAGGAGATGATCGAAAAGCCCGCCAACATCGGTGAGGTGGAGGGCAACCCCGTCACCACCAAGGACGTGCTCGAAATCGCGCTCGCGCTGGAGGGCCTGCACCGCCAGCCCGGTATGCACGCGGCCGGCGTCGTCATCGCCGACAAGCCCCTGTGGGAGTTCGTGCCCGTCTACTCGCCCCCGGGCGAGAAGATCCTCATCACCCAGTTCGCCAAGGACGAGGTGGAGGCCGCGGGCCTGGTGAAGTTCGACTTCCTGGGCCTGAAGACGCTCACCGTCATCCAGCACGCGCTGGACCTGGTGAACCGCAACCACGGCAAGGACATCAAGCGGCACGAGATCCCGCTCACCGACGAGAGCATGTGGGCGCTGATGGCCAAGGGCGACACGGCCGGCGTCTTCCAGATGGAGTCCAGCGGCTTCACCGAAATGGTGATGAAGCTCAAGCCGTCCTGCTTCGAAGACGTCATCGCCGCGGGCGCGCTCTACCGCCCGGGTCCGCTGGACGCCGGCATGGTGGACGTCTTCATCAACCGCAAGCACGGCCGGGAGAAGGTGTCGTATCCGCACCCGAACCTGGAGCCCGTCCTCAAGGACACCTACGGCGTCATCGTGTACCAGGAGCAGGTGATGCAGATTTCGCAGGTCCTGGGTGGCTACACCCTGGGCCGCGCGGACCTGCTTCGCCGCGCCATGGGCAAGAAGAAGGCCGAGGTCATGCAGGCCGAGCGCGCCGGCTTCATGGAGGGCTGCAAGGCCAACAACGTGGACCTGAAGGTCGCGGGCGAAATCTTCGACCTGATGGAGAAGTTCGCCGAGTACGGCTTCAACAAGAGCCACTCCGCGGCGTACGGCCTGGTCACCATCCACACGGCGTGGCTCAAGGCCCACTACCCGTGCGAATTCATGGCCGCCCTTCTCACCAGCGAGAAGGACAACACGGACAAGGTGGTGAAGCACATCGGCGAGGCCCGCGAGTCGGGCACGCAGGTGCTGCCGCCGGACGTGAACCAGTCCGACCTGGCCTTCGGCGCGGTGGAGGGGAAGATCCGCTTCGGTCTGGGCGCCATCAAGGGCGTGGGCGAGGGCGCCATCGAGTCCATCCTGGAGGCGCGCAAGGAAGGCCCCTTCAAGAGCCTCTTCGACTTCTGCGAGCGCGTGGACGGCCGGCGCGTCAACCGCAAGGTGCTGGAGGCCCTGGTGAAGGCGGGCGCCTTCGACTTCGAGAAGCGCCCCCGCGCGCAGCTCTTCGAGACCATCGAGCGCGCGATGAACCGCGGCTCCGCCAGCCAGAAGGACAAGGCCGCGGGCCAGAGCTCCCTGTTCGGCATGCTCTCCGGCCCCGCCGCCGCTGGCACCGGCCTCAAGGACGACTACGCGGCGGTGGATGAGTGGCCGGAGAAGGAGCGGCTGGCCTTCGAGAAGGAGTCCATCGGCTTCTACGTGTCCGGCCACCCGCTGTACCAGTACGAGAAGGAGCTGAAGCGCTACGCGCGGCCCATCACCGCCGTGCAGCGCGCGCGCCGCGACGAGAAGCTCACCGTGGCGGGCATCATCACCGTGCTGCGCGAGCGCCCCACCAAGACGGGCAAGCGCATGGCGTGGGTGACCATCGAAGACCTGTCCGGCTCCACGGAGCTGGTGTGCTTCCCGGGCAAGGACGGCACGCGCAACGTGATGGGCAAGGACGGCAAGTGGTCCAAGCAGGGGCCCAAGCCGGGCTACGAGCAGTGGGAGCACCTGCTCAAGTCGGACGACCCCATCCTGGTGACGGGCACCGTGCAGATTTCGCAGCGCGACGAGAACACGCCCACCGCGGAGCTCATCGTCGACGACATCCAGAGCCTCAAGTCCGTGCGGGAGAAGCGCACCAAGCGGCTGGAGCTGCGCCTGCCCGCGGAGATCGTCACCGAGGAGCGGCTGGCGAAGCTCAACGAGCTGGCGAAGAAGTACGCGGGCGCCACGCCGGTGGCCGTGAGCGTGCTGTTCCCCGGTGAGGCCGAAGCGCACATCGCCGGCACGACGCTCCGGGTGCAGGTGAATGACGACTTGCTGCTCGCGGTGGACAAGCTCTTCGGGCAGAAGGTCGTGGAGTTCGGCTGATTTGAAAGAAGGAGCGACTCCATGGCGGATGGCGTGTTCAGGGACGGGCTGCTCAAGGGCAAGACGGCCTTCATCTCCGGTGGCAGCAGTGGCATCAACCTCGGTATCGCCACCGCGTTCGTGAAGGCGGGCGCGAAGGTGGCCATCAACGGCCGCAACGTGGAGAAGCTGGAGGGCGCGGTGAAGGGCCTCCAGGCCCACGGCACCGCCATGGGCGTCGCCGCGGACGTGCGCGACTACGCGTCCGTGGAGAAGGCGCTCCAGCAGGTGAAGGACGCGTACGGTGAAATCGACGTGCTGGTGTGCGGCGCGGCCGGCAACTTCCCCGCGCCCGCGCTGGGCATGTCCTCCAACGGCTTCAAGGCGGTGATGGACATCGACGTGCTGGGCACGTTCAACGTGTCGCGCGCCGCCTTCGAACACCTGCGCAAGCCGGGCGCGTCCGTCATCACCATCTCCGCGCCCCAGGCCTACCTGCCCATGGCCATGCAGGCCCACGTCTGCGCCGCCAAGGCCGGCGTGGACATGCTCACCCGCGTGCTCGCCATTGAATGGGGCGGGGCGGGCGTGCGCGTCAACGCCATCACCCCAGGCCCCATCGAAGGCACCGAGGGCATGAGCCGGCTGGCGCCGTCCGTGGACTCACGGCAGAAGCTGGCCGAGGCCCTGCCGCTGCAGCGCTTTGGCACCCCGGAGGACATCTCCCGGCTGGCCCTGTTCCTGTCCTCCGACGCGGCCTCCTTCATCACCGGCGCCATCATGGTGTGCGACGGCGGCCAGTCCCTGCTGGGCGGCGCCGCGCTCCTCCAGGCGATGAACAGCTGAGCTTCTTCGGTTGAGCTGAAAGGGGCGGCCCGCGTTCGTGGGGCCGCCGGATGTCTGCTAGAAAGCTGTGCAGCCCCGCGCAGGCACTCCATGCCGCGCGGGGTCTGCCCGCTGGACGGAGACATCCATGTCCTCCCCCCGTTTCGAGGTGCTCGCCCGCTGCCTGGGTTTGAGCGTGCTGTGTCTGGGTCTGTCGCTGGGGTGTAGCGAGCCCGGCGTTTCGCCTTTGCCTCCACCCGTGGTGGAGGGCGTGGTGGACGCGGCGGCCTCCACGGTGGTGGTGGACCGGCCCACGGGCGTGCTCGCGAACGGCCAGGACGCAGCCGCCGTCACGGTGACGGTGCTGAGCAAGGACGGCTCGCGGATGCCCGGGCGCGCGGTGACGGTGACGGTGGAGGGGGAGGGCGCCTCCATCGCGGTGCAGGCGGAGCTCACCGGCATCAACGGCGAGACCGTCGCGAAGGTGGCGTCGACGACGACGGGCGTGAAGACGGTGAAGGCGTCGGTGAAGGACCTGAACGGGAAGACGGTGCCGCTCACCGCCACCGCCACGGTGGAGTTCATCGACCCCACGGCCACGCGGCTCGCGTTCAGGCAGGCCCTGCCGGATGGCGTGGCGGGCGTTGCGCTGGGCGGCCTGGAGGTGGTCCTCCAGGATGCCAGCGGGCAGCCCATCACCGACGGCACGGCGGACGTGACGCTGTCGCTGGGCTCCGGGGGCGTCGTCTTCCCGGAGGGCCTGCTGACGGTCACGGCGGTGGATGGCGTGGCGCGCTTCCCGGACGTGGTGCTGAAGCGGGCGGGCGCCAACTACCACTTCATCGCGAGCGCCCCCGGCTTCGAGCCGGCCTCAAGCACCTTCTTCAAGGTGGTCCCCAACGTCCCGGCGACCCTGGCCTACAACACGCTGCTGGAGTCCGCGGTGGCGGGCGTGGCGCAGGACCTCCAGGTGACGGTGCAGGACGCGTACTTCAACACGGTGACGGACTACACGGGCACGGTGACGCTGACGTCCACGGACTCCGCCGCGAGCCTCCCCGCGGCCCATGCGTACACGGCCGCGGACGCAGGGCAGCACACCTTCGCGGGCATCACCTTCCAGACCGCCGGAAGCCAGCGGCTCATGATTGACGACGGCACGAGCGCCATCGCGTTCACCCTGCATGTGGAAGTGGCCGCCGGGCCTCCCGCGAAACTCGTCTTCACGCAGCTGCCCACGCCCGTGTCGACGCGCGCGCCCCTGGGCACCGTGTTGGTCCAGTTGGAGGACGCCTTCAGAAACGTGGTCCGGGTGAGCACGCCGACGGTGAAGCTGTCGCTGCCCCAGGCGGGCTTCACGCTGGCGGGCACGACGGAGGCGGTGCCGGTGGACGGCGTCGCGACGTTCACGACGCTGAGCGTGGCGGGCCATGGCCTCACGCACCTGGTGGCCTCCGCGGACGGGCTGCCGGACGCGAGCAGCGCTGACATCGAGGTGGTGGACGACGTGCCGCCCGCGAAGCCGGTGCTGACGCAGACGGCGGCGACGGAGACGGGCCTCACGGTGCAGTGGACGGGCGTGGGCGATGACGGCACCCAGGGACCGCTGACCGCGCAGGAGCTGCGTTACGCCACGGCGCCCATCGATTCGGACGCGGCCTTCGAGGCGGGGACCCTGGTGGACAGCGGCAGCCCGGTGCCTCCGGGCTCGGTGCAGTCCGCGACGCTGACGGGCCTGGCGGTGGGCACGACGTACCATGTGGCGCTGAAGGTGACGGACAAGCGGGGCAACGCCACGCGGTCGGACAGCCTCACTGTGTCCACGGTGAATCCGCAGGTGACGCAGCTGGCGTTCGTGTCGCAGCCGGCGGGTGGCAGGGCGGGCACGGCGCTCGCGGACGTGCTCGTGGCGCTCCAGGACGCGCGTGGCGACGTCGTCACCACCGCCAGCTCGGTGGTGACGCTGACGCTGACGGGGCAGCCCTCCTTTCCGTCGGTGGCGGTGGCGGCGGTCAACGGCGTGGCCACGTTCCAGGGGCTGCGCGTGGACACGGCGGACACGTTCACGTTCACCGCCACCGTGGGGGCGCTCAGCCTGGAGAGCCAGTCCTTCACCATGGGCGCGGGGCCGGCGGCGGAGCTGGTGCTGTCGCACTTCAACGACCCGGTCGACGCGGGCAGCGCGCAGG